>NZ_JAAORA010000002.1 GCF_011601315.1 Candidatus Chlorobium masyuteum | reverse complement strand
CAGCACAGCTCTTCACCAATCCCAAGGATTCGATGACCGAAGATTATATCACGGGAAGATTCAGCTAACGAAAACCCTTCACTCCTATGTCAGAACGCCCGGTTCATGAACTTATAAAAGAGCTCTCTTTTGTACTCGTACAACTTTCCGACAAGGTGCTTGAGAACTTTTTCAATGCCCTGCATGCTGTCAAACACCAGGATGAACAGAGTGCCCGTCAGATAAGGCAGATTGATAATGAAATCGATCTGGCAGAAGTCGATCTTGAAGAGCGGTGTCTGGCTTTTCTTGCCCTGCAGCAGCCGGTGGCAAGAGATTTGCGTACCATAGTCACCATTATGAAGATCAACGATGATCTTGAGCGTATCGGTGACCTGGCCGTTCACATTATCGACAGGATGCCTGAAATCAGTCCGGAAATGCTGAAATCGTTTGAGTTCGAGAAGATGGGAGTACATGCAGGCGAAATGGTAAGAAACTCAATCGAAGCATTCATCTCAAAAGACCGCACTCTTGCCGATAAAGTCTGTGCCCTGGATGAAGAGGTTGACGTGATGCACCGTACGGTCTTCAAAAGGGTTACCCTGTTGATGAAAAGTCCTGACTCAGCGGTCGATGAGCTTATTGCCGCATTGAGCATCTCCCGCTACATTGAGCGTATGGCTGATCATGCCACCATGATTGCCCGTGAGGTGATCTATCTGGTGACAGGTGAAATTGTACGTCACAAAGGGGATTTTTATCAAAACCTCATCGACTCTCTGAAAGATTAAAACGGTTACAAATAAAACGATCATTTGTGATGTATGCGAAGATGAAAGCAAGAGAAATAACGTTTCAGGATATCATGATCGGGGTCGATGGCAAAGAAGATATCGACTGTTCAAACAAAGGGCTAACATCTCTTGAAGGATGCCCGGAGATCATTGCGGGCCATTTTAATGCTTCGGGAAACCGGTTAAAATCACTTGAAGGGGGCCCTTTAGAAGTATACGGCCATTTCGATTGTTCAAACAATCAATTGACGACACTCGAAGGTCTTCCACATAAAATACATGGCGATTTCGATTGCTCAGGAAACCGGCTGCCGTCACTTAAAGGCGGCCCGAAAAAGGTAAAGGGAAATTTTGACTGTTCAGGAAACCAACTGATAACCCTGCTTGGCGGACCCAACAAAGTGGGTGGAGATTTCATTTGTTCAGATAACCACTTGACCTCGCTGGAAGGCATTCCGGGTGAAGTATTTGATTGTGATTGTTCAAACAATCACCTGAAAATGCTGGACGGTGCTCCGGATCATATTCTTGGAGATTTTGATTGCTCAAACAATAGACTGACTTCTCTTGCTGGAGTATCAGCGTTTATTCTTGGTGATTTTTCCTGTGACAGCAACAGGTTAACATCACTCAAAGGCGGCCCTGTTGAAGTATATGGGGATTTCGTCTGCTCAAACAATCAGCTTGCATCCCTGAAGGGTGCACCTGAAGTGGTCGGGGGTAATTTCTCTTGTGCCGCAAACCAGATCAGCTCGCTCATTGGCGCGCCTCAGGAAGTTATTGATTTCGATTGTTCGCATAATCAGTTAACAAAACTTGACGGGAGTTCTGAGAAAGTAAGTGGGAATTTTGACTGTTCAGATAATTGTCTGACATCGCTCAAAGGGGCTCCAGAGAAAGTCAAGGGCAATTTTGTCTGTTCAAGAAACAAGTTAACATCACTCAAAGGCTCCGTAAAAAAGATCAAAGGCAATTTTGACTGCACAGGAAATGCTTTTTTGACGCTTGACGGATCAATAAAAAAAGTAGGCGGTAATTTTATTTGCACAGAACATGCAGAACTCTTTACTGAAAAAAAAGTTCGCGCGGTTTGCACGGTAAAGGGACTCTACATTGAAGCTCCTCTATAAATTATCATGAGTCCCGACACATCGGATCAACCAATCCATCTAAATGCTTTGTATATATCAGTTGCCATCGTGACAGTTTTTTCCACATGATGGTGGATAACTCCTCAAAATGTCAGAAACGGATGGGTGTCACTCCAACAAAAATACTGTTGAGTCCAAACCAACTGCACTCACCATGGTCGCAACATGAAAAAATGCATGCTGCCGGATGGCAGCTTGTACAATGTTCAGCCCGACAGGCAGAGTCAGTTTACTATGATACATTTGACTGGCTGGCATTCGAAAACGGGATTGCCGTTATAAAAAAAGAAGGCTCCCTGCATATAACTGATCTCCATTCCGGTAGTGACACTGCATACATCCCTTTTCGCGGAAACCCCGCGGTATTTTTTCCGTCCCGTTTACCTGAATGCAAGCTAAAAAAACTGCTTGGCGCTTGCGGAGATATGAGGGCATTCATCAAGCTGTGCGTATTCAAAACGATCTCGCAAACCTACAGCATCCTTGACGGCCACGACAAAACCATAGGCACGCTTTTTTCCGAATCATGGCATCTTGCTGAAGATCGAGGCCAAAATCCTTTTTGTCAGGGTTATGCACTAAAGCCGCTCAAGGGGTTCAGTAATGAGGTAGAAGAACTTGAAACATGGCTCTCCAGCCATTATGAATCCCGAAAAATTGTGGAGTACCGGGATCTCTATCTGATACTGATGAAAGAGGCCGGGCTGAATGTAAAGGGATATTCGTCAAAAATCCATTTACAGCTTGATGAGCATGCGATGATTCATGAAAATGCCCGAAGGATGCTACAGAGCACCTTTACTCTTGTCAAGCAGAACGAAACCGGCATCAGCAGGGATATCGATACTGAGTTTCTGCACGACTATCGCGTCGCCATACGCCGCTCCAGATCGGTGTTAATGCTTCTCAAGGGAGTGTTCAATCCTGAAGAAACCGCTTATTTTCTCAATGCGTTCAAGGATATCGGCGAACGCACTAATGAACTGCGGGATATGGATGTCTACCTGCTCCACCAAACGACCTATTTCGGATATCTCCCTCCGGTGCTGCAGCCACCACTCAAAGAGTTCTTCAGCGAAATCAGAGCAAAACGCAATAAACTCCACAAAGAATTTTGCAGCCACCTTGCATCGGCAAAATACAGATCCTTCCTGAAAGAGTGGAATGAGTGGATCAACAAGGAAGACCTGCCGTCGCAGGAGAAGGCACCAAATGCAACCCTTGCGACATCCACAATAGCTGAAGCAACCATAAAAAAAGCATGGAAAAAAGTGATTCGGGATGGTCGTAAAATCGGACGAAAAACAACGGATAAAGAGCTTCATACACTTCGTATAGGCTGTAAAAAGCTTCGTTACCTTCTTGAGTTCTTCTCATCGATTTTTCCAAATAAAACAATAGCTCCAATGATAAGACAGCTTAAGGAGCTTCAGGAAAACCTTGGCAACTTTACCGATTTTTCGGTGCAAATCGCATTTCTTGAAAAACGCCTGGTATTAATGGAAACAGAAAAAAAACATACATTACTTGCAGGCACAATTGGCGGATTAATCGCAATCCTTTATCAGAAGCAGGAAGAAACACGCCGGAAATTTCACGATACCTTCAGAGGTTTCGATGATGAGCAAACCGCGAAGTTCATGCATGAACTCTTAACCTTCCGGATACAAAATGAAAACAATAGCACTCTATAGCATCAAAGGAGGTGTTGGTAAAACCGCAACTGCTGTAAACCTCTCCTATCTTGCTTCCCTGCATACTTCTCCGACGCTCATCTGCGACCTTGATCCCCAGGGGGCAAGCTCATACTACTTCAGGATTGCGGCTTCAAAAAAGTACAACAGCGAGAAGTTTCTCAAGGGAAGCAACAAAATATACAGCAACATCAAGGCTACTGATTTTGAGCAACTTGACCTGCTCCCCTCAGACTTTTCGTACCGGAATCTCGATATTGAACTTTTCGAAGAAAAAAATCCAAAGAAAAAACTCAAAAAAAACATCAAGGAACTGAGCGAAGAGTACAAGGTTATTTTTTTTGACTGCCCGCCGAACCTGACCCTGCTCTCCGAAAGTGTTTTTGCCGCCTCGGATGTTATCCTTGTTCCCATGATCCCGACAACACTCTCCATCCGCACCTACAACCAGCTGAAAGAGTTCTTTGAAACCCATAACCTTGACAGCTCGAGAATCCGGCCATTTTTCACCATGGTGGAAAAACAAAAAAAAATGCACCGCGATATTCTCAACGAATTCCACGACTACCCGAATTTTCTCTCACAAACGATACCCTACAGTTCGGATGTTGAGAAAATGGGGATCTACCGGGCACCGATCCATACCGTTTCGCCGAACGCTCCGGCTGCAAAAGCCTATAAAGCTCTCTGGGAAGAGCTTGAGGCGATCCTTGATAAAACTGACAGTGTTTATTGACCGTTGAAGGTCCTTCATACATGGCAAAAAGGTAAGCTTCGCGGAGGATCGGATTTACGCAGTAATGAGATAACCGGTACATTCATCAGTATTCGTCTGTCGGCTGAACAGGTAGAGGCGCCTTGCATGAAAACTTTGCGAAACATCACCGTCGAAGTGGCAGGAACCACTCCTGCCGGAATGCGGCAGATTGAACTGATCGAACGCAAGGGAACCGGACATCCCGATACCATCTGCGACTCGATAATGGAGTCAGTATGCCTGAGCCTCTGCCGGGAATATATTGAGCGAACCGGACAAATCCTGCATCACAACCTCGACAAAGGGCTGCTGGTAGCCGGAAGAACCCTTGTAAAACCGGGTGGCGGCCGGGTGCTGGAGCCGATGAAGATCATCTTCGGAGACAGGGCAACCACCAGCTACAAGGGAGTCCGCATACCTGTCGGCGAAATTGCTGAAGAGGCAGCAAGCAACTGGCTGAAAAAGCATCTCCGCTTTGTCGATCCTGATATCCATGTACGATTCCAGAACGAGATCAAACCCGGCTCGGCAGAGCTTACCGACCTGTTTGCGCGCAGCGTGATCGGAGCAAATGACACCTCTGTCGGAGCTGGCTACGCGCCGCTCAGCGATGCCGAAAAAGTTGTGCTTGAGACTGAACACTATCTCAACTCACCGGGATTCAAGCAGGCTTTTCCTGAAACCGGTGAGGATATAAAGATCATGGGGTACAGAAACCGCAACCACCTCACCCTTACCATTGCCATGGCTTTTGTGGACCGCTTTATCACCTCTCCCGCACACTATTTCGAACGGAAAGCCGCCGTACTTGACGCCGTGCAGCATGTTATTGCAGCAAAGAACATGCCTTTCAGTGAAATAACCGTTGAGCTCAACACGCTCGACGACCCGACGAGGGGTGAAGGCGGTATCTACCTGACCGTGCTCGGCACCTCGGCAGAGGGAGCTGACGGAGGAGAGGTCGGACGCGGCAACAGGGTAAACGGGCTTATCGCCTTCGAGAGACCCCTCACTCTTGAGGCGGCTGCCGGTAAAAACCCGGTCAGCCATGTCGGAAAAATCTATTCTGTGCTTGCCTCTGAGATTGCCCGGCGCATCTACCGTGAAGTGGCTGGTATAGAAGATGTTTCGATCCTGCTCTGCAGCCAGATCGGCAAACCGCTCGACCGCCCCCTTTCCGCTTCAGCCCGAATCATAACCGGTTGTGATGTCACCGTGGATGCGGTAACGGATGAGGTCACTGCCATTATCGACAACGAACTCGGCAACATCACAAAATTCACCGACCGTCTTGCTCACGGTGAATTCCCGATATGCTGAAGGGGACCTGAAAAAAATATGAGTTGTCTTTCACTCCTCCTGCGTACATTGAAAACCGGTTCAGAGAGAGAGAGCGATCTCTTAAACCTCGTAAAAACCGCTTTTTGAAGAAAAAAAACTGATGGAACACGCTCACAAAAAACAACAGGTAGCCATAAGCTCTGTCGTGGCAAGCCTCCTGCTTACGGCAATGAAGCTCATCGTCGGACTACTTACCGGCAGTATCGGAATCATATCCGAAGCCGCACACTCCGCGCTTGACTTCGGAGCAGCTTCACTCACCTGGTATGCTGTCAGAATGAGCGGTAAACCCGCCGACAGCAAACACCACTATGGTCACGCGAAGGTTGAGAGTGTCTCCGCACTGATTGAAACGGGACTTCTTGTTGTGACCAGTGCATGGATCATCTATGCCGCCATTGAGCGGCTCATAGCCGGAACAACAGAGGTTGAGGTCACCTGGTACGCCTTTGCCGTGATGGCCATCTCCATTGTCGTTGACATCTCCCGCTCCATTGCCCTGAAAAAGGTGGCAAAAGAGACCGGCAGCCAGGCGCTTGAGGCAGATGCCCTGCACTTCAGTTCCGACATTCTCAGCTCGGCCGTCGTTATCCTCGGTCTTTTTTTTGTCTCGCTCGGCATCGTCTGGGCCGATGCGGTTGCCGGTATTGCCGTAGCTCTGGTAGTGCTATGGGCGGCGTTCCGTCTCGGCAAAGAGACCATCGATGTCCTGACCGATGCTGCACCTGAAGGGCTTGCGGACCGGATTGAAGAGATGACCATGAGTGTCGCCGGAGTAATCGCTATTGACAAACTGAGGGTAAAACCCAGCGGACCGCAGGTATTTGTGGAAATGGGTGTCAGTGTCAACAGGACACTTTCTGTTGAAAAAGTACAACGTATCTGCGCTGAAATCGAGCAAAAGGTGCGTGAAGAGTTCACCCTGGCCGATATGATTATCAACACCCGCCCGATTGCCCTCAACAGCGAAACCATCGCCGAAAGGGTGCATGTGATCGGCCTGAATCACAACCTGCACGCCCATAACATTTCGACCAATCTTTCGGAGCAGAAAAAATTTATCACGTTTGATGTCGAGATCGACCAGCAGCTCACCATAAAAGAGGCCCACGATACCGTCACCGCGCTTGAAGATGAGCTGCACCGGGAGTTCGACGGAGAGCTTGATATCTGCATTCATCTCGATCCGCTTCGCAATGAGGAGCACAGCACCACCGCCCTCCCTGCCGGAGTGGAGAGCATTGTACGCGAAACCATTGTAACCGTTGCAGAAAGCATTAATAAAATTCAGGATGTTCACGATATCCTGATCCGCAAATCCGACACCGGCAAGCTCTTTATCACCCTCCACTGCTCATTTGACGATGAAGCACTGCTTGAGGAGGTACACTCGCTCACCAGCCAGCTTGAAGGGGCTATCTATCACTCCCTGCCCGATGCATACCGGGTCATCATTCATGCGGAACCGCTCTACGGCTGACACATGAAAGAGCGCTGTAACAAGTCCGGAAGCGATAAAAAGGAGCTCTATGGCGCGTAAAAAACGGGCCGAGCCGGGATTTGCGGAGTTCATTACACTCACGGCTCTGATGATGTCACTCGTCGCCCTGTCGATTGATACCATGCTGCCTGCGCTCGCTGATATCGGCAAGGAGCTGGGTGTCCATGAGGAGAATACAAACCAGCTCATCCTCTCCATACTCTTTCTCGGCATGGCCTCCGGCCAGTTGCTCTACGGCCCGATATCCGACAGCACCGGCCGAAAACCGGCGATCTATCTGGGATACGCGCTCTTCATCACCGGCACTCTCTTCTCGCTTGTCGCACAAAACTTTCCGGTCATGCTTGCAGGCAGGTTCCTCCAGGGATTCGGAACAGCGGGCCCCCGCATTGTCTCCATTGCCATTGTGCGCGACCGGTACGAAGGCAGTTCCATGGCCCGTGTCATGTCATTTGTCATGACCGTCTTTATTCTGGTGCCGATTGTCGCTCCGGCTATCGGGCAGGGAATAGTAGTGCTCTCAGGCTGGCGAGCAATCTTCGGCACCTTTCTCGTTTTTGCACTCCTCTCGATTGCCTGGTTTGCACTCCGCCAACCCGAAACCCTGAAGCCGGAAAACCGGATTCCCTTCTCGTTTAAACGGATGACCGCTACAATCCGCTCGATTCTTGAGAACCGCAGCGCACTCGGTTACACCGTAACCGCCGGTCTTGTGTCCGGTTATTTTCTCGGTTACCTGAACTCGGCACAGCAGATTTTTCAGGAAGAGTATGCTCTCGGTGAACGGTTTCCGCTCTATTTTGCAGCTCTGGCACTCTCGATTGGCAGCGCATCATTTGTCAATGCCCGGCTTTTACTGCATCACTCCATGCAGTCACTCTCCAGAAAGGCGCTCCTGACCATCGGCACCCTTTCAGTAGCCTTCCTTTTGCTGATTCTGCTGCAGGAGAACCATCCCCCCCTCTGGCAGCTCATGCTCTACCTGTTTCTCACCTTTTTCAGTACCGGCATTCTTTTCGGCAACCTCAATGCACTGGCCATGGAAACCCTCGGCAGCATTGCCGGTATCGGTTCCGGTATTGTCGGCTCACTCTCGACCTTTATTTCACTCATCGTCGGCACCGCAATCGGCCAGAGCTATAACGGCACCGTGCTTCCCCTCACCACCGGCTTCTTCATACTCAGCATCATATCACTTGGAGCCATGCACTGGGCAGAAAAAGAAAAACAGCTCACGCATCACCCGGCTGACTGATGAGCTTTCGGCCATTGATGCAGATGCTGAAAATTAACCCGTATTGAAGCCTGAAATCCAAAGAGTGCTGAGAGAAATACCACCCCTGACACCATCAGGAGAATGACCGGAAAAAATCATAAATCCCTGTTCTTCCGCTCGCCGCGGCCGCCCTCACCTCTGGTCACCAGAAGCGTAAGGAGAGCCGCTGTCAGGAGCGATGCGGAAAAGAGCGCCAGTACAATCGTCATCCTCCCTCCTGTTGCATCACGAATGATTCCTGCCATCTCCGGACTGACATAACCGGCAATATTGCCAAAAGAGTTGATGATGGCGATTCCTGCCGCTGCCGCACTACCGGCCAGAATTGATGGTGGAAGCGACCAGAAGCAGGAGAGGGCCGACATGATGCCTGCGGTAGCAACAGAAAGAGCTGCTATACCGTACCATCCTCCGGCAAAAGGCATGGCACTGAGCGCAAAAGCGGCAGATCCGATGAGGCAGGAAAAAGCAATATGCCAGCGCCGTTCACCGGTCAGGTCGGAATGAACACCGTTGATCACCATGACCACCGCAGCACTCAGCCAGGGGATGACGGAGATCCATCCTATCAGGGATTCATCAGCGGTAATGCTCTCCCTTATGATTTGCGGAAGCCAGAAAGAGATGCCGTAAAGCCCCATCACGATAGAGAAATAGAGCGCACTGAGCATCCAGACCTCCGGCATTCCGAACGCATCCCTTACGGTATATGCCGGTCTGCCGTCTGAACCCTTCCGGAGTTCATCATCGGCAAGCCGCTTCGTCAGAAGCTCTCTCTCCGGGGCGTTCAGCCACACAGCATCGTCAGGAGTGTTGTCAAGATAAAAAAGCACACAGAGGCCCATCAGTGCCGAGGGAACGCCTTCAAGGATAAAGAGCCACTGCCAACCCTGAAGAGATCCCACCCCGTCCATTGTTTCAAGTATAACTCCCGAAACAGGGCCACCTGCAACTCCGGCAATGGCAACTGCTGTCATGAACCATGCGACCATTCTTGCGCGGTACTCTGAAGGGAACCATGTGGTGAGATAGAGGATGATTCCGGGAAAAAAACCGGCTTCAGCCACACCGAGAAAAAAACGCAGGAGATAAAAAATCGGCTCGCTGGATACAAAAAGCTGCATCGAGGCAATCACGCCCCAGGTAATCATGATGCGCGCTATCCAGATACGTGCTCCGATTTTCGAAAGAATGATGTTGCTCGGCACTTCGAACAGAAGATAACCGATAAAGAAAATTCCGGCTCCTGTTCCATAAGCGGTATCGCTGAAGCCCAGATCACTGCACATTTGAAGTTTGGCAAAACCGACATTGACCCTGTCGAGATAGGCGAGAATGTAGCAGATAAACAGAAAGGGGATCAGATGCAGGGCCACCTTGTCATAGGTTGCTTTTTCAAAGGCAGTTGACAAAGGCTCGCTTGAGCTGCTCATAAAAAATGTACACCCGTTTTGGAGGGGCTAAAGCGCCCTGTTCAAAAAATCAATCATCGGTTTGGAGGAGAGAAAGGTATCGGAAATCCGGCTTATGAGAGCCGAATCGGTGACCTCCCTGTCGGAAAGAAACTGCTGGGTGTAGTACCCCTTGAACTTGAGATACTCCATTGCGGGATTGGTGACTTCATACCCTTTCGGCGGCCTCTTCAGGCTGCCCGAAGGCTCAACACCTTTCGGAAAACGGGAGATGAACTCTTTTTTTGAAATAATGGAGTGCCACTCACTGAAATGCCGGTCGATTTCACCTCTCAACTGATCAAGCACTGCCGGTTCCGGCATATAGATTCCACCCCCGATAAACGATTCTCCCGGTTCTATATGGAAGTAGTAACCACCGTAGGGACTTTTACGGCCACCCCTGTTGATAAAGGCAAAAAAGTTGGTTTTGTAGGGTGACTTATCCTTCGAAAACCGGACATCGCGGTTGATGCGCATGATGCAGGACTTCGGATCAAGGTGCGATCCGGCAACATCTTTATCAAACTCGCCAATCGCCAGAATCAGCTTCACCACGGTATCAAGAAACTCACCATAGGCATGCTGATACTCTTTCTTGTGAATCTCAAACCACCCCCGGTCATTGTTCAGTTTCAGTTCCCGGAGAAAATCAAGCGTTTCAGTGGTAATCATACGAAGAAAGATTGTCGTTTATGAAACAGCTCCCCATATTATTCAAATACTTGGCCATAGATCATCCGGATCAGCTATCCTTGTCACCCTGCCAGCTTCGGCATCTGCTTTTCCCTGTTCAATGGCCTTAATGACCTTCGGATCTGAGAAATACCTGTCCGTATCGCTTATTTTTTTGGCCGGTACAATCTCATAGGTCTCTGTGCCACCACACTGGATGATGACACGCTCTTTATTAGCCATGTTAAGATATTTACGGAGGTTTTTGCGCAACTCCGTTGTACTGATTGCTATCATAATTTCATCTTTTGCGTTACAGTATAACGTACAAAGTATACTCATTATCCTTGTAAATGCCGAGATATTGAACAATACCTGGCACATGAGCAGGGAGAAAATAAAACAATGAGAGGGTGTGACACCTTGCCTGGGATTCTACCTGTAACGCGTCCCTGTGGGACTTAAAACAACGCTTCTGATTGCTCTTCTCTTCAGCTCCAGAGGAGCGGCATATTGTCAGAAAAATACGGGGACATTGGCAACGAGGCATTGCACCCTGATCTCCTGTACCCATTCCGCCCTCAAAGAACTCTCTTCCTATTACAGCTCTTTTTTGCTGGAGCTCGTTACCAGTTTGTGCAGGATGCCGATCACGAGCAGGGATGCAAGCAGAAGACCATAGTGCCATGAATTGAAAATCTCGTCCACACTCTGCCCCGCTGTTGCACTTCTTACCGGTTCGGAGATGAGCTGGCGGAGAAGGGTGATCATGGCAACTTCAATGAAAACGACCACATGAAAAACACCGGTCTGCACAAAGTTGATTTCAGCAGAGATCAGGCTTGAAAGTGTCCAGACAATAAAGAGCGTACCCAATGCCTGCAGGAACCCGTGCGCAAGATTGTTATTCTGAATTGCATGAAATACCGAAACGGAAAACTCCCAGACAACCATCAGACTGGCCAGCACCAGAGCAACCGCCAGAAAGGCATGCAGAATATGGTTAAATGCCCGAAGGGCAACTAACAGACGCTGCTCGAACTTTGCGATCATGAGCCCGAATTTATAGGGTTATCCTGAAAAAAACACTCCCCATAACAGGACGGAACTTCAGAAAAAACTCCGGAAAAGACTGTACTTCAGGAAAAACTCGCTTGCTATATTGTAATCATATGCACGCGACTTTTCAAAATAAAGTACGATACAATAGAAAGGCATAAGGGTTGGCGTTACGTCACTCTGTATCATGTTTTTTCAACAACGCCCGAAGAGAGAGTGTGTGCCATGAGTAAGGAGCGATTTTCCATAACTATAAGGGTGGAGCCGGAGGATATTGACATGCTCGGCCATGTCAACAACGTGGTCTATCTGCGCTGGGTGCAGGAGGCGGCAATGGCGCACTGGAGTGCCATTGCGCCTGTGGATGAACAGGAGAAGCTCATCTGGGTAATACGACGTCATGAGATCGATTACAAACGGCCTGCCCTGTTGGGTGATACGGTTCTGGTACGCACATGGATCGGCAACGCCTCCCGGTTTGCATTCGACCGCCATACCGAAATTGTGCATGCGTTGAGCCTCTGCCCGCTTGCCATTGTCAGACCAGTCTTGTGCCCCATTGACCGCAAAAGCGGTCGCCCAACCGATGTCAGCCCCGCCATCCGGAAACTCTTTTCTGTTGAGACTCTACAGTAGCTATCCCTTCCACAAGGGATAGAACTCACCGCACCGTTCTGAGCGAGAACTATTCTCAAAAAGCCATTGTTCATGACGTTTGATGAAACAAACGTTGCAGAGTCATGCATATGCTTGTACATTGAAATACAGAGGGCTTCCGTGCAGTAAAGATTTATGTTAATAAATCAGTTGCGCAAAGCATGTAACGACAATAGCACTATGGAACAGCATTCAAGCGAGATATCCCGGCTCAAGAGTGGAGAAACTCTTGTGGATCTTGCCTTTCTTGCGAACGACATCGTAAAAGTTAACGGGAAAATCCTGATAGATGCCCCGATAGAGTGTGTCTGGAAAGCCCTGACTGATTATGACCATCTGAACAAAACCCTGCCGAAAGTGGTCGCGAGCAGCATTGTTGAACGCAAGGGCAATGAGGTTATGCTTGACCAGACCGGAAAAACCGGCATCTTTTTTTTCGAAAAAACCGTTAATTTTCGCTTGCGATTGAGGGAGGAGTACCTGAAAAAAGTCTCTTTCGAACAGGTGGAGGGTGATTTCAGCGTCTACCGGGGAGAGTGGATTCTTGAGAGCCGTGACTCACTGAAAGGAACCATACTCTCCTACCATGCGGAGATCAAGCCACTCTTTTTTGCACCGCCGATTCTTGTAAGCTTTGTTCAGTGGCAGGATATGCCGGGAATACTCAGGGCGCACAAAAAAACGGCAGAAGCGCTGTGCCCGGTTCAATCCTGAAAAGGAAGTAACAACCTTTAGGACATCTCTATAAATTGTCGTGAGCGGTTTGAGTGCGAGGCAGCGCAGAAACCGGAATGTACACGTAGTACTTGAGGATTTCGAGCACCGCCCAACGAAGCAATCGAATCGCGGAATAAATTAATAGAGATGCCCTTTATTTCAACCATTCAGTATTGTTCAAATTATGATCACCAGTAAACCCGTCTGTGTCACCGGAGCCTCCGGATTTATTGCCGCATATATCGTCAGGGATCTGCTCCGGGAGGGCTACAGGGTAAGGGGAACCGTTCGCAAAAGTGCTGAAAACTATCCCTTTCTGCTCAATCTGCCGGGAGCTGAAGAACGGCTTGAACTGGTAAAGGCTGATCTGCTTCAAGCGAATGCCTATGACCGGGCGGTTGACGGATGCGACTATGTTATCCATACCGCAAGTCCCTACGAGATCAATGTCAAAAATCCCCAGGAGGATCTGGTTGATCCTGCGGTGGACGGCACGGAGAGTATACTGCATAGCTGCATGAAATCAGGCGGTGTCAAACGGGTGGTGTTCACCTCCTCGATTGCCGCAATCACCGATGAGCCGGAGAGCTCAAAAGTCTTTACCGAAAAAGACTGGAATACCATGTCTTCCCTTGATCGACACCCCTACCAGTACTCCAAAACCCTTGCCGAACGGGCAGCATGGGATTTCATCATGCAGAAAAAACCGGCATTTGATCTGGTCGTTATCAACCCCTTCATGGTGGTCGGCCCTTCACTCGGTCCTTCGCTCAACACCACGAACCAGATCATCCGCGACATCATGACCGGTGTCTATCCCGGCATTATGGATATCAACTGGGGTTTTGTCGATGTCCGCGATGTGGCCAAAGCGCATCTTCTTGCCATGACGAACGGTGCTGCAAGCGGACGTTATCTCTGTTCCGGAGATGCCATGCACATGCGGGATCTTGTTGCACTGCTCAAATCTTCCGGCTTCCGCAAATACGCACTTCCAAAACTCGATCTGTCAGGAAAGGCCGGTACACTGCTCATGAAACTGCTCTCCTTCACGCAGCCTAAAGATACCGGAACCTATATCCGAACCAATGTAGGCCGGACCTTCCGCTATGACAATGCAAAAATCAGGCGGGAACTTGGGCTCTCCTTCATGGATATAAAGCAAAGCATTATTGAGGCTGTTGAGGATATGGTTAAATGGGGACATCTGCCAAAACGATGACATGATAAACGTGATGATAAATGCAAGCTAACGATGAACATACTGGAGATACCATGAAAAAACTCATCTCAATGACACGATGGGTCACGATGCTGCTCATGATTTCGATGCACTCGACTGTTTCCTCTGCGGCACTCCCGCTGCCCGGCACACCGGTCTCTTCCGACACGCTCTCCATGGCCCGGACAATGCTGCTCAACGGGAAAATTATTGTTTCTCTGTCACAGCTTGAAAATGGTGTAACCGGCGTCAGGGGTGATGTCTACATTGCCGCCCCCCCTGAAACCGTCTGGGCAGTCATTACAGACTATAACAATCACAAAAATTTTGTCCCTGGTGTGCTTGACAGCGGCATTATTTCAGACAATGGCAGTGAGAAGGTGATGTTTGAAAAAGGGAAATCCGGACTCTTTGTTTTCAGCAAGACGGTTAATGTTAAAATGAGAGTCTGGGGAGAGAAGCCAAAGCGGCTGAATTTCGAGCAGATAACCGGCGACTTCAAGGTCTATCACGGAGAGTGGCTGCTGCTTGTCTCACCTCCCGACAAGGGGACCTTTCTGACCTACAAGGCCGAGGTGAAACCGAATTTTTTTGCCCCCGGCTTTGCCGTACGAAATGTTCAGAAAAAAGAGTGCCCGTTAATGCTTTCTGCCATGAAAAAGCGGTCTGAATCATTAACATCTCTTGCCATAAAGAACCAGTAATCCTCTTTTCACCGAAGCAGTAATGTCAGCGGCAAACCTTTAAAAACAGTCCGGTCAGGGAGCTGCCGGGTATGCTGTACCACCCGGCGCTTCTTCATGATATCCGCCCAATGACGGAGCGTGTCACCGAAGGCACGCCACACGGCGCCCGATTTTGCCAGACTGCCGGGAAACTGGGTCAGATAAAAAAGCGCAGCTGCCACTTCAAGAAGTAACCGAAGCGGCAGCACCAGTAAAAGCCCAGGGATACCGAGGTTCTTGAGCAGCATCGCAATGTTGTTGCGGTGGTTGAAATAGATCTTTTCGGCTGAACCGCCGGGGAGCGATGCCCCCCCTTCATGCAGTATAAGTGATGAAGGGACCGAGCGGATAGTGTACCCGGCAAGCTTCATGCGCCAGGAGAGATCGATCTCCTCCATCTGCATGAAAAACTCCCCGTCAAAGCCCCCAAGCTCTTCTGCCACCGATCTGTTGACAAACATGGCAACACCGGAAGCCCAGAAAATCTCCCTGCCTTTATCATACTGGCCCCGATCCATCTCGATTGCCGAGAAAGTTCGCCCAAAACACCAGGGATAACCGAGCCGATCGATCATCCCTCCGGCAGCGCCTGCATAATCAAAAACCTTTTGCCCCTTCTCGAAGGCTTTCAGCGAAAGGATTTTCGGCTGGAGTGCACCGGTACGGTCATCTTCACATGCCGCCGTCACAAGCCGATCAAGCCAGAGCGGGTCATGACGGGTATCATCATTCATAAAAACCACATAGTCGGCTGTAGAGTGTTTCAGCCCCTCGTTGCACCCTCCGGCATACCCCCTGTTCTCGCCGAGACGCACAAGACGGGCATTCCGGTAGCGTTTCACCATAAACACAAGCCCTGCCTCTGTACCCCCGTTATCAACAACGATGATCCCCATCGCCGGATAGCGGGTCTCTGCAAGCGAATCAAGACAGCGCTCAAGCATGTCACGCCGTTTAAAATGGGGAATGATGATATCGACCGACGGGAGATGTGGAGCAGATAAGGTCATGAAGGGATTTTGAATGTTGGATTCCGGATTGTGAATTAAACAACAACAATAGGCAAACCCCAAATCAGATCCCCTCTCTGACGTTTGAGATGACAATGCCAAAAGAGCAAACAGGCTGGTTCGCCCCTGCTGCAATCCAAAATTCAGAATCGAAAATCCGGAATTATCGTAAGGCATTCCAGAACTCCCGGGCAAGACGGGCACTCTCTGCAGGGGTTGAGGCCGGAGCGATATGCTGCAGGAGCGCGGTTCCTACAACGGCCCCGTCAGCCAGACTCCACATGTGCTCTACCCTTTCCCTGTCGCGGATGCCGAATCCAACGACAAACTTTTTCCGCGCATGGAGCCGCACCCGTTTCAGGTACTCATCCACGGCAGCTTCAGTTGACGCATCGGAAAGCTTGGATGTTCCGGTTGTTGCATTGACAGCCAGACAGTAGGAAAAATCGGTCGAGAGCGAATCAATCAGCTCAATCCTCTCCGGAGGAGTAACCGGTGAAACAAGAAAAACCACCGTCAAACCAAGATCTTTAGCCTTTTGGAGAAAAAGAGCCGCCTCCTCGGGCGGAAAGTCGGGTATAAGCAATCCGTCTACTCCCGCCAGAGCCGCATCCTGAAGAAACCGGTCTATCCCGTATGCGATGATGGGGTTGCAGTAACCCATCAAAAGAATGGGGGCTGTAATCTTCCGGCACCCCTCTCCCTGTCGGGCAATACGCACCAGTTCAAGCAGGCGTTTGATGGTCACCCCGTTTTTGATCGCGGTGTGCGCCGCATCCTGGATCACCGGCCCGTCCCCGATCGGATCGGAAAAGGGCATGCCAAGCTCGATGATATCGGCGCCGCTCTCTTCAAGCGCCTCAAGCACGGGAAGCGTGGCACCCGAAACCGGAAACTCGGGCATATAGTAGGCAATCAGCAGTTTTTCATCCCGCTGCAAACGGAGGGTAATTCTGTTGTGGTGCATAGAGGCGAAACAGGTCAGAGCAAAAGTTTTGGAATAACAAACAGATCAAGCAGCATGGAGAGCATGGTGATCATATGCACCAGAACGCTCCCCCATACATTGCGGGTTTTAAGAACAAGATAACCGCCGAAAATCCCTATCGGAAAGGCCATCATAGCCATCAATGCACGCTCTTTCATGCCGACAGGAGCAACCGCAAAGTGGTTGACAACATAGAAGATGGCGGTCAGAAACACCGTCAGATGTTTGTTAAAGCCTTTCTCGATCATTGAGGAGAGCATAATGCCGCGCCAGAGAAACTCTTCGGCAAAAACAAGCACCGGAAAAAGAAAGAGCAGTGAACGGTTAACAAGAATGTTCTCCATCTCCATCATCGGCGCTCCGCCGTTTTTGTAATAGAGAAGTGTGTTCATGATATCCATTCCGAAAAGCACCAGCCCAACAATACCACCCCATAACAAGGATTTACGGAGATTGCCACCGGCAAGAAACATCGACTCCCATTCGCCATATTTTTTGCCACGATACAGCACGAGGCCTATTGAACCGATAACATAGAGAAAGAGTGCGGGCCACTCCTGAACCGGGGTAAAATGGCCGACGAGACCAAGAATCCAGATCATTGCCATAAGCGCAAATGACTGGGTAAACCGTGCATTGAGTGACTCCAACTCAGACGATGAGGAAAATGCTTTTACAGAACTCATGGTTGAACTGATTTATTGATGATGACGACGTTAATTATATCGCAAAATCGGGATCTCTCACTTTCGTTCGAGATGACAATATCATATCTACATCTTCAATGCACCGCTATAAATTGTCGTGAGCGGTTTGAGTACGAGACGGACGGAGCACAAAAACCGGAATGTACACATAGTACTTGAGGATTTCGAGCACCGCCCAACGAAGTAATCAAATCGCGGAACAAATTAATAGCGGTGCTGCCTAAATATACCGAGGTCTCTCTTCATAATCAATCGGATCGCGTACGCCAACCAGTTCGAAAGCCCTGAGCCTGCGTGCACAGCTGTCGCAGACTCCGCACGCCCTGCCCTCACTCTTGTAGCATGACCAGCTGTAGGCAAACGGAACATCAAGCAGCATGCCCCGGTGAACAATATCCGACTTCTGCATCTCGATAAGGGGAGTCACTATTTCAATAGTTGTTTCAGGTTTGGTCCCGAGAGCAATAACCTGGTTGAATGCATCATAAAAGATTTTTCGGCAGTCGGGATAACCGGAAGAGTCCTCTTCGACCGCTCCGATAAATATCCGGTTGGCCCCGATAACCTCTGACCAGCTCACGGCCATTGAGAGGAAATTGGCATTACGGAAAGGGACATAACTGGTTGGGATTGTCGATCCCTGAAGATCGGCTCCGCTCACCGGCATGGAGAGATCGGTCAGTGATGAACCACCGATCCTGGCAAGAAAATCGGCATCAACTTCGAGGCGTCGATCAATATTGTAGTGATTACAGATATCACGGAATGAAGCAAGCTCCTTGTGCCATGTTCGCTGTCCGTAATTGACATGCATGGCTGCCAGTTCAAACCCCTGCTCATGGGCCATCGCCGTAGTGACAAGGCTGTCCATCCCTCCGCTTAACAAAACAACGGCTCTCATGGCTGATTAAAAATAGGGTTGCACCAAAATTTTCTGAAAGGTATAAAATTCTTTTGGATTGAGATGATACACACCATAAAAAAAGCCACCCCGATATTCCTTCAGGATGGCTTTGCCACTAACCGGGCCTTATCGCTTCAAATCCCGATAAAAGTTCTCGTGTGGCCCAACAGCTTCAAGGTAGACCAGCCGAACACTCTCATCCAGCGAATAGCCAAGTAAATACAACTGGCCTGAGCTGCGAAACTTGTAAACATACAATGCAGCCAGATCACCCTTCTTTCGTTCTCCGATGTCTGGGCTTTGCCGTACCTTTTCAACGGCACTATCTACATCAGCAGCGGTGTTGTCGTGAAGCTTTTTGTATTGTCGAGCAAATCTGCGCGTTTGCCTTACAGACCAGGTCATTGCCTTGCACTCCGTGGTACAAACGGTGTAGAGAGTTCTCTCGGCTCGGCCAATGATGCCAGCGATTCAGCTACAAAGCTGACCGGTAAATCAGGGTTGTCAAGCGCCGCACGACCTACCCGTGCCCAAAACTCGATCTGACCCGAAATAGAACGATGCTCAAGCACTGCGTCCTGCCGGGCCTGTTCATAAAGCTCCTTGTTGATTCTGATTGAAGTGCTTACCAACATCCTGAAAACTCCTCTTTTACTTGACTACATTTGTGGTAGAAGTATAGCTATTATTTTTTGAACATCGAAATATTCCACCATTCCAACTATCGTATCAATCGTTCGAGAAGAAGATCCTGAAGATTTCTTCTGCCATCAAGAACACAGTGAATAAAAACCTTGCGATCCAGAATCCGGTAAATAATCCGATACGGCTTGTAATGAAGTTCACGATACTCCAAAACACACACCCGTTCCAGTTCGGGTGGACAATGTCCCCGGTCAGGAAATTGGCAAAGGCTCAGACAAGCCTCCTGCAGCGCATCAAGAAGAGTGGATGCTCTTTCAACCGAATCGAAACGAGCAACATATTTCCAGATATCGAGAATATCTGCCTCTGCATCATCACTCAGGAAAACATCATACCTCATAACTCCTGATGATTTGAAATCTGCTGTCTGATCAACTCAAACGATTCACTGACAGGCTTATACCTTCCCTTCTCAATACTCTGAGAACTTTGAGCCAGTATCTTCAATAAAGCAAGACTTTCCTGGGTCTCTTCGTAGAGATGAACATCCTGCACAATTACCTTCGCTTCTCCGTTATGCGTGATAATCATGGTTCCTCTATTGGCTGAAACTTCCCGAATAACTTCAGATGCGTGAGTTTTCAAAAAGCTGATGGGCTTGATGGATGTACTGTATTTCATAAGAGCTGCCTGTATGCGACCATAATAAAGACTTTATAATGGTTAAGGTAATCATTGATCATAAATAAAAAAAGCCGGGAACAACGCTGTTGCCGTATCCATTTTAGCGGTTGCAAGTTCAGTGTTTATGCTGTAAATAGAGTCAGGCATCACCTTCCGGGGGATATGAACGTGCAGGCAAACAGGCACAGAATCCGATGCGCTAACAGGTAACGGTTAAAAACCATGATTACCAGCAAATATATCCGCATGCGCATGATTACAGCACTGCTGCTGTTACTCTCCGGATGCGCATCAACTAACCTGACCGGAAATGCAGAATACCTGAAACCGCCGGTACAGGCCTTTTACGCAACCAACCGCAACCATGCCGGGCAGCAGGCAGAATCCGGTCAAAAATATGGCGCTGAAAGAAGCATGATGAGCTATGGCATAGCAGATGTAGCCATACCTCAGGACCACCGGATCGGCAGAGTGATTCATGCAACCTTTGACAAAGAAAAACACCGGGAAATCAACTATCTCCAACTGACGGAGCTCAACAGGGAAGAGCTTCTGAATAATCTGACAAAAACGGTGGCGGCCTCTGAAGAGAAGGCCCTTCTGCTCTATGTGCACGGCTTCAACATGACATTCAATGAGGGCGCGCGGGGAATCGGACAGATTGTGAGCGACCTTGATTTCAAGGGCTCTTCACTCTTCTTCAGCTGGCCATCACGGGGACACGTCAACAGCTATGAAGACGACGAAGCCGGAATTTTATGGGCTGAAAAAGATCTGGTGACGGTTCTTGAGGAGGTCGCCCTGCGTTCCGGATCGAAAACCATCTACCTCATGGGACACAGCCTTGGCGCACGGGGGTTGTCGCGTGCATTACTTGAACTCCTCGGAAAAAAGCCGCAACTCAAAACATACTTCAAAGCCCTTATCCTGACCGCTCCGGACATCAATGCCGATGTTTTCAAAAATGAAATCGGACCGGCACTTGCAAAAACAGGCGTACGGGTAACCCTCTATGTTTCAGGAAAGGACAGAGCATTGACACTCTCCGAAAGAGTGCATGGGGTCCGTCGACTCGGGAATGCGAACGGGAAGCCGATCATCATTCCGGGTATCGAGACGGTCGATGCAACAAACATCAATACAGGCTTTTTCGGTCACTCCTACCATAGCGATTCCCGCTCCGTGCTTTCAGATATCTATTACATTCTGAAAAAGGACCTCCGGGCTGACGAACGATTCTCACTCAAAGCCATCGATACCGCTTCAGGGAGATACTGGATATTCAAGGATTAGAGCGAACAAAAGGAGAAAAAAAAGCCACCCCGATATTGCTTCGGGGTGGCTTTGTAAAGAAAAGAGATGGAGAGCGGAGATTAATACATGCCGCCCATTCCACCCATTCCGCCAGGAGGCATTGCCGGCATGTCAGGCTTGTCTTCCTTGATGTCGGTAATGGCAGCTTCGGTTGTCAGAAGAATACCGGCAACTGATGCAGCGTTCTCAAGAGCGCTTCTGGTTACCTTGGTAGGATCGACAACACCGGCTTCAACCAGGTTTTCGTAGGTTTCGGTTCTGGCGTTGAAACCATAATCGCCTGTTCCGGCCTTGACCTTCTCAAGCACAACAGCACCATCCGAGGTACCGGTGTTTGCAACGATCTGGCGAAGCGGCTCTTCAAGCGCGCGGCGGATGATCTCAATACCTGTTTTCTGATCTTCATTGTCTGCAACAGCCCGGTCGAGACCCTTGATCGCACGAATCAGGGCAACACCGCCACCGACAACAATACCTTCCTGAACAGCAGCGCGGGTAGCATGCAGAGCATCTTCCACACGGGCCTTCTTCTCTTTCAGCTCAACTTCGGTTGATGCACCGATGTTGAGAACGGCAACGCCGCCTGAAAGCTTTGCAAGGCGCTCCTGCAATTTTTCGGTATCGTAATCAGAGGTTGATTTTTCAATCTGGCCTTTGATTTCGTTGATGCGAGCCTTGATCTCTTCGGCTGTACCTTTACCCTCAACGATGGTCGTGTTGTCCTTGTCGATGGTAACGCGGGCAGCCTGACCGAGGTAGGAGATGGTTGCGTTTTCGAGCTTGTAGCCCTTCTCTTCGGAGATAACGGTACCGCCGGTAAGAATGGCGATATCTTCCAGCATTGCCTTGCGGCGGTCGCCGAAGCCGGGAGCCTTGACAGCGCAAACTCTCAGGGTGCCTCTCAGCTTGTTGACAACAATCGTTGCAAGCGCTTCGCCTTCGATATCTTCTGAAATGATCAGAAGAGGACGACCGGACTGTGCTGATTTCTCAAGAATAGGAAGCAGCTCCTTCATGTTGCTGATCTTCTTGTCGTAGATAAGAATCAGCGGATCTTCCAGTTCAGCATCCATCGTCTCGGGATTGGTCACAAAATAAGGCGAAAGGTAGCCGCGATCAAACTGCATACCCTCAACAACCTTGAGCTCGGTGTCCATACCCTTGGCCTCTTCAACCGTGATAACACCATCTTTACCAACCTTGTCCATCGCCTCGGCAATCAGTTCGCCGATTTCAGGATCGTTGTTGGCAGAGATGGTACCAACCTGTGCAATCTCCTTTTTACCGGAGATGTTGCGGCTGATGTTTCTCAGCTCCTGCACAACCTCTTTAACTGCGCGGTCAATACCTCTTTTGAGGTCAATCGGACGGGCACCGGCGGTAACGTTCTTCAGGCCTTCGCGATAGATCGCCTGGGCAAGAACGGTAGCGGTGGTGGTACCGTCACCGGCAACATCACTTGTTTTCGAAGCAACTTCACGAACCATCTGGGCACCCATGTTCTCGATGGAATCGGAAAGCTCGATCTCTTTGGCAACAGTAACGCCGTCCTTGGTTGAGGTAGGAGCACCGAATTTTTTGTCAATCAATACATTACGTCCGGCAGGTCCGAGGGTAACTTTCACGGCATTTGCCAGTTTGTCGACACCAACCTTGAGCTTTGCTCTGGCTTCGGTATCAAAGAGAATATCTTTAGCAGTCATTGTAAAGCGTTCCTCCAGTAAGGGTTAAAAAGTTAGAAACAGTTAAAGAATAGCGAAGATGTCAGACTCACGCATGATGAGGTAGTCCTCACCCTCCACGTTGACTTCAGTGCCGGAATATTTACCATAAAGCACTTTCTGACCTACTTTTACCTGCATTTCAAGCAGCTGGCCGCTATCTGCAACCTTGCCTGCTCCAACGGCAACCACTTCACCATACTGTGGCTTCTCTTTCCCGGTATCAGGAATGTAAAGACCACCTTTGGTTTTTTCCTCTGCCGGTGCAGGTTTAACAATAACTCGATCAGCTAAGGGTTTCAAGTTCATTGTCTTCTCTCGTTTGTGTTTTAGATTAAGAGTACGATACTATTGGTTAGAATAGAGCGTTTTTTATCTTTTAGCACTCACAGTGCTCGAGTGCTAAAAGAACACCTAATGATAAGAAAAAAACTTTCCACTCCAAACAGTTTCTTTACTTTAGAAAGTATGTTGAACACCCTTTACCGATGACCATCATGGACGAAAAAACACGAACCTCATTAAATCCGGCACAATACAGCACCATCGGCAAGGTTGCTGTCGAAAAGCTGGAGAGTATCCGCTCGAAAATGCTTGACAACACCGCTACCGAAGAGGACCGGCTGCTTGGCAGGCTGCTTGAGGAGATTACGGCACTTGCCAAAAACCGCATCTCGGTTACAGCAAACGAGAGCGATTTCAGCAAGGGCAGCGATGTGTGGGTTGAACGAACCGAGGGGCACTTTCCGCATATCAGGCTGCATGGCGGAGCGCTTGAGGATGATCCGATAAAGTCATTGTGAGTTTCGCTCACGCTTCCGCTGAGCGCCTGAGATACCTGCCGGTTACGGAGTGATCCATCGCAGCAATCTCTTCGGGTGTCCCTTCAGCCACAAGAGAGCCGCCCTTGTCACCCGCACCGGGTCCGAGATCTATGATCCAGTCGGCCTGCATGATGATGTCGGGATTGTGTTCAATGATGACAAGCGTATTGTTCTGCTCAAGCAGTTTTTCAAAACAGAGAATCAGCTTGTTGATATCCTCAAAGTGCAGTCCGGTGGTCGGTTCATCAAAAATAAAAAGCGTGTGCGCCGTATCGGCATGAGCGATGAAACTTGCCAGTTTCAGGCGCTGTGCCTCACCGCCGGAAAGCGTGCTTGAGGACTGGCCAAGGCGGATATAGCCGAGTCCAACCTCTTCAAGAACCATAAGCTTTCTTGCAACTGCCTTCTCATCCTTGAAAAAGGTGATCGCCTCTTCAACCGTCAGGTCGAGCACTGCGGCAATCGAAAGACCATGATACTCTACCTCAAGGGTTTCAGGCTTGTAGCGCAAACCGCCGCAATCCTCACAGACCGCCTCAATATCCGCAAGGAACTGCATCTCGATATGGACACTCCCCTCTCCGGCACAGGTTTCACAGCGGCCGCCGGGTATGTTGAATGAAAAATAACCGGCCTTCCACCCCCTTGCTTTGGCATCTCTCGTCTGGGAAAAGAGGTTGCGGATATCGTCAAATATCTTCAGGTAGGTTACCGGATTACTCCGGCTTGACTTGCCGATGGGCGACTGGTCAACATGCTCAACCCTGTCAACCATCCATGTGCCTGAAATCGAGCGGTGCGTTCCGACCTGCTCTTTAAGGCCGACCTTCTCCTTCATGATCCCCTTGTTGAGAATATCATTGACAAGGGTTGACTTGCCTGAACCGCTCACACCGGTAATACAGGTCATCACGTTGAGCGGAAAGCGCACATCGATGTTCTTGAGGTTGTTCTGCATGGCACCGGTAATCTCAATGCATGCGCTGAAATCAGGTTTTCTGCGAACCTTCGGCACCGGGATGCATTTTTTGCCGTTGAGATAGTCGGCAGTAAGGGAGGTTCCCGACCGCTTCATCTCATCAACGGTACCGTGAAAAACCACCTCTCCGCCAAGACGTCCGGCATAGGGGCCAAGGTCGATCACTTCATCTGCGGCTTCAATGATCTCACGGTCATGCTCAACCACCACCACGGTATTACCAAGATCACGCAGGCGCCGTAAAAGCGTAATAAGTCGCGCGGAGTCACACTGGTGAAGGCCGATGCTCGGTTCATCAAGGATATAGATCGCTCCGACAAGCGGAGAGCCGAGTGAGGTGGAGAGATTGATTCGCTGAAACTCGCCGCCGCTCAACGTGTGGGTGAGGCGGTCAAGCGTAAGGTAGTTCAAACCCACATCGAGCAGATAGCCAAGCCGCTTGATAATCTCCTCCAGAACCGCTTCAGCAACCTTGCGGTCAAAGGGAGAGATCTCCAGATTGCGGAAAAACTCTGATGCCTCGGCAATATTCATGCGCGTAACCTCGCCGATATGACGTCCGGAAACCCTGACAAGGCGGGCATCAGGATTGAGACGGCTCCCTTCACAATCAGGGCATATTGCATAACCGCGGTAACGGCTTAAAAAGACCCGGAAGTGCATCTTGTAGCCCGACTCCCTCTCTATCTCAGCAAAAAATGGACGGATTCCCTTCAACCGTTCATCACCGAGCCCCTTCCAGATGATATCCTTGTGCGCATGGGAGAGCTTTTCATAAGGCTCGTCGAGCGGTATGCCGAGCGAAGGGGCGACCGAAAGCAACTGGCGAAGGTGCCAGCGGTACTTTTCAGAGTTCCAGCAGGCTATAGCCCCTTCCTGCAAGGAGAGCGACTTGTCGGGCACAACAATGTTCTCGTCAATACCGGCAATTCGGCCGAAACCCTGACAGGTAGTACAAGCGCCGATCGGGGAGTTGAAGGCAAAAAGCTGGGGTGAGGGTTCCTGGTACTCAATCCCGTTCAGTTCGAGCCGGTCACTGAAAAGGTAGCTCTTGCCTCCAACCACCTTCAATGCGGCATATCCGCCCGACTCATTGAAACAGCTCTCCGCTGCCTGTGATATCCGGCTGAAAACCTTCTCATCGTTCCTGGCCACAAACCGGTCAACCAGCACAAGAACATTTGCACGCTCAGCGTTCGGCATATCAAGCAGGCGGCGACACTCCTGTTCGTGATTGAGATCAAGTATTTCATCACCGGCAACCACCCTGAAAAAACCCTTCTTCAAAAGATTGGCAATTTCATCCTGAACAGAACAGAGATGGTGGCCTGCATCCTCGTGAGAGGGAAAAAGGAAACCGACATAAAACTTCGTGCCCTCCTCAAAAAAACCTGCCTGAAGGCTCACGTCATCCGGAGTATGCTTCAGCACCAGCTCATTGGTATCACGGGAGTATATTTTACCGATCCTTGCGTAGAGCAGGCGGAGATAGTCATAAATTTCCGATACCGTACCAACCGTTGAACGGGGGTTTTTTGGTATAGGTTTCTGCTCTATGGCGATTGCCGGCGCTATGCCTTCAACACTTTCAATATCAGGCCGCGGCATGCGTTCAAGAAACTGCCGCACATAGGCCGAAAGCGACTCAACATAGCGGCGGTGACCTTCGGCATAGAGCGTATCAAAGGCGAGGCTTGACTTGCCGGAGCCGCTGACTCCCGTCAGAACGACAAACCGGTTACGGGGAATACAGACAGAAATATTGGCGAGGTTGTGCGTATTGATCCCTTTCAGGACAATATCCGGCAGACTCGTTTCAGCAACTGCTGAACTGCTGAGCCTTTGAGTTGTCATGTTCAAATTAGTGTTGTCAATTTATGTCCGGACCGGAAAACCTTCAAAACAGGGCAATGGCAGATCCGGAGTTAATAAAGGGAGAATGAAACTCATCAGGAATTTTCAGGCACAGCAGCTCACTGCGGCTCCTTCCTCAAGAGCGATGCAATGGTTGTGGAGGCCATCAGATCCTGAATTTTATTCTGCAGGCTGTTCATATAGTCACGATGATGACATGATGAACTGATTTCACAACTGGCCAGTTTCTTGCCGCACCGCATAAGATGGGGATCGCCCTCGATGGCAATAGCGATATCGGCAACCGTGATCTCTCCGGGTTTACGGCCAAGAGAATAACCACCCTTGACCCCCTGGACAGAACGGGCAATACCGGCTCGCTTCAGACTTTGCATCGCTTTTGAAAGAAACTCCTGGGAAACACCGATATCATCAGCCATCTCCTTTACGGTGACAACCCTGTCAACACCTTTTGTCGACAGATAGGTAACGGCATGAAGTCCGTATTCAAATTTTCTCGAAACCTGAAGCATCGCAGTGTGATTTCTGTTAAACTGGATAGAATTAAACCTGATACCTATAGTAACCAATATCTTTATTATTGCCTCACAACCGATATATTGCCTTATAAGTTTTTACACATCAAGAGACTCTACTGATTGTAACCTATGAGCAGCACGGTGAAGGACCAACATTTTCTCTGGCAATTCGCTCCCGATCAGGAAGCAAAAATTCGCTATCAGGAGTACGGTCAGGATAACCCTGACAAAACACCGATTCTCTTTATCCACGGCTACGGCGGCATGCTTGAACACTGGAACCTCAATATTCCCGAGTTCACGCATAACCGTAAACTCTACGCCATGGACCTTATCGGGTTCGGCAAATCACAGAAACCCAACGTCCGGTACTCTCTTGAACTCTTTGCCACACAGATTGAGGCCTTTCTCTTTCTGAAAAAGCTTGATTCGATCATTATTGTCGGCCACTCCATGGGTGCAGCAAGCGGTATCTATTTTGCCCATCATCAGCCTGAAAAAGTCAAAGCGCTCATCCTTGCAAATCCATCCGGCCTTTTTGCCGATATGATGGATGGGATGGCGAGCGTCTTCTTCGGCCTTATCGGATCTCCAATGATCGGCGATGTACTCTTTTCAGCTTTTGCCAATCCGCTTGGCGTCAGTCAGAGCCTTATGCCAACCTACTACAACCAGAAGATGGTTGATACCAAACTGATCAACCAGTTCACCCTTCCCCTGCAGGACAAAGGAGCCCAGTGGTCCTATCTCTCCCCGTCAAGACGACCGCTTGATTTCCGGCTCGACAACCTCAAGAAACCCTGCAACTTCAAAGGTCCGGCTTTTCTCGTCTGGGGTGCTGATGACATGGCGCTTCCTCCCCATAAAATCATCCCTGAATTTCAGCAGCTTCTGCCGCAGGCCGGAGCATTTATCATTCCGAAAGCAGCGCACTGCATCCACCATGATGCCCATGAAGCGTTCAATGAGCGACTGAAATTGATTCTTGACTCACTGGATTAATCTACCCTGAGTCCCTGAAAAAACGGATCGGGACGCAACTGATTTATAACGAGGTACTGCCGGAATGTTTCAGCCTGAGATCCCTTAACTGGGGAGTTTTCAGTCCGATCTGAATCGCGTAGCTCCGGAAACTTCCGCTCGGTACCCACTGAAAACCAACCTGCCAGCAGTGAAGATCGCGATAGAGCTGCAGCATGGGGAAAATCACTTCCCGATTCCGGAGATCATAGCCGGTATTGACTGATACCTGCCATGTTTTTGAGACCGAGAACGTTGAAGATGCTGTAACCAGTGAGGTTGTTGTTGGCTCAAGAGGATTGCTCCGGTCTGACTGGAGATAGAGCGAGAGGCGAAACTGCCAGGGCAGCGTGTAATCAATGTCACTGTACTCACCGTTATTAAGAATTCGATCCCGCAGCAGTGATGATGGATTCATCTGGATTGCCGGGCCCGCTGCCGGTGCTGAAGCTCCAGCCACCCTTCGTCCCTGAAGGGTGAATCCCATGTTCAGGAACCCCCTGACAAAGCGTAAAAGCCCTTTGCCTTCATCCTTGTTGAAGCGGTTGACCCTCACTCCACTCAACGGGTCATAACTGTAAAAATCATACATACCGCCCGCACTCAAAAGAAAGTCCGGAGAAAGGGCATTGCTTTGGGCTGTGAGGATAAGCGGTTCAAGCTTGAGGGACTCTGCCGCAAAATTATAGGAGGTAGCAACATTCAGTGCGAGCAATTGAACCGTGTGACCGTCATAAAATGAATCCGATTCTGCCTGCCCGGAGGAGCCGATGAATTTGCCATGAAAGAGATTATTCAGGCTGATGCCAACTCGGCTCTGCCCTTCGGGAAGACCGCTGTACCAGCGATTTTCAAATCTGTTATAGCGCGTGCCATAGGTCCAGTCATAGAGATGGCGGTGGTAGTAGTCACTTCCGATACCGCTGAACGCCGGATTCCAGGTGTAGGTAAGGGTAGGGATAAAGGTATGACGAAGCGCCTTGAGCCCCGGCAATCCGGTTTGTACTGATCCGTAAAGCCGAGTCGAGGCATCAACCGAAAAAACAGTGGTTGAAAAATCCCTGTCGCGGGAAGCACTGCTCAGAAAACGGGTGAAAGTCAGAGACGGATTGACATTGAAATATCGAAAAAGGGTTGATTGCATACGCAGTGGAAAAAGAACCCGCTTTGCACTGTATACATCTTCATCAAGCCCCGGTACCGGCTCTCTTGCAAGCAGACTGATCCCCTGTGTAAAAAGCGCTTTGTACCCCTCGGAAAACTCCCGGTAGTAACCCATCTCAACATCAGCACTCGCCGAATAACCCGAAGAAGAGGGCCCGTCCTGTGAAGTGGCACTCCCCGACAATGCTGCAGCGGAGCTTACCGAAAGTGCGGAGTTGAAGGGATAGAAACGGTTCCGGTAAAAAGAAGCTCCAAAGGTGTCCGTGGCCTTGTGGGTAGAGAGATCCTTGATTCTATCGAAATAAAGAGCGCCAATAGTGCTCTCGTCATTGAAGGTTTTGCCGAGGGATCCTCTGGCATTTGCCTGCCCGGTCAGTATGGTTTCAGCATTGACTGAATGCAACTCATAGATACGCTCACCGCCCTGAAAATCCAGATTGAGATCAAGACGCGTTGAAGGATCCACGAGCTGGTTATGCAGAACACTCAAATTCCAGTCACGATGGACACTTCCATCGGAATTGAGGATATTGCGTTTGAACTCCCCTGCAATGCCTCCGGAAAAATCATGTTGTTTCGTGTAGCGAAAGCGGTTTCCAAGCCGCCAGCTTCCGTTCAAGGCAAGATCACCATCAACCTTCAGATCCATATACTCATCAATAGCCCAGAAATAGCCAAGATTCGACACAAAGTAACCGCGATCGCTCGCACGGCTCGGGGTTGGTGTCAGAAAACCTGATGAACGCGCATCCTGGAGGGGAAAAACCATATAGGGCAGCGCAAGAATAGGCACTGCGGGCAGACGCCGGGAAAAAACCTCCGGTCGCACATACAGGACAAGCGGTCTGGCGACTACTTTTTTGCCCGGAATAATGGTCAGACTGGAAGAGGAGATCCAGTAATGCGGATCATCGTCATCACAGGTTGTGTAGGTTCCGTCACTGATCTGCAGCTCACCGCTGTCAAGACGCGAAACATGCTCTCCCTGAAAAATAAGCTCACTGGAAGAGGAGGTGACATTGGAGGTCTCCCCCCTCTGTCTCCTGAAATCATAGGTTATTGTTTCAGCATTGAAACTCCCCTTGCTGTCGGAAAAAACCGCAGGATCGGTCAACTGTTTCGAAGAATCAGCCACACCCGATGCGCGAAGCTGTTCGGTATTGAGATCAATCACAATCCCTGGTGCAGTGAGCCGTCTACTCTCATGGTTGATGGCTGCTTTCCCCCGAAGCTCTATAGTACGCCGGTCGAAATTGTAGATAACCGAATCTTTCGCACTAAAAAAGATGGTGCTTTCAATCCCGGATCCAGCCTTCTCGGGAAGCGAAGGCGCGGCAGCATGGAGACGACAGGGCGATAACAATGAGACGAACCCCGCAACGACTGTCGAAATGGTCTGAAGTGAAATGTTCCTGTTAATTATCGTCAATGCCCTTTTGCTCCGCTACAGTATTGTGATGGCCAGTGATAAAAGTTTAAATATATTCTTTTTATTGGTGTATGATGCGTGTTTTTCCGTAAAGGGTCTTCATCAGAAATGCCATAACCACAATTTTTTAAATTATTTAACCCCTTCTCACCCTATGGTGGCGACTCTCTATTCCGCACCCGATAAAGCCGGACATTTCGGAAATTTCGGCGGCAAGTTTATCCCTGAGACTCTTATCAAAAATGCGGCCGATCTTGAACTGGAATATATAAAAGCAAAAAACGATCCGCTGTTTCAGTCTGAACTGAATCTTCTCCTCCGTGATTATGTGGGACGTCCCACACCACTCTATCACGCCGGCCGGCTCAGCCGCAATCTGCGAGGTGCACAGATCTATCTGAAGCGGGAGGATCTCTGCCATACCGGAGCCCATAAAATCAACAACGCCCTCGGCCAGGTGCTGCTTGCCCGGCGAATGGGAAAGAAAAGGGTGATTGCCGAAACCGGTGCCGGTCAGCATGGTGTAGCTACAGCAACGGTTTGTGCACTCTTTGATTTGAACTGCATCGTCTATATGGGTGAAGAGGATATCCGGCGCCAGGCGCCGAATGTTGCAAGAATGAAGCTTCTCGGCGCTGAGGTCAGAGCCGTCAGCAGCGGATCAAAAACGCTCAAGGATGCCACAAGCGAAGCTATCCGCGACTGGATGAATAATCCTGAAGAGACCTTCTATATTATCGGTTCGGTTGTCGGCATGCATCCCTACCCGATGATCGTTCGTGATTTTCAGGCGGTGATCGGGCAGGAAACCCGCTCACAGATTATTGCCCAGGCAGGCAGACTGCCCGATGTCATCACGGCATGCGTGGGAGGCGGGAGCAATGCGGTCGGCATGTTTTACGAATTCCTCAAAGATGCCCCCCCCATCGAACTTGTCGGTGTTGAAGCGGCTGGAGAGGGGCTTCAGGGACGGCACGCCGCTTCGCTTACGCTTGGCAAAACCGGTGTACTCCACGGCGCCATGACCAAACTCCTCCAGAATGAGGACGGCCAGGTTGAGGAGGCACACTCCATCTCCGCCGGGCTTGACTATCCGGGAGTAGGGCCCGAACACTGCTACCTGCAGGAACTCGGACTGGTAACCTACACCTCAACCACCGACAGGGAGGCACTCACCGCACTCAAAACCCTTGCGGCAACTGAAGGTATCATCTGTGCGCTGGAATCGGCACATGCCATCCACTACGCGATAACGAGAGCGCCGAAAATGAGAGAGGAGAGCATTATCGTAGTCAATCTCTCCGGCAGGGGTGACAAGGATATGGAAACGATCATCCGGGAGCTGTCGCTGTAGGGAGCTGCTCTGAATTTATTCTGCGATATGATTGCGTCGTTGGGGAGGGTCTTAGTGCAAAAGCATCTTTCTCAAGAAAATGCATGAAGGAGTTGCACGAAAAAAAAATATCCTTATATTTATGGCTCATTAAGCGGGAATAGCTCAGTTGGTAGAGCACAACCTTGCCAAGGTTGGGGTCGCGAGTTCGAGTCTCGTTTCCCGCTCAGCAAAACAAAAAAGCCTCTGTCAAAAGAGGCTTTTTCTGTTTTCAGATCAAATGGGCAAACAGACCGGTCTGCCCATGCATTCAAAATCCGGAATTAAGAATTCAACATCTCTTCAAATCCGGAATCACTTCCCGTCGCGGAGCTTCGCCATATCAGAAACCACTCCGGCAGACTCAATAAGCAGCAGATCGTTATCTGACTCTTTTGAAGAGTCGAGTACCCACTGTTTCTCGATCTTTTTTATGTTCTCCATGGCCGATTTAAACGCCGTTTCCTGCAGGGATGCACCTTTTCTTTTCCGGATCAGGTCGATGGTTTTCAGGTCCCGAAGATAGGTCTGGTAAAGAGGGTTCGCTTTAGAGCGCTCAAGCTCTTTTTGACGAAGCACTCCGATCTCCGCCTGCGAAAGTGCTGCAACAGGCTGGTAATTGGCCGGAGAAATGGTGCTGAATGGCAGACTGCTTGTATAGGTATCCTCTCCAACTGTTGCCGTGTCGATCATCGATGGCATAACAAGATCCGGCTCTACCCCCTTGTGCTGGGTACTGCCTCCCGAAATCCGGTAAAACTTTGCAATCGTCAGCTTTACCTCGCCAAGATCAACCGGAGTGTCGGATAACGTAATCGGTCTTGAAATCCGGATAATGCTTTGAACGGTTCCCTTGCCGAATGTTCTCTCGCCAATGACCACGCCGCGACCGTAATCCTGGATTGCTGCAGCAACAATTTCGGACGCTGAAGCGCTGTACCGGTTCACCAGCACGGCAAGCGGACCGCTGAACTGTGCGCGAATATCCGCATCATTGAGCACCGTCGTTGCACCACGGGCATTGCTGATCTGTACGACCGGGCCGCCCGGAATAAACAGACCGGTAACCTTTACCGCCTCTTCGAGTGAACCTCCCCCGTTGTTTCGGAGGTCAATCACAATGCCATCTACACTCTCGGCTTGCAGCTCCTGCAAAATTTTCAATACATCAGTGCTGGTGCTGTTATAATTGCCCGTATTGCGCTGCTGACCTTCAAAGTCAAGATAGAATGAGGGAAGCGTAATGACCCCTATTTTCTTCCCGTTCTGAAGGATAATGCGTTTTTTTGCCGCCTGCTCCTTAAGATCCACCTTGTCACGAACAAGCCGGACAATGATCGCCGGGCCGCTGCCTCTCTGGCTTACGGGAAGAATTTTCAGACGTACAATTGTACCTTTTTTTCCACGAATCAATTTAACCACCTCATTGATTCGCCATGCTGTGACATCAACAATCTCGGCCGTTTTTCCCTGCCCTACACCAATAATTTTGTCCCCCTTTTTAAGCTGATTGCTTCTGAAGGCCGGCCCGCCCGGAATAACCTCATTGATAACCGTATACTCACCCTCGGTCTGCAGCTTGGCGCCAATACCCTCAAGAGAGCGACTCATGTCAATCTGGAAATTGGCATACTCATCGGGCGAAAAATAGGAGGTATGGGGATCAAACGAGGTCGTCACCGCATACATATAGGCCTGGAAGGCATCTTCCGGTTTCAGGCGATTAAGAAGGTTCAGGCGGCTTGAAAAACTCTTTGCAAGGGCTCCCCGAACAGATTTTTTCGCTTCACCGGAATATTTGAGATTGAGCCACTGATATTTCAGCTCTTTTCGCCACAGATCGAGAAGCTCACGTTGGTCAGCCGCCCAGAGGTCATGCTTGCGGTCAATATCGATGCTGTCCGGTGCGGTGAACCTGAAATTAACGGTATCAACCGCCGTGCGCATAAACTGTACTTTTTCCTTCGCCCGTTTCAAAAAATAGTTATAGATCTCAAACCCGGCGGTGGGCATTCCGGCAAGAAAGTCATCATCAATACGGGTACCATACCGCTTTTTGAGGTTTTCAACATCGCTCGCCAGAAAATAGCTTCGGCTTCCGTCAAGATTATCGATATAACGGTTGAATATCTGCATGGAGAGGGAGTCATTGACCGCAACCTTTCGATAATGGTTCTGCAAAAGATATTGGGTGATATAAATACCCGCCTCACTCTGGGCCGGAGTCGGCATGAGGGCAGTCACCTCTTTCGTCGGAGCTGTTTTTGCTGCCAGGGCAGTAACAAGAGGGAAAAATACCCCTGTAGCAACAAGAATAAGTATCAGATTTTTTCTGAGTAATGTCATCTCATAATCTTTCGGTTGGACAACCTGTTCCGGCAATTCGTAATTTGTAAAGTCAAATATAACAATCAGCAATCCCTTTTTTTCATCAATACAGAAGGGTAGCGATCATCATCTCTGACAGATAAACTCCTCATCAGGAAAAGCAATAAAAACAGCGCCGGGTATCAGCGGGGGGACGGCATTAGCGCAGAGTCACGCTGAAACGTGAAGAGCAGCACACGACTTCCGGTCAAGTCAATCAAGTGGACTACCGCTCACCACGGCTAACGATGATGCCATACATCAACATTATCCGTGGATCCACGACAGCATAATGAACTGCTGATAATTACAGATATCGAGAACGGTGAAGGAGAAGCCGATACCTTCATGAAGACAACAAAGCTTCTTCGGAGAACGACCTGTTACAACTTATTCCCGATAGAGTAACTTCGATTCAGTCCTGAATACGATATATTTCAATACTCTCTCCGGCAGCTTCAATTGCCTTGACCCACTGGGGTTTTGGGCCTCTGCCTACCCAGTATTCATGCTCGTTCTTCCGGTACTTTATGGGCGATGGGGTCTTTGGTGCAGACTTCACTGCTTTCCCCTTCCGTCCAAGCTCATCCAGAGAAATATTATACGTAACCAGCTTCGCCCGGATATCATCTATGACTGATTTACGCTCAGCATTGATAATTTCGTTACGCTCTTTTTCAAGCTGAGCAATTTTTGCATTGAGTTCTGCAACTTTTGACATATCCACTCCTTATTAGATTTATTGTAAATATCCTTAATATCAAATACAGGCTAATATAAATACTGAAACAGCAATCAAAAAATCAAACAGCGTTTATTTCATATTTATAGGTATTCTCGATGCAACTCCACTGAAAAGATCAACAATGGAAGAATATTGATCGTTCAAATAAGAATAAAATATCCTGACGGTTTCTCTCTCTATTGAAAACTCCATTATTTCATCTTCAAATAGAGATCTGCCATCAATTCCGAATCAAACGAGTTCTGACATAATGAAAATCCGGAGAGAAAACCCCGCAAAAATTCTCTCTATTTTTCGCGCCGCCGCTGACCATGCGGCAAACATCTTTTTGTCTGAAATGTTATGTGGGCGGCCATCCGTGCTCTGAGCATCAGCAAGCATCACAGTCAAAACGTTGCGATGCTCTGCCATAACTTTTTGTATTTATTCATTGCAGCGGCAGGCTTGAGGAAGCCATACCATATTTTCCGGCAGTCCCGGATGAAAAGGGGAATAAATCTTAAACGGCAAAAACAAACTCAGAAAGGTAGCTCTTGATTGATTGATGTGTTCCAAGCTTGAGCTTTTTATGCATCCGGTAGCGGATACTCTCCATCCCCCTGATCGAGACATCAAGAGTGCGGGCAATATCGCCAGGATCGTAGTTCATCTTTAAAAGCAGACAGACTTTCAATTCACGTTCGTTGAGCGCGGGATGTATTTTCTGAAGTCTGATGATAAAATCAGTATCCGATTCAGTCAGAGACATCTTCAGCATTTTCTCGAACTTTTCTACCTCTATGAGATTGAGACAGATATCTGTTATCATCTGCCTGGCCTCTCCATCAATCCCGAGCAGATTTAGCTGATCGAGAAAATCCCTGAGTACAGCACCTTTTCCGTCAAATAGCGATCCCAGTCTGCTCAACTCCTTCTCTCTGGATGCTATTTCAGCCTTAAGCGCTTCTATCACCCTATCGGATGGATTACTCATCACTACACTGTTCGGACATGCATGCGTAATCATAGTTATTACCATCACCTATAACGGCTTTACGACCCATAAAAAGCAATGTATAAAGCACCTTCCATTCACTCTGTTTTTTAATGTACGTATAAGACACACCGCGAACAAGAAAGAAAGGAATATTCAGGAGTTGACCCCGGTCATCAGGCTCAGACTGAAAGCAACTCTTAAAAAAAAAGAATTTCAGCTCTTCAATTCCTTGTCAAATAACCCGTTTCATCAATAACAGCAGAAAGTAAAAAGAGCCATACCGCATATCGAAACACAAATAAGATAGCAGTTCATTATGATCTGAGGTGTTTATGATACATAGGTGAGGTAAATAATCATGTCGATCGATATCGGATCTCAATAACGGGAAGCAACAAAAAAAACGATACCCCGATTACACTCTTTTAGTTACAGAACATATATCAATGTATACGATATTTCAAAAAAAAGCTGATCTCTCTATTTTTTCTGCCTGTAACAATCAGATAATTAATGGCACTCAAACGTAAGAGTAGATTGGCAACAAATCGGATTAATCCGGAAAAGCTTTTAGCAGAAAAATCGAGAAGCCTCTTTTCAGCCTGAACCTAAAAAGCCCCGACTGATAGAGGGGGCTTTTGAAGCTCTTTAATTGGTCACTTTATCTTACAGAAACTGCGGCTCTGACGGCAGGTGATGATAGTCCGCCTTGATTTCAATTCGGCTTATTTGCGACCGCCAAGCTTGCGTAACAGTTCAGCAACGTCTGTATGATGGTTTGCCTCAGCAAGCTTCAACGGCGTCTCTCTGTTTTGATCTACCGGGTTGATCTTTGCTGCATGACCCAGCAGCAGCTCCACCACCTCCGGATACCCTCTCAACGCTGCAATGTGCAGCGGGGTCCTGCCGGTTTTGGTTGTAACATCAACATCTGCACCTTCACAGAGCAGCAGTTTCGCTATTTCAGCATGTCCATTATCCACTGCACAGTGTAACGGCGTCAAATCCACAATTTTGCACTTCGCATTGACATCGGCCCCCTGGGCGAGCAACTCTCTGACCCTTGGCAGATTATCGTAACAAGTTGCATCGATAAGCTCTCGATTAAGAGTGGATTGCACCGTATTATTCGGGTTTGCCGGTTATTGCAAGATTTAATTCTTAAAGCAATATAGCAACAGGAGGGAAGGTAACTATCTCTTTTTTCCGATTTTTTACGAAATATATACTCTTTTTAAACAAAAACCGGCACCTGTATACATTGCATATACAAGAGAAAGGAAGATCAGCGAAGTAATCAAATCGCGTAACAAATCAAGTGGGGTGCTCATGCTCAATACAGTCGCGACGAATGTATTGCGGGTTGTTTACCCTTGTGGAAACCGGGTAGATATCGAGAGTACCCTCAGCGGATGGCTCCAACAGTATTTCAGCACCCGGCTTTCCGGCCTGAAGCCACTTCCGCCAATTTTCCGGTTCAAGAATCACCGGCATCCGGTCATGAACGGGTGCCATTTGATGATTGGCTCTGGTGGTAATGATGGTGCAGCTTCGAACCGGCGGTGCAGCGGCATCAACCGGCTGCCAGCTCTCCCAAAGCCCGGCAAAAGCCATCGGCCTGCCATCCACGCGGTGAATGTAGTATGGCTGTTTTTTTGCTCCTCCGCTCCGCTGCCACTCGTAGAAACCGCTTGCAGGAATGAGACAGTGGTGGCGGTTGAGTATGTGACGGAAGTAAGGCTTAAACGAAAGGCTCTCGGCCCGGGCATTGATCGGGCGTATTTTCGGCATTGCACGAGCCCAGTGCGGAATCAACCCCCAGTGCGCTTCGGCAAGGGTGTAGCGGCCGCTCTCCGCAAGAAGGGTGACAATATTGGATTCGGGAGCAATGTTGTAGCCCGGATGAAACGCAAACCCCTCATCCTCCTCAAAAGGAAGCTCAAGCTGGCGAAGCTGCTCAATGAAGAACTTCAGCTCAAAAAAACCGAATCGTCCGCACATGGATGGAAATGATTGACTGCTTTTGAGAACAGTGCCCGGATATTTCAGGCTCTTGTATTGTAAATACCGTTGATCGTACAACAAATGATCAATCCAAAAAAGTCCGGATATATTCATTCATTTCGTCTTGTCGCATCTATGTTGAGTTCAGGCTGTAACAGCCGGAAATATCCAGTCGATGCTTGACGATCATCACCCTGATCCTGAACTTATAGCCCTTGTACTTCGTTTTTTAAAGTATTAATCAGAAAAAAGAGTTAACCGTTACGAAAAGTCCCATCATAGCCTGCCACCGAAGTCAAAGAACAGGCATGTATTGATCAGCGGGTCCGGAGTTTTCCACTGATCCGAGGGCAGATTTTGCCTCCGGTAGCGAATTGATGAGGGGGTGCATGACAGTGACCGGAATCAGCGAAACAGGGAGCAGAAAAATTTCCACGGGTGTTGAGCGTATTTGTAGTGGTGAAGGAGATAATTTAACCGATAGCAGAAATGAACACGATAAAGATAGTTGCGATCGTCCTGATGGCATCCGGGATACTGGGGCTGGTTTTTGGCAGTTTCAATTACACAAAAGAGAGCGAAGAGGTAAAGTTGGGACCGGTCGAACTCACCATAAAGGAAAAAAAGACGGTCAATATTCCGGTTTGGGCCGGAGTGGGGGCAATTGTTGCCGGAGGAGTACTGCTGGCTTACGGCAGCAGAAAAAGTTAATACGTTAGTCAATGGTTTAAAATCGGTTTCCTGCAGCGACCCCATGGGAGCTCTCAGAGGGAAACGGATGCCTTAACAGAAATTTTGCCGACCTGATGTCATTTGCCGCGCAAACTTTCAAATTCAATCATGTTGCATCTTCTTACGGGGAGCTGGCATCTAACTTTCCATCGCCCTTAAAGAACATCCTATGCACCGTGATAATGAAACCGTCCGTCTTGAAGCATTCAGTGATGGCGTATTTGCCATCGCCATGACCCTGCTTGTCCTGCAAATCAAGGTTCCCCGCCATGAGGTAGTCGCACTCAAAGGGCTGGCGCAATCTATTGTCGCACTTTGGCCAAGTTATTTAGCCTTCTCGACCAGCTTTATCACCATACTGGTTATCTGGATACACCATCACTGGATCTTCAAGTTGATCAACAGGGATGGTCATGCCCTGTTTTACTGGAATGGCCTCCTGTTGTTTTGTGTCTCGTTTATACCATTTCCGACGGCTTTGCTCTCAGAGTACCTGATCCACCCCGATGCAAGGGTGGCATCAACCCTCTATTCAGGAACATTTCTGGCTACGTCAATCTCCCTGTTTGCTCTATGGAGGCACGCTTCACTCCATCTGCTTTCACCTTCAGCATCCGAGCAGAAAACAGATGAAGCTGTTCAGCTCACCAATCAATACCGGTATGCTCCTCCGCTCTATTTACTGGTATTCATTTTATCGTTTTTTTCGGAATCTTGGAGTGCGGGACTCTGTTTACTGCTCGCCTTAACATTTGCGTTCGGGGGATGGCCTGACAAAGGAAATCATTGACCAAATTACTGAGGGCACCGCGCTAAAACTACTTTATCACCGTAACAATCCCGTCATCAAGGTCATAGTAAGCCTTGACGATCCTGATCTCACCCTTTTGAAGCGCTTCGGCAATAATCGGCGATTTGGTGGATAACTGACCGGCGACGATCTCCACGTTTTTATGCATGCAGCGCTCAAGCAGTTCGGCTTTGGTTGCTTTCGCTCCTTCAGCCATCACCGCCGTAATGGCCGGGTCGATGGATGTAATGAGTGAGCCGATGTTGCCTTCAACTGTGCCGCCGGAGAGCCGGGCCTCATAGGCTGCCGTAACCGCACCGCATCGCTCATGACCAAGCACCATCACCAGCCTTGCACCCAGATGCTCGACCGCATACTCAACCGAGCCAAGCTCATGGGCTCCGACAATATTTCCGGCAACCCGAACCACAAACAGCTCTCCAAGCCCCTTGTCAAAAAGGATCTCGGGAGAGAGGCGTGAATCCGAACAGGCAATGATAACGGCAAAAGGGTGCTGAGCGGTGGCGAGCGACTTGCGATAACTGACTGAAGCGTGACGAGTGAGGTTGCTGACCTCTCCTTTTTTGGCAAACTGCCGGTTGCCGTCAAGCAGCAAATTCAGTGCTTTTTGGGGCGCAACACCCTCCGCTTCAGCATGCCCGGCATGAGCCGTTTCTGCAGAGAGCAGAGAGAGAAGAGTAAAACAGATCGCAACCAGTTTTCGCATTGTACCGCTTGATTATCTGATTAATTTAATTGGAAATCCGCCACTCCGGAAACCTGATCCATTCCATAATATACGCCTGCTGATTCCATATTTCCCGGAGGTGTGCACTGGTGAATGAATGCTCTCTCTACCCGCGCAGGATTGCGGATTGCGTAATGCAGGCTCTCTTCTTTTCCGATCACAACCTGCCTACTAAGGAGTGGTTGTCAAAAGTCACAAAAAGTATTACCTTATAACAAAAGGAGAGAAGATCATGACTCAGACTAAAAGCGTCAAGTTAGACGACACAACCCAGCAACGCCTTGCAGCTTTGGCTCGTGTACGCGACAGATCACCGCACTGGCTCATGAGGAAGGCAATCGAAACATTCCTGGACAGCGAAGAAAATTACGAGCGGGAAAAACGCGAGGATTTGGAACGATGGGAACGGTATCAATTATCCGGTGAAACTATCCCCCATGAGAAAGCTGCTGCATGGATTGAAAATCTGGCGAAAGGAAAGGTGACCTCTTGCCCCAAATAAAGTGGCTTCCGGAGGCATTAGCCGATGTTGAGCGGCTTCATGCGTTCCTGCACGAAAAAAATCCCGGTGCGGCAGCTCGGGCAGCACAAGCAATTCTTGACGGAGCGGGTTTGCTCAAATCAATACCGGACATTGGTCACCCGATGAACGATGACACGGGAAGGCGCGAATTGGTGGTATCTTTTGGAACGGGCGCTTTTGTTCTTCGCTACATGCGGGATAGGAACGATACGGCTGTTATTATTCGCGTCTGGCACAGCAAGGAAAACCGGGCTTAGAGCCGGTTAAAAGTCAACTTGGGCACGTCCCCCTCTAATCAAATTGAAATTTTATCGGAACAGTCAACCATACCTTTATGGGACGGCCATTCAGAATAGCTGGAGAGTATGCAGATTCCATTACGGACTTGATAGCAACCTCATCAAATACATAACAGTCAGCCGGAATACGCTTCATAACTTTTACCTTTTCTGGTCGACCATCTTTTCCAATCAGAACATTTACAAACAACTTGCCAGTAATTCCTTCAATTCTTGCAATCTCGGGATAGACGGGTTTTTTCTGATCAAGAAAACCAGGCATTTTGTCACATGGAACAAATATAGGAACTTCATCATCGGTGGATGAACTAGATCCTTTTGAACCTAAACCCTGTCGTTCCACAGATTCAGTTCCGATAAAACTTGGATTGCAATCTAATGAACACCCATGAGCATGGTAATAGTGTAAGTTATACTGTTCTGCATTTACTGTTGCAAAAAGCAACACAGAACATAAGACCGGCATCAGTATTTTTTGTGCATTGCAAACGAGGGAGAATACCTGTCTATGGAGAATGAAGGAGTATGTGGGCATCTTGATAGATGGATTGTGCTGACTGCTGAAAAATTGAATAATTCACCATTATCACATCGAAGTTTAAGAAAAATACTTGTGACATGGAAGTAAAGACGGAAGCCTTGATGTAATATAAAAGAGTTTTTTGGATGCAAAGTGTTACATCAGGAGAGCACCAGAGCAGTATTACCCGTATGCTTATCATTTCATAAGGTTCGTCTACTCAATCCACCAGACCATACTTCCTTTCAATCCGTCTTCTCTTGACCACCGTGGCGGAGGAACAATCCAGATACTGTGCTATTTCAATCACCAGTCTACCTGCCTAAACCAAAATCGATCGATGCATGATCATCTGTTTTACCGAAGCTCAAGTCCAATTACAGACAAATAGCATGTAAAACTGTGCGGAAAAAGGTGCGGATTTTTTTAAATTCACTGCCGTCAGCCACAGGCGAAACCGAAAGCATCAGTTCAGGAGAGGTGGCAGAGTGGTTGAATGTGACGGTCTCGAAAACCGTTGTGCGCGCAAGTGTACCGTGGGTTCGAATCCCACCCTCTCCGCATAAAAAGAAAGCTTCCGTAAAACCGGGAGCTTTTTTTGTTAGTGACTGCCCCATGAAAATGAGGTGGGATGAGAACCCACGGGAAGTGGAGTTCGACAAATGGGCCGCGCACGCGGAACATTTGGACGGCGACCGAAGGGTAGCCGCCCCGCAGAGCGGGGTGAGATGCCGACGAAGTCGAGCATCGAATCAATTCCACCCTCTCCTACAGAAAACCCGCGCCCTAAGGGCTTTCGTGTTCATGCTATCAGTTAAGAATCGTTTCCTGCAGTAGTCGTGCCCCCGTCATAGATTTACAGAACATTTGGGTTTAGAAAGTTCAGCTCACGGCCCTGAGGTGCAGATTCTAGTTAATTGCATTATCGCAAAGCGGACATTTTAATACAACGTAAGCAGCCTGAGTATTTTTTGTTCCGGCTTATATTCTAAAGCAGCGAGCAAGCGAGTGGGTTCTTCCGATGATCGTGATGGCAATTCAATGATTATATTAAATTTTGCGATATCGTATTCTTCAAGAACAACAAGGTTGTAGATGTAGCTTCCTGAAATTTTGGCTTTAATAAGTTCGCCTAGTTCATTAGACGTGATCGCCTCTAACCCGGCCCGCTCAACCGAGTTCTTCTTAATGGTCTTCACGTAATTAAGTCTTGCCGCTTCCACTTCTACCACAAAATCGTCTAAGGGAAGAGGTAGGAGGCTTATTGCGTTCAATGCTAACTCGGTATCGACTTCAAAGCCAGAGAATACCGGGCGTTCGATTTTAAAGCTCAGCAGCACTCCCTCCAGATCCGAGGACACGCTTCGACAGGTGAAGCCTGTCTCCTCGAACGGATACCCACACATATTCAAATCGTCGGCATCAGGACGATCCGGTTCATGACCTTGGATAAAAATGTGGCCATGTTTGATGCCAAGATTCACCAGCATGGTCGACAAGTACAACTTGAAAGCGGAGGCATAGGTCGTATCAGCAAAGCCGACATAAGCCTCATAACCTGCCAGCCCTTCATCAAATCGGCGTACCATCGCGTCGGTCAGGTTGTTTAGGTAAACAATGTAAAACTGGGAAGGGTGCCGAAACTCGACGTTCCGACGTAGCCGCACCGATTCCTCAAAAGCAGAAAACAGCTTTTCTATCTCGCCAGGTCGATCAAGATAGTCTCCAACAAGTATGCTGTGATTGCTTCTTTTGTCTAGTTGAGGAATAATCCGCTCGAAAACATCCAACCCATACCAGCTTGATTCAATAGCTGTTGTGTCGAAAACAAGAGCTATTTCCCGGCGCTTCCTGTCGGGAACAAGCGCACTCCTCAAATTCGAATAGGAGATACCCTTCTTTGAAAGTATATCTTCCAACGTTGCACGCATGCCCTGAATCTGTCGGTGCATGTGGTGTGGAGTAAGTTTGAAATAATTGCGGATCACCTCCAGCATGACATTATCGCGTGCATTCAGAGTGTGAATTGGTTTGGTCTCAGTCATAGCCAGAGCCTATTTCTAAGGGGTTAGAATCGTGAAATCAGATAGGTTCACGCCATAGAATTTATTAAAGATCTCGTTTGCCCAGCTTGCGAAATGGCCTGAATTATAGTGGTCAGACATCCAACTAAAGTCACAGTTAAATGGTCCATCACGTAAAATCCATTGCTCAGTGAGTTCATATAGCGGCATCATTCCATAGAATTGATCAAATGTCGTCTGTACCGCCTTCTCTGATCGGTTTGGCCATTTTCGGGGATAAACGCCATCCTTGTCAGCTTTATCACTGAAGAGAGACAGATGACGAAGCCAAGTCGATTGCACGTCCATATCGCTGGGATGGTCCGCCATGTAAGCACCGGGCCAGCAGAAAAAATGGGGGGTTTGAAGTTTGTCCAGACACATTGCAATGAATTGAGCGAGAAAAACCCTGACGTTCAAATTTTTCGGTATGAATTCAAACGACCTATACTCTTCCATGAGTTGCTGAACACTTGGATAGTCTTCCACCCATTTTGAAACTTCCCTTAGTGCTGTAAGAGGGTGATCGTATCCGCAAGGGGATGTCAGTTCCGCCGCAACTTCATTATATTCATCTCGCGACAGGTCCTTTATTGCTGTTTTGAGATGCGGCTTGGCTTTGATCGTAAAACAGAACTCTGCGAAGCGTATCCCCACGTCGACGTCATGGATCAGGTTTTCAAAATAATCGACATTAAAGGGGAAGCCGCGCGTCGGATTTATTGAAATATCGCATACGAGAAGGAACAGTGGGATGATAGGATCAAAAAAACTCGTCGGCCAGTCCGTTTCCGAAAGTTTGAGGAAGCTCTCAAACGCTTGCACATATATGCCTGACAGATAACCCTCCATGCGCCACTCTTCACAGGAAAGCGGCTCACTTCTTGCTCGATTTAGGAAATCCAGTTGGATGAAACGCGCTTGTCCTTCATATATCGCCTGCAGACCGAGTGGCGGAAGTATGACGTTCGATCCCTTGTGGAATCCCGGATACTCTTCTGCATGAAGCCTAAGTGTCTCAGTATCCAAATGCTCCATGCTGGGCAGGAATTCAAATTCAGGATCAATGGAAGCTGAGACCATTCCCACCAACTGACCGTAAACGATGCTATACGTGTAACCAATATCTTCAAAATGGTTCTGCTTTATCATCCATTGAATGGCCTCCCTTGGTCTTAAAGCGTAGGATGTATAATAAAAAACATCGAGAGCATTGTTAACGGCGAAATTCGCAGCAGCAAGTTTTTCCTGCGCCACCCAGCCTTCATCTAAGAGAACATTATCTGTCCATCGCTTAAGTGATTTTATTGGACCAAATTTTACTAGAACCTCCTTTAGCTCTGCCATCGTGGAATGGCACTGTGAGAAATAGCTAAGGCTCAATAGCAGACCTGATGTCGATCCGCAATGCTGCCACCAGTGAACGGTTTCATGGATATAGGTTGAGTATGCCTGCAGAGCTTCCCAAGGAACTGGGCCGTTACCGTAAGCGTTGGCTTCGATCTTATCCATAAATGCATGATTTATGGGACTTAGCCGTAAAACAAAGCGAGTGGTTTCGTAAGACCCGTGCGCTTTAAGCGTGGCCGCAAAGGTTAGGGGCACATCAAACTGATCGCCTTGGGGATTCAGCAAGTCAGGCTGTAGGTCGGAAAATTTCAGCGAGCTAGTCATAGATCACTAAATCTTAATATAGATGTCGTCTCCAGGTTAGAGGTTCTGTTCCAATGAGCGTCACAGTGAGCTGATAAAGCATGATCTGATCGGTCAACAGTTCCATCTGACGTGAATCACCTTGAAATGTAATTATTTTCACAATGATGCGTTAAGAACAACAAAGGTACTTCCCTGTTATTCCCTGATATTTTTTTGTGTAACTGTAAGAAGCTCAGCATTGACAGGGATTGTCAGGTTTCGCGCATGCTTTAAAAAACGTAAAATTAGCTAATAATTTCCCTGTTAGCAGGGATTTCTTTGGCAGAGAGAAGTGATCGGAGGACTACCAGCACCGCGGAAGTCCGTTTCCGACGGAATTGCCCGAGAGCCCGCCGTGAGCGGGCTTTTGCATTCAAGGGGCTGAGTTCTGCACGTTTGAGGTAGCCGGACTCAGCCCTATGAACCCCGGAGTGCAGCTATGCGTTCTTCGAGGCTCGGGTGGGTTGCGAATAATTTTTTCAGGCCGCGGGCTGTTTTGCCCGATATGGCGAAAGCGGCTATTTGAGCGGGCATGACCGTAGTCTGCTGCATCAGCTGAAGCTTTTCAAGCGCCGCAATCATCTTTTGCCTTCCAGCCAGGGTTGCCGCGCCTGCATCTGCACGGAACTCCCGTTTGCGCGAAAACGACATCACAACAATCGAGGCCAGTATGCCAAGCATTATTTCGGCGATGATTCTGGTTATGAAAAATGCCGGCCCTGTGCCCCGTTTGGTGTTAAAAACCGCTTTATCCACGACGTATCCGATAAGGCGTGAGAGAAATATGACAAAGGTATTCAGCACGCCCTGAATCAGAGTCAGCGTCACCATATCGCCATTGCTGATGTGTGAAATTTCATGCGCAAGTACACCCTCAGCCTCCTCGCGGGTCATTGCACTGATCAGGCCCGAAGAGACCGCTACCAGCGAACGGTTTTTTGTCATCCCTGTAGCAAATGCATTGACTTCTGCAGAGTTGAATATGGCAACTTCCGGCATCCCGATTCCAACCCTTTGCGACTGGGTTCTCACGGTATTCAAAAGCCATATTTCAGCTTCGTTGGCGGGATTTTTAATAACAACAGCTCCGGTAAAGCGCTTGGCCGTCCACTTTGAGAGCGCCAGGGATATAAACGCGCCGCCAAAGCCGAAAATAAGCGAAACAACCATCAGACTGCCGAGATCAAGACCGCCTGCATTCAAATATGGCTGTACACCGAGCAGGCTCATGGTAATGGAGAGCACCAGAACAATGGCCAGATTGACGACAAGAAAATAGAAAACACGCTTCATAGTAAACTCCACTCTATTTGCGGTAATAGCGCATCGCTTCAGGAATTTCCGACTGAATCTGGCGAATCCGGGATTCCGGCGCCGGGTGGGTACTGAGAAATTCGAGAGGCCGGTTTCCCGGTTGTGCGGCCATACGGCGCCAGAAAGGGACGGCTTCATTCGGATCATATCCCGCCATAGCCATAAAGATCAGCCCGATATGATCAGCCTCAGTCTCCTGCATGCGGCTGTAGGGCATAAGGAAACCAAAAGTAGTTCCGATACCATATATCCCGGCCCAGAGATCTTTGGTCTTCTGTGACTGTGACGAAAGCGCCTCATTTAACGCTATGCCTCCCATCTGGCTGATCAATGCCTGACTCATCCGCTCATTGCCGTGACGGGCAATCACATGGGCGATCTCATGCGACATGACAACGGCGAGCCCCGCATCAGTTTTGGTAAAGGGAAGAATGCCGGTATAGATGACAACCTTTCCGCCGGGAAGGGCAAAGGCGTTGACATCCTTTGACTCAAAAAGCTTGAACTCCCAGAGATAGCCATTAACCTCCGCTGCCATGCCATTAGAACGTAAATAGTGCTCAACGGCGAGCTGCAAACGGGTACCGACATTTTTGACCAGAGCTGTATTTTTCCTGTCGGCGCTCTCCTGATTCGATTTTTTGAATTTGCCGTACGTTTCGTTGCTCAATGCGAGCATCCCCGAAGAGGAGACAATATTGAGTTGTGAACGGCCGGTAATCGGCACGGTCACACATGATGAGAGCAGCATGCAGTGCAGCAGCAGCAGAAGAGCCCATGAGCCCTTGTGCTTGAAAGCGCACGCCAGAGAGGTTTCAGGCTTCGTTTGCATAGAAACAGCAGTAAGTGCCAGGAGCGTTGTCGGCAATGACGACAAGGTAAATATAGCTCTTGTCCGATCAGAAAGTCAACCAGAGAACATCTGCTTTCCGCAGAGCAGGGACATGCAAAATCTGATGACGGTCATTCAGGGGGATCGATTGTATCGACCGGCAGTATTTTTGAGAGGATTTCACCGGAAGATTTAAGCAGCTCCTGACTTTTGGGGTGCAATGCCAGGGAAGCCGCCAGAACGCCGATTCCACCCACTCCAATTCCATGAATGGCATGCAATGCCAGAGGAAGGGCGAAAGGAATCGCCAAAGGGAGGGCGAGGGCGATGGGTGCCAGTTTTACAATGCCGGAAATATCCTCCTGTGTTACCTGTTCTTCTGCTTCCTGCTCTTCAAACATGACCAATGCCGGTTAGTTACCGTTACCACTCCACATAGCCTCATTAACCACCTTGAAACTTATCCTTTTTTATGCTCATGCACTAAAAAAAATAATACGCCATCACAAGACGTCAAAACAGGTAATTCATTGCAACAGCGAAACCTGATTGCCGGTTACCCGACTGCGCCTGACGAAATCCCTCTGCGGAAATAAAAAACTCCCTGGAGAGCGCTGTTTCAATACCTGCCCTGCCCGTAAACATTTGAGTGGTTCCGATAGCTGCCGATGTTGTAAAAAAGTCACTCCTGCCGTTCATGGAGGCGGTAACCTCCTGTGCATCAAGACGTTTGGCAAAGGCCCAACCGATTACGACATAGGGGGTAATTGTTTTCTGTCCATCCAGCAGGATCGCTCTTTCAAAGCGCACATCCGCCCTGCCATGCAGGGTCGCGGCATGAGCGGCTGCGACAGTCAGGTTCAGACTTTCGGCTCCGGTTTCAGTAAAACTGTTTCTTGACTGATAAAGCCACCCGAAACCGAAAGAGGGGCGGATGTTCAGCATACCGGCATTAACCAGAACACCTGCACGCAAGCCGATATCCGCATTCCATCCTTTATAATCAGCATTTGCTGTTCTTGCTATGCCGCTGAGCGGAGAGAGCAGGGGTCCATGCAAAGAGGGCAGATAGAGGGTACCGATAGCGATATTTCGCGATGTCTCTTCCGCCACTGAACCCACACTCACCTCCCCCTGCAGAAATGCCCGGTCGATAAGCACTGCCGAATAGGCCTCTGCCCGGTAATAGTCCGCAACCGCCTGCCCGCCGTTGTCAGCCCAGTAAACGGTACCATGCATCCATGCAAGCGAGATCCCTGACAGCGTACGATCGGAACTCTTTCTGTCGAAACCGAGAATCATCGCATTGATATCGCCGTCATATCCCGAGTCGGGCGAGTGCTGAAAACTCCTTGCGGCTTTTATCCAGAAACCGGGCGTTGCATTGTTCACTACAAATCGGTCGATACGGTCGTCTGTGGCTTGATTTTGCAGCTCCACAGCATAGTGTGCCGAGGAGGCAAGGTTATCAAAGCGTTGAGCCGTAAGCGTACCAAGTGCGCTGTTGAACAGGTCGCGACTCGCGGGATTACAGAGCACGTCGAGCGTATTGTAAACCGTTTCCATATCAGAGTATGCCGCAGGTATAGACGAGTCAAGGTAAGCTCCAATTTTACGACCATTATCGGTATCTGCCACGCTCTGGTAGGAGAGCGCCGCATCCATCACCGGTTGCGCATTAAAAAAAATGGTATAGGGGCCGCCGTTTGCCTGTGATTGCTGGCCGCCGCCATCTCCCCATCCCTCAATCGGACCGGCAATGCCGGTATAGAATGATTCGCCGGTGACGGATAAACCAAGCGTCATCATGGAGGGTGTGTTCGGCAGGGCAAAGAGATCGCGGATTTTTTGAGCACTCAAGCCGCGAACAGAGCTGATGCGCATCACCCAGCTTCCCTCCTGACCGGAAGCGTTTGATGAAGCTGAAGGATTATAAAAACGGATAAAAAACTGGGGCGTCGTTGTTGTAATGCTGGTCACGCTGGTGGTCAGTGCCCAGGGCCCTTTGTCTGCAGCGTAAGCGGCATTGAGCAGTGCCGGGTCGACAAGAAAAGGGGTGTTTCGGGTTCCAATCGGTTGTGTAAGGGCTCCCCACTCTGCCGCACGGGAAGGTAGAGGCAGCCCCGCAAACGTCAACAGGAGCAAAAGATGCAACACAGAGCGAATCACAGGAGCCTCACACATACTCAATCAACCGGGATAAAGCCGTTTTCAGTGAGCCTCTCCTTGCCTTCTGCGGTTGACGAGTACTCAACAAACCGCTTGAGTACGCCGAAGGGCTTACCATTCGTGTACATGTAGAGTTTTCTGCAAAGAGGATAGATCTCGTTTTTTATGGTATAGGACGTGTGATCGATACCATTGACCAGAAGCGGTTTGACTGATTTATCTATCCAGCTGTGTCCGATATATCCTATCGCATTCGGTGTCAGATTGATGCGGCTTCTGATTTCGCGATTGTTGAAGAGCGTTATAACCTTCATTGACAAGGGTGTTTTTCCCATAACGATGTCGTTGAAGGTCTCCACCGTACCGCTCCCCTGCTCCCGCTGAAGCAGCACAATCGGTCGATCCTTTCCCCCAACCTCCTTCCAGTTGGTATAGGCTCCTGAATAGATTTTGCGGAGTTGATCAATTGTCAAACTTTTCAGAGAATTACCCGGATGGACGACCATGACGATCGCGCCCAGGGCAACCGTGTGCGGAACCGGATTTACCCCCAGAGCCCTTGCCTCGGCCAGCTCTTTATCGTTCATCAACCTTGTCGTGCTGGCAATGTCACAATTTTTGTAGAGCAGCGTGTATATGCCCCGTTCAGAGTCACTCTCATTGACTCTGACAATAACTCCATCACTTTTGAGAAAATCAAAGGCAAAAAGGTTGGCGATAAGACCGGGTGAAGGGGCTCCGTCTATAACAATGGAGTTACCGGAAACAAGACCGGTTGGAGAGGCGGGCGTTCCTATCTCAAAACTCTCGGCTTTGAGCGTTCCGGCAGCACCAATGCTGAAGAGGAGAGCACGTAACAACATGCTCCTGATAACACTGAGAGTTTTTTTCATGAAACAACCCGTTTTATTAAAAAAACAAACCGCGTTCTGCCTTTCAATTAATCAAAATTCCTGATCCGGAAAAATTTTTGCCTGAGCGGAGCACGTTCAAAAGCACTCAGTCAGCGGAGACATAACCGTTTTCAATGACCGCTTTTTGGCCTTCGTACGTTTTTGAGTACTCAACAAATCGCTGGAGAACACCGAAAGGCTTCCCGTTTGTGTACATATAAAGCGGCCTGCAAAGTGGATAGGTGCCATCTTTGATGGTTTCGGGAGTGTGATCGATACCATTAACCAGAAGCGCTTTGACTGAACTATCAATCCAGCCGTGCCCGATATATCCTATTGCATTCGGAGTTTCGTTGACCCTGCTTCTGATTTCGCGATTGTTGAAGAGCGTTATAACCTTCATAGACAAGGGGGTTTTTCCCATAACGATGTCGTTGAAGGTCTCCTCAGTACCGCTCCCTTGCTCCCGCTGAAGCAGCACAATCGGGCGATCCTTTCCCCCAACCTCCTTCCAGTTGGTATAGGCTCCTGAATAGATATTGCGAATCTGATCGATACTCAACTCTTTTATGGAATTAGCGGGATGAACCACAATAACGATCGCACCCAGTGCAACCGTGTGCGGAACCGGATTCACACCCTGACTCCTTGCCTCGGCCAGCTCTTGATCGTGCAACAGCCTGGTCGTCGTGGCAATGTCACAATTTTTGTAGATCAGGCCGTAGAGCCCCCGTTCAGAGTCACTCTCATTGACTCTGACAACGATGCCATCCGTTTTGAGGAAATCAAGCGCAAAGAGATTGGCAATAAGACCGGCTGAAGGAGCCCCGTCTGCAATGATTTTATTATCGGATACCAGTCCGGAGGTAATCGCTTTGTTGCGGGCATCTACATCTACTGAAGTGAACATGCTGAAGAGAGCCGCACCGATACCTATCCTCTTAATAAAACTGATAGTTCTTGTCATGAACGGAAGATTTTATTAATAAAGAGCATGGCGTGTGAAGAGCAATTGTAAAAGAGAGAACACACAATGAGCTCTCATAATTCAATCACAAGAAATTCTTGTTACAATTACAACTATCGGGGGAGAGGATTACTCGTTGACAACGGAGGAGTTACAGCGGAAAGAAGCCCGCTGGCACGGGCTTCTTTGTTAAAACGTATGGTAAAAGTTGTTCAGATCCATCTCATTTACCGGTTTTCTGCGATAAAACCGTTTTCGCTGAGTGCTCTCTGGCCATCAGGTGTTGTTGAGTACTCCACAAACCGTTTCAGTACGCCGGTCGGCTGACCATTTGTATACATGTAGAGGAGCCGGTGAAGCGGATAGCTCTTGTCCTTGATGGTTGTCGGCGAGTGATCCACGCCATTGACGAGAAGCGTTTTGACCGAGTTATCAATCCACCCGCGCCCGATCATGCCAATGGCGTTGGGTGTAGAAGCAATGCGTCCGATGATTTCGCGATTGTTGAAGAGGGTTACCGCTCTCATTGAAATCGGTGTTTTTCCCATCACAACGTCAGTAAAGGTCTCCTGTGTACCACTTTTATTCTCGCGCTGAAGCAGCACAATCGGACGATTCGGCCCGCCAAGCTGGCTCCAGTTGGTATAGGTCCCGGTATAAATTTTGCGAATCTGGTCAATTGTTAAACCGGAGAGCGTATTAGCCGGGTGCACGACCATAACGATAGCATCATGGGCAAGCACGTTCTGAACTGGTTTTACACCCTCCCGTTTGGCCTCGGCCAGCTCCTGGGGGCGCATAGGTCTTGCGGTCGTGGCAATGTCACAATTTTTATAGATCAGGCTGTAGATCCCCCGCTCGGAGTCACTCTCATTGACCTTCACAACAATGCCTTCGGTTTTCAGAAAATCCATCGCAAAAACATTGGCGACAAGACCGGCAGAGGGGGAACCATCAATGATTATTTTATTGTCGGCAACCAGACCCGTCGGCTGAATGCGTGCAGTAACAACTGAATCCGCCCCATAGGCCACCATAGTTCCGGAAGAGAAAAGGCTGAAAAAAGCTGCGCTCTTAAAGATCTTCTTTACAATACTGATAGTTCTTTTCATGTAGGGATGATTTCATTAGATAAATCAACATGGAATCTGTAGCGAAAATTAAAAAAAGCACAACACACTGTACTGAATCTTCATATCAAGAAAAAAAATTATCTGGAAATATATAAGAATCTTAAGTCATTTGAATCAAGAGTTTCATCAGCTTTTGTTGTATTTTTTTTAATCTTCGAAAAAAGATATTGAAAAAAAAACCTGTATTGATGCCGAATTGAACCAGTAAAGTAACTTACATCCCCTATGAAAAAGCCTCTCCTGATCGTCAAAAACATCACCCACGAGGCTCCGGGACTGATTGAAACTGCTCTTTCTGACAAGGATTTCACATCGCACGTCGTGGATCTTGCTGCGGGTGACAGCTTCCCGGATCCACGAAGCTATAAAGCCGTTGTGGTACTTGGCGGCCCACAAAGCGCCAATGACCTGACCCCATCCATGCTGATGCAGCTCGCCCGGATAGAGGTCGCGCTTCAGGAAGAGATCCCCTACCTCGGCATCTGCCTCGGCATGCAGACGCTGGTTAAAGCGGGAGGCGGAAAGGTGCTGAAATGCCCCGTTCAGGAGATCGGGTTTACAGATCAGGAAGGCGAAGAGTACCGCATGCTGCTCACAGCCGAAGGAAAAGAAGACCCTCTTTTTTGTGGGCTTTCAGAGAGTATCAGGGTCTTTCAGCTTCATGGAGAGACGGTTGAACTTGCTGCGGGGATGAAGCTGCTTGCCTCCGGCAGGCTCTGCCCGATACAGGCTGTAAAGGCTGGAGAAAAAGCTTATGGATTGCAATGCCATGCTGAAATGACATTGAGCATGTTTTTGTCATGGCTTGCTCTTGATGCCGACCTGAAAAGCATGGATCGCACGGCCCTGATCGAACAGTTTGAATCATTCCGGCATGAGTACACCGCAACAGGGATACAGCTTATCAACAATTTTCTCCGTATTTCCGGCCTTGCTCATGATTGATCCCCGCCGTATAACACTCCTCAATAACTGCCGGGATAGGAGCGGCCCGGTCATCTACTGGATGTCACGTGACCAGCGGGTCCGGCATAACTGGGCACTCCTGTTTGCCCGAAAAAAGGGAGAACTGTTGCAGCAGCCGCTGATGGTGGTTTTCACCCTTGCACCATCCTTTCTCAATGCCCCACTCCGCCATTACGACTTCATGCTTAAAGGGCTTCAGGAGGTTGAAGGAGCGCTCCGGAGACTGAACATTCCCTTTTATCTCCTGCAGGGTGAACCGGAAATCGAGCTTTCCCGCTTCGCCCGTAAGATGAAGGCCGGAGTTGTGGTTACCGACTTTTCGCCACTGAAAATCAGCAGAAAGTGGAAAACAACGCTTGGAGCTCAGCTCACGCTGCCGCTCTATGAAGTCGACGCTCATAACATTGTTCCCTGCCGGATCGCATCCGGCAAACAGGAGTATGCAGCCAGAACATTCCGGCCGAAAATCAAGAGCCTGCTCGGCGAGTTTCTGACCGGATTCCCTCAGCTTGAACCGCTTGATGCAACAACTGAATCGCTTCCTGTTGATTGGAACGGGATCCGCAGCAGCCTGAAAGCTGACCACCAGGTGGCGCCTGTCGATTGGCTTAAACCGGGAGAGGAGGCTGCGGCTCACTGCCTTGAATCATTTCTCAAAAACAGACTCTCTACCTATGCAGAACGGCGCAATGATCCGAACAGCGGTGTCCTCTCCAATCTCTCTCCCTACCTCCATTTCGGTCAGATCAGTGCGCAGTTTATTGCACTTCAGGCTTCAGAAAGCAGCGTGCCGGATGAGAGCAGAAGCGCTTTTCTTGAAGAGTTGATCGTTCGCAGGGAGCTTTCGGATAACTACTGCTTCTATAATGACCGCTACGACTCCTTAGATGGCTGCCCGACCTGGGCAAAAGAGTCACTCATAAAACATGCTGCAGATCACCGGGATTACATCTATTCACAAAAAGAGTTTGAAGAGGGGGCCACACACGAACGGTTATGGAACTCAGCTCAGCTTGAGCTGGTTACAACCGGTAAAATTCACGGCTACATGCGCATGTACTGGGCAAAGAAGATTCTTGAATGGAGTGAAAGTGCGGAACAGGCCTTTGAAACAGCCATTGCACTCAATGACCGCTACGCTCTTGATGGAAGGGATCCAAACGGCTATACAGGAATTGCATGGTCAATCGGCGGAGTGCATGACCGCCCATGGTTTGAGCGGCCGGTTTACGGCAAAATCCGCTATATGAACGCATCCGGCTGCGCAAGGAAGTTCGATGTGAACCGATACATCGCCCGATTTGAAGAGATTCCGGATTTTGAATTCTGAATTTTGGATCAGGGAAAAAAGAGGGTTATCCACGAATACTGTAGGGGGCAAACCTGTGTTTTTGCCCTGTGAATGGAATGGATGGCCCACCAGAGGAAAAGGATTCCGGGTTATCATCCCGAACCCTCCCTCTGTGTCATCTTGAACCCTCCTCTTTTGTCATCCCGAACGCAGTGAGGGATCTCATGTCAATCGGAATCAAGATTTCTCACCCCCCCCCCGACCTGTCGGGAGGATTCGAAATGACACTGCTTAGAGTTACGATTCGGCTGATTTCGTGTCAGATTTGCTGTCATCGATGGCAAGATCGATGGTACGGCGCTGAATATCGACGCTGTGGACCATAACCTTGACGCGTTGACCGATCTGGAGGCGCTTCTTGCGGCGTTTGCCGACAAGTGAGTAGGTAGCCTCATCATATTCGTAATAATCGTCGGTAAGGTTGCGCATGTGCACCATCCCCTCGATAGCAAAATCAACCATTCTGACATAGATACCGTAGTCGGTTGCACCGGAAATAACACCGGGATAGACCTTGCCGACATGACTTGCCATATACTCCACCTGCTTGAGCTTGATGGATTCGCGTTCAGCTTCGACGGCACTTTTCTCGCGCTCGTTGGATATCTGGCAGACGGTCTGGATTTTATCGGTCAGCTCCGCGAGGCGCGCGCTTGTGATTTTGCGGCGTTTCTTTCTGAGACCCTCATACTCAAAGAGCAGGCGGTGTACAATAAGATCCGGATAGCGCCTGATGGGTGAAGTAAAGTGGGTATAGTGCTCGAACCCGAGACCGAAATGGCCAAGATTGTCGCCGGTATAAACCGCTTTTGACATGGAGCGGAGCACAAGCTCGCTTACGAGAAACTCGACATTGGTTCCCTTGACCTGCTGCAGGAGCTGACGGAGAGCCTTGGCGGTAACAATCGGCCCCTCTTTGCCACGGTTGAGCTTGAGATCAAAGCCGAACCGTTTGACGAAGTTGGAGAGAATGATCACCTTCTCCTGCTGTGGAGAGCCGTGCACACGGTAGATGACCGGCTGGGCCTCTTTTTTGTTCTCCTTGAAGGTGCGGGTCAGATACTCTGCCACCTTGCGGTTGGCAAGCAGCATAAACTCCTCAATAAGCCGGTGACTGCCGAGCCGCTCTTTTCTCATCACCTCAAGCGGTTCACCCTTGCTGCCGAGCTTGAAACGAACCTCTTCGGTTTCAAAGTCCAGACCGCCATGTTTGAAGCGCTTTTCACGAAGCAATACGCTGATACGGTCAAGCAGCTTAAGTTCGTCTGAAAAATCACCCTTGCCCTTCTTCAGAATCTCCTCAACATCTTCATAGGCATAGCGGCGCTTGCTGTGGATGACCGTTTTCTGAAACTCGTGCTTGCGGACTTCCCCCTCTCCGGTCATGGTAAAAAAGACCGAAAATGCCATCCGGTCAACACCGGGATTGAGACTGCATATCTCTTCGGAAAGCCGGGAAGGCAGCATGGGAATGACACGGTCCACCAGATAGACCGAGGTTGCCCGTTTGAGTGCCTCGCGATCCAGCGGAGAGTTTTCGGGCACATAATGCGAAACATCGGCAATATGTACGCCTATTCGGTAAAGTCCATCTTCAAGCGTCTCAACAGAGAGCGCATCGTCGAAGTCTTTTGCATCAACAGGATCGATAGTAAAGACAACTTTGTCGCGGATATCAAGGCGTCCTTCAAGATCCTTTTCGGTAATACCTTCACGGATGGATGAGGCAAAATCAACAATCTGTTTGTCAAAGGTTTCATCAATGCCTTTACTGCGTGCAATTGCGCTCACCTCAACCGATGAATCACCGGCCTGGCCAAGCACTTCGAGCACCTTGGCCTGTATTACCCCTTCCCCGGTAAAATCAAGCTCACCGACCAGTACCTTCTGACCAGCCTTTGCTTTTGCGGAGAGACGGATCGGCACAACGATTTCAGGAAGCAGCTTCCTCTCGTCAGCCTTGAGGGTGAACCTGCGGCCTGACTTTACGAGCGTACCGACAATGGTGGTGATGCGGCGGGAAATAACTCGCTGAACAAGACCTTCGCAGCGCTGATGGGGTGTGGATTTCGAAGAGTAGGTATCAGGAACCTTGGTAACCAGTACCTCGACTTCATCACCATGAATGGAAAAATTCAGGTCACCCGCCTTGATGAACACATCATCATCAAATCCCTCGACATCAATGAAACCGTAACCGTTGGGATGGGTGATGAGTCGACCGGTATAGCTCTTGTCCACCTTGTACTGCTCCTTTCCGGGCACGGGAAAAGGCTTTATATGAACAAGATGGTCTTCATAGGTTGCCGCATCCACACCCGACATTCCGTAACAGCGGTTGGAATCCTTGTCAACCGTACCCTCCTCCTGAAGCTTGTGGAGTACATACCAGAAACCGGGAAGCTGCTTTGACTCCGTATATCCAAGGACTTTGGCCAGATCAACCGACCGGAACCGTTCACCCTCATGGTCGGTAAAAAAGGTGATAATTTCAGCTGCAAGTGAACTTTCACCCCGTCTGAACAAAAATTCGTTGATCAGAATATGATCATTTGCCCTTACCCGCTCGCCGGTATGCGACGAAGTCTGCCGCGACCTCTTGCCCGCGACGGGGCTCTTTGATTTTCGGTTAAACCGCTGCTGTCTTGCCACTACATTCAATCGTTTATGTTAGCATTCTCCGAAAGCCATGCCTGTTTCGGATGGTTCCGGCTCCGCTCAGTCAAAAGCTCATCATGTTCCTGAAAGTTAATAACATCAGGAACTTCAGCAAAAAATCAGCACTTTGAGGGTGTGAAGAGTTGAAATCCGGATGCAGCAATCTGCCGGGGAAAAACCCGGCTCCCTGAGGAGAATGATGTACCTGCAACAAACATGAAATCCCTGTTTCAAAAGAGTTCAGGCCATATGCAGGTTACAGACTTAAACTTCAGTTTTTTAACATAATGAATAAGAGACGATAAAACACCCTTTCCTCCCGGTGATTTTCCGTATTACCGCTCCGAATAGCTTTTTATTATCGATTATTACCATCGGGGCAGCTCGCCTTATTACGTTCAAAGGCACCCTAAAACCACTTTCTTGTCCGAAAGTAAACCATCATTCCGGCAACAATCATCCCCATGAATCCAAGCAGGACAAAGAATCCCCACTGCCATTCGAGTCCCGGCATCGAACGAAAATTCATTCCGTAGACTCCGGCAATAAAAGAGAGCGGCATAAATACCGTAGCGATGGTGGTCAACACCTTCATGATTTCGTTCATCCGGTTATTGACAATGGCAAGCCATGTATCGTACATGCCGATAACGATATCACGATAGGTTTCAATGGTTTCATTGATAAAAATGACATTGTCGTAGACATCCCTGAAAAAAGGCCAGGTAGCTTCATCATCAATGACCGTATAGTGCTCCCTGCTGATACTGTTGATGATCTCCCTCATCGGTCTTACCGATTTTCTTAAAAGAATAAGCTCCTTCTTCAGTAGATAGATAGACTCAAACGTATCACGCCCTGAGGTTTCAAACAGCTCCTGGTCGAGAAGTTCAATCCGGCTTTCAAGCTGCTCAAGTATCACAAAATAACTGTCGACGATAGCATCAATCAGAGCATAGGCAAGGTAGTCCGCTCCCCGCTTTCTGATTGATGTCCCGGTGCTTGTTATCCTTGCCCTGAGAGCGTCAAACATGTCTCCCGGTTTTTCCTGGAACGTCAGAACAAAATTACTGCCGATCACCAGACTCATCTGCTCTTCAGTGATCTCGCCTGTTTGAGCATCATAATCAAGTGCTCTGAACACAAGAAAAAGGTAGTGTTCAAAGTCCTCTATTTTGGAGCGCTGCTCGGTATGCAGAATATCTTCGAGGGTAAGCGGATGGATATCGAAAAGCTTGCCAAGCGCTTCAATGACCGACACATCATGCAGACCATCAATATTCACCCAGAGAACCTTCTGCTTATCCTTTAATTCTGCACATTCCGCAATGCTCTTGAGCGGCATGTGAAATTCGTGATCTGAATCGTAACCAAAAACCGTTATGGCCGGGAAATCGGTTTTCTGCTCTCCGATGTGCTGGAGTGTACCGGCAGGCTGCCCTATGGTTTTTGAAATGTTCCGCATCACCTTTTTTATCGGCTTCACGGTCGGGTGAGCTGCCCGGACTTTACGCAAACTTTTTTTACCTTTCATAATACACCGGTTTCCATAGCGAGACTGCCGACATTGGTCCGGCTTTGCCGGAGGCAGAAGAGTAACACCGTACGATATCATTTATGGAAATATACATGCCGTACAGTCAGATTTACGATAAAACTGAAATGACCTGCTTTCAGACCTGACGATTTTGCATTAAGTCAACACACCCGGAGAAAACCATGAAAGTTCTTACAATCATCAAATATCTCTTCACGACTTTTGGCATTGCCATGCTCCTGGGCACCTTCTGGATCAGTGACAATACCCGCACATTCCTCTCAAAAGCCGTAACAACAGAGGGTAGTGTTGTGCACCTCATCGAATCCTGGTCCGGCAGTTCAAACATTTCACATAATTCAAAAATATACCGGCCTGTCATTCGTTTTACTGATGGAAATGGTTCACCGCAGGTGTTCATCTCATCAACAGGCAGCAATCCTCCTGCCTACTCGGAAGGCGAAAAGGTCGAGCTGCTCTACCTGCCTGATGACCCTCAAAAAGCTCAAATCAATGATTTCTTTTCACTCTGGGCAGGCTCCATAATTCTCGGCGGGTTGGGAGGGGTGTTCTTCATCATTGGCGCAGGTATCTTCCTCGTCCCCATGCTCAAAGGAAAGAAAAACGACTCCCTCAGAGAGCAAGGCACCTCTGTTGAGACAGAGTTTCAGTCGGTTGTAATGAATACCGCCGTTTCAGTCAACGGGAACTGCCCGTTTCAGGTCATAACGCAGTGGAAGAATCCCGCAACATCAGAGATCCATGTTTTCAAAAGCGACAACCTCTGGTACGATCCGACGCAGTACATCCAGAACAGGCGGATACGGGTGTTCATCGACCGGAGCAACCCGAAGCGATACTGCGTCGATCTCTCCTTCCTGCCAAAACTCGCCGAATAACAGACATCGCCCGGACTGAAAGGTCATACAATCTGCACGCTCAATTCCCGGATTGTATGACTCATACCGGGCATGTATCTCAATCCGCTCCCTGCTCTTCAAATCACTCCCCGAACCTGAAATAATCCCCCGGAAAAGGCTATTTGGCAAAAATAAACACACAAATCAACATTATTGTCTGATTTATTACTATATTTTACCTTATAGACCTGATTTATTTAGTGTAAAAAGGTAGATTGCCTAAATAAACACAATTACCGTACTTTACTTTTTCCGAAGTGACCTGCTGACAGAATAAAGGACTCTTATGCATACATCCGGCTCCATACCATCAAAATCCGGCATCAGGCCCTGGATTATCGATACAACCCTGAGGGATGGTGAACAGGCTCCGGGAGTAGTATTCAGCAGTGCGGAAAAAATGGAAATCGCCCTGGAGCTGGCTGATACCGGAGTCAACGAACTTGAGGTGGGGTACCCTGCCATCAGTGAAGAGGAGCGCCAAAGCATCAGAAAGATAGTCTCCCGGCAGCTTCCGCTTCGTCTTTCATCCTGGGCAAGGGCAAAATGGCAGGATATAGAGGATGCATGCCGTTGCGGCACTGAAGGTGTACATATCAGTTTTCCTGTATCAGCGCTCTACCTCCAGCTCATGGAAAAGGATTATGCATGGGTACAGCAGCAGTTACATGAACTCGTCCCGAAAGCAAAAAAATATTTCACCTATGTCACTGTGGGCGCCCAGGATGCAACAAGGGCGGAGCCTGAACTGCTGAAACAGTTTATTCTCGATGCCGATGCATGCGGCGCAGACCGGATACGGATTGCCGATACGGTCGGCATTGCCAATCCGGTATCGGTTATGACGCTTGTCGGACTCCTGAAATCAGCCAGTCCGGCGGCACTTGAATTTCATGCACACAATGATCTCGGAATGGCTACAGCCAATGCATTTACCGCTCTTGAAGCCGGATGCAGTGCCGTCAGTGTCTCGGTCACCGGACTCGGGGAGCGGGCGGGAAATGCTGCACTTGAAGAGCTGAGCGTAGCGCTTGAACTCTCCGGAAAGTATGATACCCGTATTGATATGACGAAGCTTTCGCGACTCTGCGCAACCGTCAGCAAAGCATCAGGAAGAGTGATTCAGGATCAGAAACCGGTTGTCGGAAAGTCCGCGTTTCAGCATGAATCGGGCATTCACTGCGCTGCTCTTCTGAAGCATCCACTCTCCTACCAGCCCTTTCTCCCGGATCAGGTTGGCAGGGAACATCACGAGCTGGTGATCGGAAAACACTCGGGAAGCGCTGCCCTGCAGCACTATTTTTCAGGTAAGGGGCTCGTGATAACAAGAAACGAAGCCAATCATCTGCTTCCGATTGTCCGGACCACCGCAAATGAAAAGAAAAGAGCTCTGAAAGCACATGAGCTTGAGAGGATTTACAGCACGTTAGCGGTAAAACAGTAATATTTCAGACCAGAGAGACTATGCTTATAGCCCAGGAACAGGATCACGGCAGTATCAGCCTGCTTGCCGAAGTGAGCAGAACCATCACCAATGAGAATGACATCAACAAGGTACTGCGGCTTGTTCTCTTCATCATGTCCGAGCACATGGATATGCTCCGCGGGATGATTACCATTCTTAACCGCGATACGGGTGAAATTGTGATTAATGAATCATTCGGACTGACAACAGAAGAGAAAGAGCGAGGCCGCTACCGCATTGGTGAAGGTATCATCGGACAGGTTGTCAAAACCGGCAAAACCGTCATTGTACCAAGTATCAATAATGAGCCGCTCTTTCTTGACCGTACCCGCTCCCGGACAAAAGCAAAAAAAGAGAGCCTCTGCTTTATCTGTATTCCGATAAAAACGGGCACTGAAATCATAGGGACCCTGAGCGCGGATCGACAGATTGAACAGGAACCGTCACGAGAAAAATCAAAAAAATCAAAAGCCGGCGAAGAACGCATGGATATGCTGCAGCACTATGTTGACCAGCTCTCCATTATTGCATCCATGATCTCGCAGGCGGTCCGGCTGAAGCAGCTTGCTCATGAAGAGAGTTCAAAAACCACAGCAATAGTCACCGGCAACGGAAAGCTTCCGCTCCTGAAACACCAAAAGGAGGAGCATGAGGAGGAGAGTATATCAGAAGCCGAACGTCCGGCAAATATCATCGGCAACACCAAACCGATCATCGCGCTTTTCAAAATGATCGAGAAAATTGCAAAAACCAACGCAACAACCATTGTGCTTGGAGAGAGCGGTGTTGGTAAAGAGCTTGTAGCAAGTGCCATTCACTTCAAGAGCCGCCGGTCGGATAAACCGTTTATCAAATTCAACTGTGCCGCTCTGCCGGAGAGCATTGTTGAAAGCGAGCTTTTCGGACATGAGAAAGGCGCGTTCACCGGCGCATCGGCTACCCGTCACGGCAGGTTTGAGCTCGCACATACCGGAACAATCTTTCTTGATGAGGTTGGAGAGCTGAGCCTTCCGATTCAGGCAAAACTTTTGCGAATCATACAGGAGAAGGAGTTTGAGCGGGTAGGCGGATCAAAAACCATCAAGGTTGATGTCCGGGTGATAGCCGCAACCAACCGCAATCTTGAAGAGCTGATCCGCAAGGGGCTCTTTCGCGAAGATCTCTACTACCGGCTGAATATCTTCCCGATTACCGTTCCCCCGCTCAGGGAGCGCAAAACCGATATTCTGCTGCTTGCCGATTATTTTGTCGAAAAATACAATACGGCCAACCATAAAGGGGTAAGGAGAATTTCGACAACATCGATCGACATGCTCATGCGCTATCACTGGCCGGGCAATGTCCGCGAACTTGAAAACTGCATTGAACGGGCAGTGATCCTGAGCGAAGACAATGTCATTCATGGCTACCATCTTCCCCCGACGCTCCAGACTGCCGAATCCAGCGGAACACCCTATACAGGCTCCCTCCAGCAGAAGCTTGACGCGATTGAAAAAGAGATGATCATGGAGGCGCTCAAACGTACCAAGGGAAATATGTCACGTGCGGCCATGCAACTCGGGCTTTCAGACCGGATTATGGGGCTGCGTATAAAAAAATTCGAAATCGACTACCGGAAATTCCGGATATAGCGCATCCTCCTCATATCCTCCTGAAATACCTCCTGACCGAGTTGGTATCGTTGAATGTATTGCATAATTGCTCTTTGTGCTATAAATTTCACAGGTAGTGTACAACGATCACCAACGACAGGGCAACCCCGTCTCTATTCTATCGAAGCGGCTTGTCGGCAGACAGCAACGGAGTCAAGAGCAGTTCCGGCAGAACCGGTTTGGAATCCGGTGATGTGTAGGGAATTTCACCGACCACCCGCTATATTCTCAATAGCAGAAACCATGAAGCTTCCGCCCCGCCATAAGAGCGGTTTGCAGAGTGCTGCATCAGCACAAGCAGTATTGAAAAGGTTTTGGAACGTAATAAAGAGACCATGAACCCCAATCCGAAAAACAGCACATCCGGCAATCAACTCACCCTTGAGATGGTTGATTTCAGACCCGAATGGCAATTTGAGGAGAATCAAACGGGTGTGTTCTACAAAAACGGGGTCATCCCCGGTCAACTCTTTCTCACGCTGCTTGGTGGAGATATTCAGCCTGAAAGTGCCAAAAAAGCACTTGCCGTGCTTGAAAACCTGTTTAAAAGCGGCGTGATCACCAACAGTGACTATATCAGAATTGCCGATTACTCAGCCGTTTTACGAGCGCCGATCAGCACAAGAATGATCTATGCCAATGAGCTGAACCGCTTAAACAGTGAATATCATTGCAAACCGGTTATCACCTATATCTGCGGGGCTTCCCTTCTTCTTAAAACAATGCTGCGCCTTTTTGCATCCTACGTAAAACAGCAGTTCATTTTTGTGCCGACACTTGCGGATGCCTTTACGCTGATAAACGCCCGAAGGGAGAAGAGCCGTTCAGAAAAACCACATCAGGTACGTATTACAACAGAGGATATTGAGCACTTTGCAGCCATGTGCGGTCATATCCTCTTTGACGAGTTCTATACTGTTGATGAAAAACAGAATATCGTCTCTCCGGACCATCCTCTTCATGAACTTTATACCATTATCTCCCTGCTGAACAATGATCTCAGGGAACTAAAAAAGACGGAAAAGGAACAGAAAGAGAAAATCAATGAATCCCTTGAAAATGCCCGCATACTGAATAAAAAACTTTCAGAAAAGAAAAAAAGTCTGGAAGACAAGGAACAGATCCAGCGCATTCTGATTGAAAGCCTGAAAAAATCCAGAGTAGAAGCTGAAATTGCAAACCGGGCAAAAAGTGAGTTCCTGGCCAATATGTCACATGAAATCAGAACGCCACTGCACGCAGTAGTCGGAATGACAGAGCTGCTGCTCGATACCCCGCTCAACTCAACCCAGCGGCACTATACGGACACCATACAGGCCAGTACAAAACAGCTCCATCAATTGATCAATGATATTCTCGATTTCACCAAAATCGAATCGGGACAGCTTGACAAGGTAAAATCGCCGTTCAATCTTCGTGCCCTTTTTACTGAACTCTCCTCCATTTTGACTGGCAACGCAGAAAAAGCCGGCCTGCAGTTGAGCTTTATCATTCCCGAATCAGTTGCAGGCGATCTGATCGGTTACCCGATCTATTTGAAGCAGGCGCTCATCAATCTGATACAGAATGCCATCAAGTTCACCTACAAAGGGGGGATTGATGTCCGGATTGCAACCGAATCCGAAACTCCCGGTGAAATCACGCTCCGCATATCGGTCAAGGACACAGGAATCGGAATCCCTGATGAGAAAAAAGAGCTGGTGTTCCAGCGGTTTACCCAATTGGACTCTTCGGCAACAAGAAAAGCGGGTGGAGCGGGACTCGGCCTGGCCATTTCCACTCAACTTGTCGAGTTTATGGGCGGCAAGCTGAATCTCAACAGCCGGAAAAATGAAGGCTCCGAGTTCTGGTTTGTTATCTCTTTTCTGAAACCAGTCGAAAGCAATAAAATTCAGGAGAGTGAATCCCGCAAAACACAACACTCCACACCTGTTTTGCCAAACCTGAACACTTCGACAGCAAACACCCGTATTCTGCTGGTTGAAGACAATATCATCAACCAGCAGGTTGCCATTGCAATGCTCAGCAAGCTCGCCATTCATGCAGATATTGCAGCAAATGGTTTAGAAGCAATTGATGCCCTGAAAACAAAGCCCTATGCACTGGTGATCATGGACCTGCAGATGCCTCTCATGGGAGGGATTGATGCTGCAAAAAAGATAAGAAACACCGGCACAGGAGTTATCAATGCCGATATTCCGATTATTGCCATGACCGCAAATGCAACGCAGGAGGACAAATTGAACTGTCAGAATGCGGGTATGAATGACTTTATCACGAAGCCTTTTGTCATCAAAAACCTTCGTGACATGCTGGAGAAGTGGATCCCGAGTGCTCAGGGTATCGCGGAATAGATGGATAAATGAGCCCTTTACTTTGGCATTCCGGCGATATGCTGATCAATAATGCCGATCTCCTGCTGACTCAGCCTGAACTCCCCCGCACCGATTATCCCCTCAACCTGGGAGGCATTGCGACCTCCGACTATTGCTCCGCTAACCGCCGGGTTTCGCAGGGTCCACGCTATGGCCACCTCTCCCGGCGAAAGTTTATGGGGCGCACCTATGCGCAGAAGCAGTTGAACCAGTTCGAGATTGGCCGATAGACGAGGCTCCTGAAACTCCTTGTTCTGGCGACGCCAGTCATCCACTGAAAATTGTGCTGCGCGTTCACGGGTCATGGCTCCGGTCAGCATACCGGAAAGCATCGGTGAATAGACAATAACTCCGATGTTATGCTCCAGGCAAAACGGAAGGAGTTCAACTTCAGCGGCGGGTCGAAGCATTGAGTATGGCGGCTGAACTGAAGCTACCGGTGCAAGAGCCATAACCCGCTGCAATTGAGCAACTGAAAAGTTGGAAACACCGATATGGCGAACCAGACCCTCCTCCTTTAGGCGGGCCATCTCCTGCCAACCCGCTTCCATATCAGCCTCCGGATTCGGCCAGTGGAGCTGGTAAAGGTCAATGGCGTCAACCTGCAACCGCTTCAGGCTCGCTTCACACTCACGCCGTATTGAATCAGGCTTGAGACTATTGCTGATCTGATGCTGCTCATTCCATACAAGAGAGCATTTGGTGAAAATATACGGCTTGTGCTTCATACCGGCGACAGCCCTTGCAACCAGCTCCTCCGAATGTCCAAGTCCGTAAACCGCAGCCGTATCAATCCAGTTGACGCCCAGCTCAACCGCACGCTGAATTGCCTCCACGGCATCGCCGTCATCCTGCGCACCCCAGCTATAAGCCCAGCCACCGCCCCCTATAGCCCAGCTTCCGAAACCGATGGGAGTAATGCGCATATCCGTATTGCCAAGCTCTCTTTTATGCATAACATCATGTATTAAATTTTAACATCTGAACTATTCCCCATTCACTTCCCGCAGCAGGAGCTCTCCGACCCATCAGCACCCTGATGGCATCCGCACGCACAATTCTTAACATGCAGTGTACCAATGTCAAGTCGGGCAATTCTTGCTTTACCGATAACGAGTCTGCCGATAGCCAGTGCGCCGACAGCAAGTGCACCAACAGAAAGCGCCCCCAACGCAAAGAGGCCGAATGTGGTCATAGGTGAGGAGGTGAAACCGACCGGCTTGAGGGGTTCAGCAGTTTGCGAATGCGAAATGGAACCGGAATCACTGCTCCCAAATTTTGCGCCTCTCACTCCTTTCATGCCGGGATCGAGATGACGATGCAAAAATGATTTCATGAGCAACTATAAATTTAATTGCATAACCGCCGCGTAAAAAGAGCACAGTACTATCATAACGCCTTTGAAAAGAAAATCCGCTCCCCTCTTTATAAAAAAATATTTTCCCCGCCATCCACCCATACTCCTCAGGGTTCAGGGCCGTGTTAAACGTACCGGCACAAATCCCTAAGCTGAAATCATGTCGTCACAACCGCAATACAGAATCCTCTCAAAACGCAATAATCTACATTTCTGTATTTTTTATCAGAAATCAAGCATGAGGACTCCGCAACCGCCTCACGGCTTAACCCCTCTTTCATCAATACGCTCTGATTGCCGGTTGGGATAAAAATGTTCCCGTCTCCAGAAAAATCCGGACAGCGTAGTCACCGCTATTTCCGGTAAGCACAGAAAAACTACACTTTCCGCAATATTTCATACGACTTTGTAGGTTTTCTGGTTTTCCTACAAATTTGTAGCGATTACTAACCCAGGTAAAGAGCTGCTAACCTATAATTTAAAATGCGTTATAAGAAATTCACCTTCACAGAAAACCCCGAAACCCTCTCCCTGTGCGGGGTTATGAGCGCCCCTGTTCCCGCGCTTCAACCATTCTGATAAAAACACGAAGTCTGGCACGCATATTGCTAACTAATATCATAACTATTCAGGTTAAAGATTAATAATACCTGAATATCTTACGAAGAAGGCAGCTATAACCTTAAATGTTACAAAAATGAGAAAAGTCGCTATTTACGGAAAAGGTGGCATCGGCAAGTCAACTACAACACAGAACACGGTTGCCGGTCTGGCTGAAATGGGAAAAAATGTCATGGTTATCGGTTGTGACCCGAAAGCTGACTCAACCCGTCTGCTCCTTGGCGGACTTCAGCAGAAAACAGTGCTCGATACGCTTCGCGAGGAGGGTGAAGAGGTCGAACTTGAAGATATCATCAAAGAGGGATACAGAAATACCCGCTGCACCGAATCCGGCGGTCCTGAGCCAGGTGTAGGCTGTGCCGGTCGCGGTATCATCACCTCGGTTAACCTGCTTGAGCAGCTTGGCGCTTTCGATGATGAATGGAATCTCGACTATGTTTTCTACGATGTTCTCGGTGACGTTGTCTGCGGTGGATTTGCCATGCCGATCCGTGACGGAAAAGCTGAAGAGATCTACATCGTCTGTTCCGGTGAGATGATGGCCATGTACGCTGCCAACAACATCTGTAAAGGTATCCTGAAATATGCCGATACCGGTGGAGTACGTCTTGGCGGACTTATCTGCAACAGCCGTAATGTTGACAACGAACGCCAGATGATTGAAGAGCTTGCCAAAAAGATCGGTACACAGATGATTCACTTTGTACCCCGTAACAACTTTGTGCAGCGCGCCGAGATCAACCGCAAGACGGTTATTGAATACGATCCGACCCATGAGCAGGCTGATGAGTACAGAGCTCTTGCACAGAAGATTCACGACAACAAGATGTTTGTCATCCCCAAGCCGCTTGAAATCGAAGAGCTTGAAGCGCTTCTCATTGAATTTGGTATCGCTAACTAATAAACACGGAGTACACACACATGTTAATGATCAGAACAATCGTAAGGCCGGAAAAGGTACATCAGGTCATGCAGGGGCTGCTTGAAGCAGGCTTCCCGGCTGTTACAAAAATCTCGGTTGTCGGACGTGGAAAGCAGCGCGGACTTCGTGTCGGTGATGTTGTCTATGATGAAATCCCCAAAGAGATGCTGATTGTGGTGGTTCCGGATAATGACAAGGATTTCGTGATCCGGGCCATCATCGAGAATGCAAAGTCAAGCGGTGAAGGAAAATTCGGTGACGGCAAGATCTTTATTTCAAGTGTCGAAGAGGTCTACACCATCAGCAGCGGTGAAAAAGAGACCGAACCGTTGCTCGCAACAAAGGAGGCCTGATGAAAGAGATTATTTCAGTAATCCGGATCAACAAGGTAAATGAAACCAAAAAGGCGCTTATCGATGCAGGCATCCCTGCATTCACCGCAACCGGAAGGGTTATGGGTCGGGGAAAAGGCCAGGTTCATTTCGACATTCTCAAGGGGGCCGAAGCAGGACATCCGGAGGCAATCGCTCAACTTGGCGGTGCACCGAGGCTGGTGGCAAAAAGAATTCTGACCATCGTCGTTCCTGATGAGTTGTGCAGCATGGCAATTGAGACCATCATCAAGACCAACCAGACCGGCAATCCCGGTGACGGAAAAATCTTTGTGACACCAATTGTCGAAACTCTAAGAATTAGAACCGGTGAAGCAGGCGACGAAGCGCTGAATTAATGCAGAACATTTAACAGGTGTAAAAGGAGAGAGTTACATGGAGGCGAACACACATTTTCCGGATCCTTCCCAGGTTAGGGAGGAGCTGATACAAAGATATCCGACCAAGGTCGCAAAAAAGCGGGCAAAGTCGATTATTGTTAACGATCCTCAAATCATTCCGGAAGTACAGGCCAACGTCCGTACCGTTCCGGGAATCATCACACAGCGCGGCTGCTCCTATGCCGGTTGTAAAGGTGTGGTACTCGGACCTACCCGTGATATCGTCAACATCGTTCACGGCCCGATCGGGTGCAGTTTTTATGCATGGATGACCCGCCGTAACCAGACGAGAACCGAGTCATTGATGGATGCCAACTTCATTCCCTACTGTTTTTCAACTGACATGCAGGAGGAGAATATTGTTTTCGGTGGTGAAAAGAAGCTGAAACAGGCTATCCAGGAGGCTTACGACCTCTTTCATCCGAAATCCATCGCTATTTTTTCGACCTGTCCGGTTGGTCTGATCGGTGATGACGTTCATGCAGCATCGAGAGAGATGAAGGAAAAACTCGGCGACTGCAACGTTTTCGGTTTCAGTTGTGAAGGGTACAGGGGCGTCAGCCAGTCGGCAGGCCACCACATCGCCAACAACGGTGTTTTCAAGCACATGGTTGGCCGCGACAACACCCCGAGTGAAGGCAAGTTCAAACTGAACCTTCTGGGTGAATACAACATTGGCGGTGATGCGTTTGAAATCGAGCGCATTTTCGAGAAAGCAGGTCTGACACTGGTCTCATCGTTCAGCGGCAACTCAACGGTGAAGCAGCTTGAAAACTCTCACACTGCTGATCTTAACGTGATCCAGTGTCACCGATCAATCAACTACATGGGTGACATGATGGAGACCAAGTATGGAATCCCGTGGATGAAGGTCAGTTTTGTCGGTGCCGAGTCGTCAGCAAAGTCATTGAGAAAAATTGCCGAGTACTTTGATGATGAAGAGCTGAAGGCACGCGTTGAAGCGGTAATTGCCGAGGAGATGCCGAAGGTAAAGGCGATCATTGATGAAATCCTGCCTCGCACGACAGGAAAAACTGCGATGCTCTTTGTCGGCGGTTCACGCGCCCATCACTACCAGGATCTCTTTACCGAACTTGGCATGACAACGGTTGCTGCGGGTTATGAGTTTGCTCACCGTGATGACTATGAAGGCCGGGATGTGCTGCCAAACATCAAGATCGATGCCGACAGCAAGAATATCGAGGAGCTGAAGGTTTTGCCTGATCCGGAACTCTACAATCCGAGAAAAACCGAAGCGGAACTCGCGGCGCTTAAGGAGAAGGGTCTTGAGATCAATGGCTACGAAGGCATGATGAAGCAGATGACCAAAAAGTCTCTCGTAGTCGATGACCTCAGCCACTACGAGTCTGAAAAGCTGATCGAGATCTACAAACCCGATATTTTCTGCGCAGGCATCAAGGAGAAGTATGTGGTACAGAAGATGGGTGTTCCGTTGAAGCAGCTTCACAGCTACGACTACGGCGGACCATATACAGGCTTTGAGGGTGCAGTGAACTTCTATAAAGATATCGATCGCATGGTGAACAACCCGGTATGGAAGCTGATCAAGGCTCCATGGGAAAAAGCCGGAAACGGTGCAGCGCTCGAAGCCACTTACGTTACACAGTAATCAGGAAAACGGAGATTATTCCATTATGCTACTAAGACATACGACAAAAGAGGTTAAAGAGCGTGAAGGGTTGACGATCAACCCGGCAAAAACCTGCCAGCCGATCGGCGCGATGTATGCCGCACTCGGTGTTCACGGCTGTCTGCCTCACAGCCACGGCTCTCAGGGGTGCTGCTCCTATCATCGCAGCACCCTCACCCGCCACTACAAAGAGCCTGTAATGGCGGCTACCAGTTCTTTTACCGAAGGTGCATCGGTGTTCGGAGGCCAGGCAAACCTGCTGGCTGCAATCGAAACCATCTTTTCGGTCTATGATCCTGATATCATTGCCGTCCACTCTACCTGCCTGAGTGAGACTATCGGTGATGACTTGCAGCAGATCACAAGAAAAGCAAGGGATGACGGCAAAATCCCGGAAGGCAAGCATGTCATTTTCGCCAGCACACCAAGCTTTATCGGTTCACACGTTACCGGTTATGCAAACATGGTAACCGGCATAGCTGAACAGTTTGCGGTTTCAACCGGCAGCAAGAAAAACCAGATCAACATTATTGCCGGGTGGATGGAGCCTTCGGACATGCGCGAAATCAAGCGTCTGTCAAAAGAGCTCGGCGTAAACATTGTGCTCTTCCCGGACACCTCTGACGTGCTTGATGCACCGCAGACCGGAACCCATGTCTTCTACCCGAAAGGCGGCACAACTATTGCGGAGCTTCAGAGCACCGGCGACAGCCTCTCTTCGCTTGCTCTCGGAAGCATCAGCGCTGAACCGGCGGCCATTGCCCTGGAGAAAAAGTGCAAGGTGCCGTTTGAAACGCTTGACATGCCGATAGGCCTCAGAGCAACAGACCGCTTCATCATGGCACTCAGCAAGGCCGGAAATGTAACGGTACCTGATGAGATCACTGCTGACCGGGGACGTCTTGTCGATGTTATTGCCGATATGGAGCAGTACCTCTACGGGAAAAGAGTTGCGCTCTTCGGCGACCCCGACCAGATCATTCCTCTGACCGAGTTCCTGCTCGACCTGAATATGAAGCCGGTTCAGATTGTCAGCGGCACACCCGGGCAGCGTTTTGAAAAACAGATGCGCCAGATTCTTGATGAACGCTCACCGGAGACAAAATTCAAGAATGGTATTGGTGCAGACATGTTCCTTTTGCATCAGTGGATGAAGAATGAACCGGTTGACTTGCTGATCGGCAACACCTACGGCAAGTACATGGCCCGTGACGAAGATGTGCCGTTCATCCGTTTCGGTTTCCCGATTCTCGACCGTATCGGCCACAGCTACTTCCCGAGTGTCGGGTACAGCGGCGGCTTGAGGCTGGTAGAGAAGATCCTGACCGCGATTCTGGATCGCCAGGATAGGGATGCGTTGGAGGAGAAGTTTGAACTGGTGATGTAACAGGGAACCGCTATTTATTTGTTCCGCGATTTGATTGCTTCGTTGGACGGTGGTCGAAATCCTCATGTACTCGCGTGTACACTCCGGTTTCTGCGCTCCGTCCGCCTTGCACTCAAAACGCTCACGACAACAAATAGCGGCCCCCAAAGAAAGATCAGGTACTACAACGACCTATAGGACGAATAAATCTCCCGGTTTTGCCGGGAGGTGTCCTGGAAAAGGACAACATTTTTATCAGGAGTAGCGGCTATGGAACATATTGGTATTCTTGAGGGAAGAGAGAAGCAGGTTTTCGAAAAAAAGGGGGGTATTGAGACCTCCGATATAGCTTGCGAAACCTCCAGTCTTTCCGGGTCAGTAAGCCAGCGAGCCTGCGTCTTCTGTGGATCAAGGGTCGTGCTCTATCCAGTGGCCGATGCCATTCATATTGTTCACGGGCCGATAGGGTGTGCCGCATATACCTGGGACATCCGTGGAGCCGTATCATCAGGACCTGAACTGCACCGGTTAAGTTTTTCCACCGACCTGCAGGAGATGGACGTCATTTACGGCGGTGAAAAAAAACTCTATTTATCACTCATTGAACTGATTGAGCAGTATAAACCGAAGGCTGCCTTTATCTATTCGACCTGCATTGTCGGCCTTATCGGTGACGATATAGACGCGGTATGCAAAAAAGTTGCCGCAGAAACAGGAATTCCTGTACTGCCGGTTCACTCCGAAGGGTTCAAGGGAACCAAAAAAGACGGCTACAAAGCTGCCTGCTTTGCCCTGATGAAGCTGATCGGCACAGGATCAACCGAAGGGATCAGTAAACAGAGCATAAACATCCTCGGTGAATTCAACCTTGCCGGCGAGGCATGGATTATCAGAAAGTATTATGAAAGAATGGGTATCGAGGTTGTCTCCACCCTGACCGGTGACGGTCGTATTGATGCGGTAAAGCGTGCCCACGGGGCTTCACTTAATGTTGTGCAGTGCTCCGGCTCCATGACTTCGCTTGCCAAGGATATGGAGGAGAAATATGGTATTCCCTATATCAGGGTATCCTACTTCGGTATTGAAGACATGTCAAAATCGCTCTACGATGTTGCTCTCCATTTTCCGGAGCATCCGGAAATCATGGAAGCAGCAAAGCAGGTCGTCAGTGAGGAGGTAAAAAAGCTTTACCCTGAACTGCAGAAATTCAAAAAAGCACTGACCGGCAAAAAAGCAGCCATCTATGTCGGCGGCGCATTTAAAACATTCTCTCTTATCAAAGCCCTGCGTTCAATCGGCATGTCGGTTGTACTTGCCGGATCGCAGACTGGCAATAAAGATGATTACCGGCGGCTCAAGGAGATGTGCGATGAGGGTACGGTTATCGTGGACGACTCAAACCCCGTTGAACTCTCGAAATTCATCCTTGAAAAAGAGGCCGACCTGCTCATCGGTGGCGTCAAGGAGCGTCCTATTGCCTTCAAGCTCGGCATCGGATTCTGCGATCATAACCATGAGAGAAAAATTCCTCTCGCCGGATTTGTCGGTATGTACAATTTTGCACTGGAGGTCTACCAGTCGGTCATGAGTCCGGTATGGCAGTTCGCTCCAAGAAAAGGAGGTAACCGTTGAAACACGCAAAAACAGCAACACAGAATGCCTGCAAGCTCTGCAACCCGCTCGGAGCATGCCTTGCATTCCGCGGCATAGAGAACTGCGTGCCGTTCCTCCATGGCTCCCAGGGGTGCGCTACCTACATTCGCCGTTACCTGATCAGCCACTACAAGGAACCGATTGATATCGCTTCGTCCAACTTCCATGAAGAGAGCGCGGTTTTCGGCGGCAGCCATAACCTGCAGGTCGGCCTGAAAAACGTCACTGCGCAGTACAAACCGGAAGTTATCGGCATAGCAACGACCTGCCTGAGCGAAACCATAGGTGATGACGTGCCCATGATCCTGAGGGAGTATACAAAGACGTACAGAAACGGCTCCCCCATGCCGATCATGATTCATGCTTCAACACCAAGCTATCAGGGCAGTCATATCGACGGGTTCCATGCTGCGGTAAGGGCTACCGTCGAGACATTGGCAGAGAAGGGAGAGCGGCAGAACCTTGTCAATATGTTCCCGAACATGGTTTCGCCGGCAGATCTGCGCTACCTCAAGGAGATCTTCACTGATTTCAGGCTCCCCTGCATGCTCCTGCCGGACTATTCACAGACAATGGATGGCGGCCCCTGGGGTGAGTACCACCGTATTCCGCCGGGAGGAACTCCGGCAAGCGCTATAGCAAATGCCGGAAAAGCAACAGCAAGCATTGAGTTCACCTCAACGCTTGCTGATTCAAAATCGGCGGCCGGGTATCTTGAAGGGGCTTTTGGCGTACCACGCCACAAGCTCTCTCTGCCGATCGGCATCAAGGAGAGCGACAAGTTTTTCGATCTGCTCGAAACCCTGACAGAGCAACCCCGGCCGGAAAAATATGAGGATGAGCGCCGCCGTCTGGTTGACGCCTATGCCGATGGGCACAAATATGTCTTTGAGAAAAAAGTAATCCTCTACGGAGAGGAGGATCTTGTTGTAGCCATGACCGCATTTCTTCGCGAAATCGGCATGACGCCTCTGCTCTGCGCCTCGGGAGGAAAAAGCGGGCAGCTCAAACAGCGGCTCATCGAACTGATTCCCGACCTGGAGGAACAGGGTATCAAGGTGCGTGAAGGGGTCGACTTTATGGATATAGAGGATGAGGCTAAAGTGCTGAAACCGGATTTTCTGATCGGCAACAGCAAAGGCTATACCATGTCACGCAAAAACAATATCCCGCTGCTCAGAATCGGCTTCCCGATTCATGATCGATTTGGCGGACAGAGAGCGCATCACATCGGCTACAGAGGAACCCAGGAGCTCTTTGACCGGATTGTCAACACCGTTATCGAACAGCGGCAGAATGCTTCATCAATAGGCTATACTTATATGTAAAAGGGAGGAAACCATGACACTTAAAATCGCAAATCACCCCTGTTTCAACGATGCATCGCGCCACAAGTTCGGGCGTATCCACCTCCCTATTGCGCCGAAATGCAATATCCAGTGCAACTACTGCAATCGTAAATTTGATTGCATGAATGAAAACCGCCCGGGCGTCACGAGTAAAATTCTCTCGCCCCAGCAGGCCATGCACTATCTGGATCAGGCAATGATCCTCTCTCCGAACATTGCCGTCGTCGGTATTGCCGGTCCCGGTGATCCGTTCGCCAACCCGACCGAGACCATGGAAACCCTTCGGCTGGTAAGGGCAAAATATCCCGAGATGCTGCTCTGTGTGGCAACCAACGGTCTTGACCTGCTCCCTTACATTGATGAACTTGCCGAGCTTCAGGTCAGCCATGTCACCATCACCATCAATGCAATCGATCCTGAGATCGGATCGGAAATCTATGCATGGGTGCGCCATAACAAGAAGATGTACCGCGACATTGATGCCGCAAGATTGCTTATCGGCAACCAGCTTGAGGCCCTCAAACGGCTCAAGGAAGCCGGTGTAACGGCAAAAGTAAACTCGATCATCATTCCCGGCATCAACGATACCCATGTGATCGAAGTTGCCCGGAAAGTGGCTGAACTTGGTGCCGATATTCTGAACTGTATGCCTTACTACAGCACAACCGAGACGGTGTTTGAAAACATTCCGGAACCATCTCTCGACATGGTTGCTGAAATCCAGAAAGCCACAAGCGAATATCTGCCGCAGATGAAACACTGCGCCCGCTGCCGCGCCGATGCAGTCGGCATAATCGGAGAGATCAACAGCGAAGAGATGATGCAGAAACTGGCTGAAGCCGCAGCACTTCCAAAAATCCCGACGGACGTTCGGCCCTTTGTTGCCGTCAGCTCTCTGGAGGGTGTGCTGATCAACCAGCACCTTGGTGAAGCCGACCGCTTTCTGATATACGCTATGGATTATGACAAAAATGAGTGTGTGCTGGTTGACTCAAGAACAGCGCCCCCAACCGGAGGCGGCCAGCAACGGTGGGAGGAACTGGCCGGAATTCTCAAAGACTGCCGTGCACTGCTCGTCAATGGAGCTGGTGGTTCACCGACCAAGGTACTCAACGAGCATGGCATAGAGGTGATGGTACTCGAAGGGATCATTGAAGAGGCGGTCTACGGCGTCTTTGGCGGCCAGGACCTGAAACATCTCATGAAAAGCAGCCAGATCCACGCCTGCGGTTCAAGCTGCAGCGGAACAGGCGGCGGGTGCGGGTAATATCAAACGATCTGAAAAAACAACCAAACAAAAAAACATCATGGACAAACCAAAACATCACATTCTTGTCTGCGCAAGCTTCCGTGCACAGGGCACTCCCCAGGGTATCTGCCACAAAAAAGAGTCGCTCAGCCTTATCCCCTACATTGAAAGCGAGCTCGCCGACCGCGGCATGAGCGACGTTGCCGTCTCGGCAACAGGGTGCCTCAACCTCTGTGAAAAAGGCCCGGTGCTTGTCGTTTATCCGGAAAACTTCTGGTACGGCGAAATTGACAGTGAAGGTAAAATCGACGACATTCTTGACGCACTTGAAGAGGGTGAAGCTTGCGAAGATCACCTGATCAACTGATATTTTTTTTGATTGTGCTATCTGTTGTAACCCTAACAGATAGCACTCCCCTTTTTTTAAACATCGTTATATTCCTTGATACATAGCGAAAACAACAACGATTCATGCCATGAAAAAGATCACCATACTGATATTCACCATGCTTGTGATGAGCTTGCCGGCAATGGCCGGGGAGCTGAACCTCTCGGTTGCCGCAAGCCTTAAAGAGGTCATCAGTGAATTGACCGCAAGCTATACCGCTAAACATCCGGGTACTCTGTTTCTGAAAAATTTCGGACCATCAGGAACACTGGCCGGACAGATTGAAAATGGCGGACCGGCCGACATCTTTATTGCAGCCAACACCGAATGGGTAGATTATCTGAACAACAAAAAGCTTGTCGACAGTAAAAGCATAAAGACCTTTACCTGTAACTCGCTTGTTTTTGCCGGTTCAACCGGTAAAAAAGTAACATCAATGAAGGATCTCGTAAAACTCGAAAAAATCGCTATCGGAAGCCCGAAGAGCGTTCCGGCTGGCGAGTACGCCATGGCTGCCATGACAAAAGCCGGAGTTTTCTCGAAGCTCACCAACAAGCTCGTCATGGCCAAAGATGTCCGCGAGTGCCTTATGTATGCCGAACTCGGTGAAGTTGATGGCGCTTTTGTCTATAAAACTGATGCACTGCTGGCAAAAAAAGCGAGACTGCTCTTTACGGTACCCCAGGAGCTCTATCCCCGTGTTGTTTATCCGATGGCGCTGACCAATAAAGCCGCACAAAACAAGGAGGCAAAAGCATTCATTGCTTATCTTCAGGGCAAGGAAGCCAAAGCGGTTCTCACCAAATTCGGTTTTATCCTGAAATAATTCTGTTGCACCTCTGAGTGATCGCAGAAAAACTGTATGAATTTTACCATGACGCAGCTGACACCGGAAGATATAACTGCCATCTGGCTGTCGCTGAAAGTAGCGCTTACAGCGACAGCACTCTCTTTGCCTTTTGGTTTTGCCGTCGCATGGCTGCTGGTATTCAAATCACTTCGGGGAAAGGTTGTTGTGGAAGTTCTTGTCAACCTCCCGCTCACCCTGCCTCCGGTTGTTATTGGCTATTTTCTCCTTTTGCTCTTCGGCAAAAACGGCTGGGCAGGTAAACTGCTTGCTGAATGGGGAGTGGAGTTGATCTTCACCTGGAAAGCCGCTGTTATAGCTTCTGCCGTCGTCGGATTCCCCCTGCTTGTGCGATCAATTCGCCTTGGCATGGAGTCGATCGACCGGAAACTGATTGAAGCATCTCGAAGCCTTGGGGCATCATGGTATGACAGCCTGTTAACCATTATTTTGCCGCTATCCATGAAAGGCATTTTCGCCGGCGCCTCCCTGATGTTTGCAAGAAGTCTCGGCGAGTTTGGAGCGACAATCATCGTTGCCGGCAATATTCCGGGAGTGACACAAACAATTCCTCTGGCAATTTATGACTACGCCAGTTCCCCTTCAGGCACAGCAATGGCTCTCTCACTATGCCTGGTTTCGGTCATTATTTCAGTAGTGGTTCTCTCTCTGCATGAAATGCTGGGAAAACAGCTACAGAGGAGTACCGAATTATGAGAGTGCGAATTGATGCTGAAAAAAAAATGGGCGCATTTTCCCTTCAAATGCAGGCCGATGTTTCAGGAGAGCGGATCGGAATTTTCGGAGAGTCGGGCAGCGGTAAATCCACAATAGTCAATCTTGTTTCCGGATTACTGAAACCGGACAAAGGCGAGATATTTATTGATGATGAATGCCTCTTCAGCAGCAAACAAAAAATCGATATCTCCCCTGAAAATCGGCGCATTGCCATTGTTTTTCAACACGCTATGCTCTTTCCTCACCTGAGTGTCAAAGCAAACCTTCTGTATGGCTATAAACGGTGTAGTGCTGAAAACAGAAGAGTCAGACCGGAAGGCCTGATCAATCTTCTTAACCTCGAACCGCTTCTGCATCGCGGAGTAAAACATCTTTCCGGTGGTGAAAAACAGCGTGTCGCTCTCGGCAGAGCTATTCTTGCAAACCCGCGCCTTCTGCTTATGGATGAGCCGCTCTCTGCTCTTGATGACAAACTGCGGTTCCAGATTATTCCCTACCTGAGAAGTGCAAGTGAAGAGTTCGGAATTCCCTATCTCTTTATTTCGCACTCACTGACAGAGATGCAACTGATGACCGACCAGGTTCTGGCCGTTACCAGCGGACAAATCACGGAAACAACAACTCCTGAGCGGCTGGCCCGAAACAGTATGGCTCACAGCCCGAATGGCTACCTCAACCTCCTCCATCTGGCAAATCCGGTTATACAAAGCTGCCTGTTTTCATACCGATGGGGGAAAAACACCCTCTGCATCTCGGATGGAGAACTCAGCAAAGAATCACTTTTCGAACTCTCTTCCCGCGAAATTATTCTTTTTAAAAACCATCCCGAAGCAATCAGTGCACGAAACCTTCTGGAGTGCCTGGTCACAGAGATGTTCAATTCCGACGGAAGAGTCGGTGTTGTGCTCTCTGCCGATGGAGAAAAACTTGTAGCGGAAATTGTCCGCCCGGCAGCGGACGAACTGGATATTACAACCGGTTCCACCCTCTTTGCCGCTATCAAGGCCTCTTCATTCAGAAGGCTTGGCTGAATCATCATCACAATCTGAACGTAACTGAACCTGGAAAAATGATGTTATATCACATAGCAGAGTCTGAAATTGAGCGCTTTATCGAAGAGGATCTCCCGTATGGTGATCTGACAACGTCACTCCTCGGCATCGGCTCTCTACCAGGTGAGATAATCTTTTCAAGCCGTGAGAACACCGTACTATGCTGTACCGAAGAGGCTGCCCGGGTACTTGAGCGATGCGGCGCTTCAGTGAAATCATGCATAAAAAGCGGAAGTTCAGTTTCAGCGGGAGTCACAATACTCTCTGCAAGCGGAAGTGCTGAAGCGCTTCATGGCGGATGGAAGGTAGCCCTTAACCTCCTTGAGTACGCGTCGGGCATTGCTACCAGAACAGCGGAGATAGTTTCCCTTGTCAAGGAAATCAATCCACACATCGCGGTTGTGACAACCCGGAAATCTTTTCCCGGAACAAAAAAAGTCGCACTGAAGGCTATCATGGCTGGAGGAGCACTTCCACACCGGCTTGGCCTTTCAGAGTCCATCCTTGTATTCCGCCAGCATACCGAATTTCTTGGGGGTGTTGAACGATTTCTTGGTTCGATTACCGCACTGAAGGCAAGGGCTCCGGAACATAAAATCATTGTTGAAGCAGAAAGTGCTGAAGATGCACTGAAGGCCGCCATGGCGGGTGTTGATGTCGTGCAGACAGACAAGATATCACCGGCTGAACTGGCACTACTGGTTCCTGAAATCCGGAAAAAGACTCCATCAGTAAAAATTTCTGCCGCAGGCGGCATCAATAAGAGTAATGCTGCCGATTATGCAAAAAGCGGGGTAGATATTATTGTTCTTTCATCGGTTTATTTCGGCAAGCCATCTGACATCGGTGTTGCGATATATCCCGTCTGAAACTGTCCTTTTTTCATTTCCGGCAGCAGTTTCAGAGCACTTTATCCCTGAGCCGTTGAAGTGAAGAGTTCAGGATTCTGAACTTGCAAGAATGTATTCGAATAAGCTGTGACGGTATTGTCATAATGCTTAAGATGAAAGGGGCAAACGAAACGCAGTGAAGTTTAAGTCCGAACGAGTGCCTTGTTATGTGTTTTATCGTTTTTAGTTTCTCTATGCCTGATAACGGAATAACCGGATACTCATAGTTCGTAGCCGGTACCCCCATTATTCGAAATAATGCCTATTTATTTCAGCTTTTACCCGAGACATATCAACACCGTTAGCTTCTGAAAACCCAATCAAATCCTCTTCGATCAACTGTAAAAGCTTCTGTGATTGTATTGAGATAGCTTTTATTCTACTAATCATTTTTTCTCTGGAAATATTCAAATCCCATTCATCTCGACCTTGCGCAATACTTTTATGAATAAGCCAATTTCTCTCTGACAAAAATTCTTTAAGTTCTTTCTGTAGCGACTCAGGATATAAACTTGCTCGTTCGGCAATCTTGATTGCTTTGCCAAGAGTAAATGATCGGTGTTTCTCTAAAAGTTTGTCAGCTTCTGACTTTAACCGTGGTTTTGCCTTTTTTAACACAATCGAATGACTAAGGGCATCTTCCACATGCTGTACTGCACATACTGCCTCGCCAACAAAACAATATAACGATAGCTCTTGTTGTGAAGCTGGTTTAAAGCTGTATTTTCTGCTCATTATAAACCCTCAAGGATATTCGCGGTCCGCCCCCTGTTACTTTCCCAAAATACATAACGTCGCTACGGATTTACAGCAGACGTTCACGCGAGCCTGCTCGCGAAGTTGGTTGTCTGAAATTGCAACAAAAAAATATGGCCACCCTAAGAAGCCAAAGTTATTAGTTGTTATTTAAGGCATGGTAGCTCGACAGGGGTCTTATACCTCAATGTTGAGTGCTTCCGGTTGACCGTAGGGTTCGGTCACATTTCACCCGCTACGGGAATGGCGCGTTACGTACTTACGAAGCACACCATCCATTCTCGATTGCCAACCTTCACCGGTTGACTTGAAGTATGCGATGACCTCGGGGCTATAACGCACCGACACAAGCAGCTTCCTGTTTTCAGACCTCGGACGACCACGCAGGGCGCGGATTGGCACCATCGCCTTCAGTTGCTTTGACGTGAGTGGCTGCGCGTCAGGATCACTTTTAGCTGCCGCAGTAATGACCTTGTCCTCTTCCGCAGTGGGCATGAGGATAGTTGAACGCTTAGAGATTTTCGACATAGTGTTTTACCTCGCGACGATTGGCGCGGCGCAGGCTTATGACCCTTCGCACATCGCCCCGGTCTACAAATGCCACGCAGTACAGGTTTTCTTCCAACTAAACTTGCTGTCCTATTTTTCAGTAAGCGGCTGGTTGGCAATTTTGTACAAGAATATAACCGTTAATGATTGTTTTTAGTTGGGCTTCCTTCGTCAGCAGTAGGTACAAAACCAGCAATTCGTGTTGCTCTCGTCGGTTCATAAAGGCAACAGACACGGTTATCGAAAGCCATCCGAACTACCAGCTTTTGTGAAGCAGGTATATTGAGTGCAGTCCGAATAGCGATTGCATTCTGCACCACTATATTTTGATAATGTTCAAGTTCTGCAAAAATCTTACGCAGTTTATCCTATCCTCCATAGAGTCACCAGACGCCATTGTGCCCCCTGCAAGTGGAAAATAAACAGTTCCATCAGAAACAGTAACCGGAAAGTTTGCATTATAGCTACGAAGAGTGTAACGTTTGTCTGCCGAAATAGCTTCTGCACAAAGGCCATTATGTTTTGCACGAAGAATCAGCTTTGGCCAATTCCTGTGCAAAATCTCAACAAGCTGAGTATTTACCCATAGATATTCCTCGTTATGAGGCAACGTCTGGATAACGAACACATCTGATTCTGCTACTACGCAGAATAATAGTGGATCTGATCCCTTTTTGCGGAAGTGCAGATGTTGTATCCCCCAAGAGTTGAGCAAGGCGTCATTATTATCAGGGTGCTTCTTTTTGAGAATGTCACGGCTAAGATATGGTTTGAGATCGCCACCGGCCTTGATGAGAGCCACAAGTTTTACATAGTCCAGACTATATTCATTTGGTACCGAAAGTTCCCGCGACTCATGAACGATCCTGGGCTTCATTTCCGGAATGCGTCTATACGCATTAAGATAACGCATGGTGTTCTCTTCAGGCGAGCGTATGTCCTTGTATTTGAGACCACAGGCTGGAAGTCCGGTAGTTCGTAGGTTTCCGACCCAATCATTCTTGAAATCCGCATCGATCTGGTCGGGAGCAGCATTTGCGTCGAACTCCTCGCTGGCAACGTCATTAACCATTGGAATGAAATTGTCTGAAAAGCGAAAATACAAACCCTCTTCTTGACTACGAGCAGCAATATTCCCCGCTAAAGCAGCAGAAGCATAAGGGTTTGCATTGGAGTGAATCACGAAAGTTCTTTTGAAACCCTTTATCTTTGATAGAAACTTTTCGTCCATTTTCGCTCCCTTCTCGACAATATGGTGTTGCTGATCGGCTTTGTATCAACATTGCTTAGACTGATCGGCCTAAAAATGAAAAAGCAGAGAATTCCTCTCTGTAAAAGAACTGCAATACCTGCTAATTTCAGCTCTGCTCCATCCTTCAACAGTTCGGGCCGGTAGCGCCCGTTTGCATTTATATTTATCACAAAGATATCGCTGAAATACGGCAAGTACAAGCAGATCAGCCATAGAATCACCTGTTTTTGTGCTCATAATGGCGGATTGTGTGCGTCAAAGAGGTATTCGATGATAAATCAAGTGGCAATGATGGTGACTTTTTCGCTTTCGACGATGGCGACGTTTTTTTGTAGTCTGGGGTGAGGAGTCGTTCTCCGAAGAGGCATTGGTTGCGCTATAATCGAATACGTGTAGAGTAAAATCGTAATAGCAGATTACCCGGAAAACTTATATTCCGGTTCGAGTGTGTGCGCCAGAAACCAAATACGGAACCGTTTATAACCAATGCGGGAGAAGGATTGTGAAAAGCAGAAGAGATGCAATCGGCCTTGAAGGGTCAATCTGGTTTCAGAAAGCCGAGAACAAATATCTTGGCGGAGAGAGAATTGCCCTGCTTGAAAAAATCGATGAACTTGGCTCTATCAACAGTGCAGCCAAAGCCGTCGGGATCAGCTATAAAACCGCATGGCATCTGGTCAATTTGGTGAACAACCTCGCTGAAAAGCCCCTTGTTGACCGTGTAACAGGAGGAAAAGGCGGAGGCGGCACCGTTCTGACAAGGGAGGGGAAAAAAGTTATTGAACAGTTCCGGATTGTTCAGGAAGAGCACCGGAAGTATCTCCACAATCTTGAAAGCCGTCTCGGAGACGCAAGTAATCTTTATCAATTCTTACAAAGGATATCCATGAAAATCAGTGCAAGAAACGTTTTCTCAGGTACTATTGAAAGCATCACAAAAGGGACAGTAAACGCTGAAGTCACGCTTCTGATCGGCGAAGAGACCCGCATCACAGCCATCATAACCAACGGTGCAGTTGACAACCTCAGCCTGAAAGAGGGTATGAACGCCTATGCCATCGTAAAATCAAGCTCAATCATTATCGCCCAGGAGCTGCACGATGCCAAATTAAGCGCTCGAAACATCATGCCCGGCATAATCAGCAAACTTATCGAAGGTCCGGTAAGTACAGAAGTTGATGTAGAAATCGGTGACGGCAACGTCATATCGGCAATAATCACCCATGGCAGTTCTGAAAAACTCTCTCTCAAGGAGGGTGATCATGCCTGCGCACTCTTCAAGGCATCAAGTGTGATACTGGGAGTAAACTGAACAGAAGCTACGGTTTCCCTCTGTTTTTTCTGACAGAGGGAAACAAAAAAATGAGGCTTTATTTGGAAAGTTCCGGAAAAATGGTTAACAATCGTTAATAAGCAAACAACAAAAGACGAACTCATGAAAGCAATGACCTCCAACATAATCTGTACAAGCTGTTGCTGTTGCGCAAAACAGTCAGCGTCTGATACAGGATCTTACCGGAGGAGATGGTAGCCCAACATGATTTCATGAAGTGCATACACTCGAATTATAAGCCGGTACTGACTGTCAGTACCGGCTTTTTTTATTGTCACCCGACTTTTTTACAATCGAAAAAAAACAAACAACCATGTCCAATTTATCCCCGTCAAACACTGCTGCAACAAAAGTGTGCACAGGAATACCTCTTCCAATTGTGAAACTGAACCGGGTTGTGCTGCTCACGGGTATTGTGACCGCCATTCTCGCTCAGCAGCCGGTTATCACCACACTGCTCTTTGTTATCATTCTCGGCGCTGTAGTGTTTGGGCAGAAAGGAAGCCTGATTTTCATTATCGGATCGAGAATTTTTGCAGAACAAAACAAGAGCGCTAAAACGGAAGATCCGAAACTGATGCGCTTCAATAACTCCATAGCGGCAATATTGCTTGGAAGTGCCCAGATTGCATTCCTTCTTGGTGCTGACCTGACAGGATGGATTCTTTCAGGATTTGTTGCTGTGGCTGCGGCAGTAGCCCTCGGGGGGTTCTGCTTCGGCTGCTACTTATTCTATCAGTTCAACCTGCAGCGCTTCAAACTGTTCGGTATATCCCGGGCTGATGAAGGTAAAAACTGATTCTGTTGAAACAAATGAGGCTAACGTATTAATAAAAAAAGAACAATAAAAAACAATCACCATGAGTACACCCAACTACCGTTTTGAAACACTCGCCCTGCATGCAGGCCAGAGTGTTGATGCTACCCAGTCGAGAGGAGTTCCTGTCTACCGTACCAGCTCCTATCTCTTCAAGAACACTGAGCACGCAGCAAACCTCTTTGCCCTGAAAGAGTTGGGCAACATCTACACCCGACTGATGAACCCGACAACCGATGTGCTTGAACAGCGGGTTACACAGCTTGAAGGCGGCGCTGCATCTGTAGCTCTCGCATCAGGCACCGCAGCAATTTTCAACACGATCATCACCATTGCCGAAGCCGGGGATGAGATTGTATCGGCAAACAATCTCTACGGAGGCACTTACACCCAGTTCGATGCGATTCTCCCAAAACTGGGAATTACCGTAAAATTTGTCGACCCGAAAGACCCTGCCAATTTCGAGCGCGCGATAACTGAAAAAACAAGAGCACTCTATATTGAAACCATCGGCAATCCCGTCCTTGATTACAGCGATGTTAAAGCAATTGCCGAAGTGGCTCACAGAAACGGCCTGCCGCTGATTGTCGATGCAACCTTCACTACCCCCTATCTGCTCAAAACTATTGATCTGGGAGCTGACATTGTCATAAACTCTCTCACCAAATGGCTTGGTGGCCACGGAACAGGAATCGGCGGTATTGTTACCGATGCCGGGCGTTTCAACTGGAAGGGAGGAAAGCACCCGCTCTTTACCGAACCGGACAAGAACTATCACGGACTTCGCTGGGGCATTGACCTTCCGGAACCACTGGCACCGATAGCATTTGCCCTGAGAGTGCGCACGGTTCCGCTCAGAAATCTTGGCGCAAGCATTTCACCCGATAATTCATGGATCTTTCTTCAGGGTATCGAAACCCTGCCCGTCAGAATGGTCCGTCACAGTGAAAATGCACTCAAGGTTGCTGAATACCTTTCCGCGCATCCGGAAGTGGCATGGGTACGTTATCCCGGCCTTAAAAACGACCCATCCTACCCTCTCGCCTCACGGGACCTTAAAAACGGATTCGGCGGTGTCGTGGTGTTTGGTGTTAAAGGGGGATATGATGCCGCTGTAAAAATCATCGACTCCATCAAGCTCTTCTCTCATCTCGCCAATGTCGGTGATGCCAAAAGCCTGATCCTCCACCCGGCAAGCACCTCACACAGCCAATTGTCTGCAGAACAGCAGCTTGAGAGCGGTCTATCACCCGACCTGATCCGCCTCTCCATCGGCCTTGAACATCCTGATGATCTGATTGAGGCTCTTGATGAAGTGCTGCACACAGAGGAGTCGCAAAAACAGGGGTGGTTGTCGAAGCTGATCAAGAAATAAATCCCGGGCAGCTCTATAAATCTATTTATTAACAACACAACCATGGTGAACAAGCATCTCACAGTAAAAACTCCTCACGGCCTCCATTTCAGGGCTGCTGCAAAAATCGTCAGGATTTCCAGGGAACAGCAGTGCTCCATTTTGCTTGAGAAAAAAAATGGTGAAACAGCCAGCGCTGAATCTTTACTTGAGATGCTCACCCTTTGCGCAATTTCAGGAACAAAGCTCAAGGTAACAGCTGAAGGCCGGAACGGAAGCAGAGCTCTTGCAATGATAGAAGAGGTTTTTGAAAACGGGGCAGGTATCTGACCATGAACAATCATAAAAGAAATATCTCTCTTGTAGTTGCTGATACCCAGTTTTTAACGAACGAAGCACTCAAGTCAATTCTCTCTCCGCTTTACCAGGTGGTACACCTTGTTTCAACCAAGGCCGGTCTCATGCAGTATCTGCAGCAGGAGAAGATCTCGCTGGTCATTACGGATTACACGCTTTTCGATTTTGATTCAATCGACGATCTCGGCGAGATAAGAAAGCACTACCCTGATATGGGAATAATCATATTGACCAACGCAATAACGCACATCAAGATCAAGGAGCTGAACGACAGCGGCATTAAAAATATTGTACTGAAAACGGATGATGGCGATGAGCTTTTTCATGCTATTGAAGCGGCATTAAAAGGGAAAAAATACTATTCCGGTGACGTGCTTGATATTCTTTTGAAAAAGGATGGGCCGATGGAAGATGCGAGCCTCCTGACAACATCAGAAATTGAAATCGTCCGTCTAATTGCCGCAGGCTTGTCAACAAAAGAGATAGCAGTCAAAAAACATATCAGCTTCCATACGGTCATGACGCACAGAAAAAACATTTTCCGGAAACTGAGCGTTTCAAGCAGTCCGGAGCTCATGATGTATGCCATTAAAGCCGGATTGATTGACAATATTGAATACCACATTTGATACGCATATACCATGTTTGCGGTATAAAAGATGCCCTTTACAGGGGATTTACAAAACGAGGCATATTTTTGATCTTAAACCATCCTTAAAAACTTAAACAATCAACATCCATGGGACGTATTGCAAAAAAACTGACCGACCTGATCGGTAACACCCCTCTGCTTGAACTGGGTAATTTCGCACTTGAACATGAGGCTGTTGGCTCAATCATCGCCAAACTTGAATACTTCAATCCCGGCGGCAGTGTCAAGGACCGTATCGGTTTTTCCATGATCGAGGATGCCGAGAAAAAGGGTCTGCTCAACAAGGATACCGTCATCATTGAACCGACCAGCGGTAATACCGGTATTGCACTGGCATTCATTGCCGCGGCCAAAGGGTACCGCCTTATTCTCACCATGCCTGAAACCATGAGTATTGAACGACGCAACCTGCTCAAGGCTCTTGGAGCCGAACTGGTTCTTACTCCAGGACCGGAAGGTATGCCCGGTGCCATCAGAAAGGCTGAAGAACTTCACTCGGAATATACAAACTCCTTTCTCCCCCAGCAGTTCAAGAACCCGGCCAATCCTGATATCCACCGCAGAACCACAGCCGAAGAGATCTGGAATGACACCGATGGCAAGGTCGATATCTTTGTCAGCGGTGTAGGTACCGGCGGCACGATCACCGGTGTCGGTGAGGTGCTGAAGCAGCGGAACCCCGGTGTAAAAATTGTTGCCGTTGAGCCATTTGACTCTCCGGTCATTTCAGGAGGAAAACCCGGACCGCACAAAATACAGGGTATCGGTGCCGGTTTTATTCCTGACATCCTCAATACCGGTATTATTGACGAGATCATCCAGGTAAAGAACGAGGATGCTCTGCGTACAGGACGGGTTCTGGCCAGAACGGAAGGACTCATTGTCGGTATCTCATCGGGAGCTGCGGCATACGCGGCTCTGCAACTTGCTCAGCGTGAGGAGAACAAGGGTAAAAAGATTGTCGTTATCCTTCCTGATACCGGCGAACGCTACCTCTCAACCCTTCTCTACCAGTTTGAACCAGAGCAGGTCAATATATGAGCATAAATCTCTTGCTGCTCTCTCAGGGGCATCAACAGAGAAGGATTTGCGGCAGGAGATCGGATTTCCTCCTGCCGTCCGATCCCGATGACATCAATTTTTCAAATACAATGAACTATCCGGAAAAGCATCCGGCTCGGGGAGATGGGTAATCATGGAAACAAAAAGCAGCAGTATCATTGAGAACACCATACAGCTTTTAGCCGTTTCCGGTGGTGCTGCATGTGATTTTCTGCCCGATCATGAGCGGCTGCATCCATCGATTGAAAAGCTCAAGGCGATCGTTGAATTGCTCCGTTCTATTCTCTTCCCCGGCTATTTCGGGGAGCCGATTCAGCGACAGAACTCTCTTCCCCACATCCTTGGCGTTCGTGTGGAAAAGCTCTACCTGCTGCTTGCAGAGCAGATCCGAAGTGTTCAGCAGTTCAACCACGAGAACAATCACACTGCTGACTCCGGTGAAAATTCCGAGGGAGTTGCAGAGCAGTTTATCGGAATTCTGCCGGAAATACGGAGGAAATTGTGCACTGATGTCAGAGCTATCTTTGATGGTGATCCTGCCGCCAAAAACTATGGTGAAATCATCTTCTGCTATCCCTCTATCCGGGCCATGATCAATTACCGCGCAGCACATACACTGCTCTCGCTCGGTGTACCGCTTATTCCGAGAATCATCTCCGAAATGTCTCATTCGGAAACCGGTATAGACATACATCCGGGTGCCCATATCGGCGAATATTTCTGCATTGATCACGGAACCGGTGTCGTGATCGGAGAGACCTGCATTATCGGCAACCATGTACGGCTCTACCAGGGGGTAACCCTTGGGGCAAAAAAATTCACGCTCGACAACGACGGAAATCCTGCAAAGAATGTTCCCCGTCATCCGATTATCGAGGACAATGTCGTCATCTACTCCAATGCCAACGTCCTTGGAAGAATAACCATCGGCAAAAACTCCATTATCGGAGGCAATGTCTGGCAGACAAAAAGTCTACCGCCAAACTCAAGGGTACTGCAGCAGAAAGCCGTTGAAAGCAGCTTTACGGACGGCGGCGGCATTTAGGCTGAGCATAACCCGGTATTAAACAGTCAGACTAACCCTCTTACACTCTTAAACCAGCATACAACTCATGTCAAACGCACAACGGGAATCGAACAGTCATTTACAGCGCAGTGTAACCACTACTGTAGCAAGAAATCTGGCGAACACGACCAAAACCGTTCCACAGATGATGTCAATCACCCCGAGGTGGCTGTTGAAGCTGCTCCCGTGGGTGCATGTCTCATCCGGTACGTACCGGGTAAACCGCACCAAAATAGAACTGCAGAAACCGGAACGGATCGGTATCAACTTTCAGGAAGGAATCGCCTCGTTCAAACCTGAAGCCCTTAAAAGCATTCCCCTCTTTGCATCCTTTGAAGATGATATCATCAGCCAGATCGCCAAAAAGTTTGTGCTTGAAGAGGCGGAACTTGGCAGTACCCTCATTCTTGAAGGTGAAGACCGCCATAAACTCTTCATCATCGCGCATGGCCAGGTAGAGATATTAAGCAAGGGGCTCCATGGCGAAGAGCTGCGAATCGCACTACTTTCTGAGGGTGAGTACTTCGGAGCCGAGGATCTGGTCTCCGATAAACCCTCTTCGGTTACCATCCGGACCATCACTCCCGGCTCGTTTTTCTCTCTTTCGAGTGTCGATATTGAAAAACTCTTCCGCCAGTCCCCTTCCCTGAAGGAGTCCTTCCAGAAAACCGTTGCCGAGTACCTTAAAATCCGCTCCACCGTCAACACGCATGGTGAAAAGCATATCGACCTTGTCGCTGGTTTTGCTGAAGATGTCGAGATCCCTGAAACCTATGTAGACTATACAAACAAGCCCCGCGAGTACTCGCTACAGGCAATTCAGACTGTAGTCCGCGTTCATACAAGGGTTTCCGACCTCTACAATGAGCCCTACAATCAGATAGAGCAACAGATGCGCCTGACGATCGAGGGTATCAAGGAGCGTCAGGAGTGGGAGTTTATCAATAACCGCGAGTTCGGTCTACTCTACTCCGTTGATCCCGGACAGCGTATCAGCACCCGCTATGGCACACCGACACCTGATGACCTTGACGATCTCTTGACAAAGGTGTGGAAAAAACCGGCTTTCTTTATCGCGCATCCAAAAGCCATCGCGGCTTTCGAACGGGAGTGCACCTGGCGCGGTGTTCCTCCTGCCACTATCAACCTTTTCGGAACGCCGGTTCTGACCTGGCGGGGTGTTCCGCTTATTCCGAGCGACAAACTTGAAATCAACAAAAACAACAAATCGGGTCATGGCACCACAAATATCATTCTGCTTCGTGTCGGTGAAAATGAGCAGGGTGTGGTGGGTCTGCATCAGGCCGGTATTCCCGGAGAGATCAGCCCGAGCCTCTCGGCAAGACTGATGGGTCTCGACAAGCTTGGGGTCGCATCCTATCTCCTGACCCTTTACTCCTCACTGGCTGTGCTGACCGATGATGCACTTGCCGTACTTGAAAATGTCGAAGTCGGCTACTATCACGATTACGAGCATCGCAAAACAGCAGCCAAAACCAAGTAAAGGGAACCGAAAAACCACCATACCAGTCAGGAGCTGAAAATCCTGACCGGTATGGATTACCAAATGATTTATGCCGAGAGAATACGAACAACCATACATTCCGGGAATCGAGAGTGAAGCGATCAACCCGACACTCATTGCAGAGATCGCCAGCAGGCTGTTCAATGATCTTCCCGAGGCCGGAAGCGTTCCGAAATATGAAACCGATATCACTACGGCACCCGCTTCACATGCAGAAATCCTCAGTAATAAAACAGGGGTGGCCTCTGATCACGGGGCTGTGCACCTCCCCGACAATTCGCAGCTGCAGGAGCTGCCGGCATACCCGGAAATCCCGTATTTTCAAGGTGATGCCCTCCCCTCTCCAGAGCATGATCTCTATTTTCTCTCCCCTGCTCCGGCAAAAAAAGAGGAACCGCTTGGACACCATGCCAACAAGCTGACCGACCAGCAGAACTACTCAGAGAACAGTAACGGCTCATACGGACTCGATCAGTTTATACGCCGTACTCTTCCTCCAAAACCGGAGAGTGCTGACGGGTTTGCTGAGACCAGCCCGGAGAGTATTGCCCCGTTTTTCACCACGCTGAACAGCGGTCTTCCGGGTGAGGATGATTTCTCCTTCAATTTGCTCCTTGCCGCTGCTCAGGATCCAACCTCGGCAGTTGCTCCTCGAACGGAAGTCAACCCGCAGGCTGTTACCCCCGAGGCTTTTGCTGACCACCTGCCTCAGCAGCAATTTCCCGGAGTACCGGAAACTTCCGGAGGCCCGTCAGCGGGTCAATGCTACGCCGAAAAGCTCTACCGGAACTTCGAATTTGAACAGGGGACTCCTGATCTTTCACTGGTTTTTCAGTCGCTTCGCGGTGCCAATGGAGTTACTTCTCCTGCTCTTCCCGACATCCCGGAAGCAGGGATACCGGCAAATGTCAACCCAACCTCCGCTTCCCGGCCTGAACTTCCAGGAAAAGCTCCGGCACCAGTCTGGCCGAACAGTGGTTCTTCATTGCCGGATGCAACCAGTTTCCCATTCAGCATTCCGGAATCTTCGCTTGTTGATCCCTACTATTTTCTGCGTGAACCCAAAGCTCCGGTGCATACTCCTGAAGGGTTTAATGTGGCAGCCATCCGGAAGAATTTTCCTGTGCTGCATCAGAAAATTCACGGCAAACAGCTTGTATGGTTTGACAATGCAGCCACAACCCAAAAGCCGCTGAGCGTCATCAATGCCGTTGCGCATTTCTATGCTACCGACAACTCCAATATTCACCGGGGAGCTCATACACTTGCCGCAAGAGCAACCGATGCCTATGAGGGGGCCCGTGAAAAGATCCGACAGTTTATAGGCGCTGCTTCAACCTCGGAAATCATCTATGTACGGGGCACCACCGAAGGGATCAATCTGGTGGCACAGACTTGGGGGCGCAAGTTTCTCCAGCCGGGCGACGAGATTGTGCTCTCCATCCTTGAGCACCATGCCAATATTGTTCCCTGGCAGATGGTTGCTCACGAAAGGGGTGCACGGATCAAGGTTGTACCGGTCAACGACCGGGGCGAGATTATCCTTGAAGAGTATACCAAGCTGCTCGGCCCGCGCACAAAGTTTGTCTCGCTCACCCAGGCATCAAACGGCCTTGGAACCATACTGCCCGTCAGGGAGATGATTCAGCTTGCCAAACGCTTTGACGCAAAAGTGCTGATTGATGGTGCCCAGTCGGTAGCACATATTCCGGTCAACGTGCAGGATCTCGATGCTGATTTCTTTGTCTTCTCTGGCCACAAAATTTTTGCGCCGACCGGTATTGGTGTTGTTTACGGTAAACGGGAGCTGCTTGAGCTCATGCCTCCATGGCAGGGCGGCGGCAACATGATTCAGGATGTACGGTTTGAAGAGACCATCTACAACGAACCGCCGGCAAAGTTTGAAGCCGGTACTCCCTCAATCGGTGACGCTGTCGGTCTCGGAGCGGCACTTGACTACGTGCGTAAAATCGGCCTTGAAAACATTGCCCGCTACGAGCATGAGCTGACCGAATACGGAACCGAACGCCTCAAGGGAATTCCCGGACTGCGTTTGATCGGTACCGCGCGCAACAAGGTCGGAGTTCTCTCCTTTGTACTGAACAATCTTCCCAATGAAGAGGTCGGAAAGCTGCTTGACCAGGAGGGCATTGCCGTACGCACCGGCCATCACTGCACACAGCCCTCACTGCGACGCTTCGGAGTGGAGGGCACCATACGCCCCTCACTTGCATTCTACAACACCAAAGAGGAGATCGACCGGCTGGCGGAGGTCATCAATCATATACAGCGCCGATGAGGGTTATCTCTATAAATTTATTCCGCGATTCGATTACTTCGTTTGGCGGTGCTCGAAATCCTCATGTACTGCGTAGTACATTCCGGTTTCTGCGCTCCTTCCGCCTTGTACTCAAACCGCTCATGAGAATTAATAGAGATAACCACACGAGTAATTGTTAAAAAGTGTTTTCGGTAAAAAAGGAAAAGAACGGTTATCTTTGTTCCCGGCGACTCCGGAAAAACCGGAATCCGGGCACAAAGAATAACCGATTGCAAGGCAAATATTATGCAGTTTGAAACCATAGCCATTCATGACGGACAGGCCCCCGACCCCCATACCGGTTCGGTAACTGTTCCTGTCTACCAGACATCAACATTCGAACGTGAAGACCTTGAGCATCACCGTGATTTTTTCTACTCAAGAATCGGCAATCCCACAAGAAAGGCGCTTGAATCAACCCTTGCCCTGCTTGAAAACGGCAAATACGGACTGGCTTTTGCGTCAGGAGTTGCGGCAACCATGGCAGCTCTCCAGGTTCTCAAGCCGGGTGACCATGTTGTAGCGAGCAACGATATCTATGGCGGCTCCTACCGCATCTTTGAGCAGCTCCTTCGTCCCTGGGGTGTATCAACCACCTATGCGGAAAACGAAACTACCGAAAGCTATGCTGCCTGCATAACACCGGCAACAAAGCTTATCTGGCTTGAAACCCCATCCAATCCCCTGCTCCAGCTTTCGGACATCTCAGCCCTTGCAGAGCTTGGAAAAAAACAGGGAATCATCCTTGCAGTCGATAATACCTTTGCCAGTCCCTACTTTCAGCGCCCGCTTGAGCTCGGAGCGGATATTGTTGTGCACAGCACCACAAAATACCTCGGAGGGCACAGCGACGTGATCGGAGGTGCAGTGGTGACCTCTAACCCTGCACTGCACACCATCATAAAAAACTATCAGGCAGCAGCGGGCGCGATACCTGCTCCCTGGGACTGCTGGCTTATCCTGCGCGGACTGAAAACCCTGAAAATCCGCATGAAGGAGCATGAGGCAAATGCCCTGCACCTTGCAGGAGTTCTTGAGCGGCACCCTGCTGTGGAACGGGTCTTTTACCCCGGTCTCCCCTCTCACCCGCAGCATGAACTTGCGAAACGACAGATGAGCGGCTTTGGAGGAATGCTGACCATTGCACTCAAAGGCGGGCTTTCGGCAGTGAAAACATTAACCGCAAACCTGAAGCTCTTCATTCTGGCCGACAGCCTCGGCGGAGTGGAGTCGCTCATCGCCTCACCGCCGAAAATGACGCTCGGGGCACTTACCCAGGAGGAGAGGCGGCGCAGAAGATGCACCGACAACCTTGTTCGGCTCTCTGTCGGCCTTGAAAACGCGGCAGATCTTGAAGCGGATATTTTGAACGCACTCGATATCCCCATATCAATTTGACGATGAAAGAAATGGCACAAATGATTACTATTGAGCTGAATGGAAAGGAAGAGCAGCTCCCGTCGGGTTCTGACCTGAACGGGCTACTCTCAATCATAGGATCTGACGGAAAAAACGTGGCAGTATTAGTAAACGACCGAAGCGTCCGCCCCGAAAACCGCTCAACGCACCTGCTGCAGGAAGGTGACCGGGTTGAGATACTGATTTTTGCCGGCGGTGGCTGATCTGCCCCAGAATAGATACAACAGTTATGGACTCATTGCAGTTAGGCTCTTACAGCTTTACCTCCCGCCTGATTCTCGGAACTGGTAAATTCAGCAACGCCAGGGTTATGCTTGATGCCGTCCGGGCTTCCGGCACCCAACTCGTCACCGTGGCTCTGCGCCGCTTCAACCGCGAACAGCTTGAAGACGATCTTTTCGGTCCACTGTCACAGCTACCGGGAATAACCTTGATGCCGAATACTTCCGGAGCATCGACAGCAGCAGAAGCTGTCCGTGCTGCCCATATTGCACGGGAACTCTCCGGAAGCCCTTTCATCAAGGTTGAAATTCACCCGAATCCCCAGCATCTGATGCCGGACCCGATAGAAACATACGAGGCTGCCCGGATTCTGGCAAAAGAGGGATTCCTGGTCATGCCCTATATTTCCGCTGACCCTGTTCTGGCCAAACGCCTTGAGGATGCAGGCTGCGCATCGGTCATGCCGCTCGGCTCGGCAATCGGCAGCGGTCAGGGGCTTTCGACCTCAGAAATGCTCGGCATCATTATCCGCGAAAGCGGCATTCCGGTCATCGTTGATGCAGGGCTGCGCTCCCCTTCAGAGGCTGCCGCAGCCATGGAGATGGGGTGCGGAGCCGTGCTTGTAAACAGTGCTGTTGCGGTTGCATCTGACCCCCCGAAAATGGCGGAGGCCTTTGCCGGTGCTGTTGTTGCCGGAAGAAAGGGATTCAACGCCGGATTGATGCAAAAAAGCGGTTCCGCTGTAGCAACCAGCCCTCTCACCTCTTTTCTCGGAGCAAAAGCGTGAGCACAGTACCGGAGTGGCTGACCGACGAGCGGGAGTCGGCAGCCCTTGCCTCCATGCTTTCGCCCTCTTCGTCAGCCTCACTTGAAGCTCTGGCCGCTGAGTCAAAAGCGATCACCCTTCGCCGTTTCGGACGAACCATTTCGCTCTACGCACCGCTCTATCTCTCAAACCACTGTTCAAGCGGGTGTATCTACTGCGGCTTTGCATCCGACAGAACAACCCTCCGGCGACGGCTTGAGCCGGATGAGATCGAGCGGGAACTGATCGCCATGAAAAAACTCGGCATCAGTGATATACTGCTCCTGACCGGCGAACGGACAAAAGCGGCAGATTTTGACTATCTGCGCAAGGCAGTCGAGATTGCCGCCAAACGCACACAAAAAGTATCGGTTGAAGCCTTCCCCATGAGTGTCGCTGAATACCGAACTCTTGCAGAGTGCGGCTGTACCGGCATCACCATCTACCAGGAGACCTACAACCGCGAGCGCTACGAAGCACTTCACCGCTGGGGTCCGAAAAAGGATTTTCTTGACCGGCTTGAAACCCCGGCAAGAGCGCTTGAAGGAGGAATAAAAACCGTAGGCCTCGGCGCGCTGCTCGGCCTTTCGGAACCGGTGGAAGACGCCCTGATGCTCTACCGCCACGCGCGCCATCTCAGCCGTACCTACTGGCGTGCAGGCATCTCAGTCTCCTTTCCCCGCATGAGGCCGCAGACCGGAGGCTACGAGCCGCCTTTTCCGGTTGATGACCATCTTCTTGCCCGCATAATCTTTGCTTTCCGGATTGCGCTGCCCGATATTGAACTGGTACTCTCCACCAGAGAGAGTGCTGCCTACCGTGACGGAATGGCCGGACTCGGCATAACACGCATGAGCATAGCAAGCCGCACCACAGTTGGTGGTTATGACGATAACAACACCGACAAGGGGCAGTTCGATGTTTCTGACGACCGCTCGGCTGAAGAGTTTTGCGCGGCCCTTCGTGCAAGAGAGATTGAACCGGTATTTAAAAACTGGGAACCGGTTTTCAACGGCCCTTCAGGTACGCAAAGCCGCACGGTAATACAGGAGGAAATGCACTCATGCCACTGAACGACAACCAGCGCCAGCGTTATCTGCGCCACCTGACACTGCAGGAGATCGGTGAATCCGGACAGGAAAAACTCGCTCAGGCAAAAGTGCTCGTGGTCGGAGCCGGAGGTCTTGGCTCACCGGCCGCTTTTTATCTTGCAGCAGCCGGTATCGGCTCGCTCGGCATTATGGATGGTGACACGGTTGAGTTGAGCAATTTGCAGCGCCAGATCCTACATACGACAGCTTCACTCGGAGAAGAGAAAGTGAACTCGGCAGCAGAACGGATTAACTCTCTTGACCCCGATATCCGCCTCTCACTCTACCCCTTCCGGCTTACTGAAGAGAACGCCCCGGAACTCCTTGCCGGTTTCGATTTTGTGCTTGACGCAACCGACAATTTCGAATCAAAATTCCTGATAGCAAAAGCCTGCCATAATGCGGCTAAACCATACTCGCACGCCGGAATCCGGCAGTTCCACGGCCAGATGATGACGGTTCACCCCGGAAAAACCGCCTGTTACCACTGCGTTTTCCATGAAGAGGGAATCCCTGCTGCTTCCACACCCTCCGGACCGATCGGGGCTCTCCCCGGGGTCATCGGCTCCATGCAGGCTATCGAAGCGATAAAGTATATTCTTTCCATTGGCACACCACTCGTCAACACACTCCTGACATACGACTCACTTACCACAGAGTTCCGGAAAGTCCCACTGAGCCGCGACCCCCGCTGCCCCCTCTGCGGAGTTGAGTAACCGTTCAAACCTGCATCTGATACCTCAAAAAAAAACCTTGATCTCTCAGGAACAATCCAGCAAAGAAAAGAAGCTTCAAACCCGCCTGAAAAATCTGATCAAAAACAGCAGTAATACGGCACCGATCGTCGCTGACACTATTGTACCTAAAATACCTCCACCCAGGCTTATTCCCAGCAATCCGAAAAGGTACCCGCCTAAAATCGCACCGATAATACCAATAACGATATCACCCAGAAGACCAAAACCATACCCTTTCACAATAAGACCAGCCAGCCAACCCGCCAATGCGCCGATCAGAATAAAAATCAGCAATCCTGTGATGCTCATAATGGCCTCCCCTTCATTTGTCGTTATGATGCAAATCATGACAAACAATAGGAACACTGGTTTAACACCTTAAATTCCCAAAACGAAGGGGGAGATGATCGACTTCATGCCCGCTACAAGATAGTAAGCTGTTTGCAGGTAAAACTCCAGAGGAGCGCCATATCGGCAGGAGTCCCGACAGGATCAGGACTCAGCAGATACGCGGAAGCTGTTCGCCGAGAGGCAGATCGACAATGCGGCGGCTGCCGAATGCGGTTCGCATGACTACCATGCCGTGGTGGTCGTCAACAACCGAGCCGATAATGACGGCATCCCGACCCTCTTCGGTACCGCGCATCACCTCAAGAACCCTGTCGGCATCTCCGGCGGCAACTGCCAGCACAAGTTTGCCTTCGTTGGCAACATGAAGGGGATCAATCCCGAGCAGCTCACAGGCACCACGGACATCGGGTTGTACCGGAATTGCGGTCTCGTTGATCTCAATGCCGACTGATGAGGCTGCGGCAAGTTCGTTGAGTGTTGCCGCCACACCGCCTCTTGTTGGATCTCGCATGGCATGAACCCCGGGCACGGCATCAAGAACTGCTCCAATCATCCTGTTGAGAGAAGCACAGTCACTCTTGATTGTCGACTGAAATGAGAGATTTTGACGGGAGGTCATGATCGCCATACCATGATCCCCGACCGATCCTGAAAGAATGAGGCTGTCTCCCGCCTTCAGGTTTCGGCAGGAGAGATCTACACCCTCCCTGATTGCGCCAACCCCCGCTGTATTGATAAAGATCCTGTCACACTGACCTTTACCGACAACCTTGGTATCGCCGGTGACAATCATAACCCCGGCTTTCAGGGCTGCTGCAGCCATACTCATGACTATGGTTTCAAGATCGGCAAGGGGAAAACCCTCTTCAAGCACAAAGCCGGCGCTGAGGTAGAGGGGCCGGGCACCGCCTACCGCCAGGTCGTTCGCCGTACCATTGACCGCAAGCTCGCCGATGTTGCCGCCGGAAAAAAAAACCGGACTCACTACATAGGTATCGGTTGAAAAGGCTGTTCGACCTGGGGGGAGATCAAGCTTTGCCTGATCGTCAAGCAGATCGAGAAAATGGTTGTGGAGGTGCGGCATGAATACCCTCTGCATAAGTACCTGCGACAGCCGTCCACCCGCGCCATGCGCCATCTGGACGGTTTCATGCTGTGTAATGGGAGCCGGACAGACCGGTGCAATTGTCATGGAGTGAAGTTCCTGTGATAGTTATAATATGCTGCACACGCCCCTTCGGAAGAGACCATGGTCGCTCCGAGAGGATGCTCCGGAGTACACTCTTTTGCAAATGCCGGACAGCCGTCAGGCTTGAGTGCACCCTGAAGAACCCGGCCGCTCATGCATAGGGGTGATTCCGAAGCACAGATATGGGAAACATTGAACTTTTTTTCAGCATCAAAACGGGCGTAGGCATCTCTCAATCCAAGACCGCTCGCCGGAATCATGCCGATACCGCGCCACTGCCGGTCGATCACCTCAAACACGTTACGGATAATCTCTGTGGCCGCCCGGTTCCCCTCACGGCTCACCACCCGGGCGTAGCGGTTGACCACCTCCGCCCTGCCAGCTTCAAGCTGTTCAACCGTTGCAAGAATTCCGGCAAGAAGATCAACCGGTTCAAAACCGGTAGGCACAATCGGCACATGAAACTCGCGCGCTACAGGCTCATACTCTTCATATCCCATCACAGCGCAGACATGACCGGCGGCAAGGAAGCCCTGAACCCGGTTTCCGGGAGAGGAGAGAATGGCACGCATGGCCGGAGGCACCATGACCTGGCTCACCAGAACACTGAAATTCTCAATACCTTCTCTCTTTGCCTGCCAGACCGCCATGGCATTGGCCGGTGCCGTGGTTTCAAAGCCTACCGCAAAAAAGACCACCTCTTTTTGTGGATTGTCGCGGGCTATCTGCAGGGCATCCAGCGGTGAAAAAACAATGCGCACATCCCCCCCCCGGCTCCGCACCATGAAAAGATCCATTGCACTGCCGGGAACACGGAGCATATCGCCGAAACTGGTAAAAATCACCTCTTTTTGGATGGCAATTGCGAGCGCCCGTTCAATCGACTCAAGCGGAGTAACACAGACCGGGCATCCCGGACCGTGAACCAGCTCTATTGCGTCAGGCAGCAGTTGATCAATGCCGTTGCGGATAATCGAATGGGTCTGTCCACCGCAGATCTCCATAATGGTCCATGGCCGTGTGGTAACTCTGTGGATCTCGGCCAGAAGATTACGGGCAAGCTGCGGGTCGCGGTATTCGTCAATATATTTCATGGCAACCTGCGTCAAACATCCCCGGATTCCCCGGATTCCCCGGATGAAGGCGGCTCTTCAAGAGGTTCAAACGCCCCTTTCTCTACCAGCTCCTCCCAGAGTTTCAGGCTTTCTGCAGCTTCCTCCTCATCGATGATTTTCAGGGCAAACCCCGCATGAACAATGGTATAATTGCCAACCTGAATTTCCGGTACATACTCAAGACATGCTCTGGTTTTAGCACCGTTCACATCAATGGTGCCCATCATCAGTCCGTTTTCAGAGCTGATTTCAAGAAGTTTTCCGGGAATAGCGAGGCACATTGCTGCGTTGGTTTGGTTTAATTGGAAAAGATAATAATAAAAACAAGGACAATAAGGACTACAACGACAGCAAGGACGAATAATACGAGATCAGATTTCTAATAAACTCCACGATAGTTGCCTTTGAGGTATTCGCGGCCGATCATGGCCTGACCGAGGGAGAGACCTCCGTCATTTGAGGGAACAAGGGAGTGGGCAAGCACCCGGTATCCTCCGGTTTCAAGCTCCCGGATCAATGTTTCAAAAAGAAGCGCATTCTGGAAAACTCCGCCGCTCAGGGCGACTGTTTTTATTCCGGTTACCATCGAAGCCTTGGCGATGATCTCCTGAAAACAGTCAAGAAGAGTCCGGTGGAAGCAGCGGCTGATTTCAGCAGCACTCACGCCACTCAGTACCGCTGCTGCCGCATCGCGGATAATCGGTGAAACAAGCATGATCCAGCGGCCGTTGTCCTCCTGAAGTCCGTAACTGAATGCGCTGTCGCCGACGCTGCCTCCTGCTGCATGCGTCAGTGCAACTGCGGCCTCTCCCTCATAGCTGATCTCTCCCTTCAAGCCGCAAAGAGCAGCTATGGCATCAAACAGTCTTCCGCAGCTCGATGTTTCATAAATACCGACATGTTTTTGCAGCAGTTCGACTACCGGGTCAACGCACCTTTCGTTCATAAACGGCAGTTCAGGCATCTCCGGAAAGCTTCTGAACAGGTAGCCGATCGCAGCCCGCCATGGCTGCATGATGGCCGCTTCCCCGCCCGGCAAAGGCATGGGTTCCAGGGATGCAAACCGTTCGGCTCCTCCGGCGTCGCCAATGAGCAGCTCTCCGCCCCAGATCGTGCCGTCACTGCCGTAACCTGTTCCGTCAAGGATAAGCCCGATTACCGGCCCATCCTCTCTCTGTTCGGCAAGGCAGGATGCAAGGTGCGCATGATGGTGCTGAACACCAAGCCGGGGCAGTTCCTGCCGGGCTGCCCAGAGCGTTGTCATGTAGTCGGGATGCAGGTCATGCACAACGAGCTCGGGTGAGGCCTGAAAAAGGTGCTGCAGATGCAGGGCTACATGCTCGTAATGGCGATAGGACTCAAAGTTTTTCATGTCGCCGATATGCTGGCTCAGGATAGCATGAGAGCCCTTCAGCAACGTTATGGTGTTTTTCAGCTCTCCTCCGGTTCCAAGCACAGAGGGACCGCTCTCCCGAAGGTAGACCGGTGCGGGAACATACCCTCTGCTCCGCCGTAACTGTCGGAGCTTGCCCGAAAGGTAAATGGTTACCGAATCATCACACTTCAGATAGATCGGCCGGTTATGCACAAGAAAGGCATCGGCAATACCCTGGAGTCTCTTGACCGCATCATCATTTTCACTCGTAATCGGCTCCTCACTGAAATTCGCGCTGGTCATCACGAGAACCTCCGGACTCCCATCGAAAAGAAGCGCGTGCAGAGGTGAATACGCAAGCATAACGCCAAGCCGGTCACTGTCAGGAGCCACAGAGGGTGCAAGAGCAGTTCCATCTCTCTTTTTAAGGAGCACAATCGGCGCTTCCGCTGCGTTAAGCGCAGCAAGCTCCCCGTCACTCAGCTCGCAATATCTGACGGCAAGAGATGCATCAGGCATCATGACGGCAAAAGGTTTGGCTTCACGACCCTTTCTCGCTCTGAGCCGCTGAACCGCTTCCTCATTGGAGGCATCAACAGCCAGATGAAATCCACCCACTCCCTTCAGAGCAATAATACCACCGCTTCGGAGAATGGCAGAGGCTTCCACCAGAACATTATCAGCATCAGAAGTTCTGCCCGATGCATCAAGCAGCTGAATGGCAGGGCCGCAAACCGGACAGGCTGTCGGTTCCGCATGAAAACGGCGGTCAAGTGGATCCATGTACTCCCGCTCACACTCCCCGCACATCGCAAAGGCGTGCATGGAGGTGAACTGACGATCATAGGGAAGCCTGCTGACTATGGTGTAACGGGGGCCGCAGTTGGTGCAGTTGATGAAGGGGTACCGGAACCGGGGGTTTGCCGGATCGAAGAGCTCTTTCCGGCACTCTTCGCAGATAGCAATATCCGGCGGGATGAGTGTTTCAACCTCACTTCCGGCACTGGAATATCCGATAACAAAATCCTCTTCCGGGAGAGAATCGATGCGCTTCTCCTCCACTGTTTCTATCCTTGCAAGCGGAGGGGCATCCTGGCGAACTGCATGGCTGAAGAGGTCGAGATGGGCTGATGCACCCTGCACCTCAATCAATACTCCCGATGGCGTGTTCCTGATAAACCCTTTCAAACCTGACGAGACGGCAAGGCGGTAGACAAACGGCCGAAATCCTACCCCCTGCACAATACCACTGATACTGAGACGCCTCCTCTCTTCGACGGCGACAGCCGCGCTACTCAGCGCTGTTTCAGTTTGCTTTCGATCCACTGCTGCCATACATCAAACCCTTCGCCGGTTTTGGCTGACACTTCCATCCATTCGAGATGGTGATTAACACGAAGAGCATTCTCCCTGCACTTCCGGGCATCAAAATCAACATAGGGAAGGAGATCAATTTTGTTGAGAATGCAGAGATTCGCTTCATGAAACATATTCGGGTACTTCAGCGGCTTGTCGTCACCCTCGGTAACACTGATAACAACCACTTTCAGTGCTTCTCCGAGATCAAACATAGCCGGACAGACAAGATTGCCGACATTTTCGATGCAGAGCAGAGAGTTATTCTGCAACTCAAGCTCCTTCACTGCACGATTGATCATCATCGCATCAAGATGACATCCGGAACCGGTATTGACCTGAATGACCGGGACACCAAGTGCATGAATCCGCTCAGCATCATTGGTGGTCTGCTGGTCACCCTCTATAACGGCAACCGGAGAGTGTGGAAGAATCAAGGGAATGATTTTTTCCAGCAGAGTGGTTTTTCCTGAACCGGGAGAGCTCAGAAAATTAAGCGCAAAGATGTTGCGTGCCTCAAAAAAACCACGGTTTCTTTCAGCCAGAAGATTGTTCTTCAGTAAAACATCCTGCTCAAGCAGAACCTTCCTTCCACTGCTCTCTTCATGGTGATGGTGATGCGAGTGATCATGACTATGAGCCTCATCATGGCTATGGATCAAGCTTTCGTGATCGCTCTCGATGATATGTAGATGGTAACCGGTCTCGCCGGGCTTACGGAGCACCACCCCGCCCTCGGTTGAACAGCCGCAGGTATCGCACATAGGTATTAATCTCCCTCTTCCGCTATTGTGATTGTCTGAATTGTAAACTCCTCACCCGACACAATCCCGATCTTCAGAGAACGGCATTCGGGACACTCCGCATAATAAAAAGAAACCGGAAACTTCCGGCCGCACTCCATGCACTCTCCGATACCTTCAGGTTCCTCTATCTGAAGCAGTGCTGACTCCGCCATACTCCCTTTTGCCGCTGCCGAAAAACAGAATCGCAACGATTCAGGCTGAATACCAGCCAGTTTGCCGACAACCAGATCTATACCGGAAATCCTTTCGGCTCCCTCTTCGCGAGCTTTTGCCTCCACTGCCTCAATAATTGAAAGCGCAATACTCATCTCGTGCATAACTTCATTCAGGAACGGTTCGTTCAAAATAAACAGATAAAACTGCCCGGATAAAATTTCCGGAACCCCTCAAAAGGTAAGGTAGTTCTTGATCATCAATTTTTTTGTAACTTCGCGGAAAGAATCTTTTTTGAACAGCTACAATTATAAGTCGGATTTGAAGCACCTAACAGGACTATGCAATGTTCCGGCCTCTGAAATCACCGGACTTCTCGACATGGCTGCCGGGTTCAAGAAAGAGTTGATAACCGGCTCACCCTCTTTTGAAGCCACACTCAAAAACAAACGCATTGCCCTGGTTTTTTTTGAAAACTCAACCCGAACCCGATTTTCCTTTGAAATAGCCGCACGCCATCTTGGTGCAGGAACACTCAATTTCAGCGCCTCTTCAAGCAGTGTCACCAAGGGAGAAACCCTGAGTGATACCATCAGAAACCTTGAGGCCATGCAGGTCGATGCCTTTGTACTGCGCCACCCCTCTTCGGGAGCTGCGGATCTCATCACAGGAATCACTGCAAGAAACGTCATCAACGCCGGAGACGGTGCACATGAACATCCTACCCAGGCTCTACTCGACATGTTTACGCTCCGGGAGTATTTTGGCACAATTGCCGGGCTTAAGGTTATTATTATCGGCGATGTTCTGCACAGCCGTGTTGCACGATCCAACATCTTCGGACTTCTGACTGCCGGAGCAGAAGTGGGACTCTGCAGCCCCGTAACCCTGCTGCCTACCGATCCCGACAGACTCGGAGTAACATTGTTCACCGATCTTGACGAAGCCATTGGATGGGCTGACACCGCTATCGTGCTTCGCCTTCAGCTTGAGCGCGCAACGGGAGGCTACCTGCCCTCTCTTGAAGAGTATTCCGTCCACTATGGATTGAGCGATGAACGGCTCGAAAGGATTCAGAAACATCTTCTGGTACTTCATCCCGGACCGATAAACCGCGAAATAGAGATATCCAACCATGTTGCTGACCGCATACAGCCCCCCGGATATTCAAAAAGCATGCTCCTTGAGCAGGTAACAAACGGCGTTGCCGTGCGCATGGCGGTGCTGAACACCCTGATAGCCGAATCATAAAACTTCATCTTCATGACCGGATACCACACTATAATGCAACAACTCCCCACCATGAAAAGCAACTGCTGGCGCTACTGCAGGGCATGCTTCACGCTTGCACTCCTGATCCTGATCTCTGTAAAAAAAGGGGAAGCTGAACCACTCCTTAACCCGACTTTTCAGACAATCTTCACCCCGCTTCAGGCCGATCCGATGGAGCCGAGAATAGCTGTAATGCCTTCGTTAAGTGACCGAACGCTCCAGCTCGACATCGGCTCCTCAGCAGATCTCTATCAGAGTAAAAACATGGATTTTGCAGTCGGGGTTGATTTCGGTACCTATTCCCGCCTGCGCCGGAGCGAAAGCTTCAAATTTCCGGTTGATGCAATCGACTACATTTTCGGTATCAACACAAGCTGGAAAAAGCCAATAACCAGCGACCGTCTTCCGTTTGATGAATTCAGTGCAAGAGCCAGATTCAGCCATATCTCCGCCCATTTTGAAGATGGCCACTACGATGCTGCTGCCGGTCAGTGGATTCAGGGTGACTGCCCCTTTCCTATCCCCTTCACCTACAGCCGGGAGTTTATTAATCTCGTTTTCGCATTGAGCTCGCCGAATAACCGTATCTATGCAGGTTACCAGTTAGTCTATCACACCATTCCCGGCGGCATCAGCCCACACTCTTTCCAGGCAGGCGCTGAGCTCAACACTCCGGGCAACACCTATGTGGCGGCTGATCTGAAATTACTGCCGATCTGGCATGATAACCTGAATGAGACCAAAGGATACAGAGGCACATGGAACCTTCAGGCGGGAGTGCGGCTCAAGGCGGCAGGTCTTGAAAACGTTCGGGTCGCTTATAACTATTTTTCCGGAATGAGCCGCCACGGCATGTATTTTTACCGTCCGGAGAGCTTCAGTACGGCAGGAATTATCATCGATTTCTGAAGGGCACCTCTATCAATTTATTCCGCGATTCGATTGCTTCGTTGGGCGGTGCTCGAAATCCTCAAGTACTCTTGTGTACATTCCGGTTTCTGCGCTCCGTCCGCCTCGCACTCAAACCGCTCACGACAATTTATAGAGGTGCCCTGAAGAAAAAGAGAGTGGACGAGAACGCTTCTCTCTTGTCCACCACGTCCACTCAGTCCATAATTTCTTCGTCCATTCCGTCCACTGCGTTTCACTTCTTCTTTTATTCCGGGGATCGAAAAAACTCCGGCACTCCCTTTTCAAACCCCTCTTCGGGTTGAGTGCGAATATAGTCGGCAAGAAATGGAGGATAGAGATCATAATGGTCAAGATCATGCAAAGGAATCCAGCTCACCGTTATAATCACCTGTTTGTCATCGGGATATTCCGGATCCTTTCCGGTTATCATCCGGCCTCCCGTCACCTCACAAAAGAACCCGAGTGATACCGAGTGATGTAGGGTACCCTGTGCCGAAACTCCAGGATGGGGATAGAGCAGCTCCTTTATAAACAGCAGGTTACCCACCCTGCACTCAAGACCGGTCTCTTCCATCATCTCACGCTGAACAGCCGCTTCAAGCGTCTCTCCCCTCTCAACAACTCCTCCGGGCAGAATCCAGTAACTGGAAGGAAGCTTCGGATCATCCGGAGCAAAGCTTTTGTGTTCAACAAGCAATACCTGACCATCCTTTATACATAAAGCACTGACCCTGAGCCTTACCTGTGACATGCGCTAATTACTGCATAGTTATAAAAAGCAAAAATAGATTCTGTCTATTTTTTTTACGCTTATTCTATTTAATAAATAAATGAGATATGAAAGGATCCGCAGCAGAATTCTCAAAATATAAAATATTAGCCGGAGGTACTTCTGTCACAATCAACATTTGACCCTGATAGATATTTTTATTATTATTGAAAATATTGTTACCAAAAAGTTCTTTTTTGATTTCTTCTGCAGAACTATATTGAATAATTATTGTAGGATTTTTTCTGTAAAAAAGCACACACACACAAACCTAACGGAGAAAGTTATGAAAAAAATGCTATCACTTGCTGCAATGTTTGCAGTACTGTCATACGCATCACCCGCATCTGCTGAACTGAAAATCAGCGGCGATGCTGCAGTTCGTGAAAGGGGCCAGTGGAACAACAAAACCACCGACAAAGATCTTAAAACCCAGTACCGTGTTCGTTTGAATACAGCTGCTGACCTTGGCAGCGGCTATTTCTTCAAGGCTATGATACAGAATGAAGGTGTTGCAGGTGGATGGCAGACTGTAGCAGCCAATAACAGTGAAAGAAATCCGCTTGAAGTTTCAAATTTCTATTTCGGCCGTATGCTTGAGGATTGCCACTATATGCTTGGCCGCATTCCTCTGAACAGTGTCAATAACCCGATTTATGACATCACCCTCTATCCTGTCCCGACTGCATTTACCTCAGCTGGAATTTATGCGGTTGATATCCCGGTCGCCACATGGAACTACGATCGTGTATTCGGCGTCAACTACGGCACCAAGGTCGGCGGTGGCGAACTGAATGCAACCATTGTTATTTTTGACAACAACTCAGTCACTGAAAACACAACGGCTACCGGTGACGGTCTTTTCAATGACGGCTATGCTCTGAACCTTGCATACAAAACAACTCTCGGTGATGTCACATTCGAACCGCAGGCAATCATTTCGCTGACTGATGTGAGAGGCGTTACCTATCAGAAGGTTTCACCGAACACAGCCGGTGCCAACGTTACGATTCCTGCCGGCAAGTCCAAAATCGGCCTCAGCGGATTCTACACCATCTGCCGTGACACGAAAGGCGAGAGCAACCTTGTTGCAACCAATGTCAACTATGACGGTTATCTCCTCAGGGCAAAAGGTGAATCCGGTCCTGTAAAGGCATGGGTTGACTACAACAGAACCAAAGACAAATCACCTGCTGCAGATGTAACCTATAATAACGTCTTTGTCTGGGCACAGTACAACGTCAAGCTGCATGAATCTGCAGCCGGAACCCTGAGCCTGACTCCGACGGTGCGCTACCGTGCAAGCGGAAAAGATGTTGTGGGGTCTGCCACAGTGAATAACAACCAGCTTCGCACAGAGCTCTATGCGACGGTAACCTTCTAAGCAGTACTTTTCGACGAAAAAGCCGCAGGCAACTGCGGCTTTTTTTTGCTTGCCCGAACGGCTTATTAATATGACAAAGCCGCACTACATAACAATTGTTGTGTTGTTTTTTTTTTAAGATATTATTAAGTTCGTATTACAAAAGATGTGTGCCGCATGAAACAGATCTCACACATTTTACTTCACCCTGATTTTATTTAACAGATAAAGAGATTTCCCTCATCTCTCTTTTGTTCTGTTGCGCTACGTATACTCTCATTTTTTTGCATAGAGAGTTCAGTCTCTCATAATTGAATGCCCTGGCGTTTTTTCGGTACAACTCGATTTTCTGGGAAATATTTTTCAACTGTTCTTGTTATATAATTTTCATTCCAACAACCAAACAACAATAGCGGAGCTATGATTACAATTAAAAAAATCATCTGCCCGGTTGATTTCTCTGAGCTGTCGCGCAAGTCGTTGCAATACGCCAACGAGTTTGCAAAACTGTCAGGCGGAGAGGTCTTTCTGGTCGGCGTCATCGAAAACGATCCAACCATCAATTATTCACATGGACTGGATGCTGAACGAGCCGAAGCTGAAAAAAAACTTGCCCTGCTTATTGATGAAGAACAGATGGCAGGTATTGTGTCCGACTATGTCATTTATGAAGGATTTGCTGAAGAGTGCATCATTGACTATGCCAAACGCAAGGAAGCCGATGTCATTGTGATGGGATCACATGGGCGCCGCGGACTGAAGCGTATGATTCTCGGAAGCGTTGCTGAACACGTCGTTCGCCGTGCACCATGCCCGGTGCTTATCGTCAAGGAGAACGAGCACGAATTCATCAAGTAATAGTCGCAGCATGCCACTGGCATCCTGAGAAAGAGCTTACAACTACTATTTTTTAACATTCAAAGAAAACCTTTATGGCACAAAATGTCACAAACGTTTCCCATACCGAAGAGGTGTCCAGCACCCGGCGGGTTATTGCCGCGTCTTCGGTCGGAACGCTTATCGAGTGGTATGACTTTTATATCTTCGGTACTCTGGCAAAAATCATTTCCGAACAGTTCTTCCCCAAAGACAACCCGACAGCCGCACTGCTGGCCACACTGGCGACATTTGCCGCCGGTTTTGTCATCAGACCTTTCGGTGCACTTTTCTTCGGTCGCCTCGGTGACCTTATCGGCAGGAAGTACACCTTCCTTGTTACTCTTGTTATCATGGGTGGTTCAACCTTTGCCATCGGTCTTGTTCCCGGTTATAAAACAATCGGATTTTTTGCTCCGGCAATAGTATTTATTCTTCGGCTTCTGCAGGGTCTTGCTCTTGGAGGTGAGTACGGTGGTGCTGCAACCTATGTAGCCGAACACTCACCCGAAGGAAAAAGAGGCTTCTGGACCAGTTTTATCCAGACAACAGCTACCCTTGGTCTCTTCCTTGCACTCGGTGTCATTCTTACCGTCCGCCAGATGCTCGGTGTTGAAACCTTTACCGACTGGGGATGGCGTATTCCGTTTATTCTTTCCGCACTCCTTGTTGGTGTCTCGATCTTTATCCGCATGAGAATGTCGGAATCACCGCTCTTTGCAAAGATGAAAAAAGAGGGAAAAACTTCCGCAAATCCTCTGGCTGAGAGCTTCAAACAGAAAGATAACCTGAAGATGGTTCTTATTGCACTGCTCGGCGCAACCGCCGGTCAGGGTGTTGTCTGGTACACCGGTCAGTTCTATGCACTCTCCTTCCTGCAGAATGCCTGTAACATTGAGTTTGTACAAAGCAACATAATCATCTCTATCGCACTGCTTATCGGAACGCCATTCTTCATTGTATTCGGTGCGCTTTCCGACAAGATCGGACGCAAGTACATCATGATGGCCGGTATGCTGATCGCTGTTATAGCCTACAGACCGATCTATACCATCATGTACAACGATGCCAATCTCAAGACCAAAGAGGTGATCGAAGACAAAACGGTCAACAAGATGAAGTATGAGGTCAAAGGTACCGACTCGCTGATCACCTCCGTCACAACCAAACTTTATACCGACGGAACCAGCTACAAAGAGACCGTCAAGAAAAAGTTTCCGGTTGATCCTGCCGTTAAAGCTGCAATGCCGAAAGACAAGCTGAAACCTGAAACAAAGAAGGAAGTAACCCTTCCCCAGAACCTTTACTACAAGATGATCGGTCTGGTTCTTATCCAGGTTATTTTTGTGACCATGGTATACGGCCCGATTGCTGCGTTCCTGGTTGAGATTTTCCCGACCCGTATCCGCTATACCTCGATGTCCCTGCCCTACCATATCGGCAACGGCGTCTTCGGCGGTCTGGTTCCGCTTATCTCGACCCGTCTTGTTGAAGCAACCCGTCCCGGTCCGGATCTTCCGCCTGCCGACCCGCTTGCCGGTCTCTGGTACCCGATCCTGATTGCTGGCGTCAGCTTTGTCATCGGTTCGCTGTACATATCAAACAAGACAAACAACCTTGACGTAGAGTAATCAAGAACATTTAAAATCAATCTATTATGTCAGCAATAAAAAGGATTTTCGGTCTGCTCTGGACGGTCATGGGAGTGGGAATTATCCCGCTTGTGATCATGCAGGCGATGAAAGAGATCGCAGCAAAACCCAGTGAAGAGAACTGGATATTCTGGTCTATCGTGATTGTCGTGCTTATGCCGATTATCGCTTTCAGCCTGATTACCTTCGGGATCTTTGCTCTGAAAGGTGAATATGATGTTATTGCATAGCATTCACCAGTAACTGCATGTTCTTTTTTTCAAGGGAAAGCCGCATCTTTCGTGCGGCTTTCCCTTTTTTTATTTATTGTTTTTTTACCCCGGGCATCGGGAATAAACATCACTTTCCAACCGCATTTGATCATGGATAATCATGATGAGCATGATGAACATAACGGCAGAACAAAAGTTCTGAAAGAAAAGCTCTCTACCCTCCCCTCATCTCCCGGTGTCTACCAGTTCATCAATGACAAAGGGAGAGTTATCTATGTCGGAAAGGCAAAAAACCTCCGGAACCGGGTGCGCTCCTATTTCAGAAATCCTCAGCAACTGTTCGGCAAAACGCTTGTCCTTGTATCGCATATTGACAATTTTGAAGTCATCATAACCTCTTCGGAAGTTGAAGCGCTTATTCTTGAGAACAATCTCATCAAGGAGCTGAAACCGCGCTACAATGTTAATCTGAAAGATGATAAAACCTATCCCTACCTGGTCATCACCAATGAACCTTTTCCAAGAATCTTTCTGACCCGTCAGGTCAGAAGGGATGGATCAACCTGGTTCGGCCCCTACACCGAGGCAGGACAACTGCGAACCATTCTTGATCTGCTCGGCTCTCTCTTTCCCATCCGGAGCTGCAAGCATCGATTGAGTCCGGAAAATATTGCCGCACATAAATTCAAGGTCTGTCTGGACTACCATATCCATAAATGCAAAGGCCCATGCGAAGGGCTTCAGCATGAAGAGGAGTACCTTTTCATGATAGAGGAGATCATCCGGCTCCTTAAAGGAAGAACCTCCTCAATGATCAGAACCCTCGCTGAACGCATGCAGCACTTCGCGGCAGAACTGAAGTTTGAACAGGCGGCAGAACTGAAGGCACAGCTTGACAGCCTGAAACGATATGCTGAACGCCAGAAAGTAGTCTCCGGTGACGCACTCGACCGGGATGTATTTGCGGTTGCGTCCGGAGAGGATGATGCCTGCGGAGTGGTGTTCAAAATACGGGAAGGAAAACTGCTTGGCTCACAGCGGATCTATATGAACAATACCTTCGGAGAAACCGATGAGGTACTGCAGTCGAGAGTGCTTGAAAAATACTATCTGGAAACCCTTGAGCTTATTCCCGTTGAGATTCTGCTCCGTAAACCACTCACTGATGAGGAGGAGAGTGCTCTGCGGGCGCTCCTGACAGAAAAACAGAAAGCGGAGAAACAGGAGAAAAAACAGATCCGGTTCCTGGTTCCGCAGATCGGCGAAAAAGCTCATCTCATGGAGATGTGCCACCAGAATGCGCGTCACCATCTTGAGGAGTACCTGATCCAGAAACAGAAGAGAGGGGAGGCCGCCAGAGAACACTATGGCCTTATCGCTTTAAAGGAGCTGCTCCATCTCTCCGTTATGCCACAGAGGATCGAGTGTTTCGATAACTCTCACCTGCAGGGTACGGATTATGTCAGTTCGATGGTCTGTTTTGAAAAGGGAAAACCCAAAAAATCCGATTACAGAAAATTCAAACTGAAAAGTTTTGAGGGTTCGGATGACTATGCCGCCATGGAAGAGGTTATCCATCGCCGGTATGGCGGCTCTCTGGCAACAGAACTCGCGCTGCCTGATCTGATCGTTGTTGATGGGGGCAAAGGCCAGGTCAATGCCGCCTTTAACACACTCGATGCTCTCGGTATTGATCTCCCTGTAATCGGTCTTGCCAAGCGCATTGAAGAAATCTTTACCCCGCATGCCCGGGACCCGTTCAATCTGCCAAAAACCTCTCCGGCGCTTAAACTGCTGCAGCAGCTTCGCGATGAAGCTCACCGGTTTGCCATCACCTATCACAGAAAACTCAGAACAGAACGGACACTTCAAACGGAACTCACAACAATAGAAGGAATTGGAGAAAAAACCGCATTCAAGCTGCTGAAACGGTTTGGTTCGGCTGATGCGGTGTCAAGGGCAAGTATAGAGGAACTACAGGCTGCAACCGGAGCAAAAAGTGCCCAATCCATCTATCTCTTTTACCATCCCTGAATGCTATCGATCTTCCCCATCTCCTCTTCTCATTTATATTTTCTTAAGAAAATTCTGTTATATTTGCTTATGATGATTATGATCGACGATAGAGAAACTCTTATGTTTGCTTATGAACCTGCCTGATTTCTTTGACGATAACCACCGCCATAGCCAATCGGATCCATCAGGAAAGGAACTGCCCGACCTTGATGGTCTTGATGCGATGTTTGACTCAGAGGAGCTGGTTGACCGGCTCAATCAGTACAATGAGGACGGCTTCGTTATTGAGGCTCTTGCGGTAGCTCGTCGTCTTGAAGAGATTACCCCTTATAATACCGAGACCTGGTTCCACCTTGGCAACTGCCTGACACTCAATGGCTCTTTTGAAGAGGCGCTTGAAGCTTTTCAGAAAGCGGTTGTTCTCAGCCCTTCAGACAGCGAAATGGCTCTGAATCTTGCCCTTGCCTGGTTCAATACCGGACATCTTGATGAGGCGCTTGAAGAGCTTGAAAAAATGATTATCGACTCCTCCATTGAAAAGGAGTACCATTACTACCGCGGAATAGTCCTTCAGCGCCTTGAACGCTTTGTTGAAGCTGAAGAGGACTTTGAACGGGCTCTTGAGCTTGACGCCGAGTTTTCAGACGCATGGTATGAACTTGCATACTGCAAGGATATTCTCGGCAAACTTGAGGAGAGTACCTCCTGCTACCGCAAAACCCTCGATCAGGATCCATACAATATCAACGCATGGTACAACAACGGTCTTGTACTGAGCAAAATGAAGCGTTACGATGAAGCGCTTGACTCCTACGATATGAGTCTGGCCATCTCCGAGGACTTCAGTTCGGCATGGTATAACCGGGCAAATGTTCTTGCCATTACCGGTCGTATCGAGGAGGCTGCTGAAAGCTACATAAAAACCCTTGAACAGGAGCCGGATGATATCAATGCGCTCTATAATCTCGGCATAGCCTATGAAGAGCTTGAGGATTACAGTGAAGCTGTTCATTGCTACCGCCGCTGTATTGAGATAAACATTGAGTTTACCGATGCATGGTTTGCTCTTGCTTGCTGCCACGAAGCCCTTGAAGAGTATGAAGAGGCCATTGCCGCCATTGACCAGGCACTGACGGCCCTGCCGGAGAGCATTGAGTTTCTTCTTCTGAAGGCAGAAATCGAGTATAATCTCAATGATCTGGAAAACTCCATATCGACCTATCGGGAGATCATCATGATTGATCCCGAAAGCCCCCAGATATGGGTCGATTTTGCCATGGTACTCCGCGAAGCGGGTGATGTCAACGCCTCCATTGATGCATTGCAGCAATCACTGAAACTTCAGCCCTTTTCAGCCGAAGCCCATTTTGAAATTGCTGCCGCCTATTTTGCAATGGGCGACAAACTCAGCACACTCAAAGCGCTGAGCAAGGCATTCAAGATCGATCCGGATAAAAAACTGCTCTTCCAGAGCACCTTTCCGGAACTTTACCAGCAGGATTCCGTCAGGCGGATGCTCGGCATTTCATGATCACATACAGACCGGAACACCTGCATGACGAAAACAAGAAAAATTCTTGGCCTTATCGGCCGTGCCGTTGATTATTCCTGGTCTCCGCTTATTCATAACACCGCCTCTGAACTGCTCGGTCTTCCCTACTGCTACACCATTTTCAACATTGCTGATCCTGAAATGATCGGCGATGCGCTCCGGGGCGCAAAAGCTCTTGGTATAGCCGGGTTCAACGTAACCATCCCCTACAAGAAAACGGTTGTCCCCTTTCTTGATGAGCTTTCAAGGGAAGCGTCAACAATCGGTGCGGTCAATACCATCATTATTCGTGACGGCAAAATGACCGGCCATAATACAGATATTGAAGGATTCGCAACACCGCTTAAACCATACGCCAGCCTGATAGAGGGAAATCCGGTCTCTGTTTTCGGCTGTGGTGGCGCCGCACTTGCCGCCATTGAGGCATTCAGGCTGTTTTTCTCTCCCCGTAAGATCATTGTATATGCGAGAGATCCTGACAAGGCAGCAGCGATGCTTGACGGGTATGAATACAAGGAGCTGGTGACGATCTGCCATCAGCGTCTCGTAGAAGAGCAATTGCGGAGCTGTGCCGTTATTGTCAATGCTACGCCGATCGGCACAAAGGGTGGCAATAATGACCAAACAGAGAGTATTGTTCCCCTCGACCGGGAATTGATTCACAAGGGTCAGATTGTCTATGACATGGTGTACAACCCTCTTGATACCCCTCTGCTTCTGGAGGCAAAACGCAAGAGTGCCACAACCATTTCAGGCATTGAGATGCTGCTCGGTCAGGCCGCACTCTCCTTTGCGCTCTGGACCGGCAAGGCTATGCCTGTAGAAGCCGTAAAAAAAGTGATCATGCAGGAGATCAAACAGAAAGAGAACGACTGAACTGACCACCTGACTAACTAACACGCTTATTCCTCCAGAAAATGAAACTGTTTCTCTCCCTTATTCTCCTTGTCATCACTGCTGATCAACTGACAAAAAAACTTGCAGTCACGCTGCTTCGGGACAGCGCTCAAACCTTCACCATCATCCCTAACCTTTTCTCCCTGACCTATGCTGAAAACAAAGGTGTAGCCTTCGGTGTTGAATTTGCTCCACCGGCGGTACTCCTGCTTCTGACCGGCCTGATAACCGCTACTGTCGTTTTCTATGTTATTCGCTCCAAAAACAGGAGTCCGCTCTTTCTTCTCTCTTTCGGCCTCATTGTCGGCGGAGGAATCGGCAATATGATTGATCGCGTAAGCATCGGCCATGTCATTGATTTCATTTATTTCGACCTCTATCACGGCAATATTTTCGGAACCTGGGTATCCCTTTGGCCCATATTCAATGTTGCGGACTCCGCTATCACCACAGGTGCATGCATGCTGATCCTGTTTTATAATCGGGTCTTTCCTGACGCAACAGCAAGAGAGCAGAACAATGCTGGTTGATACTCATGCTCATCTCTCTTTTCCTGATTTCGATAATGACCGGAAAGAGATCATTGAACGACTTTACCGTGAAGGTGTTCGACTGCTGATTGATCCCGGTATTGATCTTCCGACAAGCCGGAAATCTATTGAACTGGCCTTCGGATATGATTTTATCTATGCCAACGTCGGACTCCACCCGCATGAAGCTTCGAGTCCTGTAGATGAAGAGATCTTTGCTGAACTTGCATCACTTGCCCGCTCACCGAAAGTTGTAGGCATCGGCGAGATTGGGCTGGACTATCACTACCCTGATCATAACAAAGCCGCCCAGCAGGATGCATTCCGCCAGATGCTCAGAGTTGCCCGTACACTTGACCTTCCTGTCGTTATCCACTGCCGGGATGCCTGGGAGGATATGCTGCGTATACTTTCCGAAGAACAGCACGCATCAATGCACGGCATGATGCACTGTTTTTCGGGTGACACAACCATTGCCAGAGAGTGCATCAGAATGGGATTCAAGCTCTCCATTCCCGGAACAGTAACCTACAAGCGGTCACTGCTTCCTGAAGTTATCAGGGAGGTTTCACTTGATGATCTTCTCACTGAAACCGATGCTCCCTACCTTGCACCTCTCCCCTTCCGCGGAAAACGAAACGAGCCCGCCTATGTCCGGTTCGTCACCGCAGCCATTGCCGAAATCCGCGGGATCACGCTGCATGAGACCGCGAAACGTATAGCAGAGAATAGTATCGAATTGTTTAGATTACCGGCACTTTGAGCGGTGAGGAAACAATCACGACGGCCATAAACCCGGACCTTATTACATTGTTTTGAAATTCATGCAAACTTGCTTAGGTTTGTGGCCGGAATAGCGGGGTTGAAATCCCCCGAACATAACCGAAGCAGCAACCAGAAAAACCAGTTATGAACGATATAAAAACAACTACACAGGCTCCTCAAACCGTTAAACCGGCGGCAGAAGAGAATCTTCTCTACATTGCCATCAAATATAAAAACGCCCTCATCGGCGTTGTTCTCTTCCTTCTCTGTCTCGGTGCCGGCACCTATTTCTGGATGCAGCAGCGACAGGCAAACGAACAGCAGGCATCACTCCAGTTGTCGAGAGTGGCGCCGTTTCTTGACAGCGGCAAATTCAGCTCAGCCATCAATGGAGAAGGGAAAATTCCGGGACTGAAAAAAATTGCAGCGGAATACCCTGGAACACCGAGTGGAAATATGGCCGCCCTGCTGCTGGCCAATGCCTGGTACTTATCCGGCGACTATACCAACGCCCTGAATACCTTCAAAACAGTATCGATTGCCAACAAAGACCTTGCGGCGGCCGCACTTGCCGGTGCAGGTGCCTGCTACATCAACAGAAATCAGTTTATTCAGGCGGCAGAGAGCTACCAGGAAGCATCAAAAAAGGCTGAAAATGAAGTGCTCAAGGCACAATATCTTGTCAAGTCGGCAGAAAGTCTCCAGCAGACAAACCAGATTAAAAAAGCAGCCGAACTCTATACAAAAATCATAGCCGATTATCCCGGTTCAACAGCAGCAGCTGTTGCACAACGATCACTCTGGCAGGTTTCAGGAAAACTTTAATCAACCCGTCTCTTAACTACCCGTTCCTATGCCCGAAAAATTCACGATCAAAACAAGCCTTGGCGATATCACCATCGCCCTCTATGACGACACCCCCCTTCACCGTGACAACTTTTCCAGACTTGTCAGCGAAAACTACTACGATGGTATCCGCTTTCACCGCGTTATCGAAGGGTTCATGATCCAGACCGGAGATCCTCTCTCGCGCCATGAGGAGAAGCGTGCACTGCATGGTACCGGCGGTCCGTCACAGCAGATACCTGCCGAAATCCGCCATCCGAACAAAAAAGGAACACTTGCTGCGGCTCGCAACAACAATCCACAGAAAGCGTCTTCTGGCAGCCAGTTCTATATCAACCATAAGGATAACGGTTTTCTTGACGGAGAGTACACCGTATTCGGCATTGTAGAAGCAGGTATCGATGTAGTGGATAAAATTGCCGTTGTCAAAACCGACCCCAATGACAACCCGCTTGTTCCGGTCATCATTGAGACCATTGTTCCTGCTGTAGAGCCATAAGCGGAACCACTCATGCAAAGCATTGCAGCAAATCTTCAGTCCATACGTGAACAGATAAAGGCTGCCTGCATCAAAGCAGGCAGGCAGCCTGATTCGGTTCGCCTGATCGCTGTCTCCAAAACCAAACCGGCAGCGCAGGTAAAAGAGGCTCTTGATGCCGGCCAGATAGAGTTCGGGGAGAGCTATGTCCAGGAGTTTCTGGAAAAAGCAAGGGATCCCATTCTTGAAAACACTCCGATAGCATGGCACTTTATCGGCCATCTGCAATCGAACAAGGTACGCTCAATCATCGATAAAGTGACTCTCGTTCACGGTATCGATAAACTCTCAACGGCCGAAGAGCTTTCAAAACGTGCACAGCAGCACAACCTGCAGATCGACTACCTCCTTGAAGTCAACACCTCCGGTGAATCTTCAAAGTACGGCATGCCGCCGGATGAGCTGCTTTCAACAGCAGAATCCCTCTTTAAACTTCCGAACATCACGCTCCGGGGGTTGATGACCATCGCTTCTCCCGAGATAGAATCGGCAAAGAAGGAGTTTCGCAACCTTCGCCTGCTGCTTGAATCGTTGAAAAACATCGCTCCTGATCCACAAAAGCTTACCGAACTCTCCATGGGTATGAGCGGAGATTTTGAAGTAGCTATTACAGAAGGCGCTACCATGATCCGCGTAGGTTCCTCCATCTTCGGCTGGCGCTGAAACAGGAATACACAGCAGAAGCTCTCCCGCATTTTTTTCTGACATCTGAAGAGATTATATTACGAGTCAAATTTTACAGGCAGTTACCGCCTGCCGCCAGATGCCTCAAGGGGAAGGAAAAGAGTCTCCCTGTTTCGGCTCTTTACCGTTTTCTGACAGAGGAATCAGAACGGTCTTTAATTATCTCATAGTCAATTAACCAGTAAACCTGACCTACCATGATCTCACAGAAGGTAAAAATCGAGGAAGCAGTTGCCTTTATCAGAAAGAAAACCCAGGATAACTACCCTGTCGGTATTGTTCTTGGAACAGGACTCGGCGCACTGGCAAAAGAGATCAAGGTAGAGTTTTCGCTCGACTATGGCACCATCCCGAATTTCCCTATCTCAACGGTTGAAACCCACCATGGAAAACTGATTTTTGGAACCCTTGCGGGGAAAAAAGTAGTAGCCATGCAGGGCCGCTTCCATTTTTATGAAGGCTACACCATGCAGCAGATTGCCTTCCCGATCAGAGTCATGAAACACCTCGGTGTTAAAACCCTCGGCATCACCAATGCCTGCGGCGGCCTCAACCCTTCCTACAAAAAGGGCGATATCATGCTGATCGACGACCATATCAACCTCCTTGGCGGCAATCCCCTCATCGGCCCCAACGATCCGGAACTCGGCTCACGCTTCCCTGACATGTGTGCCCCGTACTCCATGCGACTGCTTGATCTGGCTGAAAAGGTGGCTCTTGACCTTAAGCTCAAGGTTCAGCGCGGAGTCTATATTGCACTTTCAGGACCCTGTCTGGAAACGCGTGCCGAATATCGCATGCTGAGAAATCTCGGCGCAGATGTAGTCGGCATGTCAACAGTGCCTGAAGTTATCGCTGCCGTACACCAGGGAACAGAGGTTTTCGGCATGTCCATCATTACCGACGAGTGTTTCCCGGATAACCTGAAATCGGTCAGCATTGAAGAGATCATCGAGGTTTCAAACCAGGCAGAGCCGAAAATGACCGCGATATTCAAGTCCGTTGTTGAAAATCTTTAACCCTTTTTTACAGCATGATAGACGCCATCTCGTTCAGTAACGACACGCTTCACTACCTCGACCAGCGGTTCCTGCCGCTCAGGGAGGAGTATGTCTCAACAAAGAGCCATCAGGAGGCCATTGAAGCCATTAAGACCCTTGCGGTTCGCGGCGCACCCCTGATCGGTGTTGCAGCAGCCTATACGATCATTCTCGGGATCAACAGCTTCAGGGGGAGCAAGGAGGAGTTCCCTCTCTTCTTCAAAACACTTATTGCGGATGTGGAAGCATCAAGGCCGACTGCGGTCAACCTCTTTTTTGCCTCTGCCCGTCTGCAAAAGGTCTATGACGACAATTTCGAGAGCGATACGATTGACGTGCTCTTTGCAAAAATGAATGAAGCCGCAAAGAAAATCCATATTGACGAGATTGCCAACTGCGATCTGATGTCGCGCCACGGTGTTGACCAGATCAGGATTGACCTTGCCGATATCCTGAAAAAACGAAAACTCAACGTGCTGACCCACTGCAACACCGGCACCCTTGCCTGTTGCGGCACCGGTTCTGCATTAGGAGTTATCAGACTTGCCTGGAAGGAGGGGCTGATCGAGCGCGTCATCACCTCCGAAAGCCGTCCGCTTCTTCAGGGACTTCGTTTGACTGCATGGGAGCTTCAGCACGACGGCATACCGTTTGTCTCTATTTCCGACTCCTCATCGGCATTCCTGATGCAGAGAGGCATGATTGATTTCGGCATTGTCGGTGCCGACCGGATTGCCGCCAACGGCGACACCGCCAACAAGATCGGAACCTGTGCCCATGCAATCAGCGCCTACCATCACAACCTGCCGTTCTACATTGCCGCACCGGTATCAACCATCGACATTACCATTCCTGACGGGACACACATCCCGATCGAAGAACGGAATGCCGATGAGCTGAGAACTATTTTCGGTACACAGGTTGCAATGCCCAACACACCGGTACTCAATTATGCCTTTGATGTCACTCCGGGCAAGTTCCTCCGCGGCATCATCACTGACAAAAAGGCTGTTGTCGGCAACTATGTCGAAGAGCTGAAAACACTCTTCGGACAGTAACACAACTGCACACAACACAGATCACTTCAATAAAAAATCCGGATGATAAAAATCCGGATTTTTTATTTCTCGCATGATTAAATCCCTCTTTATCCTTACATTTATAGTATAAAGTGAACTTTCAAAAGTTGTTCACCCCGTTCTCTCTCTATACTTTTTCACCAAGAGCACCTCTCTTGATTGCTCTATCTTTCGACTGAGTCACATCAGTGCGGAATAATGAACAGAGGCGCAAAAAGAACTGGAGTAAGGCATGAATGAAGCAGTAGTGTACAATTACAAAACTGTTCGCGGTTTTGCCTGGTCAGCGGTATTCTGGCTGGTCATCGGCCTTCTTGTCGGACTGTGGATAGCATTTGAAATGTTCAATCCGGCGCTGAATATCACGCCATGGCTCAGCTTCGGCCGTCTCCGGGTCGTCCATACCAACGGTCTGGGGCTTGGTTTTGCCCTTGCCGGTATTTTTTCTGCATCATACTACATGCTCCAGCGACTGACCAGAGCACCCCTTGCCTTTCCCCGTCTCGCCCAGGCACACCTCTACTTTTTCAATGCCATCATAGCCCTGGGAGCACTGAGCCTCTTTGCGGGAATGAATACCACAAAAGAGTATGCCGAGCTGGAGTGGCCAATTGATATCGGTGTGGTGGTTTTCTGGGTCATGTTTGCCGTCAATGTCTTCGGCACACTCATCAAGCGCCGCGAAAAACAGATGTACATCTCTCTCTGGTACATTATCGCCATGACGGTTGCCATTGCCATCCTCTACATAGTCAACAATCTTGAAATACCCGTCACCCTCTTCAAATCCTACACCGTCTATTCCGGAGCAAACGATGCCAATGTGGAGTGGTGGTACGGCCATAACGTTGTTGGCTTCATCTTTACGGTTCCGATACTGGCGATGTTTTACTATTTCCTTCCCAAGTCAACGGGTCTTCCTATCTACAGCCACCGCCTCTCCATAGTCTCGTTCTGGGCACTGAATTTTGCCTATCTCTGGACCGGAGCACATCATCTCATGCTGACACCCCTGCCGGAGTGGATCCAGACCGTCGCGATGGCCTTCAGCATCTTCATGATTGCACCATCATGGGGTTCAGTTGTCAACGGCTATTACACCCTACAGGGCAACTGGGATCAGATGCGCTCCAACTACCTGGTCAAATTCTTCATCGCAGGCATAACCTTCTACGGTCTCCAGACCCTCCAGGGACCTCTGCAGGGACTCAGAACCATCAATGCCTTCTTCCACTATACCGACTGGGTTGTAGGGCATGTACACATGGGGACGATGGGATGGGTCACCATGATAGTCTCGGCATCATTCTACTATATGATTCCGAACATCACCAACACGGTGATCTACAGCATCAAACTTGCAAACATACAGTTCTGGCTTATGATGGTTGGTCAGGTTATCTGGACTTCCGCCATGTGGATTGCAGGTATCCAGCAGGGGGCAATGTGGAAGGCCACCAACCCTGACGGATCACTGATGTACAACTTTCTTGATACCGTCGCATCGCTCTATCCCTACTACCAACTGCGATTTGCCGCCGGACTCATATTCTTTATCGGTATCCTGATCTTCGTCTGGAATCTGGTCATGACCGTACGCCAGGAACCACGTCAGGCTGAAGCATAACCGACAAATCAACAAACAGGAGCTGTAATCATGGGGATCACTTCAAAACCGGTTGTTTTCGCACTGCTTTCAACCGTTGTCATCCTGATCGGCACAACCGTAACCGTCTTTATTCCGCTCTTCATGCCCTCAACTCAGCCGGTGAGCGCCTATATCAAGCCCTACACGGCTGTTGAACAGGAGGGACGGGACATCTATATGCGTGAAGGGTGCAACAACTGCCACACCCAGACCGTCCGGCCACTCCGGACAGAGGTGCTGCGCTACGGCGAATACTCAAAACCTGAAGAGTTTGCCTATGACCGGCCATTTCTCTGGGGCTCCCGCCGCACTGGGCCTGACCTGAACAGGGTTGGAGGCAAATATCCCGATTCATGGCACTACACCCACTTCCGGAGCCCGCAAGCCATGTTTGAAAAATCAAATATGCCTCCCTATGCCTGGCTTGCAAACAACCGGCTTGACGTCGCGAACTCATTCAAAAAAACATCAGTTCTCGGTTATGGCTACTCTGAAAACGAGGTTCAGCAGCAGATCGACCAGTGCCGCTCAACGGTGACCAATGATAACTATCCATCAAAAGTGAGTCGCGACAAGGTCACTCCTCCTGAACTGCAGAAGGAGCTTACGGAGATGGATGCCCTCGTTGCCTACATCCAGAAGCTTGGACGGGATGTAAAAAAAATGGAGGCCAATAAATGAATTTTTCCGGAATAGCATACCTCATTTTCACCATCGCTCTGGCTACTGTTCTTGCCGGAATAATTTTTTACTACTACAATCCGAAGCGAAAAGAGAAGGTCGAGAAACCAAAGCAGAGCATGCTTGATGACGACCAGTGAAACCTCGAACAGCTCAAACAGATCTTTAAATGGAGACCTCAATGCATGATTCCGGTGAGCCCCAGGATGGCCATAACAAAATCCCCAAAGGGTGGCTGCTGTTTTTTTTCGGAGGAGTTATCTTTCTCGTCGGCTACACGGTATCCTATACCCCGGCCATCTCGGGATGGTCATTCTACAAGGAGTATGAACAGGAGATGGTTGCTGCATCCAAAACGGTAAAAACGGATACGGTCAAGGATTATGCCGGGGACAACGATGCCATTGAGGATGGAAAGGAGATTTTTGCCACCACCTGTGCACCATGCCACAATGCCGATGCAACCGGAGGCATCGGCCCCAATCTTACCGCAGCAAAACTCAAATACGGCTCTGCCCGGAGCGATCTCTACGAAACGATTACCAAAGGGAGACCAAACGGGATGCCCTCTTTTCTTCCCCAGATCGGAGCCGAAAAGATCAGCAAGGTTATAGCATATCTGGAAACCCTGAGAAAACCATAATCTCCGCAAACTCAGGAGCCTCTCATTTTGTGGAAAAAAAAGAGAAACGTTATAGCAATCCTGCAGGCGGTCATCCTGACCGGCCTGCCGTTTCTTTTCATAAACGGCCAGAGTGCCTTCCGCTTTGACATTGCGACCCTAAAGCTCCATCTTTTCGGATCAGTTATATGGATGCGGGAGTTTTATCTTATTCTTGCCGCTGCCCTCTTTTTTCTCCTCTTTATCGGCCTGGTTACCATCATTTTCGGAAGAGTCTGGTGTGGCTGGTTCTGTCCGCAAACCGTCCTGCTTGATTTGAGTGAGCGTATTGCAGGGAAAGAAAAACGACGGAAACCCTTGCAGAAAATTGTACTGCTCCCCCTCTCTGCCCTCGTGTCGATTACCATGATCAGCTACTTTGTTCCACCTGCAGAAGCATTCAGAACCCTTTTTTCAGAACCGGTCATTACCACTTTTTTCCTTGTTCTCTGGCTGCTCGTCTACCTTGAACTGGCCTTTCTCGGAAGAGGTTTCTGCACCTCAATATGCCCTTACGCCATGCTCCAGAATGTGCTTTTTGACAAGGAGACTCTTGTTATCGAGTATGATGCCACACGGGATGCGACCTGCATGAGATGCGATGCCTGCGTTCAGGTTTGCCCTGTCGGCATCGACATCAAAAAAGGGTTGAGCTCCGCCTGCATTGCCTGCGCCGAATGTATCGACGCTTGCCGGACCATGACTGAAAAGAGGGGTATGCGCCCTTTCCCGAACTATAAAGGGCGAATCGTCCGACCGAAAACATTCTGGCTCGGCGGGGTAACCGGCTTTGCCGCCATTGCCCTTATAGTGCTTCTGCTCTGCCGTCCTCCGGTTGATTTTCTTGTCATCCGTGACAATGCATCACTGCCACCGGGACTGAACCGTTACTCCTTCACTATCCATAACAACGGAGCGGAAAAACTGACGCTGGAGCTATCCTCATCTGATTCCGGTGTAACCCTTATTGGGGAGCACACCCTTCAGGTGGAGCCATTTTCAGCACTTCATGGAACTATTCTGGTCAAATCGACCGGCAAACGGGAGCTGCTCCATCTCAAAATTTCCGGTAACGGTATGGTCATCAACAGGGAGGCCGGTTTTCTATGAAGCTCTTTTTCTACATCATCTATCCGCTTTTTTTCTTTGCCATGGGCTGCGGCATCTATGTAGCATTCAGGGATGCCGAAGGGATGGTGGACAACAACTATTATGAAAACAGCAAACGCTATTTTCAGGCAAAGTCGGCAGAAGAGCGCCTTGGTATAGCAATCCAGTCGCCAGCAGCACTGAAGAGGGGAGAAAATGAGATCAGAATTTCCGTCACCTCAAAGGGAGTGCCGCTTGAACATGCCGATCTCACCCTCTTTATCGGAAACCTCTCCTCTTCCGGTTATGACTCCACCATAACTATGCGTGAACGCTCACCCGGAGTCTATCAGGCAACTGCTGACATTCCATTCAAAGGTGTCTGGTTCACACGAATTGACCTGAAGCAGCAACAACAACTCATTGCCACAAAAAAATGGTTTTCAGAGATAAAATAAAAGGTATGGCGGCTCTGGCGCTCTTTGTATCGCTGTTGAGCACAGCAACTCCACTCCCGGCAAAAGAGCTGGAGTGCAACATCAATGATGGCCCCTGCTCGGTTACCTCCGCTCAGCGCACGGTCACACTGAACATTGAGCCAAAGCCGGTAAGTCCGATGCAGGAACTCAGCTTCACGGTAACCATTTCGCCATGCGACAGGCTTCCAGACAAACTGCTGCTTGATCTCAGCATGCCGGGTATGATGATGGGCAAAAACCAGGTCACTCTTCAGAGAACAACCGGTTGTACCTACAAGGGCAAAGGGGTAATTGTCCGATGCATGAGCGGACGCACTCTCTGGCAGGCAACATTGCTTTCCGAGCTGCTTGACAATCCGGCATTTATCTTCAATGTCAGAAAGTGAGACCACCGCGGCTGAATGCGTGCAATGCGATCACTGCATGCAGGAGACCGGCAGAAATACAGCCGTAACCGCAAGAATTGACGGCCAGACGAAATATTTCTGCTGCCATGGCTGTCTCGGGGTCTACGAGCTTGTCAACAGCAGCTCGCTTGATGCATTTTACCGCCAGCGGTGCGACTGGCAGCCCGGCCCTCCGGCCACCGGAGTAAAGCTCCAGAGTGCCCACTTCAGCGATACCGTTACCATTGCAGGTGATGAGCACCGCATTGAGCTTTTACTCTCCGGCATACGATGCGCTTCATGTGTATGGCTTATCGAAAAGTTTCTCGTAAAAGTTGAAGGGGTACTTTCAGCAAGAGTCAACTATGCAACCCACAAGGCCATCATCACCTGGAGTGGGCGTAAAACAACGCTCGACACCATCCTGAATGCTGTACGGGATATCGGCTACCTTCCTCACCCCTGCCATCAGAACGCAGGCAGCACTGTTTTTGCTGAGGAGAAGCAGGACCTGCTCCTTCGCTTCGGAACTGCCGGATTTTTCTCCATGCAGCTCATGCTCTTTACGGCAGCGCTCTATGCCGGTTTTTTCCAGGGCATGGAGAGCCGCTACAGAGTCGCGTTTCAGCTCATCTCCTGGGCTCTTGCCTCCCCGGTTCTCTTTTATGCCGGATTTCCATTCCTCTCAAACGCATGGCGTTCGCTGAGGCGGCTCACACTCAACATGGATGTTCTTGTAGCGCTCGGTTCACTCTCGGCATACCTCTACAGTATTGCGATGATCCCCCTCGGAGGGGAGGTGTTTTTTGACAGTGCCGCCATGATCATCACCTTCATCCTTCTCGGCCGTTTCCTTGAGGCCGGTTCACGCCTCAAGGCGGGCAACGCCATGGCTGAGCTTGCCGAACTCCAGCCGCAGGAGGCCCTGCTTCTTTCCGAAAGCGGCCAAACCACGATGGTGCCGATTTCTGCGGTCAATCCCGGCGACCGGATCGAGGTGATCCCCGGTGACCGGATACCGCTTGACGGCGTCGTGATTGAAGGCGAAGCCGAAGTAAATGAATCAATGCTTACCGGGGAGTCCCGCCCCGTTCTGAAAGAGCCTGGCAGCAGCATCTTTGCCGGAAGTTTTTCCATGAACGGACGGCTCACGATCAAGGTCACCGGAAAAGCATCCGCTACCCTGCTCTCACGGATCATCAAAACCGTCGAGGATGCACACGCCCGCAAGGCACCAATACAAAACATTGCGGATAAAACCGCCGGCTTTTTCGTGCCGGTAACCATTCTTCTGGCTTTCGCCACCTTTCTCTACTGGAAACTCTCCAGCGGCAGCACGGTCAGTGCACTCCTGAATGCCGTCTCGGTGCTCGTCATTGCCTGCCCCTGTGCTCTCGGTCTGGCAACACCACTCGCTATTCTGGTCGGCACTTCCGCATCAGGCAAAAAAGGCATTCTTGTAAAGGGGGGAGATATTTTTGAAACTCTCTCAAAAACCACGACTGTTGTCCTCGACAAAACCGGCACCATCACCAGGGGAAAACCCTCCATAACCGATCTTCACGATTTTGCCCGAACCCCTGCTTTTCTGCAGCATGCAGCATCACTTGAAGCCTCTTCGGAACACCCGACGGCTCATGCTCTTGCCGGAGCATGGGATGGTGATCTCCTGAAGGTTGAGCGCTTCAGGGCAATACCGGGCAGAGGTGTTTCCGGCACTATCGAGGGCGAATCCTGGCTGGCTGGCTCGGAAGCGTTCATGCAGCAGGAAAACATAGAGATCACTCCTGAACAGCAAGCAATTGCATCACGGCTTGACACCGAAGGAAAAACCGTGGTGATGGTTGCCTGCAACAAGAGAGTTGCCGGAGTGATCGGCCTGATCGACGACCTGCGTGACGACGCCCTTCCCATGATTAAGCTGCTCCGTAAAAAGGGGATGAAACTGAAGATCCTGACCGGCGACAACCGGGGAGTGGCCGACTATATCGCAGCAAAATGTGGCATCACCGATGTTCAGGCCTGCCTGGGTCCGATTGAAAAGGCAGCGGTTATCCGCGAGCTGAAAGAGAGGGGTGAGTGTGTCATGATGGTCGGAGACGGAATCAATGATGCCCCTGCCCTCACAGAAGCCGACACGGGAGTGACCGTCGGCCAGGCATCGGGCATAGCGCTCGAAAGTGCTGGAGTGGCCATTCTCAAGGATGACCTCCGGCTCATCAGCACCCTCATTGACAGCTCTTCAAAATGTTTTTCCGTCATCCGGCAGAACCTTTTCTGGGCCTTTGCGTATAATCTGATAGCCCTGCCGCTTGCCGTCACGGGTGTGCTGCATCCCATCATCTCCGCAATGCTGATGGCGACAAGCTCGCTGGTGGTGGTGAGTAACTCTCTTCGATTGAAAAAACCTTGACAGCAGAGCCATGTACACTATATTTTTTCTTATCGGTATCGGGCTGTTTGTCGGTGTGGCGGCATGGTTCCTCTTTATCTGGGCAGTCAAAAGCGGGCAGTTTGACGACCCCGAGGCACCCAAGTACCGGATGCTTGACGATGACGATGAACCGGCAAAAACAGCCGAACATGGAAAGAGAGAAGAAAAATAAAATGAAAAGGGCATCTCTATAAATTGTCGTAAGCGGTTTGAAGATTTTTGGACCACAAAACAGACGAAATTACACGAAATTGCGCCAAGGAAAACCATCCAGATGTTCTCTTCGTCCCTGACGTCCTTGTTCTCTTTTTGAGCACCGTCCAACGAAGCAATCGAATCGCGGAACAAATTAATAGAGATGCCACTATGACTATTCCACCACTGCTGGCCATGATGCTCTCCGGGATCGCCGGAGGATTCGGCCACTGCATCAGCATGTGCGGCCCGGTTGTCGGCGCTCTCTCGGTCGGCGAAACCCGAAAAGGTCTACTTCATCTTCTGCTCTACAACCTCGGCAGAGTAACCACCTATACCATACTTGGAGGTATTGTCGGCCTCTCCGGCTCATTTCTTCTGCTTGCCGCCTCCATTGAGGCTCTACAGCGCACAATCATGATCATTGCAGGGCTCACTATCATCCTTATGGGGCTCTCAACAGCAGAGTGGCTGCCGCTGCCAGTTAAAAGCAGTGGTTGCAGCTCCGGCGGCAGCGTGATGCAAAAGATCATGTCGCTCTTCAAGGCCCCCCGCTCAATCGGCAGCTACTACCCGATGGGTATCGTCCTCGGATTTCTCCCCTGCGGCCTCACCTACACCGCCCTGCTCGCCTCAGCAAGAGCCGCCATGGATGCGGAAAACCCCTTTGCCGGAATGCTCATGGGAGCCCTCATGATGCTCCTCTTCGGCATCGGTACCGCCCCTGCCCTGATTCTGGTAGGAAAGGTGGTCAACACCATCAGCCACACCACCCGCAAACGCTTTTACCGGTTTGCCAGCCTGATTATGATTGCCACAGGCGTATGGTTTATTGTTTCGGCATGGTGAGGGATGCAAGGCATCCGCTGGAAAGAGTTGAAATTTTATAGTGCCTGATATTTGCGTATTTTATAGCATAAAATCTATAAAACCATTTGTTATGCGAACAAACCAATCTATGGTTCGGTGATATCACACTGAAAAATAATCATTTTTTTAAATCTCTATGGACGATAAAATTCCGAGTTGGCTAAAAGCAATGCAAAATGGCGCTTTAGGGGAAGTCAGAGCGAAAGCATTCCTAATGGATAGATTTTGGATATTAGAACGGTCTATTGACATTGATGGTGCCGATTTAATAATTCAAAGACGTATAACGAATAAAAACTTGTTGGATAAAAACCCTCCTATACTTGGATTCATTCAAGTCAAGTTTTTTGAGTCAGAATAAACGACACACTATATTCATCAAGATTACATATTTGATAACGACAATAAGCCGAGAGACGAATTTTTTCTTTTATGTCACACCGGATTTGAAGAAAATTCTCGAATATTCTTTTTAACTTCAGAAATGATTAATTCTGACTTTGAACTTGTAAAAATATCAGATATCAACAAATTTAAAATAAGTGGTTCAAAAGTGCTAAAAAACAAAAAGTATCTCGTACAATCTAAATCATTTACCTTAAGTAGAATAGAAAGAAATTTATCCTTTGCAGACTTCAAAAGAAATAGGGAATTTATTTCATGGAAATTACCTAAAACACAACTCGACTTATCAGGAATCATGCCTGACTATAGCGAACCTATTGAAAATTCTTGGGGAAATATACCTATTGAATTTCAAAAGATCAAAGAGAACGCATTAAACGCAATGGAAAAAAAAGAATCACTGTACCTCTACCTAAAAGCTATTGCAGAAGAAATCGATCCACTGAAAGCTTTCGATAAAATAGAACTAATATGTAATGAAATCAGTACTTTTTATGGCTATTTTGGCACAGAAGTAATTAATAGTTTATATGACGAAAACTTTTATTACACGTGTAAAAATCATAAAGACAAAGTTAAGAATCTAAAAGAAGATGGCTTACTCGATATATTTGTAAAATCCAAAACAACCCTTAAAAAAAGCGTGATCGACTTTTTATGTAAAAACCTTCCAATTGATGCCAATACGATTCATTCTATGACAATTGAGTTCTCACTAGAAAACTTTAAATTTAAGTCCATTAAACATGAGCTCATTAAGGCTAATGAATACTTTCATATTCCCGACACCTTAAATCAATATGGGCATATAGATGTCTCATCTTCTAACTATAGAGGAATAAAAAATATTTCCGGAAACACTTTCGAATATTATTGGCTCGCAGGAAGAATACACATTTCCGATAAATTAACAAACAAATTACCGCAGTATTATTCAGAAGAAGACTTTTGGATTTATAATGACTGCTTAGATATGATGTACGACTTGAAATATTGCAATGAATGAGTTCAATACTTAGTCTATAAGCATTAATAAACTGTAGTGATACATATGAAACCACTCGCCCATAAACAAGTTGAGATAGCCAGAAGCATGATTTTGGAGAATGCCAGGTCACTTCTTGAAGAGGCAAAGCTTCTTTATGTTCACGGTTTTTTCGCCCGTGCATACACATTGGCACATCTATCTTCTGAAGAGATTGTTAAAATTCCAATGATAGTCCGGGCCGTACTCGACGAGGCTTCGGGTATTCCATACGATTGGAAAAAATTGGCTAAACGCTTAAACTCACATACAAAAAAAATTGAGGCAACCCTTTTTCACGATTATCTCCAAACTGAGATTAGAGCTGATGATAGTGATGTTAATGATTATAAGGCTGCATTGGAAACAATCCCTGATTTAAACAATGAGAAAAACAACTCTATTTATTGCAATTTTAACAATGGTATTGCAGTGAGCCCATTACAACAAATAAGCGCAGACTCTGCACGCGTAATGATAGCGGTCAGTAATGCGCGTATTGAATGGATCAAATATCAAGAAAAGCATACCAAGGGTTTTCTTGATGGAACGTTTTCTGAAGATTTTCTTGAACGACTTCGAAAGATTCGAGAAATAATGGATACATTGAAAAATCCGTAACTATTGATCAAACACATCTTTCATTAAAAATGAGATGGAAATTACCAGCGGAAGCGCTAAAAAGCCAATTTATCACAAGCCAAAACAAATGAACTAAAGGAAATTTAGGGTTCGCTTGCTTATGCTTACAAAAAACGAGTTAAACACCAGGTCAAAAACAGGAAGTAAACTCTTCAAATCTGCGAATCAGACACTTGACTATGCTCGCGGCAATAATACTGAAGGCTTTGTCACTCATGTCCCTGAAGGTGTCGACATCAAAACAATTCGTAACAACTTTCGCCTTACGCAACCTGAGTTTTCAGCTCGATTCGGCTTTGAACTTCGATCAGTACAAGATTGGAAACTAATACGCCTTCAGCCTCAACGATCAGCGAGGATTCTGTTGACGGTCTTTACGCATGAGCCAGCGGCTGTCAGAAGAGCGTTGAAACGTAGGCGAATGAACGCGGTAAATCATTGATAAACTTACCTATAAGCCAGTTAAATACAACCACGAAGCCACCCTTCGTAAGGCAATGAAAGACGTGGAGTTCCGGAAGAAATATGAATCTTTGAAACCAACCTATGCTTCTGTCAGGGCGTTGCTTCTTGTCCGTCAACAAAAATCCCGAATGAAAGCAAGTCCCGAGGATAACCCGGAAGTTCAAGCTGAAGGCAAATGAACGGTTATGTGAAGATACTCACGAAGAAATCGTAATTTTAACGAATTTTGTTTTGATAACCAGCCAGCATATATTTCAGAATTAAGAGGCATGACATGGCTATTTACACGTTATATGTTGTGTGTCTCTTTTCAATTCAGGAGGTGTTTCATGACTCAAGTCATTATTTGTAAAGTCGAGGATAAAGTCAACAGACTTCTTATAAAGCGGGCAACCATGCACGGCTTGAGTGTAGAAGAAGAGGTTGGCCAGATTCTGCGGTGTGCTGTCACGGAAACGGATCAGACCCAGAAAAAACTGGGTTCACGCATCGCTGCGCGCTTTAAAGATATAGGTCTGACAGAACCACTGACTGAGCTCCATGGACATGCCCTTGAACCGGTGAACTTTGGTTCATGATAATTCTGGACACCAACGTCTTGTCCGCACTGATGCAGCAGCAACCAGACCCTCAAGTGATTGCCTGGCTGGACAAACAATCATCCCAATCTATCTGCCTGAACAGCATCACCCTGTTTGAAGTCCGCTTCGGTTTACACCTGCTGACATCTGGCAATCGTAAAACATTACTACAGAAGCGCTTTGAGGAACTCCTGCAAGATGACTTCAAGAACCGTGTCTTGCTCTTTGATGCCAAATCAGCAAATCAAGCAGCGCAATTAGCTGCCGATCGCAAAATCAGCGGACGTCCCGTCGATATGCGCGACACTTTTATTGCCGGTATTGCTTTGGCGCACAACGCCATCATCGCTACTCGTAACATCCGACACTTCAGTGATTTATCTGTCACTGTAGTCAACCCTTGGGATGAACAGGTCTGACAGGTTATGTATAAACCTTTGAAAAGAAACTGACCGATCTTGCACAAAATCCAACTGTTGCATCCGTTGCAACAGTTCAGAACAAAAGTGAAGTTTAATCAGGCATTACTGATGCTCCAACACCATCAGCCACATTTTTCAAACGGAGACGATTTATGAAAAAGAGGAATTTTCTGGTCAGGATACTCTCTGTTGTCACGCTTTGCACATGTCTGAGCTTCAGCGCTTTTGCCGGGGAGATCACCTCCGGAGCGGCAAAGCATGAGCCGATAACGGAGGAGTTGATCACCATGGTAGAGCATAATTCGGAACTGCGGAATATGCTTGTCGAGTCCATCAATAAAACTACCAGAATCAATCCGGACAGGGTAACCAACCCGGTCAGGACGCTGGAGGAGTATTACAATTTTATCGACTGGGCGACAAAAGCACTGCCCTGGTCAATCCTGCCCAACGCACCCTGGTCTTCGCTCTACGATCAGATTGATCAGAGTCTTGATTACTTCTACTTCGTCAACGATCAGCCGCTTACCGGACTAAAAAACAAAGGTTATTACAATAACTCACTGCAGTACCATGAACCCTATCGAACATGGCTGATCAACTTCACCAGGGAGTGGGGGCTCTATCTGAGCAGGGAGGGGTCATGGAACGATGCCTACTACAAAAAAGCTCTGGAGGATGATCGATTCGGACTGAACAAGGGGTGGTATGAGGACCCCTCAAACTGGAAAACATTCAACGATTTTTTTGCGCGCTATCTGAAATCGCCCGACCAGCGACCGATTGTCGCCCCGACTGACCAGTCAATCATAGCTTCCCCTGCCGACTCAAAGCCTCAGGGTGTATGGAGAATTGACAAACAATCCAATATTGTTGCTAAAAAAGGTGTCGCCATCAAATCCGGTGTATTCAAATCCGTAGCTGCTCTTGTGGGTGAAGGGAGTGCATACAAACTTGCATTTGCCAGTGGCACACTGACGCACACCTTTCTTGATGTAAACGATTATCACCGCTATCATTTCCCTGTTGACGGAACCATAAAAGAGGTCCGCACTATTCAGAGCGATGATGCTGTTGGCGGTTATTTGACATGGGATCCCGGCACAAAAAAATATATGCTTGATGCCAACACCCCCGGCTGGCAGAATATTGAGACCCGTGGATGCGTCATTATCGATACCCCGAAATATGGCGTGGTAGCACTGCTGCCGATCGGCATGTCGCAGGTTTGCTCCGTTAATTTTGAAAAGAGTGTCAACGTGGGCACTACCGTCAAAAAGGGTGATATGCTCGGATATTTCCTCTTCGGCGGCTCAGACTTCGTGATGCTCTTTCAAAAGAATGTTGACTTCAACCTTACAGCCCCTAAAGAGAGTAGTGACACCTTTAAACACCTGCTGATGGGCCAGGAGTACGGCAGAGTGACCATAAGGAGATGAGCTGAACTGCACATATGGATGAGCCGGTCACGTATGGCCCGATTGAGTGACCGGCATTTTACCTCTCCCTTTCGTCGTTTTCCCGCTTAATGTTTATCTTCCCCTTTCAGAGCATCTTCCTGCTGCTTGACAGGATGTATCAGAAAATAAATTACGTTATTAAAGGAAAACAGACTATTTTAAACCTGTTTCAAAACAAGAACCCGCGTACAGGCTGTAACCCCTTTGGTACCACTCTGAATCGTAGTGAGTCCACCCCCTGTCAGTAGAGTGTATTCCGACACAGTCGGAAACAAACAAAGCAATCGGAGCGCGGAATAGATTTATAGTGGTGCACTCATGGCCACAGTTCAGTTTCAATATTGTTTTATGGATACCCTTTTTCTTGCACGGGCTCAATTTGCCTTCACTGCTGTTTTTCATTTCTTCTTCATACCGCTTACACTCGGCCTGTCAATCTTTACGGCTATTCTTGAAACGGCCTGGGTGAAAACCGGAAACGAGCGGTATAAACAGCTTGCAAGGTTCTGGGGCAATCTCTTTCTGATCAACTTTGCCGTCGGTGTGGTAACCGGTATTGTGATGGAGTTTCAATTCGGCATGAACTGGTCGGAGTACTCGCGCTTTGTAGGTGACATTTTCGGTGTTCCCCTCGCTATCGAGGCCCTGCTTGCATTCTCGGTTGAAGCGACCTTTATCGGCATCTGGCTCTTCGGATGGAACAGGCTGCCCAAAGCACTCCATGCCGCCACAATTTGGATTGTCGCCCTCGGCTCCACCCTCTCTGCCTTCTGGATACTTGTAGCGAACTCCTTTATGCAGTACCCTGTCGGCTATAAAATGGCTGCAGATAGCTCAAGAGCGGAGATGGCGGATTTCTTTGCCTTCATCTTCAATCCCCATGTCTGGAAGCAGTTTCCGCATGTGCTTGCCGGAGGTGTGGTCACCGGAGGATTTCTGGTAATCGCCGTAAGCATATGGCATCTGGTGCGTGCAACAACAGAGCGAGAGGCTTTTAAAACCTCCCTGAAGTTCGGGGCTTTTTATGCCGTTACAGGCGCAATTCTCGTTACGCTTGCCGGACATGCACAGATGCAGGATCTCCTGAAAACCCAGCCGATGAAGGTTGCTGCTGCCGAAGCGCTCTGGGAGAGCGAAAATCCGGCAAGTTTTTCGTTGCTCACCATAGGAGATGAAAGGGAACTCAGGGATATTTTTGCCATCCGCATTCCCCGCCTGCTCTCCTTTCTTGCTTATGACCGCTTTGAAGGCGAGGTAAAAGGGATCCGGGAGCTGCAGAAAACATATGAAACAAAGTACGGACCAGGCAACTACATCCCCTCCGTTGTGACTGCCTACTGGAGCTTCAGATTCATGGTCGGAGCCGGAACCGTGATGCTCATGACCTCTCTCTTTGTGCTCTACCGGGTAGTAAAGGGCAACTATACCTTTTCGTCAAGAGTCGGCACCCTCATTATCTGGTCATCTATTCTACCCTGGATTGCAAACTCGTCAGGCTGGATACTGGCAGAAATGGGCCGTCAGCCATGGCTTGTGTTCGGTCTTCTGAAAACCGAAGAGGGTCTCTCACCCGCCTCGGTGGTCAGCAGCACTGAACTGATGCTCTCACTTGGAGTGTTTATCGTGATCTATGGCGTGCTTACTTTCACGGATGTCTACCTCTTGAGAAAATATGCCATAGCCGGGCTCGATTCATCGGAATAAACTGTAACGAACTTCACATAATGGATTTACACTCGATCTGGTTCATATTTATTGCGCTTCTTTTTACCATACTGTTTCTGCTTGAAGGCTTTGATTTCGGCACCGGCATTCTCCTCCCGTTTATGGGAAGTGATGATCGGGAGCGACGCAGTGTCATCAACACCATCGGTCCATTCTGGCTCGGTAATGAAGTGTGGCTGGTAAGCGCAGGAGGCGCAATGTTTGCCGCATTTCCGGGATGGTATGCCTCACTCCTCAGCGGCTTTTATCCGCTCTTCCTGCTGATGCTGCTCTCGCTGATTTTTCGGGGTGCAGCCTTTGAATTCCGCAGCAAGTTCAGTAACCCGGCCCTGAAAAGAGTATCAGAGTGGATTATCTTTGGCGGCAGTCTTGTTCCGGCACTGCTCTGGGGAGTTATCCTCTCCAATTTCATCGGTGGAGTGCCTGTTGATGCATCCGGGAACTATACCGGAGCTCTCTCCAACCTTCTGAATCCCTTTGCCCTTGCCGGCGGCGCTGCCTCTGCATTGACCTTTACCCTTTACGGCGCACTCTTTCTCTCGCTGAAAACATCCGGCAGCGTGAAAGAACGGGCTGTCGGTATCGCAAAAAAGCTCTGGGCTCCGGCCACACTCTCCCTGATGGTTTGCATCGCCTGCAGCGTAACCGTTACCTCCATAAAACCGGGTATCCTGCCACTGCTCTCACTGCTCTCACTTGCTGCGGTTCTACTCCTGCTGCAGAAAAACAGATCCGGAGTGGCATTCATCATGACCGCCCTTGCTATTATTTTTTCCGCACTCGCCATCTTCACGAACCTTTACCCGAGAGTGCTTGTTTCAAACCTCAATCCGGCCTGGAGCCTGACCATATACAACGCCTCTTCAAGTGAGTACACCCTCGGCATCCTCACCGTTGTGGCACTGATATTTACGCCACTGGTCATCATTGCCCAGTGCTGGAGCTACTGGGTATTCCGGGAAAGAGTTTCAACAGACTCGGAACTTGAATACTGACAACCGGTGCTCAAAGGAGTGAACCGGTTGCATCGAACTTTTTTATTATGTAGACTTAGTGCGATTTTGACACTGAACAAGACCATGAACCATGAACATTGACCGGCGACTTTTTCAACTCATAAAAGAAGAACGAGCGCCGTTTATTCTGTCAATTATTTCAGGATCTATCACGTCCGGAATGCTGATCGCCCAGGCGTTTTATCTGAGCAAAATCATTGATGGCGCGTTTATACAGAAAAGCACAATAAACAACCTCATCCCCTTGTTCGGTTTTTTCGGACTTTTCAGCATCCTCCGCATGTTGTTCAACTGGAGTTCACAGACTGAAGCCAACCGGGGAACCCTTACTATCCGTACAAAACTCTTCACTCGCCTGACTGAAAAAGTGGGGGTTCTCGGACCGATCTACACCCGTTCGGTGCAAAGCGGAAAGCTCAGCACAACGCTGATCAAGGGTGTCGAAGCACTCGATGCCTATTACAGCCAGTACATTCCACAGATCTTTTTTGCTCTCTTCACACCTCTGCTTATCGTTGCAGCCATCTTTCCTGACGACTGGATTTCAGGGGTTATCCTCGTTGCAACAGCACCCCTTATTCCGCTCTTCATGATCCTGATCGGGAAATCAGCCAGTGCCATGACTGAAAAGCAGTGGAAAACCATGAGCAGGATGAGCGGCTACTTTCTTGATGTTCTGCAAGGTCTGCCAACACTCAAGCTCTTTGCACAGAGCAGGGAGCAGCGAAAATCCATTGAAGAGTCCGGAGAGAACTTCCGCCAGGCAACCATGAGGGTATTGAAAGTTGCATTCCTCTCGTCCCTGACGCTTGAGCTGGTCGGCACCATTGGCACCGCCGTTATTGCTGTCGGGATAGGGTTGCGTATCATGAAAGGCCAGATCGGCTTTCAGCCTGCGCTTTTCGTTCTGCTGCTTACCCCTGACTTTTATCTTCCCCTTCGCCAGCTCGGTACAAAGTTCCATGCCGGAATGGAGGGTGTCAGTGCTTCGAAAGAGATTTTCGCCATTCTTGAACAACCAGCCCCGCTCGACAGCCCTGGCGTGCCTGCAATACAAGCCGAACCATTTGGCAGGTACCCTCTCATCCTGAACAATCTGAGCTACAGCTATCCCGGCTCTGAAGTTGCTGCTATCGACAACATTACCGCAACAATTCCTGCCGGAAAAACCACAGCAATCATCGGGCCGAGCGGTGCAGGAAAAAGCACCCTGATCAATCTCCTTCTCCGCTTTCAGGAACCCGCCACAGGCAGCATAACCATGAACGGGCGACCGGTTCATGAAATCCCTCTTGAAGAGTGGCACCGGGAGATCTCCTGGGTGCCGCAGCACCCATACCTCTTCAATGCCACACTGCAAGAGAATATTCTCCTTGGCAGAGCTGATGCATCGGAACAAGAGATCTCCGACACCCTTGAAAAAACCGGTCTTTTGAGCTTTGTCGGGACACTGCCGAAAGGACTTGAAACCATGATTGGCGAACAGGGCTCCCGACTGAGCGGAGGAGAGGCCCAAAGGGTCGCACTGGCAAGGGCATTTCTTAAAAACGCCCCCCTTCTGATACTCGATGAACCAACATCGCATACCGATCCGGAACTTGAAGCTGCACTGCGCAGTTCGATCCTGGAACTCATGAAAGACCGTACAACCGTAGTTATTGCCCACCGGCTTGAAACCATCATGAGGGCAGAACAGATTATTGTTGTCAGTAAAGGGCGGATTACCGGAACAGGAACACATGATGAGCTGATCGAAGCCGGCGGATTCTACCGTGATGCCCTGAAGTTGCAGCAGGAGGAGTGCTTATGAAAACGTTTATTCGACTGACCGCTATCGTCAGACCATACTTCTGGTGGATGGCACTTGCCGCCCTGATCGGCTTTGCCACAACCGGAAGCGGTATCGGCCTCCTGATGACCTCTGCCTACATCATCGCAAAGGCAGCACTTCAGCCCCCGATGGGTGCCCTTCAGCTCGGTATTGTCGGTGTGCGTTTTTTCGGCCTTGCCCGCGGAGTGCTGCGCTACGCCGAGCGGCTCGTATCCCATAACACAACCTTCAGGATACTGGCAAAACTCCGGCTCTGGTTTTATGATGCCCTGGAACCTCTTGCACCAGCCCGGCTCATGCACTTCAGAAGCGGTGATCTCCTTCAGCGGATTGTTGATGATATCCAGAGCCTTGAGAACCTCTACACAAGGGTTTTGGCTCCCCCGGTCACCGCAATTCTTGTCGCGCTGCTCATGTGGGTGCTTGCAGGAACCTACTCCCTTCAGGCGGCACTCCTTATCCTCTGCTTTCACCTGCTGGCAGGTATCGCCGTCCCGCTGCTTACCATGCTGCTCGGCCGCGGCCTCTCAGTCGGCATCATGAACCGGAAGACCGATCAGCAACTCCTTGCACTTGATCTCTTTCAGGGGATCGGGGAGCTTCAGGTATACGGCAGACTTGCCGGGCATCTTGAGGAGATGCGCTCTGTCGAATCAGCCAAACTCCAGCTCCAGAGAACAAACGCCATTGTTGAAGGGTTGCAGGAGTCACTTACCGGTTTGCTTATGAATGGCGCGGTACTAACGATACTCTGGGCACTCATACCGACAGTCTCAACCGGAGCCATGAACGGCATCTCACTTGCAGTCATAACGCTTGCGGTCATGGCCTCTTTTGAGCCGTTTATCCCCCTTCCGGCAGCAGTAAAACACCTTGAGGCTGACAGACATGCAGGAGAGCGCCTTTTTGAAATCCTTGATGCCAAGCCTGAAACCTCAAGCCCGGCAGCGCCGTTTCCTTTCCCTGCAAACCGTGCCATCAAAATCGAAAAGCTCAGCTTCACCTATCCGGGAAGCCTCACGAAAGCGCTCGATTCAATATCCTTCTCGGTTCCGGCAGGTCAGCACATTGCCATTGTCGGACCAAGCGGCGCAGGTAAATCAACCATCACCTCCCTCTTCATGCGATTCTGGAACAGTTCAGAAGGCGCTATCGCTATCGGTGATGTCGACATCACCCTCCTTGACCCGGAGGAGCTGCGTCGAAATATCTCTCTCGTATCACAGCGAACCTACCTCTTCGCCGAAACCATCCGGGAAAACCTTCTGCTCGCAAAACCCGATGCAACTGACGAAGAGCTCCGCCAAGCCCTCTCTCAGGCGGGACTCATCAACTTTGCATCCAAACTTGACGAATGGATCGGCCAGCACGGCATGAAACTCAGCGGAGGCGAACGCCAGCGCATCGCCATTGCACGCATTGTGCTGCAAAACGCTCCGATGATCATCCTTGATGAAGCAACTGCCAACCTGGACGGCATCACTGAAAAAGAGGTTACTGACACCCTTTCCTCCATCAGCAGAGGCAAAACCATGATCACCATCACCCACAGACTGAAGGCCATGGATCAGTACGACAACATCATCGTACTTGATAAAGGGAAAATTGTAGCACAGGGCGTTCACGAGCGTCTCATGAGCACAGAAGGGCTTTACCGCAGAATGTGGGAGCTGCAGCACTCAACTCCTGCTGTATTAACGGAAGTGCCGGAGTGAACAGAAAAGCAGAATGCCCCGTAAAGAGCAAATGAGCAAACGAATTCTTGTCATTCTTGGTCACCCGGCAAAGAAGAGTTTCTGTAGCGCACTTGCTGACTCCTATGTGAATGGAGCCAGAGCTGCCGGTAACGAGGTTCAATTACTCAATCCCGGTACCCTCACTTTCGATCCGATACTCCACAACGGTTACAACTCAATTCAGCCGCTTGAGCCTGATCTGGTTGCCGCCCAGGAGGCAATCATATGGGCGGAGCATCTGGTCTTCGTCTATCCTGTCTGGTGGGGAGCAATGCCTGCCTTGCTGAAAGGGTTTATCGACCGGATTTTTCTTCCCGGTTTTGCCTTCAAATTCAGGGATGGATCGGCAATGTGGGACCAGTTGCTCTCCAATCGATCGGCGCATCTGCTCGTCACCATGGACACCCCGATATGGTACTACCAGTTAGTCTATCGGATGCCGGGCCACAACCAGATGAAACGCACCATTCTTGAGTTCTGCGGTATCAAACCGGTGAAAATTTCAGGTTTCGGGCCGATAAAAAATGCAACCCTCCAAAAGCGAGAAAAGTGGCTTGCCAAGGCACATGCCTATGGCAAGAATGCCTGAGCTGATATATTCCAACGACAGCCAATTACTGCACGTTAAAAACAGTTATAAATTGTAGTGTGCCCCCATTATGCAAGCAGTGTCAGTTTATTGAATACCTTCTCGGCTATATGGCCATCTACAGCTTTTTGGTAGGCTTTGAACCCCTCTGTAGCCATATGCTTTTCCAGTAAAGCCTGGCTCTCCCATATTTCATAAAAAATAAATACTGCCGGATCACTTTTGTCTTCGTGACAGGAGTACTGTATGCACCCCTCCTCTTCTCTGGCAAGAGCAACAAGTTTAAGCAATTCGCTTTTGACCAGTTCAACAGACTCATTTTTTGCAACTACTTTTGCTACAAGTATCAGATTTGACATTAATTACCTCTTTGTTTTAATTAACTCACCCATGCAATTCAATTACAAAACGCACCAGCAATCAGCAGAAAATTGAACCTCATTATAATACGTTTTTCAATTCGGTGCCTGTTTGGAATACACAAAAAATAACGTACTTTATCGTCAGTATTAATACGGTTATTTTTTAAGACAGCCCCCGAAAAAATCTCCCTTTTTTACAGTAACAAACCAACACAAAGCATTTAAACATGGCAATTACAATACCTGAGTCAATCCCTCATGACATTCAGATCGTTATCGGATGGTATCTTTTTGCCGGAGGAGTTGCACTTGCTGTTTTACTGAATAAACGAAAAAGCTGAAAGTGCCCAAAACTCAAATTGCAATACTTTTATCAGGCCATGTCATAACCTCACGCTACAGTCCTGCCATCACTATCTTATCCTGAATGCAGTCATAAACGGATCACTCTGTCTGCTGCTGTGCAACCCTGCGAATCTTCGTCGTATCAAATCCCATAGAACCAGCCTTCCCGACAAGCTCATCGAGAAGCTCCCTCTCCATCAGCGGTGTTCTGGAAAGGATCCAGAAGTACGAACGGTTACTTCCGCACACAACAGCCCATGAGTAGTTTACCCTGTCAAGGTCTATAACATTGTAACTCGCATAAAATGGGCCGAAAAAGGAGACCTTCAAAGCTCCTCTGCTGGTATCATCAATAAAAACGCCGCGGCCTTCAATAGTTTTCCATTTGCCCTGTTTCGCCTTGTAACCGCTGTTCAAAACTTTGACGCTGCCATCGTCAGCCAGCGAGTAAACCGCCGTAGCCTGCTCAATTCCCTTCTCAAACCGGTTATCAATTCTGGCAATTTCGTACCATTTGCCCAGATAACGATCCAGAGCAAAATTATCGACCACGGTAATCCCCTGCGGTATACCGGTACATCCGGCAAGCAGCAGAAATCCAAGCAAAAAGAGTTTTTTCATCGAGGTAGCTCCGGTTATGATCATTTCGGCACAAGATAACGATAGTAACAGATTGTGAGACCAGAGAGTTGCCATTCTGTCATTTCAACTCCTCACGAACGCAAGCGAGGGAACTTTCGGGGTAAGAAATCTCTCTCGTTCATGGCTCACAAGAGATCCCTCTGCCGACAGCCCCTTATCGGGATGACAAAAAAAATGCGTGATCACAAAACCATTGGGAGGATGATGGGCACCTCTAAAAATCGTCGTGAGCGGTTTGAGGGCGAGGCGGACGTAACGGAGAAACCGGTGCGTACACAAAGTACGTGAGGAATTCGAGTACCACCAAACGATACCATCAAATCGTGTAACAGCTTTTTAGTGGTGCCCGGCAAGGGTGTTGCGGCAAGCCTCACCGGGATACTCAATCTCAACGGTTGAATGGTAAAGACCATGACGTTCAACCAGCGCTCTGATTCGCTCCTTGAGCTGCATATAGCTTTCAGCAGCAAGCATGGTGTCAACTTCAAGGTGAGCGGTAAAGACCGTATGCACCCCGTCCAGAGACCAGATATGGGCATGGTGTACGGCATGAATATGCTGCAACTCCTCAATTTCACGGGTGATTGCATCAAGATCCTGCTCATCGGGCACCGCCTGAAGAAAAACAGGAATCATAGCCCTGAGATTTTTGATAACTCCTCCAAGAATATAGAGGGTAATAAGAATGGCAAGTATAGGATCAAGCACCGGAACATCCCAGAAGAGCAGAATAACCGCCACAACAAGCACCGCCACCCATCCGAGCACATCTTCCAGAAGATGGAGCGCGACAACCCGCGCATTCATCCCTTTCTCTTTGGAGAGCTTTGCCATGGCAAGGCCGTTAACGGCTACTCCGGCGATGGCGAGGATGATCATGCCTCCTGCATCGGGGTGATGAGGTTCAAAAATCCTGGGGATGGCCCGCGAAAGCACAAAGAGCGAACTGGTGAGCAGTACCACCGTACTGATCAGTGCACCAAGAAGCGAGAAGCGCTTATAACCATAGGAGTATCGGGAACTGCTTGATGCGTCAGATATTTTCTCAAAATACCATGCCTGACCAAGAGCAATGGAGTCGCCAAGGTCATGCACCGCATCAGCAAGAATTGCCGTACTGCCTGTCAGGATTCCACCGACAATTTCGACAACGGTAAACCCGAGGTTCAGAAAAAAAGCCGTCCTGATGTTTCCCGATGCATGATGATGGTGGTGATGATGGTCATGGTGGTCATGGTGGTCATGGTGGTCATGAAGCTCTTCTCCTGAAGGGTTACTGCTCATAAAATCCTCGCTGATCCCGTTTACAGGTTATGGTATTTGCCCGCCTCATCATCATTTTACCTTTCAGAATGCTCTGCATATTGACAGATGTGTACGAGCAAGAAATTTAATGTATTTTCAACTGCAAGCGTTTAATTCGGCAAAAAAATGTATTGGCTGTTCATGAACACCTATCTCCGATGGACACTCTCTTTCTGTTTTGTACTCCTGCTCTGCATTGCAAGCTGCGCGGTTGCCGATATTCCTGCAGCAGACTGGTTCAATGCACTGAAAGAGAGCCCGGTTTTCCAACTCTTCAGCTTCATAACGCTTTTTGGTGAATCGCAATGGTATCTTGTTCCCGGTTTCCTGCTTTTTATTGCTCTTCGAAAAAAAAATCCGTTCGTTGCACGCCAGGGACTTTTTCTCTTCACTGCAGTTGCCGTGTCGGGGATAGCGGCTGACATCATCAAATTTATAGCCGGGCGGGCGCGCCCCAAACTCTGGTTCAGTGACAAACTCTATCTCTTTGACTTTTTCCATACAGAAGCTGAGTGGACCTCGTTTCCATCCGGACATTCGGCAACCGCATTCAGCGCGGCAATTGTACTCTCGATGTATTACCCCCGATGGCGGGTGCTCTTTTTTTCTGCTGCCATCCTGATCGCATGCAGCCGGATCGTGCTGACCAAACACTATATCAGCGATGTCATTGCCGGTTCATTCCTCGGCATCGCATCCACAGTTCTGCTCTATAACCGATATTTCAAAACGACACTCAATGCAGTTGAATCTTCCGAAATCTGAAACCACCCGTTTTCTGACACTGCTCGGACTTCTTGTTGCGGTCAGTTTCTTTGCCGGCCTTGGATCTGCTCCGCTTTTTGATGTCGATGAAGGAGCTTTCAGCGAAGCAACCCGTGAGATGATGGTGAGCAAAAACTATCTGACTACATGGCTGAATGGTGCTCCCCGTTTTGATAAACCCATACTCATCTACTGGCTCCAGCTTTTATCGGTCAACTTGTTCGGAGTGAACGAGTTTGCATTCCGCCTCCCCTCTGCACTGGCAGGAACCGCCTGGGCCGCTTCAATTTTTGTTGTTGTACGCAAAGTATCCGGCAACCGGCAGGCCTTCCTTGCTGCTGCACTGATGGTGCTCTCGCTCCAGGTCAACGTCATCGCCAAAGCTGCCATTGCCGATGCGCTGCTGAACGCCCTGCTCGCCATAACCATGTTTGCCCTCTTCCGGCATTTTGAAACAGGCTCAAAGCGGGCACTCTATCTTGCCTTTGCCGCAGCCGGGTTCGGCATGCTCACCAAGGGACCGATTGCCGTCATCATACCGGTGTCCGTTTTTTTTATCTTCTCACTCATTGAGGGAGAGTTGAAAAAATTGGTACGAGCCTCTCTTTCTCCCTGGGGCATCATCATCTTTCTTTGTATTGCTCTCCCCTGGTATCTGCTTGAATACCGTGAACAGGGCATGGCCTTTATTGAAGGCTTTTTCTTCAAACACAATATCAGCCGCTTCAACACCTCATTCGAGGGCCACTCGGGCTCCCTCTTTTACTATTTCCCGGTACTCATCATCGGTTTGATGCCCTTTACCGGACTTCTCTTTACCGTGCTGTTCAACCTGAAAAAACTCTTTGCGGAACGTGAAAACCGCTTTCTTCTGATCTGGTTCGGTTTTGTCTTTATCTTTTTCTCGCTCTCCGGCACAAAACTTCCTCACTACGTCATTTACGGCTATACACCGCTCTTCATACTCATGGCGAGGGCTCTGCCTCTGAGCCGCCACCCCCGGCTTCTTGCCCTCTGGCCGCTGATGCTCCTCATCCTGCTTGCGTTCCTGCCTGTTCTTGCCCTCACAGCAATGAACTATACCGATGACCTCTATCTGCAAACTCTGTTTGCCGAGGGAATTACGCTCACCGGAACGTCACACATCCTTGTAATCATTGCATCACTTCTCGGGATCCTTGCCATAGAGTTTCTTTCCCGGTTTGCGGTAGCGGACAAACTGATTGCTACGGGAGTGATTTTTGCACTCATCATCAACATCCATCTGATGCCTATTGCAGGAAAACTCCTCCAGGAACCGGTGAAGGAGGCCGCCCTCATGGCCAGAAAAGCGGGGTATAAAATCGTGATGTGGGAAGTCTATTACCCCTCTTTTTTCGTATATTCTGAATCTTTTGCTGAAAGACGGGAGCCGCTTCCGGGAGAGATTGCCCTGACTACAGTCAAGCAACTTGCAACCCTTGACACTCCTGCCCTACTCTACAGCAAACGCGGCATTGTGCTGGTGAAAATAAAGCAATAAAACCGGATAATCATGAAGCTCTCTGTCGTCATCCCGGTCATGAATGAGGTTGAGAACATCAAACCGCTGTTTGCTGCTCTCGCTTCATCGCTTGCCGGCATCGATCACGAGATCGTTCTGGTTGACGATGGTTCTACCGATGGAACGGTAGCTGAAATCCAGGCCAATGCCCCCTCTAACCTGCAACTCGTTGTACTGAACAAAAATTATGGTCAGACAACAGCCATGGCTGCCGGTATTGATCATGCAAAAGGGGACTTGATTGCCACCCTTGACGGTGACCTGCAGAACGACCCTTCGGACATTCCGATGATGATACGCTACCTTTTTGACAACGATCTCGATGTTGTTGCAGGCCGGCGAGCAGGAAGGCAGGATGGCATGATCCTGCGAAAAATCCCCAGCAAGATCGCCAATGCTCTCATCCGGACACTTACCGATGTGCACATCCGTGACTATGGATGCACGCTGAAGGTTTTCAAGAAAGATGTTGCGAAAAATCTCGGTCTTTACGGCGAGCTTCACCGGTTTATTCCGGTACTGGTTCAGCTCTATGGTGCCAAAATGGCGGAAGTTGATGTCCGTCACCATGCACGGAAGTTCGGCAAATCCAAATACGGAATCGGCAGAACCTTCAAGGTGATGAGCGACCTGCTCTTTATGGTCTTCTTTCAGAAATACAGTCAGAAGCCGATGCACCTGTTCGGTTCGCTTGGATTTTCTTCGCTGTTTATCGGTCTGGCGTTGAACCTCTACCTGCTCTTTGTGAAAATCATGGGCGAGGAGATCGGTGGCCGCCCGCTGCTCTCGCTCGGCATCATCATGACCTTTATCGGCATACAGCTTATTACGACCGGGTTTATAGCAGAATTCATCATGCGCACCTATTACGAGTCACAGAACAAGAAACCCTATATCATCAAAAAGATCATTGGCAAACAGTAACGCCCGGCTGAAAAAGCTGCTCAAACCACTTGTTCAGCTTCTTTTTACCTCTCTGGCCCTCTATCTGGTGCTGAAAAAGACCGATATAGCAAAACTGGCCGATATTATCCGCAGTGCAAACCCGTGGTATCTTCTGCTCTCCCTTCTTTTCTTCAATATCTCCAAGATATTCAACGCTATACGCCTGAACCGCTTTTTCAAAGCTATTGATCTTGAGCTCTCCTTCATCTACAATCTCAAGCTCTACTATCTGGGCATGTTCTACAATCTGTTTCTTCCGGGAGGTATCGGAGGGGACGGCTACAAAATCTTTGTATTGAAGAAAAACCACGGCCTTAAAACAATCAATGTCTTTCATGCCGTGCTGTGGGACAGAATCTGCGGGATGGTTGCACTGGTGTTTCTGTCGGTCATTCTCCTGCTGCCCAGCAGTTATGCCACACTATTTCCCGATCTGATTCCCTGGGCATGGGTGCTGCTCACGAGTATCTATCCCCTGTCAATTTTACTGAACAAGCTGTTCTACAAACAGTTTCTCGGCATATTCACGATTACGGCAATAGAGTCAATGCTTGTGCAGGTCACCCAGATTATATCTGCGTATTTCATTCTCATGGCACTCTCGCAGAATGCAAACATCATCGACTACCTGGCCATCTTTCTGATTTCGGCTGTTGCAACCATTCTGCCGATCACCATCGGAGGAGCCGGAGCACGCGAAATCACCTTCTACTATATGCTGGATGCCATAAATCTCGCAACAGGCACAGGCATTGCCCTGTCGCTTATTTTCTTTGCCATCTCCGCAATCTCATCACTTGCCGGAATCCTCGGCAAAATCAGGCATGAAAAAAGTGTGCCTGATCAGATGGAAAAGTGACCGGCTACAACAGAAACAGCAGCGTACCGCTATAGTCAAAAACAGATTCTGGGCACCTCTATTAATTGTCAGTGAGAAGCCCGAGAATAAGGCGGACGGAGCGCAGAAACCGGAATGTACACGGAGTACATGAGGATTAAGAGCACCGCCCAACAAAGTAATCGGGTTTCGGAACAAATCAATAGAGGTGCCCTTCAGCTCTTCGGTCTGTTGCACAGTTCAAGGTCCCGAAGCCTTATCTGTATCTGCTCCCTGTTATTCCACATCCTTTTTTCAACCGAATAGAGCATAACAAATACCGGACGGGATTGGGAGGAAAGTTCGTCGAAAATATCCGGGCGGTCAAAACCGATAACATCGAAAATCCGGCCGGCACTATCCCTGACAGTAAACTTCACATGCCTCTTGCTGAGAAGCCTCGGAGTACCGAAGAGCTGAAGTTCAACGGAAATAAAGAGTGGTTCCCTGTTTCCATAACCTAAAGGGGCAAACTGACCGAGTACATTGATAAAGTTCGGTGTGATCTCCTCAAGAGGAAGCCGTGCATCGACTGCAAGCGCTTTCTGTTGCTGCTCAATGGAGAGGCGCGCAGCGCAGACCTCATTGAACTTTTTACGGAATCCGGCAAGATTTTCAGGGCGAAGGATAACACCAGCAGCCTGATGATGGCCGCCAAACTGTTCGAGATACGCACTGCACTCCTGCAGTGCCTCATAGATATTGAATCCCTCAATACTTCTGACCGACCCCTTGATGAATCCATTCATGCTCCCGAGAATTACGGTCGGGAGATAGTGTTTTTCAAGCATTTTGGATGCCACAATACCAAGAACCCCAAGATGCCATGACTCATCATAGAGCACAATCGAAGAACAATATGATGCAAAATGGCTTTCAACCATCTTTTCCGCCCTGGTCATGATGTCACTGTCAATCTCCCGTCGAAGAGCGTTCATGCGATCAAGTTCCCCGGCATGGCGTACCGAGTCATCCATTGATTCCGAAACAAGCCACTCCATGGCAAGATGTGCTGAACCCATTCTGCTGGCAGCATTAATACGGGGAGCAATACCGAATGCAATATGAAACATGCCGAGCTCTGAAGAAGCCACCTTCATGAGAGAAAACAGAGCCTTGAACGTACCTCTCGGTTTTACCCGCATTCTTTTCAATCCTTCACGAACCAGGGTTCGATTTTCCTGTTCCAGGGCAACCATATCAGCCGCAGTAGCAATCGCAACAAAATCAAGATATTTCTGCCAGCTTTCAGCATCTCCCCCCGAATCCCCGGCTATTGCCTGAATAAGCTTGAATGCGACACCACAACCGCATAACTCGCGGAATGGATAGGTCGAACCCGGGACCTTCGGATTCAGAATAGCGTAGGCTGGCGGCAGTTCATCAGGCTCATGGTGATCGCAGACTATCACATCAATACCAAGCTCTCCGCACCGCTTGATCTCCCCGTTAGCACGTATACCGCAATCAACCGTAATGATCAGCGAAACCTGCCGTCCGAGAGCGGTATCAATACCTTCGTCAGATAAACCGTACCCCTCCGTAAACCGGTCATTAATGTACCAGGAAACCCCGGCGCCCTGCTCTTTCAGAAACAAAAAAAGCATCGCTGTTCCGGTTGTACCGTCAACGTCATAATCGCCATAGATCATGATTTTCTCATGCATCCTGACCGCCTCAAGCACACGATCAACCGCTCGCTGCATTTGCTGCATCAGAAAGGGAGAGGGGATATGCTCGATTGATGAGCGGAAATAATCCCTGGCTGCATCAAACGTCGTGACACCACGATTGCACAAGGCTCTTGCAACGGGCTGACTGACATTTATCGCTTCAGTCAGAGCCTGAACAGTCTCATCGTCAGGAGCGAGTAAATTCCATCGGTATCGTTTCATGAAACAGGGAAGAGAGTGCTTGCTTTGAAAAAGTGTCAAGGTATATAACACTTCGGCATTTCTTTACAAAAACGGCTCAACGGGCAATTGCGCTCTCAATTTGAAAGCGAGGCTGAATATTTCTACATTTAAGATCTCAATGTCGCTGATTAATCCCCTACCACCTAATCATCAGGAAGAGTGAGCATGAGCAATTTGATTACCATTGAACGACATATCCTCGAACAGCAGAAGTATTTCCCCGAAGCACACGGCGAACTTACCGACCTGCTTACGGATGTCGCCTTTGCGGCAAAACTGGTACGAAGAGAGGTTGTCCGTGCCGGACTGGTCGATATTCTCGGTTTTGCAGGAAGCACCAATGTTCAGGGTGAAGAGGTCAAGAAACTTGACTTGTTCGCCAATGAAAAAATCATCTCCGCCATCGGTCAGCACGGCCGGTTTGCCGTCATGGGCTCAGAGGAGAACGAAGGAATCATTATACCGCCGAAAAATGAGACCGGAAGCTATGCACTTCTCTTCGATCCTCTCGACGGCTCCTCAAATATTGATGTCAATGTCAGTGTCGGCACCATCTTCTCCATCTATCGTCTCAAGGGCGACGACCCCTGCAAGGCAAGCATCAACGATTGTCTGCAGCATGGATACGAGCAGGTTGCCGCCGGTTACGTTATCTACGGCTCATCAGTCGTGATGGTCTACACCACCGGTCACGGTGTTCACGGCTTTACCTACGACCCGACTATCGGAGAGTTCCTCCTTTCACACGAAAACATTATCACCCCGAAAAAAGGGAAATACTACTCCATCAATGAAGGATCCTACGCCCAGTTCAACGAAGGGACAAAAAAATATCTCGACTATATCAAGGAGGAGGATCCTGCAACCGGTCGCCCCTACAGCACCCGTTACATCGGCTCACTCGTCGCGGACTTCCATCGCAACCTGCTGACCGGAGGAGTCTTCGTATATCCGCCGACAACAAAGCATACCAGCGGAAAGCTGAGGCTCATGTATGAAGCCAATCCCCTTGCCTTTATCTGCGAGCAGGCCGGTGGACGGGCAACAGACGGCAGACACCGCATCCTTGACATTAAGCCAACCACACTCCATCAGCGCACTCCGCTCTATATTGGTAGCGAAGATGATGTGATTATAGCAGAGGAGTTCGAGCAGGGATTGAGATAAATCGATTATGGATTGCGCATTATGTCATCTCGATTGAAAGGAGAGATCTCTCTCTTGCGTTCGAGATGACACACCGGACTCTATACGAAATCCACACCCACGAAAGTAAAAAAGCCCTCTCGCGAGGGCTTTTTTGTTGATAACAATCGATTTTTTCCTACACCACACCGCGGTCGTACTCGGGATAGAAAATCCGCTCGATGCCGACGGTTTTACCGGTTGAGTGGTCAAGCGAGAGAAGCACGGCAGCAAAATGAACATCATCCTCGGCACACTCATACTTGTGCGGAGTCTGGTAGAGCATCCTGTCGGTAGCAGACTTTATCTGCATGCCGATAACCGAGTTGTGCGGCCCGGTCATACCGGCATCGGAGCAGTATCCGGTTCCTTTCGGCAGTATACGCTCATCAGCGGTCTGCACATGGGTGTGGGTACCGATCACAGCCGATACCCGGCCATCGAGGTACCAACCGAGAGCTATTTTCTCTGCGGTTGCCTCGGCATGAAAATCCACAAAAATAAACTTGACTGAATCCCTGTTCTGCTCCTTGATCTGTTTGATCACCCAGTCTGCGGTTCTGAACGGACAGTCGATTGAATACATGAAGGTTCTGCCCTGAAGGTTGACCACGGCAATGTCACCAAGTCCATTGGGGAGCTTGAAGATGCCGTACCCCTTGCCGTAGGTACCTTTCGGATAATTCAGCGGACGCAGAACCTGGGGGTGCGTTTTAAGGGTATCGAAAAAGTTGAAATTGCTCCAGGTATGGTTTCCGCCCGTCACCACATTGACGCCGGCAGCAACAAGCTGATTGAGCGCTTCAAGACTCATCCCCTTGCCGTGATGAGCGTTCTCTCCGTTGCAGACAACAAAATCCACATCATGCTTCTTGATGAAACTCTTCAGCCATAAATCAACCATCTTCAATCCGGGAGTCCCGACAACATCGCCGATAAACATCACCTTCACCGTTTTCTTTGCCATACCTGATCCTGTTCATATTCTATTGCTAAAGCTGACTGTGCTGAATTTACTCATTAAGCCCCAAATTGAACAATCTTATTTGACTGCACTCCGCAAGAGTGAACTTGTTGGGCTCTGTTGGAGGTTCAGATAGTCAGACTTCATAAACATCCCGACTGTAAACCATGACTACTGCAAGAAAAATCCGCAAGATCTATAAAAGCCAGCCGGTTACCGAAGGAGCCGGTGTCCATCTGAAACGGGCTTTCGGTTTCAGCGAAGCTCCGCTCCTTGATCCGTTTCTTCTGCTTGATGATTTCCGCTCGGATAACCCGGCGGACTACCGGAAAGGGTTCCCCTGGCACCCGCACCGGGGTATTGAAACCATCACCTATGTGCTTGAGGGCAACGTAGAACATGGCGACAGCATGGGAAACAAGGGGGTGATCACTGCAGGAGCAGTGCAATGGATGACTGCCGGAAGCGGCATCATCCATCAGGAGATGCCCTTTGGAGAAGAGAGCGGACGTATGGGCGGCTTTCAGCTCTGGGCAAACCTTCCTGCGTCTCAGAAAATGAGTCCGCCCCGATACCGTGACATCACTGCAGAGCAGATCCCGAAAGTAGTTCTTGATAACGGTGTCGAGATCCGTATCATCTGTGGCAAGATCGGAAATACCACAGGTCCTGTCAGTGATATTGCCATTGATCCTGAATATCTTGACATGACGGTACCGGCAGGCATATCCTACAGCCATCCCGTGATCAAAGGTCACACCGCTTTTGCCTATATTATTGCAGGAAAAGGGGCTTTCGGAACGCAGGATGGATCGGGTTCCCCTGAAGCAGGAGAGTTCACCGGAAACGAGACGCTGATACACTTCAGCGACGGCGACACGATTACGGTTACTGCAGAAAGGGATCCTGTACGATTTCTGCTCATCTCAGGCAAACCACTCAACGAGCCGGTTGCCTGGTACGGCCCAATCGTGATGAACACCGATGCAGAACTCCGTCAGGCTTTCGAAGAGTATCAAAACGGAACCTTTCTGAAGCATCCGGCAAAGTGAGAAGTACCGATCAAAAGCTCTCTATATCGGATAACTGTGTTGAGAGATAACGCTCCCCTGAGTCCGGAAGAATCGTAACGATTTTTTTCCCCCGATTCTCTTCTCTTCGGGCAATCTGGATGGCGGCCCACACTGCCGCACCCGATGAAATACCGACCAGTATTCCCTCATTGCGACTGACAGCTTGAGCAGTTTCAAATGCGTCTTCATTGGTAACCCGGACGATCTCATCAATTATAGAACGATTCAGCACCTTGGGAATAAAACCCGCCCCAATCCCCTGTATCCGGTGAGGACCGGGCCGTCCTCCGGAGAGGACAGGAGATGCATCAGGCTCAACAGCTATGGCCTTGAAACCCGGTTTGCGCGCCTTTATGATTTCAGCCACACCGGTAATGGTTCCACCGGTACCAACACCGGAAACAAGAAAATCGACATCACCAGCCGTATCTGCCCATATCTCCTCTGCAGTCGTCTCCCTGTGCACCTGCGGATTGGCCGGATTCTCGAACTGCAACGGGATATAACTTCCCGGAATCTGACGCTGCAACTCTTTTGCCTTATTGACCGCCCCATTCATTCCTTCGGTTCCGGGAGTCAGCACCAGTTCGGCTCCCAGCATTTTAATGAGTTTGCGCCTCTCAATTGACATCGTCTCCGGCATCGTAAGGATAAGGCGGTAGTTCCGCTCGGCGGCGGCAAATGCCAGGCCAATACCGGTATTACCTGAAGTCGGCTCGATAATCGTGCCGCCGGGTTTCAGCTTCCCTGACCATTCAGCCTCACGAATCATGGCTATACCGATGCGGCATTTGACACTGTTCAGCGGATTGAATGACTCGACTTTCCCCAGAATTATCCCCGGTAATCCCGCAGATATCTTCCCGAGACGAACAAGAGGCGTGTTACCGACTGCTGATGTGATCGTATCGTATACTTTACCTCTGAAGCTATTTGATTCTGACATGTTTTTGCTGTTCTGGTTCCTGGTTTGTTAAATCGAATACTCGCTTTCGTTATCGATATCATATTTCAAAAGCCTGCTGATACGCTCCTGAATATCGGCCAGCTCGGGATGATCGCGCCTTCGCGGCCTCGGCACATCAATAGTGAATCGGTTTCTTATCGTACCGGGTGAAGGCGAAAAAATGATAATTTCGTCTGAGAGATAGGTCGCTTCAGCAACATCATGGGTGACCATGACGATGGTAATTCCCGAAGAATCCAAAAGCTTCAACAAGTCATCCTGCAAACGCTCCCTTGTAAGCAGATCAACTGCAGCAAACGGCTCATCCATCAAAATCGCCTTCGGCTCAACCGAAAGAGCGCGGGCAAAAGCAAGCCGCTGCCGCATGCCGCCCGAAAGCTGTGAAGGATACTTATTTAACGAAGCGCCAAGACCAACCTTGTTGAGATAAAAGATGGCCTGTTTTTCCCGCTCTGCGCGTCGCAATCCTCGCAATTTGAGCGTGAAGGTGACATTCTGCAAAACCGTCATCCACGGAAAAACAGCATAGTCCTGAAAGATCATGGCTATATCGTGCTTTGGCCTGTCCCGAATAAGATCGTTGGCAAGTGGAGAGAGAAATCGGTATCTCTTCCGGTATGCCTCCATCTCTATGCGCGTCGAAGGGAGCGGCTCAAGTACTCTGACTCCATCAATATAGACCTCTCCTTCTGAGGGTGCCTGCAATCCGGCCAATATCTCCAGAAATGTTGATTTCCCGCATCCGGAAGGCCCAAGCAACGTAATGATTTTGCCTTTCTCGATTGAAAGGGTAACGGACAAACAGGCGGTGAGCCCCTCGGCAATACCCTCTTTGTTCACGATTGAAAAAAACTTGCTGATGCGTCTCGCTTCTATCATCTCCCCACCTTCCATAACGCAAGTTTCAACTCTGCGAATTTTAAAATTTCTATTGAAAACCAACCAATGATACCAAGCACCAGCATACAGACCACCATTGACGGAATCTGGAAAAACTCTTTTGCCTCAACCAGCAAATAACCGATCCCGCTGCGTCCACCATACATTTCAGCAATCACAAGCATCACAAGAGCAATGGCCACTCCGGTTTTTACGCTCATGATAATGGAGCCAAGTGCATGCCAGAAATAGACGTTACAGATCAAGGTCAATTCACTTGCACCGAACACCCTGGCTGATGAGAGATATCTGGGATCGGTATCTTTTATTGCCTGGTAGGTATTGAAGAGAATCGGATAAAACGCCCCGAGAAAAATCAGGTAGATCTGCATGGGAAGACCTATTCCGAATATAATAATGGTGAGCGGTACCCATGCCGGAGGAGGTATAGGGGCAAGCATCTGAAACAAAGGCAACGTGTGCTTGCGTATGGGAAGATTCCACCCCATGAATATGCCGATTGGAATGGCGGTGAGTACTGCAATCAAAAGACCGGCAAGAAATTTGCCGAGACTGAAGAGAATGTGCAAAAACAAAGCCTTGTTTAACACCATATCCCAAAAAGCCAGAGCAACATCGCTCAGTGTTGGGGCAAGTGTACGAGGAAGGATCTCAAACCGTGGAATCACCTCCCAAAGAACAAGAAGCGGAATGAGCACTTTGATAAACTCACGTGAAAAAATGCTCCCGAACGAGTTTTTCAAAAAAAGCCCTGACGCTCTTGTCAGCAAACCAAATCCTTTCGACCCATATTGCTGCTCAACTTGCATGATAATTCATCTATAATGTGATTGATGGCGGCCTCCGTAGAAAAACTGCGCTCGTCAAGGTACCGCATGATGAGCCGGGCCGCTCTTTTTATGGTGATCCCGCCCGGAATGCCGTGAAAAAAGTTGGAGTAATTGATTATCAGCCACCTCAAAGGATGCCAGGGGGAGATCAGCAAAGAGAGTTTCAGGAACATGTTCCGTTCTCGATAGCGCCTCTCTTAAAACGGAGGGGCTCAATGCCGCCGATCTGCCGAGAATTTTCACCAGCTCACTATTGAGAGCCTGATTATTTTTCTGCGCAACCAATACAAACTCAAGCTGATCAATAACCGGTGGGCAGCACTCGTTTCCCGGCTCCATATCCCACTTCTGAAAAAGAATATTATGCCCGTCACTTATGGCAATCACCGCTTTTGATCCTTTGACAATCGCACCTTCGATTTTTCCGGAATCAAGGGCAGGTATGATCGCATCCGCCGGTAAAAATCGATAATCAACCTGGTTCAGTTGAAGCGGATACTTGCTGACCGCCTTCGTAAACTCTTCCAGCAAAGCCGGATTATCCGATGGTACGCCAATATGATGCCCGTTTATATCCTGCAAACGGAGGGATGATCCTTTTTTCGTAATAACGGTAACACCATAGGGAAACGTCACTTTTCCCAATACCAAAAGTTTTTCAAAGCCGCTTAACCGGGAAAGCTCAAGAGCCTTTTCCGGCTCAATAAAACCGGCATGAATAGTTCCTGAGAGCAAGGCATAGCCAACATCGGACGAAGAGCTGAACTTGCTGGATGTAAAGACATTTCGGCCTTCAGCACCTTCTCCTGTTGCATACAAAAATGCAAGCAGCGGACTACCGTTATGACCAATCATGGTTTTGACTGGAAGTTCTTTCCGGGGTGCCTGAAAAGCAACATAAACACCAAAAATAACAAGCGCCAACGTTATGCCAGCTAATGGCAAAGCCCACCCATTCAATTTCTTTTGCTCTTTCGTGTTTACCAAAACCACTCTTGTTGTTGTTAAAATATAGTGCCCTGCCGGAATTCTACGCCCGGCAGGGCAGCGACTCATAAAGAACAATAACCCCGACTACTTCCAGGTAATACCGCGAAACTCGTCAGCATAGAGACGATTGCCGGGATTTTCCTTGATATTCTGCAGCACAATCAATTCATTGCCAAGCAAAAAGAGCCCTCGCTGATCAATTGTGGTACGGAATTTAAGCCTGTGGTTGCCGTACTTGATAGCTTCAACAGGTGCACCGGTATACTTCACCGCTATATCGACAATATTCGGAGCAACAGGATTTTTGAGAATAAGGGCATTGGCTTCCCCTATCGCCTTTATGAAGGTTTTAAGCTCTTTTGCATTGCTTTTCAGAAACGTATTGCGTGCATTGATAGTACGGCATGGAATATTTTCAGCCGCCTCCTTGAAGAGCACCTTGTACCCTTTCAATTCAGCAATACTGGCCTGTGGTTCTTCAAGAATAGCACCATCAATCTGCCTTGCTTCAAGCGCTGCAAGTGCCGGGCCTCCGGCCAGTTTCTGGAGATTGAACTGCCCGCCGTTTTTCCTTGCCGCAACCGTCAACGCAATAACCGATTCGCATGTAGGCGAAATACCGGCAATATTCTTGCCCTTCAGATCCGAAAGACGGGTAATTGGTGAATCCTTTGGCACAAGCAGTACCGAGGTGCAGGGCTTTTTGACCTGAGAGATTATCTTGATCGGTGCACCATTGGCAATAGCAGCAATGGCAACAGTCGGGCACGACCAAAATACATCTGCCTGTCCTGAAACAACCAGATCTCTTGCGGCAGCCAGATCTGCAACGGGCACGATGGAGACGTCCAGCTTATATTTTTTGAAAATCCCCAAATCCTGAGCAACATAAAGATTGAGATGATGAGTTGTTTTTGCATCCGCTACCACTATGTTTGCAGGCGCGCTGATCGCTGTTGAATCTACGCCAACTAACGATAATAGTCCCAGTAACAAGGCCGCAGGTCTTTTAAGACTTTTTTTCATTTGCATAAATCATGTCCTGTTTGGTTGTAAAAAACTCTATTACGTTCTGTTGTAAAGTTTGCTAATATTCACTGCACAGGCAATCGCATCTTTACGTTACACCGCACACCATAAAAACGGTATCTGACTTGAAGGCACGCTTCAAAACTTTGATGCAGTATTGGAATACATAAAATCGGCAGTAACATGGCAAAGAGAGTCCGTACCGGTATAACTATCGTTGCATTGCTATCCGCTATCTTCGCCGGAGTGCTCCTCCTCCCGGAACAGGTATCGCCGCAGGCTTACAAAGCCGCCCTTTTTGCACTTCAATCATATCGGACGCTCCATCCTGAAGAGAACCCGCGCTACCTCGCGGTGGTTGACTACTCGAAGCCCTCGTACCTGAAACGGATGGCTCTCATTGAGCTGAAAACCGGTGAGCAATCGTTTTTCCGGGTAGCTCATGGAAAAAACTCCGGTGAACTTTATGCCGTCCGATTTTCCGACACTCCGGAATCAAATATGAGCAGTCTCGGACTTTTCAGGGTTCATGATACATACAGCGGAGATCATGGGAAGGCGGTCCGTCTTGAAGGGCTGGACAGCACAGTGAACGGCAATGCATTCATGCGCGATATTGTGCTCCACTCAGCCGGTTATGTCTCGATGTTCACCATCATTGAAAACCTTCTGACCTTCAATGGCCCAAGGATAGGCCGGAGCAACGGCTGCTTTGTGGTTGCAACCGGAGATATTGTCGAGGTTGCAAAAAAACTCGAAAACAATGGATTTATTTATGTGTGGAGAGCAGAGCGGAAAAGAGAATAAAAGCAGAAAGCCCGGAAAAACCGGGCTTTCTGCTTTGTAACTGATAGAATCATTCAGCTTATCAGAGTGCATCAATGATCGCGTTCAGTGTAGCACTCGGACGCATGGCTTTTTCGGTCTTCGCGTCATCCACATGGTAGTAACCGCCCATATCGACCGGACTACCCTGTGCTGCAATCAGCTCCTCATTGATTTTCGCCTCACTGCCGGAAAGCTGTGCTGCGGCTTTGGCAAAACGGGCCTGAAGCTCAGCATCCTTCTTCTGTGCGGCAAGCGCCTCTGCCCAGTAGAGCGCAAGGTAGAAGTGGCTGCCCCGATTATCGATCTGGCCGACCTTGCGGGCCGGTGACTTGTCGTTATCGAGGAACTTTCCGATTGCCTGATCAAGCGTTTCAGCCAGAACCTGCGCTTTGTCATTGCTGAATGCCTGGGCAAGGTGCTCAAGCGAAGCCGCAAGCGCTGAGAATTCGCCAAGCGAATCCCATCTGAGGTAACCCTCTTTCTGGAACTGCTGAACATGCTTCGGAGCTGAACCGCCTGCACCGGTCTCGAACAGTCCGCCACCGTTCATAAGCGGAACAACCGAGAGCATCTTTGCACTGGTACCAAGCTCGATAATCGGGAAGAGGTCGGTCAGGTAGTCGCGAAGAACGTTTCCGGTAACCGAGATGGTATCCTTTCCTGCCCTGATCCGCTCAAGAGAGAAGCGCATGGCTTCAACCGGGGTAAGAATCCGGATGTCAAGACCGGTGGTATCATGTTCCTTAAGATAGGTTGTAACCTTTTTAATGATCTCTGCATCGTGAGCGCGCTTGCTGTCGAGCCAGAAAATAGCCGGTGCACCGGTGATCCTTGCACGGTTGACTGCAAGTTTTACCCAGTCGCGGACAGGAGCATCCTTTGCCTGGCACATTCTGAAAATATCGCCGGTTTCGACCTTCTGTTCCAGCACGCAGTTTCCTGCCTTATTGACAACCCGTATTGTTCCATCTGCAGGAGCGGTAAAGGTCTTGTTGTGTGAACCATACTCTTCAGCCTGCTGGGCCATAAGACCGACATTCGGAACACTTCCGATGGTGGAAGGATTAAATGCTCCGTGTTTTTTACAATCTTCGATAATCTCCTGGTACATGGTTGCATAGCAACGGTCAGGAATCATAGCCTTTGTGTCGTGGAGCTTTCCGTCAGGACCCCACATCTTGCCTGAATCCCGCACAACAACCGGCATGGATGCATCGACAATGATGTCATTGGGTACATGAAGATTGGTAATACCTTTATCTGAATCAACCATCGCAAGTGCAGGGCGGGTAGCGTACACAGCCTGTATGTCCGCTTCAATCTCTGCTCTCTGTGCATCCGGCAGCTTCTGGATTTTGGCATAGAGATCACCAAGCCCGTTATTGACATTGACTCCAAGCTCCTTGATAACGGCGGCATGCTTGTCAAAAACATCCTTGTAGAACACCGTTACCGCATGGCCAAACATGATAGGGTCAGAGACCTTCATCATGGTTGCTTTCAGATGCAGCGAGAGAAGAACGCCGTTCTGTTTTGCATCGGCAATCTGATCGGCATAAAAACCGCGCAGGGATCGGACATTCATGACCGAGGCATCAATGATCTCACCGGCAAGCAGCGGTGTGCTCTCTTTGAGAACCGTAACCTTGCCATCCGCGCCAACAAACTCGATCTTTACGTTATCCGCACTCTCCAGGGTAATGGACTTCTCGCTGCCATAGAAATCACCGGCACTCATGCAGGCAACATGTGATTTGGAATCACTGCTCCATGCTCCCATTTTATGCGGATTCTTTTTGGCATACTCCTTGACTGAAAGCGGAGCCCGTCTGTCAGAGTTTCCTTCGCGAAGTACCGGGTTCACTGCGCTGCCAAGCACCTTGGCATAGCGGGTCTGAATCTCTTTCTCGGCGGCATTTGCAGGTGCTTCAGGATAGTCGGGAACATTGTAACCCTGGCTCTGAAGCTCCTTGATTGCAGCCTTCAACTGGGGAATTGAAGCACTGATATTCGGCAGCTTGATGATGTTTGCCTCAGGCGCAAGCGCAAGTTCACCCAATTCGGCAAGATAATCCGGAATTTTCTGGTCAGGAGTGAGATTGTCAGGGAAGTTTGCAAGAATCCTTCCGGCAAGAGAGATATCTTTGGCTTCAACGTCTACACCTGTACCCTTGGCAAATGCCTTGATGATTGGAAGAAGGGAGTAGGTCGCAAGAGCCGGAGCCTCATCAATTTTGGTGTAAATAATTTTTGTTGTTTTTGCCATCTCGGTTGTCGTTTTAAGTATTTGAAGAGAGTTGATTAAGGATAATTGAGAAAAAAACCATAACAATCGACCCGAACCGGACAGAAACCGGAAAAGGCGAATGCAACAATGTTTACTTGTGTAAGCTCCGAAAAGAGAAACATGACACAGCTTGAGATGCCGGCTTGATTGCCGGGTGCCGGTCAGGTGGAGGAGCGTAATCCTGATTTAAACCGGAAATATCCCGGTTTCCCTTGTATACCCGTACTGTAATGTTGGCGTTGAAATGCCTGCTGCTCCGGTCCATAATAAAAAAAACCTATGCAGCGAAAAACGAGGTGATAAGACCGGACAGACCCTCATCCGGTTCCTCGTCGTTTTTTTATGCCTGTTGATGCAGACATAAAAAGTCCGCCGCCCGTATCTCTCGTCCGGGCGGCGGATGATGTCAGATAAAAAACAGAGACCGTACTGCCTGATCAGCTCTCCGGGCACTCCCTTGCAGGAGTATAGTCATCCAGACCTACACGGGCGGCAAGCTCCTTGTCATTGAGGACTTCATGAGCAAGCTTGATCATCGGAATGGTTGCCCCCATGGAGCTGTACCCGCCATCATGGAAAAGGTTCTGCATGGTTACCTTTCGTGAAAGGTCACTCAGGATGGTCATGGCGTACTCTGCACACTCTTCGGCAGAGGCATTCCCCAATGGAGACATGAGATCGCTGTATTCATACATTTTCTCAAACCCCGGAATACCGCTTCCTGCCTTCGTATATGTTGGACTTTGTGAGATCGTATTGATACGGATGGCCCGCTTTGCAAGCCGTGGTCCATAACTGCGAACAATGGATTCAAGCAGCGATTTCGCATCTCCCATATCGGAATAGGTCCAGTAGTTCCGCTGTGATGCTATATAGGAGAGTGCAAGAATACTTGCTCCGTCATTCACTGCTCCGGTCTTCAATGCATAGGAAACAAGTCTGTGCAGCGAGAGCCCTGAAACGTCGAGCGTTCTCATGAACCACTCGTAATTCAGCTCTTCATAGGGAAGCTGCTTGCGGATATTCTGCGACATGCCGATAGAGTGAACGATAAAATCCACCGGCCCGAATTTCTCTTTCAGCTCAATGAAACAGTTTTCAACATCTTCATTTTTTGATGCGTCACAAACTATTACCGGAGCGTTGCCACAAATGGCCGAGAGCTCTTCGATATTACCGAAACGCAATGCGGTCGCAACATTGGAAATTGCGATCTGAGCACCTTCCTTGTGGGCATGAACCGCAATCTGCCATCCGATACTGCTTTCATCAAGCGGACCGAAAACAATGCCTTTCTTTCCTTTCAACAAACCATAGTGCGCTTTCTCGGACATGATATAAGCTGATTCTTTAACAAAGATTTGGGGTAAATTCCCGTTAACTCAACATTTTAAACATTTAAGATACAAGATTCCCTCGAAAACTTAAACTGTTTCCCCTGAATTTTTCATGACTCAAGAAAGGGATGAGCCGCTATATCTTCAATCGCCTCATGGAGCGGAGCTTGTCAAGCATATTTTTATTGACATTCAGCTCGGAATCCTCCTTCTCGGAAGGCTGCTCCTTGAAGATGACACGTAAAAGATTATCCTCCCGGAGGTACTCCTCCATCTCAAGACTGTAGAGTGCTCTTGGCAGGGTAATAATCCTCTGGGCCCGGTCAACAGTCACCACAATATCAGTACCCATCCGCTCAACGCTGACATCTTCAGCATCCTTGAGAAAAGGAATTCTGATACAGAGAATTTCACGATGATCTTCGGTTGCCGGATTTTTTTTACTCTCTATCCAGAAGTTCTTGCCGGAATAGAAAATCTTGTCAGGCACCTGCTCACCGAACACCAGCTTGCTGATCTCGTAGAGGGCATCGGCGCCGATCGGCTCGGTCCTCTGCAGCTGACAGCGGAAAACGGGAGTAGGATAGAATGAGTTGTCGATCTCCATCAGGTATTTGCTGTGCAGATCAGCCCAGAATTCAAAATATTCGCCAACGGTTTTTGATGTCGGAAGAATCTTGTTGATAACGATACCGTCAACATTGATCCCGTAGAGATGCACAAAGGTATAGGCCCGTTTGGTCTCAAGAATGGAGAGCTTCTCCGGATTGAGCACCAGACGGAAGCTGACCTCGGGACTGAGGATAAATTTGTTGATATCCTCCATCTGCTTGAGCAGCACATTGACCTCGTTGAAAAAATCATCATCGGGTATGGAGTTTCCGCTCAACGGGCGGGCCAGCGAAGACATACTTTTATAGAGCTTGAAAAACTGCTTGCCCATGTTTCCGCCAATAATGATCTCGGGATAGGCAAGCAGGCGAAGGGTGTTGCCGGTAGGCGAAGTATCCAGCACAATAGCGTCCCATCTGCCCGACTGCGCTTCATCAAGCAGGCGGCTCAAGGCAAAAATCTCGTCAAGACCCGGCTGGGTGGTCAGCTCGGTAGCCATTCCGCTGTCAATCCCCTTGTTTTTATAGGATGTCGAGACAAATTTCTGAAAACCGGACATGTGCTTTTTAAGCTCATAGATCGTATCAACCTCAAGACCGTAGAGGTTGTTCTCGATTTTCTGCGGGTCGTTGCGGCTGATCTTGACATCAAAAACATCCGACAGTGAGTGAGCCGGATCACTCGACATGATCAGCACTTTCTTGTTCTGCCGGGCCAATGAAACTGCCGTAGATGATGAAACCGTGGTTTTTCCAGTCCCCCCTTTTCCCGAGTAGATGATAATTCTGGGCAGTGACTGGCTTTCTGTTAAATCCCTCGACAACATAAAAACTCCCCTGTTAAAGGTCTGATAAACCTGATAGTGATTCCCTCTGTTTGAAGGAACAAATCAATGTGAGGCAAAGTACCACTTTTCCCCTGCTTAGAGAAACACTATCTTTTTGCGGAGTGCATGATCAAGTTGAACCATAAACTCATCATGCTCTATTTCAACAGCGCCAAGTTTTCTGAGATGAGGATTCATGATCTGGGCGTCAAGCAGGAGATACCCCTTCAATCTCAGATGGTAAACGAGGCGATCAAATGCTACCCTGGAGGCATAGGAACGAAGAGAAAACATCGACTCCCCGAAAAACGCCCCCCCAATGGCAAGCCCGTAGAGTCCGCCGACCAGTTCACCCTGATACCGGCTTTCCACACTGTGTGCCAGCCCAAGCCGGAAAAGCTTGCGGTATACCTCAATAATGTCGGTGGAAATCCAGGTTTCCGGGTCGTTTTTTCTTGGGGCTGCACACCCGCTGATCACCCCGTCGAAATCACGGTCAAATGTCACACTGAACTCATTTTTTCTCAGGAGGCGCTGAACATCACGAGACGGGCGGTAGGCTTCAAGTGAAAAGAGTGCCCTTTTGTGAGGCCTGCACCAGTATGTTTTACCATCATCCGGATCAGCCATGGGGAAAAAGCCCTGGCGGTAGGCCCGAAGCAGTTCGTCGATGCGAATCATCGTTGCTGATTCACTCCGGTTAATAAAACTTCAGAAGCACTTCATCGGGCATTCTCTTGGGAACATGATGAACTCCGTAGCGGTCACGATAGTAGCGAACAGAATCCTGATCGGCCATCTGGTCAATGACAACGGTCTCCTGAGGCTTCCCGAGAGCGAGCACCATCAGTATGGAAAAACGTTCGGGAATCTTCAGCAGCTCCTTCATACGGTTACGGTCAAGAGCAGCAATGATACATCCGCCGAGCCCTGACGCTGTTGCGCCAAGCAGAATGGTTTGAGCAGCGACACCGCTGTCGGTGCCGAAATCCTGACTGATCTCCTTGTCACCAAGCATTACGATATAGGCAGGCGGACGCTCGCCCTCTGCAGGGCCTGGCCAGTCCGGAAGATAGCCCGCCCAGGAGAGCGAAGGGTAAAGCAACGCGGCGGTTTCAGGATCACACACCGGTATGAATTTCAGCGGCTGAAGGTTTTTGGCTGAAGGCGTGTAGCATGCAAGCTCAACAAGCTCCCGAACCACCTCTTCGGAAACCGGATAACTGCCATCAAATCTTCTGTAGCTGCGGCTGTTGGTTACAAGCTCCCTGAATTGCATCATGGGCACCAAATATTAATTTGTTACGCGATTCGATTGCTTCGCCGGGCAGTGCTCGAACTCCTCAACAGGAGTTTCAACTCCAGGAGGCAGCAGCATATTTCGGAAGCTCCTCCCAATGGCCGCTGCCTATCCATTCAGCAATAAAGTCCACTGATTTTGAGAAGCGCAACGGCTCCCGGCATGGCAGCTGCAGCCAGTCGGCAAGCACAGCACCGTCAAGATCGTGCATCGCCATACCATAACCAAGCTCCTCCATGGCAAGTGCATTGGACTCCTGTTCGATCTGACCGTCAAGCGGTCTGAGCAGGAGCTTTTTGCCGAGATGAAGCGCCTCGCCCGGAAGCTCAAAACCGGCATTGCAAACAACACCGTCACATTCGAGAAGGTCATCCAGAAAGCCCAGGCGGGAGTAGGTTCTGAAATGCAGATGACCATCATCACGATCTTCACTCACCTTGCCGTATATGTAAAACTCGAACTGGTCAAACGGAGTCATCAACACGGTAATATCCTCAATCTCCTCAAAAGGGAGATAGACAAGAACTTTTCCATTGATGACACGCTTTGAATTTTTCTCATAAAGCGAGGGGGGGATAACCGGAGGAAAAATGGGCTGATTGAAATGGTGCCAGTGAAGGCCTGCATTATAGCGGGCAGGGGCAAAATTCATCAAAATAAACTTCGCAAGAATATTGCCGTGAGCCAGCGGAATATCATAACCGAAAGCATACTGGTGACCGAATCCCATGGAGGGAATATTTCTCACTCTTGCCGCCATCGAGGTTACCGGGTCAAAATCCGTGATGACAAGTTCCGTACCAGTGGTATCGAGCAGTGCGACATCAGCCATCAGTCGAGCCAGATCAAGCTGAATCATGGTATCGATATAGCTCATCTTTCCCTTGTGCGAAACCAGCGTCATGCCCTTCATCACCCTGAAGGGTTCGAATATCTCGACCTCCTTCAGCTCTTCGGCTTTTCGGCCGCTGATAATGACATCAACATCATGACCAGCCTCCCTGAGCTTTCGCACAAGCTCCCGGCTGCGGCTGATATGTCCGTTTCCGGTTCCCTGAACACCGAAAAGTATCTTCATACGACTGAATGTTTATAAAGGGTGCGATCCTGGAGTGACAAAAAGTTACTATTGAATTTTGAGATTCGCATACTGAACCATCAGTGTTTTTTCCCCGGCACTGCGAAAACTGATCCTGACTTTTTGCTTTGCCCCTGTCCCCTGAACATCAAGCACGGTTCCGGGCCCGAAAACCGCATGATGCACCGTGATTCCTGAGCGAAGTCCCGAACGGGAAGGCTTCGGCTTGTCAAAGGAACTCGACTGAGTGGCAGCAGGAGATGTCTGCTTCTGCTGGTATCCTCTTGAAAAAGATGGTACTGAGGAGACCGGCGCATCCCTGAGCGGACGATCCGAGAGAAAAACCCCGCCCTCTGTCTGAACGATAGATGAGTCGATTTCACTGATAAACACTGATTTCAGACAGTGCTGCGGCTGACCGTAGTGGTAGCGGCTCTGAGCCCATGAGAGAAATATCTTCTCCTGCGCTCTGGTAACCGCAACATAAAAAAGTCTGCGCTCCTCCTCAAGCTCTTCGGGTTCCTGGCCGTGAAGGGGAAAGAGCCGCTCCTCAAGACCGGTAACAAAAACAACCGGAAACTCAAGTCCTTTGGCGGCATGCACCGTCATAAGAGAAACATAGTTATCTGAATCCTGCGTCTCTTCATAATCGGAGGCAAGCGATATATTCTCAAGAAAATCACCGAGTGAGCCTGCATCAGGATTATGATCCGAAAAGTCCCTTGCCATGGAGAGCAGCTCCTGAAGGTTTTCATGACGCGCCAGCGATTCAGGAGTATTTTCCGCCTGAAGCAGCAGCGGAATGGAGGTCAGTGTAAAGAGCTCCGAGAGAACATTATAGACCGTCCCGTTCTCTGCAATCTCTTTAAGCGACTCGATAACCGTACTGAACGAGGTAAGAGCCGTCACAAGACGTGCCTGAAAGCCCCCCCCTTCAGCTTGCCGGATTGCTTCATAGAGGCTTACACCCTCTCTTTCAGCAAAATCCTTGAGCTTGCCGATACTGACATCCCCGATTTTGCGGGGAGGAAAATTGATGATCCGCAACAGTGATTCGCTGTCGCGCTCGTTCAGGATAAAACGAAGATAGGCCACCGCATCCTTGATCTCTCGCCTTTTGTAGAAAGAGACACTGCCGAAAATCCTGTAGGGAATCCTGCTCTGGCGCATCACATCCTCAAGCACCCTCGACTGGGCATTGGTGCGGTAAAACACAGCAAAGCTTTTGAACTCATATCCCTGTTTCATGCGCATTGAACGGATATGGTCGCCTACTTTTTCGGCTTCGTTGCGCTCATTATATGCTTCAATAAGTGTCAGCGGATCGCCTTCGTTGCGATGTGAAATCAGCTCTTTTTTAATCTGCCGCTGATTGCGGCTGATAATGCTGTTGGCCGCCTTGAGAATATTGCCCGTACTCCGGTAGTTCTCTACAAGCTTGAAGGTCAGGGCATCATGATAGTCATCCTGAAAGTTCAGAATGTTGGAAATATCGGCTCCGCGCCATGAGTAGATTGACTGCGCGTCATCACCCACAACAAAAATATTGCGGTGACGGGCCCCGAGCATCTTTGCAACCAGGTACTGGGCCTTGTTGGTATCCTGATACTCATCAATCATGATATAACGGAAGGAGTCCTGCAGCTCTTCGAGTACCTCGGGATGCTCGTTGAACAGTTCAATCGGCTTGATAAGCAGGTCATCAAAATCAAGGGCATTGTTCTCTTTGAGCTTCCTTGTATAGAGTTCGTAGACCTGGGCAGCTTTCTGCTGGTTATAGTCTCCGGCATTCCGGTGAAATTCAGCCGGAAGAATAAACCCGTTTTTCGCCCGGCTGATAAGGCTCTGAATGGTATTGACCGGCACGGAGTCCTGGGAAATATTCAGTTCGGTCATAGCCTGGCGGATCAGACTCTTGCTGTCGTCACTGTCAAAAATCGAAAAGTTCCGGTCGTAACCGATCAGATGAATATAGGTGCGAAGCAGACGGGCAAAAATCGAATGAAACGTCCCGATCCATAAGCCGCTGGAGCTCCCGGCATGAAGCAGCGTATCAACACGATGACGCATCTCCCCTGCCGCCTTGTTGGTAAAGGTAAGTGCAAGAATATTATTGGGGGAAACCCCTTCATTGCGGATAAGATATGCAATACGGTAGGTGATCACCCTTGTTTTTCCGGAACCCGCACCGGCAAGAACCATAACCGGCCCTTCGGTCGCGCTTACAGCATTGCGCTGAACCTCATTGAGATCATGTAAAAAATCCGTCAAAACGTATAAACACCTGTTAACTAAGTTATAGCTGCCCTTTTTCAAGCCGGAATATGGCCCTCGAAAAAGATGATCAACACTGAAATCTCCAGTTGAATTTCGTATAACTTTACCCTTTTTACAAGCATCAACAAAACAAATCATCATCCGTTGCTCCCGCCATACAAAAAGGGGGTATCCCTTTTGAAATTACAGCCATAAGTACGTATCCCGAACTGCCTGCCGATGCAAGCCGGATGATGTTTTTTGCCTGTAAAGAGAGCTGATCACACACATTATTGCGTTCAGAGTTGCTATATTGAAAACAAACCATTGCCCACCAATAACTTCCGTTCCATGTTCCCTCTCGTATACGAAATCAATACAAGAATCTGGCTAAAAAAACTCAGCAAAACCCATAACCGTTCTGTAACACTCGGAACTGTTCCCGATGAGGAGTTCGACTTCTTTTCTGCATCGGGTTTTGACATGGTCTGGCTGATGGGGGTATGGCAACCCAGTCAGTACAGCAAGGCAATTGCAACCGCACATCCCTGCCTGCGCACCACGTTTCTGGAGCACCTTGTAACCGTTCACCCCGAGGATATAGCATCTTCACCCTACGCCATCCCATCATACACCGTCAATGAAACGCTCGGTGGAAAAGATGCACTAACCCTCTTTCGCGACAAACTTAACCGGCGCGGCATAAAGCTTATGCTCGACTTTGTTCCGAACCATCTTGCACTCGACAATGAATGGCTCCCGGAGCACCCTGAATTTTTCATTCCGGTATCCACCGATGAGATGCGCCATGACCCTGAATCCGGATTTGAATACGCCCGTGACCAATACCTTGCCTACGGCAAAGACCCCTACTTTCCGCCCTGGACCGACACCCTGCAACTCAATTACGCCAGCAAGGCAACGCAGAGCATGATGACCGAAAACCTTTTCAAAATCAGCGAACTCTGCGACGGCGTCAGATGCGATATGGCCATGCTGATTCTGAAAAACGTGTTCAATAAAACCTGGAGCAATCTAAGCGGAGCAATGCAGGAGGAGTTCTGGTCTGATGCCATTGCAGCGGTCAAACAGCGCCACCCCGACTTTCTTTTTCTCGCAGAATCATACTGGAGCAAAGAGTGGGAGCTCCAGCAGCAGGGCTTTGACTACGCCTACGACAAACCCTTTTACGACTTTATCACCAGCGCTCCGGTAAATACTGAAAAACTTGCCGGACATCTTGGTGCCGAATGGGGGTACCAGAAAAAACTCTGCCGGTTCATTGAAAACCATGATGAACCAAGAGCAGCAGGCAGAATAGGCCTGAATAACAAAGCCGCAGCGATGGTTCTCTTCGCAACTCCGGGCATGCATCTCCTGCATCAGGATCAGATGGAGGGGTATCGTCAGAAGATCCCGGTACAGCTTGTCCGGCAAGCTGCTGAACCCGAAAACCGGGCACTTGCAGCACTGTATAAAAAACTTTTTATCCTGCAGAAAACACCGCTCTTTCAGGAGGGGAAAATTGAACGCCTTGACCTGAATCTGGCAAACAACTCACACTGTCTCGGATTTCACCGCTTTACAGCCGGGGAGCACGCCTTCATTCTGGCCAATTTCAATGCCACCGGTATAGCTCTTGAGTTCCGGCATCCTTCGATTGAGGGAATCACCATCGATATGCTGAACATACTCAGCACCACAACCGAAAATAAATCGAGTGGCATTCATGGTGCTGACCACTCCATTCGTGTTCATCTCTCTCCTCATGAAGCGGTGGTCATATCCTTCCGGAAAGCGCAATGAACAACAAAAACAATGAAGGGGTTCATCCTATGCAATTCACAACAGTCACCATCAAGACCAGAACCGTCAAACCGGTAGAAATCATCGATATCTCCGCCGAGGTTGCTGCTGCACTTTCGGCTTCAAAACTTGATTCCGGACAGGTAACCATTATAAGCCGTCATACCACCGCATTCATCAATATCAATGAAAAAGAGGAGAAGCTGCTTGAGGATATGGAAACCTTTCTCAAGCGTCTGGTTCCAAAAGACGGTAACTACCTGCACAACCTCAATCCGGTTGATGGTCGCGACAATGCCCACTCCCATCTTCTGGGACTCTTTATGAACAGCTCCGAAACCATTCCCTTTGCAAAAGGAAAGATGCTTCTCGGAGAGTGGCAGTCAATATTTCTTGTTGAGCTCGACGGACCCCGCCAGGAACGAAGCGTTCTTGTGCAGATAGCCGGAATCTGATTGTTGTATAAATGGCAGGATGCATGGAACCGGGAAGGCTTCTGCATGGTTACATCTTAGAATAAGTACGATAAAATCAAGCAGTAAAACACTATGCCTGAATCAAAGCACATTGCGCCCATACAACCGATGATCCCGCTTTCCGAAATCAATTCTCCGGAAGATCTGAAACACCTCTCTATCACGCAGCTTCAAGGTGTTGCCGATGAGTGCCGAAACGAGGTCATTAAACTCGTCTCGGTCAACGGAGGTCATTTTGCATCAACGCTTGGCGTGGTGGAGCTGACCGTTGCGCTTCATCATGTATACAGCACTCCCCACGACAAAATCATCTGGGATGTCGGCCATCAGGCCTATGTCCATAAAATTCTCACCGGAAGAAAAGAGCGGATGCAGACAAACCGTCAGTACGGCGGTCTTGCCGGATTTCCCAGAATATCGGAAAGTCCGCATGATGCATTCGGTACCGGACACGCCTCGACCTCTATTTCTGCCGCTGCAGGTATCGCCGCAGCAAGAGACCTGGCCGGAGGCACGGAGAAAGTTATCGCCGTTATTGGTGACGGCAGCATGACCGGAGGCATGGCATTTGAAGCCATGAACCACCTCGGAGACCTGAAAAGTGATGTGCTGGTCATCCTGAACGACAACCAGATGGCTATATCTCCAAGTACCGGAGGGCTGAGAACCCATCTCATCAACATCACCCTCAACAAGACCTACAACAAGGCGCGGAAATTCATCTGGAACTCAATCTCCCTGCTCAACAATGAACTGGGCGATGCGGCTAAAACCGCCGTCAGAAAACTGGAGGATGGATTTAAAGCTGCATTCACTCCCGGAGCATTTTTTGAGGCGCTCGGCTTGAGGTATTTCGGCCCGATTGATGGCAATAACATGGAGCAGCTTGTCAAGGCCCTCAAAGAGATGCAGGAACTTCCCCATCCCAAACTGCTGCATATTGTCACGACAAAGGGAAAAGGGTTCATGCCTGCGGAACAGAACCAGAGCAAATGGCATGCTCACAGCGGAGGATTCGATACCACAACCGGTGAAACGCTCAAAAAAGCTGACACATCACTGCCGCCGAAATATCAGGAGGTCTTTGGCGAAGCTCTGGTCGAGCTTGCCCTGAAGGATAACCGGATTACCGCCATAACCGCCGCCATGCCTTCAGGAACTTCACTTGACCTCTTCCAGGACGCACTGCCAAACCGTTTTTATGATGTCGGTATCGCTGAAGGCCATGCCGTAACTTTCGCCGCAGGGCTGGCCACAGAGGGGTTCAAACCGGTTTTTGCGATCTACTCCACCTTTCTTCAGCGCGCCTATGACCAGTTGATCCATGATGTCGCCCAGCAGAATCTGCATGTGGTTTTCGCCATTGACCGAGCCGGACTGGTCGGAGAGGACGGGCCGACCCACCACGGCTCTTTCGATCTCTCCTATCTGCATACCGTACCGGGTCTGGTCATTATGGCTCCGGCAGACGAACAGGAGCTGCGAGATATGCTCTACACTGCCCTCTATGACCTGAAAGGCCCGGTTGCCATCCGTTATCCGAGAGGGAACGGCATCGGAATCCCCTTGCGCAAAAATTTCGAATCCGTTACCATTGGAAAAGGTCAGATTGTGCGCGAAGGCAGCGGTCTCGCGCTGCTCTGTATCGGCAATATGACCTCAAAAGGGATTGACGTTGCCGAAGCACTGCAAAAAGAGGGTATTGATGCCTCAGTCGTCAACATGCGCTTCCTCAAACCACTCGACACCGCTCTCATTGATGAGGTTGTATCCCGATCAACCCATCTGGTTGTAATTGAGGAGAACAGCAGGATCGGCGGACTCGGCAGCGCCGTAATCGACCACCTTAACGAAAAAGGACTCAATAAACCGGTACTGAAAGTTGCGCTTCCTGATGCATTTGTAACCCACGGAAGCATGAAGGAGCTCTACAGGGAGATCGGTTTTGACACACCGACCATGGCAGAGAACATAAAGCGGTTTTACAGGGGTGAGGAGAGGTGAAAAAGCGGGAGCAGCGCAAGCACACCCCGAACTGAAAGATTTGCCAGCAATCCGGCAAGGAGATCATCAGCCATAATACCCCAGCCTCCCGGCATGCGTTGAGCCGAATCGACGGGACCCGGTTTTGCGATATCAAAAAAGCGGAAAAAAGCGAGGGCCAGAAGTGCCGGGAGGATACCTGCGGGCAGTGCGGCAAGGGCAAGCCACTGACCGGAAAGCTCATCAATGGTTACAATTGAGGGGTCACTGCCGTAACGCTCTTCCATCACGTAACCAGACCAGACACCGGCAGCCGCCGTCAGCATAACCATCAGCAGGAGAAGCGGCAGTTCACGCAATCCGGGAATAACAAGGTAGGCAAGCACGGCCGCAATACTGGTAACGGTACCCGGAGCAACCGGAAAATAACCGATGCCGAAGCAGGTGGAGAGCATTCTTGCTGCGAGTTGCTTCATGGCATTACCGGTTCTGAAGCGGATTCTGCAGATAAACCTTCCAGTTGCTGACAAGATAGGAGATGCCGGTATAAACGGTAAAAGCTGTAACGCCGAGCATGATATAGTCGAGATAGTCCGAGAGCAGAAAAGAGTTGATCATGCGGGAGACATCCTTTCCGGAAAAAGCGGGCTCCTTCATCAGCACCAGCAGCATAATCACATAGACAAATACATTCTGCACCAGGGTTTTATATTTAGCCTCCATACTTGTCACCACCGGCCTGTCCTTGATTTCGGCATAAATCCTCAGTCCTGTGATCAGAACGTCCCTGATAATAACAAGAATCGCCATCCAGAGTACCAGATAGCCCATCCAGACATAGAGCAGAAAAGCGGCTGTAATAAGAAATTTATCGGCAAGCGGATCAAGAAAAGCGCCAAGCCGGGTGGTCACGCCATACTTCCTTGCATGATAGCCATCATAGAGATCCGTAAGGGAGGCGAAAATAAAAACAATGACTCCGATCAGCTGGAGCCAGGGGTCCGGCTGCAGGAGGAGGAGAACAAAGACCGGAACGAGCAGAATCCTCAAGACGGTCAGTTGATTGGGTACGGTGAGGAGTTCCTGGTACGTGTCTTTCACAATAATCTCATGGTTAAAAGCCGAAAAAACGGCACATGGCCAACAGGTGGCACTCTTCGGCACAAGATACGGTTTTGAACCCTGATTTTCAATGCATAGAAAAGATACTCGCTAACAGGCCACTCTAAAATCGTAATAAGTCGTGAGCGGTTCGATGTTCAAGCCCCGGAGGGGCGAAATATCGGTAGCGCAATCCCGACGAAGTTGGGGTTGGGAGAGGATTTCGAGCACCGCCCAACGATGCAATCGAATCGCGGAAAGGCTCTGCTATAAATCGTAGTGAGCGGTTCGAGGGCGAGGCGGACGGAGCGCAGAAACCGGAATGTACACGGAAGTACATGAGGATTTCGAGCACCGCCCAACGACGCAATCGAATCGCGGAATAGATTTATAGCAGAGCCTTCTTATTCGAGTTCTACAATAGTGACTCCAGCACCCCCCTCCCCCCACTCTCCGAGACGGAAACTTTTGATATTACGGTGCTTCTGGAGAAACTCCGCGGTTTTCAGGCGCAGGGATCCCGTCCCCTTTCCGTGAACAATGGTAGCGGAGTGGATCCGGTTAAGCCGCATGGCATCAAGAAAGCGGTCGATTTTCATAATGGCCTCATCACCGGTAAGCCCGCGAAGATCAAGGCGGGTAGACTCAATATCCCCGGTTAGTGCCGACCAGGCACCTTTTTTTGCTGCGGCAGCAGGTGTCCGGAGTTGTTTGCGTGACTGGGTTTTCGAGGTTTTCTCCAGGTTTTTCAGCGATGTAGTCAACCTGAAATTTCCGCACTGAACCACCACGCTGCTGCCCTGGACACTCTCAACCTCTCCGGATGTATTGGTATCAAGAATCCTGACCAGATCACCTACCCGAATGGTATAGTCAATCGGAACCTCCGCTTCGGCAAGCAGCGCCGACTCGCTTTTTACTGCCTCAAGCTTTTTCTGCTCCAGTTTTTTTCGCGCCTGCTGAACCGCTTTTTCATCTGCCGGTGCATTTTTCACTTCATGGAGAATCTCGCGAATCTCCTTGCGGGCATGCTCCACCTCTTTCTGCAGCTCCCTTGATGCGCCAAGCTTCAGCTCCCGCCGCTTCTCATCAAGCCCGACTTCAGCTTGCTGCACCGCGAATGCCCGCTCTTCGAGCAGAGCGGTTTCACCCTGAAGATGCAGCTTCAGGAGTCGGTTCTCTTCAAGCACATGGTTCAGGTCATCAAGCAGCCGGTCAAGCCCGATGCGCTCACCCTTCATGAACCCTTCGGCCCTTTCAATCATCGCTCGCGGAAAGGCCATCCGCTGCATCATGGCAAAAGCAAAACTGTTGCCCGGCACCCCCTTGATAAAGCGGAAAGTCGGCACCAGACCCGTAAGGTTGAACTCCATTGCACCGTTGACAACACCTTCCCGTTCATGAGCATAGGCTTTCAGCTCTCCGAGATGGGTGGTAACTATGGTTTTTGCTCCCCGCTCTATCAACTCTTCGATCACAGCCCGGGCGATCGCACCGCCCTCTTCAACATCGGTACCGGCACACAGCTCGTCGATCAGCACCAGGTCACTCTGGCCTGCGGCCTCAATGATAGTAAGGATCGCGCCAAGATGGGAGCTGAAGGTTGAAAGGTCATTCTCGATGGACTGATCGTCACCGATCTCGATAAAAACATCGCTGAAGAGTGGAAAAACCGAGCTCTCGCTGCACGGCAGCAGATAGCCGTGAACCAGCATGCAGCAGAGCAAACCGGCGGTTTTCATCGCCACCGATTTACCGCCTGCATTCGGCCCTGAAATAACAAGAACCCGATCTCCGGCACCCAGATCAAGGTCAAGCGGAAAGACCTCCTTGTGACGGTGCGAAATAAGCAGCCAGGGATGAAACCCCTTGACAATGCGGAGTGCATGGCCCGCTGCAATGCCGGGAAGCAGGGAATCTGTTTCCACGGCAAACCGGGCACGGGCATAGAGCGCATCAAACTCGCTGAGCACCCCTTCATTATGGCGAAGATTTTCAAGCTCAAGACGGATTTCACCCGACAGCTCCTTCAGAATACGCTCAATCTCGCGCCGCTCGCTGATCTCCAGATCCTGTATCCGGTTGCTGATTTCAAGCGTTTCGGCAGGTTCGATAAAGACGGTCTGGCCGGTGCCGGAGTAGTCCTGTATGTAACCGGCAATCTTGTATTTATACTCAACCCGCAACCCGAGCGTCAACCGGCCGTTCTTGATGGCGACCGTATCATCCATCAGCCACCCCTCTGCCTGGCAGCGGCGCAAAAGACGATCCATTTTCCTTCGAAGCAGCTCCCGGTTCTCGCCCAGCTCCCTGCGAATCATCTGAAGCCCCTCACTCGCCGAATCCCTCACCCGGCACTGCTCATCGATAACCCGGCGGATGGCCGTCTGAAGACTCTTTTCAAGCCAGAGCTGAATGGTAAACTCATTCAGCAGAGGATAGACTTCACGGCAGTTGAACATGAATTTGCGCAACTGTACCGAGGAGTAGAGGAGGTGATAGATATCCTGCAGCTCATCCGGCTCAAGAAAGCTCTCAAGCACTTCAAGTTTTTGAAGCAGCGGCCGGGTATCGGGCAGATAAGAAACAGGGAGCGTCTGCTCCTCCTGCAAGAGATTCCTTAACTCAAGCACCCGTTCAAGCTCCCGAAGCAGCACCTCCCGCCGCACCTCCGGCACCCTCGCCATAAGAGCATCACGCCCCATTGCCGAAAGACAAAACTGCGCCGTATAACCGGCAACCCGGTCAAATTCAAGTTTTTTAAGGGTGATTGGGTTCATGGGGAATCTATGGCGTTACTATCGGATGACACGTTGAAAGAGTTCGGGACTGTGCGCATTATAGCAAAATATCACAATCAAAAACAGCTCAGGGTTTTCTTGCAAAGAACTCCGCATCCTCTCAGTAAATGAGCTTTGGCCATAATCTGAACAAGATGGCTGCATAAAAAGCAAAAGAGTGTGTACTGTTTTTTGTTAAATTACGCAAGAAACATGCATCTCCGCATGAGTACATGCTGTAACTCAATTGTGGAGAGCAATAACAGATGAATATGGGGAATCAAGAATATGCTGAAGCAAATCACAGCCATTATTTCGCGTGAAGATGACGGGTATGTCTCCCTTTGCCCGGAACTTGATATTGCCAGTCAGGGAGAGACAATCGAAGATGCCCGAGAGAACCTCCAGGAGGCTCTGGAGTTATTCTTTGAGACCGCATCTTCAGAGGAGATCAAGACACGACTGCACAAGGAGGTAACCGTTGTGTAAACTTCAATTCCGTTCCGGAAAGTAGCATCTTTTTATACCATGGAGCCTACCTTTCCCCCAATCCCCGCTAAATCCCTACCCTTCGGCATCACAAATAAACAGGTGCCGTTACTGCGCTTCTCCCACAACTCCCCCAAAGCCCGTTTCTCCCGCGCATCGTCGTCGCTCCAAGCCCGCTCGGGTTTGTACTCAACAACAAGAAAGCGCCCATTCTTGAGTTTGCAAACAAAGTCGGGGTAGAATCTGTCGGAGGCGGTTTGGGGCCAGAAGGAGTGAAACTCGCGCCGTTTGATGTTGCTCATCGTAGGTGAATTTGTTGTCCACAGTAACATGTGTCCAATACTTGCTCATACCTTCAGCTCCGCTTTATCTCGAAACTCAACGAGAGGGGTGCCATCAAGAAAATGGTATTCCTCGCCTTCAAGCTTATTCCAGATGGCTTCTGGAATAAGTCTGGCCATTACAGATCGTTTAACCATTCCTGGGTGGATGATAGGTTGGTGGTGTTTCTGACCCAAAAACAGTAGACTCCAGCCTTGCCGGACACCCTTGACATAATCTGGAGCAGAAGATTCAAACTCTTTGAGACGAGCATCTTCTTCAGTATTTAGTAATCTCGGCGAAACAAACATGAAAAGAATATTTCGGGTCATTTTCTCATTCATTTTACCAACCTGATTCAGTTCAAACAACCAATGATGGTTAGATGCCTTTGCAAAATTACCAACCTTGCAAACTTCTGAACTCTTTTGATTGAAGTAATTTTTTTCTTCAGTATATAAGCCAAAATCCGGATGGACCATACAGGGATCCTGCTCACCAAGCGAAGTGATCCCATTCCCCATTCTGTGTATTTCGATAGCTCGCTCGCTTTCACCAAGCTTCTCAGCGTGATCACCATTCTTTTTTGAACTTAGGCAGTCGAACAGCCTCTCAGGAATAACCGGCCAAAAGTCGGTTACGAGGTCGTATTCAGAAAAACGTCCCGACCAATCATCGCACTTTAACAAAATATCAGTGAAATGATGCTCATGCCGTTCCACACGTTTTGTTACAATAGGCGACAGACCCGTCCCTTCCACATAAACACCATCATCGAGCAATGTTAATCGAGTGGCATTTCCGCATTTTCCATAGAAAAGCAACTTTGCAATAGCGCTTAAATCAGGGTATGCAATCTGCTGGAAAGTTAGTTTTTCAGCATCAATAAATTCGCGGATAGTTAATTTCTTGTTTTGTACCAATGTTGCTAAATCAGACAACAATACGTTTGTAAAACGTTCATCTGAAGCAAATGTGGTCAAAAAATCGACTTTACATGGAGAAAATCCATTCAGGAGATGATCCCAAATGGCAAGAACGATAGGGTCATCACTCGACATACCCTTTTTCTCGATATGCTCATTTGTGGTTTGTATTGTTTTGACTGCAACATTCCGAATTAGTTGAGATATAATTATGTCAATTGTCTCTGGTAAGGAAGTAATAGACATTCTATCAACCGTAAGAACAGGTCGAATTTCGCCTGTGAAATTTAGATGCCCGGAGTAACATAGCCAATGAAGAAGGTCATTTTGCACAAGCGAATTGTGCTCAATATGCACGCCATCCACCGAGAGACCAAAGACACCAAAACTCGGTATGGTCCCATATCTGCTGATGCTTGAAGCCCCTTCATTTCTCGAGGGCAACTCCAGTAACCATGAAAATTCAACTCCTTCATAATCTGTTTTACAAAAATAGATTTCATTATGAGATTCTGTAATGTCTCCCTTATCGAACTCGCCTATTCCATGACTCCAACCATGGACTTTACAGAATTCATCAAGACGAATAATATCTGACTCATCAATCCCGTGTTCCTTCCATTTAAATGGACAATCCCACCTGATGATTGGTACCCTCGTTGCATCTATAAGCCGAACACAAACATTAACATCCAATAATGGTAATGAAACAAACCTTGTAACAACATGGTGAATATGCCTGTCCCAGCCCTCAAACAGTGGTTTTTCGATGTTTTTGAACATCTGTGCTGTACGATCTGCAAAATAGCGAAACCAAATCTTACCATCATTATAGTCTGTAATCGACTCAGGCTCCGTCAATCGCACCCTCACAATTGTACCATGCTTACCAATCAACTCCATATCCACATCGTCTGGCTGAGCATAGTAAAAATTCTCGTGTACTCCATCCACAACGCATCTGATAGCAGATGTGTCATCGGCAAACTCTTGCATGGGCTTTGTCACTATATCCAAGCTATCACCGAGCATGAAGCATGAAAGAATACCTATGCCAAACTGTGAAGTTGGTGTAAAACTATGTTGGTGAGAATTACGAAGTCTTTCGAAGGAAGATGAGCTGTAGTAAGAATTCCCGATGCGCAGCAGATGATTCACGATGATATCCTTAGTCATACCAACACCGTTATCCATGCAACATAGGTATACAACCTTTCCAGAATCCTTCCGTTCTATCCAGAATTCCACGCGACCTTTTTCTTTGCCATCTGAAAGAGCGATCATGCATTTGCAAGCATCGAGTGAGTTCTGATACAACTCCCTGAGACAAGCGTATTTGTCTTTGTATAACCGGACACCCATTAACAGTTCAAGAATCCTCTTCTGTTCCAAAGTGAAAGATAGACCGCGAACAGGAATGAATTTATCCTTATCAAAACCAACACCCGACCTATCAACCTCATCCGCCAAGGGGATGCTCCAGCGTTCAGACTGAGGCTTGCCAAAAGACAATTCCCACCTTCTTGAAACCCGAGCGTAATTGACTAATTCTTGATCTACCCAATCAAGGTATTTGTGAAGTGCATAGTAGTAGCGAGGTTTCAAACAATATGCTCTAAATCTGACAGTTTTCTTGCCAACTTCACCTGACTCGGAGATATCATAGTTTACCCCTTGCTGTTTAATTGCCCAATGAATGAAACTATCCTCAGAGCGAAACTGTATTTCAGAAGCAAGAACGGATGGTGCTCTATCAAAACTAAAATGAAGTATATCTGCAATGCGCAAAAGTAATGCTACAAATTGTAGGTTTGCAGTCTCTGCGCCAACATACTTGGCATCAGTCTTCATCTTCTCGACGAATGCAATCGGTTCACCATGTGCTTGACAGATAAAGGCAAGGTCGTGCGCAATAGCTGTACCCCATGGTTGCATGATTTCTTCTGGAATATGACGACCTAACCCTTTAACGTATGAATAAGACCGAGAGTGATGTGAATGACGAATAAAATCAATCCTCAAAGCCTTTACCTCATTGGACAACTCACTGCCAACAAGAGACTTTAACTTACTGCTAAAACCACTTCTGAAATCCTGATATTGTACAACTGTATTAGCCAGATGTTCTATCAGGCGGTCTTCCGAGTCGGGGGCAAAAAACCACTTACTGACAGATTCAAAGTTTCGATAGATTTCACTCGAGTGCTTTTTGATAAGTTGTCGTGCAGTCGATATTGCAAATGCGCCCTGACCATTAGTTCTAAATTCGATTTTCCATGAAACATCGTCCTTATTATTCTCTGTTTCGACAGCTTCGATTACGTTGAGTTCCCAGTCAGGCAATGCCATCCCAACGTCATGGAGATAACTGGCAGCATAAAGAAAAAAAAGCTCGTAACTCGATAGTTTTGAAAGAGTAAGCTGACCAACTATCTGTTCAATATTTGTAAGAACAGCAGATTGATGAACGTCATCATGCAGATCAAACTCGGGAAGCTGACTAAGGATTCTTTTTGCATGGTCTTTGGCGTTACTTGTAATTAGCTCTGCAAAGTGATTTAGGCTTTTAGCTGCTTGATGACTCATAGAATCACCATCTTCCCGTTTTTTAAGCTCCTCAATCAACACATCACACCTCTTTGATCGTATATTATTAACAAAATGTAGAAAGTTCAAGTGACGGCAATTATATCAGTTCCATAGGGTTTTGTAGTAAAATTCTGCTTAAGATCTCTTGCAAATATCGGCCAGCAATTGCCTGCCTTTTTCGGTCAGGCAGTACTGCTGCCGGGAACTGGTTGGTTTATGGGGAATTGTCATTGACAGAATATTTTCCTCCAAAAGTGGCGTGACATATTTTTCCCTGAACTTGCTCCGGTGTTTCCACCCCATAGCTATCATTAACTCCTGAATCATCACCGGTTTTTCACAAGCAATCAGCATTAGTCTGACTTGATCCCAACTTGGTGCCGACTTGGTGCCATTGCATTAAAATCAATGGGAAATAGCTATAAGCCGGAAAATATCTTTTGTAATCTATACAGCAAAAGCTTGCATTTCAAGCGTAATCTTCAACCGACAGTTCGGCAATCAAGAGAGGGGACTGCTGCTTGTCTACCGAGATTCCGTCCCGACGGGACTTTAAGGAAAAGCATGCTACCCTCTTCAGCATAGTGATCACAGATTCACACCTTCAATCGCCTGCACCAGCTTGCTAATTTTATCGGCAAAGAATCTTTCACTCCAGAGGGAAAGGCTTGCCTGCTCGACGGCAGAGAGAAATGGTGCAACATCCTGAGCAGCTTGCGACCAGTCGATACGCTTTATTTTTTCAGTCAAGGCATTCGCCAGCCATGAGGCATCAAGCGCAAGGCTCTCTCCTGCCCACGGCCCGAACTGTTGCAGGGCACTCGCAAGGTGCGGCAGATTTGGTGCGGTCTTTTGCTTGCAGTACCAGGTAAAATCAAACCAGTCGCGCCCTTTCAGATAGGGTCTGCAAAGCAGTGCATGAATTTTAAGCGCATAATTGCTGGGCAAATCCTGTGCACAGATTTCAAAGTCGAGGGGAAAATCAAGGTAGTGCCAGCTCGTACCCGTCCCTGCAGGCGGGCAGGTATCAATTTCAAGTTTGACCCTGAGTTTGCTCTGCTTGTCGGAATCAAAAAAGGACAAATCGAGTTGCCGACCGATGGAATCGTCCTTGATCATGGCCTGACGGACAACCCTGTTCATGTTGCTGCGGTCGCTCAATTCACAATGCACGCCAAACTCTTCCATTGTCCGGGTGAGCGAATCGAAATAGTACGACCACTGAAATGCAGGATCGGGGGCTAAAAGAATAAAATCAAGATCTTCTGAAAAACGCGGCAAACCATGCAGAATACGAAGACTGGTACCACCCTGAAAAGCCGCTTTTTCGAAGAAACCTGCACGCCAAAGCGCATAGAGTGCCACTTCCTGCAAAATCTCCTTGATCGCCTGTTCTTCCTGAACGGCATTGGTAATCGAATACTGTTGCAGACGCCTGCGAAGCAGTTCAATCATCTGACCACCTCCTGCTTTAGCGCTTGAATACACGCTCTCATGCGTTTGTGGAGATAAACCTTTTGCATAAGCTCCCAGAGAGCCGGGTCAACAGACGCTAACAACTCTTCATCAATACGCATGGATGCTACAAGCGTTTTCATATCAGCCACTTCACGTTTTCGCAAACAGACAATATCGAAAAGCGCTCGTAGTGGTTGTGCGACCAATGCCGTTTGACCGGAAAAACTTTGACGATCAACCGCCTGCAAAAACCGCCCCTGCTGAAGCGCCAGAGGATAAAAGCGATAAAACCCCAAAAGAGGATGATCCACCATAAACTGACGACGCCCCGGCAATACCGAAAGAGTCGTTGGCACTGATTCAGGAATCCATCCATGAAAGCTCAGAGCCGTTTCCATTGAAATATAGGAGCCTGGTTGCAAGGCTTGGGCCAGCACAAACGGATGGGGTAAACTTTTTTGCGGGTTTGAAGCAAGCAGGTAAAGACCGCGCCGCAGTTGAAGCAGCTCACCATGCTGCATGGCCCGATTGACGAGGTTGTAGCGGCGCTGGGGGGTGCCGTCCACCAGACGTCCCAACTGAGCCTGCGATACCACCCGGTTCGCCAGACCGGATTGCATTAATTTTTCTGTGATGGTCTGCATTAATGTATGATACTTTCATTTTCTGAAAGGTACAAACATTTTTTATGCGCAAACGAGATACTGGAAGTCACTTACGGGCACCTCTATTAATTGTCGTGAGCGGTTTGAGTGCGAGGCTGACGGAGCGCAGAAACCGGAATGTACACGGAGTACTTGAGGATTTCGAGCACCGCCCAACGAAGCAATCGAATCGCGGAATAAATTAATAGCGGTGCCCTTACAGTAACGCAAGCATTCCATTGCTCGCACTACACGTCATTACTGTAAAAATTGTCCATTGTATCATTTTTCATTACCTTCGCTTAGACTTGAAAAGCAGGAAAACCTGCACAGGATATTTCTGACTGTTGACCCTTGACCTCTTGATATCATGAGATTAGCTGTAAATATTGATCACATTGCCACATTGCGCAATGCCCGCAATGAATATGAGCCCGACCCGGTTGAAGCTGCCCTGCTCGCTGAAAAATGCGGTGCTGCCGGTATTGTCTGCCATCTGCGTGAAGACCGCCGCCACATCAGAGATCTTGACCTTCAGCGGCTCCGCGAAGCGGTGACCACCAAGCTCGATCTTGAAATGGCCATGACACCCGAGATGCAGCAGATCGCGCTGAAAACCCGGCCTGAGCTGATCACCCTCGTGCCTGAAAAACGCGAAGAGCTGACCACTGAAGGGGGTTTTGATATTACCCGCCATTTCGACACACTGGTTGAGTTCCTCAAACCGATAAGAGATGCGGGTATAGAGAGCAGCATCTTCATAGAGCCCTCACAGAGCGCCATCACCCTTGCAGCACAGGCCGGAGCGGAGCTTGTGGAACTTCATACCGGCACCTACGCGCTGAAAACCGATGAAGATGAAAGAGAGACGGAGATGCAAAGAATCCGTGAAGCCGCAAGCTTTGCCAAAAGCCTTGGCCTGAAAGTGGTTGCCGGTCACGGACTCAACTACCTGAACATAGCTCCGTTTAAAACCATCCCGGAGATCGAGGAGGTCAGTATAGGTCATGCCATTATTGCCCGCGCCGTGTTATCAGGTCTTGACGCTGCTGTAAGAGAGATGATCCGCATCATTGAGTAACATACCATGAGTCTGACTTCCGACACCCCCATTACCATTATCCTTGCAACCGGCAATCGCGACAAGGTCAAAGAGCTTCGCCCGCTGCTTGAAGATATCTCCCCCCTCATCAGGGTTACGACACTCAGCGAGCTTGATGCTGAGGTCGAGATTGAGGAGACCGAGGAGACCCTTGAAGGAAACGCGCTTTTGAAAGCAAGGGGTATCTTTGAACTGCTTTCGGAGCGATTTCCCTCCATGATTGCCCTGGCAGACGACACCGGCCTTGAAGTCGAAGCCCTTGACGGAGCTCCGGGAGTCTACTCTGCCCGGTTCGCGCCCATGCCGGAGGGGAAGTCACCCTCATATCAGGATAACGTCCGTCATCTGCTTGCAAACATGGCGGGCTGCTCGAACCGGAATGCTCAATTCCGAACCGTCATTGCGCTCAAAGGAAGAATCCCGTCTCAAAACGGTGAACAGTTTCTCTTTGAACATCTTGCCGAAGGCGAGGTTTCCGGCACTATTACTCTTGAAGAGAGAGGCTCTGAAGGATTCGGCTACGATCCGGTATTCATGCTGGATTCAACCGCGAGAACCTACGCCGAGATGGGTATTGCAGAAAAAAACCGGCTCAGTCACCGCTCCCTCGCTGTTCAGAAAGCTGTTGTCGACGTCAGGGAGACTTTTTATCAGCAAAACATTCCGATAACTCATTCCAGTGCGAAACAATGACCCTCATTGAAGCAATTACCCTCGGCATTGTGCAGGGTCTGACGGAGTTTCTGCCGATCAGCAGTTCAGCTCACCTGAGAATTGTACCCGCTCTCGCAGGATGGAGTGACCCCGGCGCAGCGTTCAGCGCTATCGTTCAAATCGGAACACTTGTGGCGGTCCTGATCTATTTCCGCAGGGACATCTTCTCGATTGCCGGTGCCGTGATCAAAGGCATACTCCGGGGCAAACCGCTGGAGAGCCGTGAAGCAAAAATGGGGTGGATGATTGCCGCCGGAACCATCCCGATCGTCGTACTCGGCCTGCTCTTTAAAACCGAGATTGAAACAAGCCTCCGCTCCCTCTACTGGATCAGCGGCGCACTTATCGGCCTTGCCCTTGTGCTCTCCCTTGCCGAGGCAAAAATCAGGAAGCGGCTCGAAAGCGATCTGCCGCTGAAATCAATGGACCGGATCGGCTGGAAAGAGGCCCTGCTGATCGGTCTTGCACAAAGTATTGCGCTTATTCCCGGCTCCTCACGCTCCGGAGTAACCATTACCGGCGGACTGCTCCTGAATCTCGACCGTGCCACCGCCGCCCGTTTTTCCTTTCTGCTCTCGCTCCCTTCGGTCTTTGCCGCAGGAGTCTACCAGCTCTACAAGACTTGCGACATCATCACCGCCTCGCCTGAAAACCTGAGCAACATCCTGATTGCAACCGTTGTTGCCGGTTTGGTTGGCTATGCCTCCATCGCCTTCCTGCTCAACTACCTCAAAAATCACACGACAACCATCTTTATCCTCTACAGGCTTGCTGCAGGAATCGGCGTACTTATGCTTGTTGCTTCAGGTCAACTGCTGCCTTAGAGTCCCAGGTTCAGACAGATTTCTCCGCCGACAGGTCGGCGTCGAAATGACACGAGCCGTTTGAAAACATTTTTTGGTCATCCCGAACGCCAGTGAGGGATCTTATTACCGGCGGCAAAAGGGTTCCGATCTCCGGAGATAACGCTCTCGCGTAGCGTTGCCTGAAGCAACTTTTAAACCTTAAAAATAATTCTCTTTTCTGTGATGAGAAGGGCGGGGAATTTTTCTTATATATAAGTATATCAAATTAACCATGTAATAATCCAGCCATGCCATACAGCTTAACAGGCGTAGGGCATAATGGCTTTGAAAAAGCAGACTTACATATACACACAAAATGTTCGGACGGGCTCTATACACCGGAAGAAATTGTTGAAAAAGCTGCTGCTGCCGGGTTGAAGGCGATCAGTATTACTGATCATGATTCCGTTTCAGGTATTGACAAAGCAAAGCCATTAGCCTTAGCGAAAGGTATTGAGCTTGTTCCCGGTGTGGAAATGAGCTCAACCTACAAGGGCTATGATATTCATGTCCTTGGTTATTTTTTTGATTATCAGCAATCCGAGCTGAAAGAGTATCTCGACCACTGTCGACACCTGCGCACCGAAAGGGCTGAGCGTATGGTGAGCAAACTCGCCAAAATGGGCGTAAAAATCGGCATTGAGCAGATTATCGTCAAAGCTCAGAACGGAAGTGTGGGCAGGCCTCACATTGCTGCGGTGCTGCAGGACGGCGGCTATGTCAAGAGCTTCAGCGAAGCATTCAGCAAATATCTCGGTTCACACAGCCCTGCCTATGTGAAAAGCATCGAAACGCATCCGGCGGATGTGATACGGCTCATCAATGAGGCATCGGGTCTCTCTTTTCTTGCTCATCCGGCCCAGAACGTGCCCGATGAGACTCTGAAGCAGTTAATCACCTTCGGGCTCGATGGCATTGAAATTGTCCATCCGTCGCACGACACCTACAAGCAGAACTACTACAGGGAAATTGCCAACGAGTATTTTATGCTCTTTTCGGGCGGTTCGGACTATCACGGCCTTAAAGAACGCGATGAAGACCTCTTCGGCAAGGTTACCATCCCCTGCCAGTGGGTGGAGAAAATGAAAAGCAGGCTTGTAAAATCATGAGGAATCGATGATTGGGCAATTGCTGAAGATTTACTATTATTCAAACCAGTTTTCAAGGTTCCGCTGCCCCCGGGCAATGCTCCTCATCGCATTCTAAGCTATGCCATTACTCTTCATACGATCCCTGGAAAAACGGCTTAACCTGCAGCTCAAGGATTTTTTCCTCACCATGCAGGAGTTTTTTCTGTTTTCTCTGAGGACCTTTATGGCCATTCCGAAAACAATCCGCTACTGGAGGGATGTTCTTGACCAGGCCACCATCTGCGGTACCGACTCGATTCCCATTGTGCTCGTCAGCTCTATCTCCATCGGTGCACTCCTTGCCATTGAGGTGGGCAACCTGCTTGAAGACTTCGGCGCCAAAACCATGCTCGGTCGCTCAACCGCGCTCTCGGTCATTCGTGAACTCGGCCCGCTGCTCATGGGTCTCATGCTCTCCGCACGTTTCGGATCAAGAAACGGGGCTGAACTCGGAGCCATGCAGATCTCTGAACAGATTGATGCGCTTCGGGCCTTCGGTACCGACCCGATAGCCAAACTGGTCATGCCGAGGCTGGTGGCTGCACTCATCATGTTTCTGCCACTTACAGCACTCTCCGACTTTGCGGGCCTTCAAAGCGCCGCGTATATGGCTGAGCACTACCACAGGATTGATCCCGGAATATTCTGGAACGCCGTCTATCCGCGGCTTGCGCCAAAAGATTTTGTTGTCGGGTTCCTCAAAGCCCCGGTATTCGCCGTCATTATCACGCTGGTCAGCAGCTTTAACGGATTCTCGGCAAGAGGGGGAACAGCTGGTGTCGGACGGGCAACCATTAAAGGAATCGTTGTGTCATCAGGCCTTGTGCTGATTGCAAACTTCTACGTTTCAAAGATAGTACTGGAGAACATGTAGCCGAATGATTGAATTAAAAAATGTCAGCCTTAAATACGGTGAAAAGGAGATCCTGAAAAATGTCTCCCTTACCGTTCAGGACAACACCATCAAAGCGATTCTCGGACCGAGCGGCGTGGGAAAGAGCACCATTCTCAAGCTGATGCTCGGCCTTATCAAGCCGAACAGCGGCAAAGTGATCATTGACGGCACGGATATCACCCGTATGAAGGAGACCGAACTCTACGAGATCCGGCGGAAGATGGGCATGGTTTTTCAGGGAAATGCACTCTTTGACTCCCTGAGCATCAGCCAGAATCTCGGGTTCTTTCTTCGTGAAAACCTCAAACTCCCCCAGGAGGAGATAAGCAAAAGAGTTACCGAACAGATCCAGTTTGCCGGGCTTGAAGGGTATGAAGACCAGCTGCCGGAAAGTCTGAGCGGGGGTATGCGAAGGAGAGTTGCCATCGGAAGGGCGCTGATTTTCAAACCGCACATGATCCTGTTTGATGAACCGACAGCCGGACTTGACCCGGTCAGCTCAAAAAAAATACTCTCGCTGATCAGTTCACTCCGCAATCACAACAACCTTGGCGCGGTAATTGTTACCCATATTATTGACGACGTGTTCAATGTGGCCGACAGTGTGGCCGTACTCTACCAGGGAGAGATGATTTTTGACGATGTGACCGAAAAACTGCATGAGTCGCAGCACACATTCATCCGGTCAATCCTCTCCGACAAGATTCTTGAACTATAACATCCTAAGACTTTCACCTGTATGAAAAATCCGAACGCTTTGAAATGGAGCGATCTGAGAACCGGAATTTTTTTCGTTATCGGCATTGGTTTTGCTGCCTATCTCGGTCTGGTTATCGGCAAAAACAGCAATCTCTTTTCCGGCGTAACGAACGTAAGAATTCTGTCACGTGATGTTCAGGGCCTTGCAGAGAACAATTTTGTTTCGGTCTCCGGTAAAAAAATCGGTACCGTTTCAAAAATGAGCTTTGTCACCAGCCACGACTCCCTCTACGTTGTTGCTGAACTCAAACTGAAAACTGAGTTTGCCGGTCTTGTTACCAAGGATTCCAAAGCCACCATAAAGTCCCTCGGTATACTCGGAGACAAGTATGTAGATATCATAACCGGCAAAGGGCCACCCGTTGCTGAAGGGGATTTCCTTGCCCTCAATTCCGAAGAGGGTATTGCCGATCTGACGACCAAGGCCAGCGAAGCATTCAGCAAAATCAACGCTCTGCTGGATAACCTGAACAGCGGCAAAGGAGCTGCAGGAAAGCTTATTACTGATGAAAAAATGGGCAATGATCTTGCTGAAACCATCAGCAGCCTGAAGAGCACGTCAACCGAACTGGCAAATATCTCCCGGAAAGCCTCCCATGGAGATGGACTCCTGCCGAAGCTGATCAATGACAAGGCAATGGCAAAAAACACTTCTGAAACGATTGAACGCCTTAACCAGACAGCGCTCAAAACCGAAGCGCTGATGACCAAACTCAACAGTGAGAAAGGGACGCTCGGGCAGCTCTCTTCCAATCCGGCGCTCTATAACAATCTCAGCCGTACACTCACCTCACTTGACTCGGTGCTTGTTGACCTGAAAAAGCGGCCCGGTCGCTATGTCCGCTTCACGCTCTTCTAACCACTGAAGCAGCTATGCAATCCCTTCGCATTGTTTTCATCTTCTGCTGCGCTCTTGCCGGACCACTTCAGACAACTCCGGCAAGGGCGCAGGCCTTTAATTTCAAACCGCTTGAAGCCGTGATGGGTCAAGCGGTAAGCGACTCGGTTTTTCCCGGTGCAAGCCTTGCTGTTCTCTACAAAGGGCAGGTGGTTTTTCACAAGGGTTTCGGAAAAATGACCTATGCGGTTGACAGCTCTCCTGTTGATACCACAACCATCTACGATCTGGCTTCGCTTACCAAGGCGATCTCCACAACAAGCATTGTCATGCAGCTTGTTGAAAGGGACTCACTCTCCCTTCAGGCTCCTGTAGCAAAATATCTGCCCGGTTTCAGGGTTAAAGGCAAGGAGAGCGTCTCTCTTGAACAACTGCTCCGCCATAATTCCGGATTGAGAGCCCACTCCTATTTCGCAAAAAGCTGTAGATCTCCCGAAGAGCTCTTCAACACAATCGAAAATGACAGCCTGCTCTCCCCTCCCGGCAGAACTACCCTCTACAGTGATCTCGGGTTCATGCTTCTGGGGAAAATCATAGCGACCATTACCGGCCATAGCCTTGCCGAAAATTTTCACGCACGCTTTGCCGCGCCTCTCGGCATGCACGCAACCATGTTCACACCTCCGGCCGCGCTTCTGCAACGCATTGCTCCGGTTGAGAAGGATACTGAGTGGCCGCTCAGCATTATACGGCCGCTGGTTCATGACCAGAACGCCGCACTGCTTGGCGGGGTTGCCGGACATGCCGGACTCTACTCAACAACTGGAGACCTTATCACCTTTACAGGGATGCTGATGCATGGAGGAACATCCGGCAGGAGGATCTATTTCCGCAAAGGAACGCTGAGGAATTTTCTCACACGGAGCAGCGCCGAAAGAGCGCTGGGCTGGGATTTGCGTTCTCTGGAGGGTCACTCTTCATCGGGCGAGTTTTTCTCCGCCTCATCCTACGGCCATCTCGGCTATACGGGCACAAGCATCTGGATCGACCCGCAGCAGGATCTCGCGGTCATTCTGCTCAGCAACAGGGTGTGGCCAACCTCAGCCAACATAAAGATACGCAAGTTCCGCCCCCTGCTCCACAACACCGTTGCCGAATGCCTTCAGCTCAAGAAATTTTAGATCAAGAAAGTGGAAAACGTGGACGAAGAGATGGCGGAAGAAAGTAGACAGAGTGGACAAGAGTTCAGGAGATCCTGGATTGGCCTGTGATTGGCATCATTCCCCTTCAATTGTCATCTCGAACGCAGTGAGAGATCTCATGAATCTCGGATTCACCCCGAAAGGTCGGGGATTCGAAATGACACAGAGTGGTGAAGCGCAATCCGGAATCATCAAGCGAAAAGGCCCTGCATAGGTACTATCGGCAGCGGAACCTGCGTCACTGACTCCTGGCGGAAGATGGCGTTGGCTGCCATGCGTCCGGTAAACGCTGCTGCCTCCATAAGAAAGACCGGAGCGTCGACCCTGACCCAGTCACCGGCAAGAAAGAGATTGGAAAAGGGCGTTTCAATTCCCGGGCGATGAGCGTGATCACCGGGAGCCCAGCGGGAGAAGTTGGACTGCTGCATAAAGAGCTCATGGCGTATCACGGACTTTACGGTTTCCGGAAAGATGGTATGCAGCTCCTGCAGCATAGCCGCCCTGATCTCGGCTTCCGGGCGAATATCTCCGGGTGCAATGGCATAGGCGTGCAGTTCAATAACGCATCCGCCGGTTTTCTTTGCCCATGAGATAAAGGGCTCCTGAAAATCCGAGTAGATGGATATCGAATCGGTATAGGTATAACCGGAAACCGTATAGAAAGGGAATTCCGATGAAGCAAGCGGCCGATCGAGCCAGAGACGGAACACAGCATAGGGATCCGCTTCTCCGAGAGCATCAACCTGCGACTCAAACTCAGGGCGGTTCAACACAGAGCTCTTTACCAGCTCTTTCGTTCCCCGAACATTGGAAGCGAGAACACAGTAGTCACACGCTATCACCTCACCCGCTTCTTTTCCTGCCTTTCCTGCCTGCTTCACAACAAGCCTGTTCCCTTCAAGTGTGACCGCAAGCGGAGCAAGAGGGGCCTTGGGCGGGCCACTGACCGGATTGCCGGATGAATCAAAACGGCCTGCATGGCAGGGGCATAAGAAGCCGCCGCTCTTTGCATCCGGAGTTACGGGGCACCCCATATGCGTGCACCGTCCGTCATAAGCCGCATATCCTGAACCATTTCTGCCAACCATGACCGGAACCCCGTCAGCAGTAGTAAATGCGGCAAAGCTCTTTTGAGGAACAGCTCCAGGATCAAGATGCAGCATGAGTGAAGTCCCTCCTTCGGGTGACTCCACAACCACGCCTGAAACCCTCTCTCCACTGACTACGATACGCCGTACCGTATTGCCTTTCCGGAGCGTCACGCCAAGCTCTTTGAGCCTGACCTCCAGAGGGGTAATAAGCGCACTCATACAGTCTCGATTTGTTATTCTGAAAGCCAGCCCTTCCGGACTTGACATAAAATAGAAATGAAAATAGCGGAGCGCTTCTGCGGCAGAGAGAACCTCCATGCGGTTCATGGTCGCATCGGCAAACGGGTGAAGCACCGTATCGACAAATGCCTTCAGGGTATCACCCCTCTGGCAGTAGGTCATAAAATCGATACCGTCATACTTCCGGAAGGTTTTATCGTACTGATACCGGAACAGCTCGACGGTAGAGAGCAGGCCTTTGGCATTTTTCAGAAATGCTGCCATATCAAGTCGCTTCGACTGCACAATGATAGAGAGAACATTGAGCGGAAAGAGCTTTGGCGTCTGACCGAAAATCTCTTCGGGAAAATTCTTAAAAATCACCGGGTAACCGGGTGCAGAGCTGAATACCTCCTGCTTAACCCCCGCAGAGGCAAATATCTCGTTGAGATTGTAGTACTGATCAAAAAAGCCGTGAAAACCATGCTCTACCGGAAACCGTTCGCCAAGTGCATCAAGATCCCAGCCGGTGAGCTTTCCGCCCAGTGAAGCCGAGGACTCGACAAGCGTCACCTCAAAGCCTTTGCGGGCAAGCTCAAGTGCCGAGCTGATGCCTGCAAGTCCCCCTCCGATGACCACCACCTTTTTCTGACCTTCAAGCTGATCCTTTCCCCCGGTTATGCCTCCGGGCTGTCGATAAAACTCTTTTCTCGGCTGATAATATCCAACAAGCCCGGCTGCTCCCGCTGTCGCCACACCGGCACCAATGGCGGTGCGCTTCAACATTTTTTTTATAAACTCACGACGTTCCATAGCATGGTCATACGGTTGACACAGAGAGAATCCGTTCCATGAAATGTATATTTATTTGTTGATATATACTTGCGTAAGCACCCTGATTCAAGACAAATAGAGGAGCCTGTCATGAGTTATTCCGGAACCAATATCTGCCGTGAACTCCGAAAGGAGGCTGCTCGACTCGGTTTCTCTGCAATCGGATTCTCAACTCCCCATCCGCAACAGCTTGCCGTAGAGCGTTTCGCGGCCATGATCCGGGAAAAACGGCATGGGGAGATGCACTATATGGAACAGGGCATTGAAAACAGGGCAGAACCCGCAATGCTTCTTCCGGGCCTTAAAACGGTTATTTCTGCCGCCATCAGCTACAATAATTATGTGGAATATCGTGAAGGGCAGCCGAAAATTTCCAGGTATGCGCTCATTGCGGATTACCACACCGTGGTCCGCAGCAAACTTGAACAACTGCTTGAAAAGCTGAAAACCCTCACAACTGAACCGCTCAATGCGCTCATTACGGTGGACAGCTCCCCTGTGCTTGAAAAAACTTGGGCAGAACATGCCGGCATTGGAAAACCGGGGAAAAACACGCTCCTGATCGTACCCTCAGCAGGGTCACAGATTTTTCTTGGAGAACTCCTCATCGACATGGAGATCATTGAGAGCAAACCTCCGCTCCAGAATCTTTGTGGAAGCTGCAACCTCTGTATTGAGCAGTGCCCGACAGGCGCGCTAACCGGACCGGGAAAAATCGATGCATCACGATGCATCTCCTACCTTACCGGAGAGCTTAAACGGGATTTTTCGTCAGAGGAGCAGTCAATGGTTGGAGAGTGGCTCTTCGGTTGTGATCTCTGCATGGATGTTTGCCCGCATAACCGGCAATCGAGCATCAAAGCCAATGACTCATTTGCGTTACGGCAGGATCTGACGGATATCACGACAGAACAGATTATGAACCTTACCCGATCGGGATTCCGCAAACTCTTTCAGGGAACCCCGGTTTTCCGCATAGGACTCAGACGTCTTAAACGGAATGCAAAGGCAGTTGCCGAAAACATCAAACAGGCAGCAGAGAAGAGAGGTGGAGCATAAAACGGGTTCAATCGGGGGCCTTGAAAAGCTACGCGAGTCCGTACAAGCGGGAAAAACAGAGTAGTGAGGGGCAAGCACATAGAACGGTATCAATTCATCTCGACTCCGAAATGCTGAATGACACTATCAGCCTCGATACGGTTATCCAGCTTTCGCTCCTGTACAAGAATGTGAACAGCATCTTTCAATCCCTCGATATCACCACTGTCAGGAACGGTCCGGGAAAAATCAATACGGCTGAGAATCAATTTGGCAATCTGCAATGAAATTCCGGACTCATCGGAATAGATCAGGGCCAACTCATCAGGATGCCTGATTGCCCACTTCCGAACCCGTTCATAAACTTTAACAACACGAGTGACCGCTTCCGGGTACCTGGCGGCAAATGACTCGGTTGTATTCAATAACCCATAGCTGTTAAATGCGGCATTGCGGTATATAGCGCGACTGCCAAGCTCCATCTGGCTTGAAGAGATTAAGGGATCGGAACCTGCCCACGCATCAACCTGATGCTTTTCAAGCGCCATCCGGCCCTCGGAAAGCGACATCGGAATAATTTGAACATCGCTCTGGCGTAAACCCGCCTCTTTCAACGCCTGCAAGAGGAAAACATAGGGATCACTGTCCGGAGTAACAGCAATTTTCTTGCCTATCAACTCCCGAACGGAATTGATGGGCGAGTCACGGGTAACGAGCAGCGTAACCCACTCCGGATGAGAAAAAATATAGACGGGCATGACCGGGCGACCCTGCATCTTGCACAACAGACAGGGTAGTGCTGAAGTGGAAGCAAAATCAACGCTTCCGATGGTAAGATCTTTAAGCCCCTGATTACTTCCTGTACTATAAACCCAGCTTACCGGAACTTTGTCTGTCTCAAACTCTTTTTCCAGCCAGCCGAATTTTTTCAATACCAGACTGAGCTGGTTGTAATCGGAGTAATCCATTCTCAGCACTGAGGGCAGAGAGCCCGCCGCTGATATGTCTGAAGGTGCAATTATGCCAAAAACCACACTTATGCAGACAACAAGCCTGACAATAAGTTTACGCATTATCTTTCCCTCAGTTTACATCGTTTTATTTCTGTCGGTATATCGACCTGTAGCTTACTACTACCCTCCTTATCGACATACAGAAAAGGCAAATCTTACTCCGGTTCCCACCAATCAACAGACAATCAAATTTCTATTCTATACAATAAATGTGTTACTCGGCGATCGACAGATAGCGATAATAGGTCGCTCTGGAGATCTTCAGTGTCTCACAAATCTCACTGACACTGATGCTTGTATTCTGGCTCATTTTTTTCACAAGCTGCACTTTCAAATCATCATTCACGGTTGGCTTCCGGCCGCCTTTGCGCCCGATTGCCCGTGCTTCCCTCAAACCGGCTTTTGTATTTTCCTGAAGCAACCTCCGCTCAACCATAGAGAGCGAAGAAAAGATATTGAATACAACCATACCCCAATCCTTGGTCGTATCAATGGCTTCATCGCAGATGGAACGGAATCCTATCCCCATTTTTTGCAGCTTTTCAAAAAGCTGGATCAGGTGATGAACCGATTTGCCTGGCCCGTCAAGCCGCCATACTACCAGTGTATCACCCTGCCTCAGCTCCTGCAGGCACTGCTCAAAACCGGGACGCTCGGATTTCACTCCACCCGGTTTGTCAGAAAAAATATGGTGAGGCTGACAACCTGCCAGCTGAAGTGCATCCATCTGAAGATGGTGCTCCTGGTCCGACGGTAAAGTACGGACATATCCAATAAATCTTCCTTCCATAGCGATTCAATTCTTGAAACAGCGATTATCAAGAGTAATAAGAGGCTGTTTTAAAAAGAGTTAACGTAAACGAGATATACATCCTTGAGAATCAGCACCGATAACGCTCAATAACCTGCTATCGAACCTCCTCCAACAAGAACAGCAACACGAAAAGAGCTCAAATCAAACAACTTGAGGTTGCCATATTTTTTGGCTCTTCATGGTAGTACAATAATCGCGCCAACCTGAAATCAATATCAATGACAATACCTCTCTTATCATTACAGGAAAAGATTTTAGAGCTCAATAGCATACACCGGGAACGCTGCCGGGGGCTACACCCATCAAGAGGGAACTGTACGAACTTGGCACGGTTTTCAAGACATATTCCGAGACATAATGAGCCATATTGAGACACCTTGAGACAGAGATCTCTGTTGACTCTTCATCACGCTCAACTTCCTTTAGCGTACTGCGGCATGAACGAATAGCTGAAGAGAAGGGCACCGGAACAAAAAAAATGAAACAGAGGTCTCACCATGGAAAAATGCAATAAAAAAAGGGCTCGCTGTTGGTACAGCGGCCCTCTTTCCTTGTTGTTTGTTCGCGCTTGTCGCGCAATAGGATCAATGCTTGAAGTGGCGCATTCCGGTGAATACCATTGCAAGGTTGTTGGCATCGGCAGCCTCAATCACCTCATTATCCCTGATCGAACCGCCCGGCTGAATAACTGCCGTAACACCGGCCTCAGCGGCGGCAAGCAGGCCGTCAGCAAAGGGGAAAAAAGCATCTGAAGCAACAACTGATCCCTTGAGGTCCAGATTGACTTCAGAGGCTTTCCAGCGTGCGATTTTCGACGAATCAACCCTCGACATCTGACCGGCACCGACACCATAGGTCTGACGGTTTTTCACATAGAGAATGGTGTTCGATTTGATGTGCTTGCAGATCTTCCAGGCAAACATCAGATCCGAAAGTTCCTCTTCGGTAGGCTGACGTTTGGTCACCACCGTCAGATCCTCTTTTGCAACGATTTTGCTGTCGCGCTCCTGAACAAGCATACCGAACGGAGTGGATTTGAACTCCCAGCCCCCATTCGGCAGCGCTTTTTTCTGTAGCACAAGCCTGCGGTCCTTCTTCTTCATCAAGAGCTCAAGCACGCCCTCTTCAAAGGCAGGCGCAATGAGAATCTCGGTAAAGATCTCGTTGACGGCAATTGCTGCCTCCATGTCCAGCGGACGGTTAAAGGCGATGATTCCGCCGAAAGGAGCCTGTTCATCAGTTGAGAATGCACGGCGGTAGGCTTCGGCAAGGGTAGGTGCCTGCGCAACACCGCACGGGTTGGTATGTTTCACGATAACAACTGACGGATCTTCACCGCGGAACTCCTCAATAACTCCGGTTGCCGCAGCAATATCAAGCATGTTGTTGTAGGAGAGCTCCTTGCCGTGAAGCTTCTCGAAAAAGTCGCCGAATGAGCGTGAACCATTACTATCGGTCAATTTGTAAAATCCTGCACTCTGATGAGGGTTCTCACCGTATCGCATGTCGAGCTCACGCTCAAGCTTGACGGTCATCGAAGAAGCTGCTGCCGACTGCTCACCGGCTGAAGCTTTCGTGAGATAGGCCGCAATGGCTCCATCATAACGGGAGGTCTCGGCAAATACCTTGGTTGCAAGCCTCAGGCGGGTAGCCCTTTTTGTTGCACCACTGTTCTCCTTCATCTCCTTGAGCACAAGAGCATAATCGGCACTGTCGGTTACGACCGTTACCGACTCGTTGTTCTTGGCCGCGCTGCGAAGCATTGATGGACCGCCGATATCGATATTCTCTATGGCGTCTTCAAAGGTTACATCCGGCTTGGCGATGGTAGCCTCAAAGGGATAGAGGTTCACTACAACGAGATCGATAAAACCGATGCCGTTCTCAACCGCCTGTTTGACATGATCAGCGTTCTCCCTTACTGCAAGCAGACCGCCATGTATTTTCGGATGAAGGGTTTTCACCCGGCCATCCATGATTTCCGGAAATCCGGTAATGTTGGATATCGAGGCTGCACTGACGCCTGCATCCTGAAGCGACTTCAAGGTTCCCCCTGTTGAAAAAATCTCGACGCCGAGGAGCGAAAGCTCACGGCAGAAATCCACAATACCAGTTTTATCAGATACAGAGACCAGCGCCCGCTTGATGACAGGATCAGACATTTTTATCAAAAATTTATTTATCGTTTGAATGCAATTTGTGAAGCGGGAATTTAAGAAAAAATCCCCAATTATCTGCGGCACTCCGAACCAGCGGAAAAGCAATGGGAGTGCATAAGATTGAGTCTCACACTAAACCGCTTTCTCGTAAGGTTTTGCATTCAATTGCTTCTGCGTGCCGAACTTTCGTGCCCGCATCTTCCAGCCAATGGTGCCGCCCAGCCTGTACATCCATTGCGGCATCAATGGTTTTGCAAGCAGCGCCAGAGCACTGTCGGAAACCGCTTTACCCTGTGCAAGCTCCCCTGCTGCTCCATCCAGAGCTTGCCTGAGGGAAGCGCCCCGCCCGCCCATCTCCCTGAGCGCTCGAGCCTGAACCATCCCCTCTCCCGCTCCAAGAGAGAGTCCTCCCATCCACTCAAATCCGGCTGCACGCGAAAACTCGGCGCAAAGTGCAACGGCACTATCATTCTGGCTGGCCTCGGGAAAACCGCAATTGACGATGGCGGCAAAACGTGTCGGCTTCGATTTTTCTGTGCCGTTGGTCACAACATTTTCGAGAACCGAAATGACCGGCGCCGGCAAGGTATCCACATAGAGCGGAAACGCGAGAACAACCAGATCTGCCCTCTGAATTGCCTGACGCAACGCTTCCATCCGCTCCGGGGTATTGATCGCCTTATAGAGAAAAATCGTTTCGGTTTCGACTCCATGCTGATTCAACTGCTCAAAAAGATAGGAACCGAGGGATGATGAGGTGCTTTTTTCAAGGCGCGGACTGCCAACCAGCAGCAGTGCGCGACGAAGAGCGACCGGGGGTTCAGATGAACGGTTGATGACCGGCAGCGTCACCGCTGCTTCAGATTCGTGCCGTTCAATCTGATCAAGCAGGCGATGAAGTTCTGCTTCCATTATGCGATCCGCCTGATTTTCGCAAAGAACACCACACGCATGCACCTTTGCATAGAAGTTGATGGAGTTTCGCCAGGCCAGATGGCGGAAAATCGCGGCGGACTGCTCATCCGGTTCACGCTGCCAGCCAATGGTGAGCACGTCCGGATAACGCTCGTAGCGTTGCAAATGATGAATCTCCCCGCTGTGCGTTGCGAAAAACGGCAGGGTGTTCTGAATCATGTGATCAACCATTCTCTTGAGCGTCGGGGAGTACCCGCCAAACGTAATTGGCGAGAGAAAAATAACAAGGTCACTTTCAAGGTATTTCCTCGATATCTCCTGATGGTCGTCAGCTACATGGCACTTTCCTGGGCTTTTGAACCAGCAGAAAAAATCACCCATGCAGTTACCGATCTTTTTGTCGCGCAACGCCACCACTTCCGAAGTTGAGCCCCGCTTTGCAAGGTGAGCCTGCAAGGCGGCTACAGAAAATTCGCCGATCCTGTCTCCTGCCGGAGAGCCGTCAAGAATCAATATTTTCATCACTCCTCCTGTATAAATTGTTTGGCTATTGATTGTAATTCATAACGATAGAGATCATCACCGCTCACTCCGAACGGAGGGATGCGACCGCCGATTTCAAGCGACACAAGCCCGTGCACCCTGCTCCATACAATCAGGGCAACACCGTGCGAAAGCGAGTGAAGGTTCCTGGTGCAGGTCTTCATAGTCGCAAGCTGCGCCTCATACTCCGGCTCCGGCAACGGGAAATTTTCAGCTTTCAGTTTCCCGGCAACGCGAATATCCTCGATCACACTCACCAGCGCGCTGATGGATCGGGTTGCTGATGGAATGATAGCCATCTGCTGCTGTTCGTAGCCGGGAATGGGGGTGCCAAAAATGAGCTGATAACGCTGGGGATAGCTCAGTGCCCAGTGGCGATAGGCAAGACCGATAGCCTGTAAACGCTCAAGAGGTTGTGAAGAGGGAAAGCTGTCGCGAGCCCTGAGCTGAACATCACCAAAGGAGGTAAAGGCATCAATGGTGAGGGCTGTCACCAGTGCGTCACGATCCGGGAAGTAGTTGTAAATGGCGGGAGCAGTAATCTTCAAGTCTCGGGCAATGGCCCGCAACGAAAGAGCCGGAGCCCCGAACTCCGCAATCAACCGCCATGCCGTATCCTTGATAGCCTCCTGTAAATTCGGGATCTGCTCTTTTTTGATCGGTCTTGCCATGCGGCATCTCTCTAAATTTATTCCGCGATTCGATTGCTTCGTTGGACGGTGCTCGAAAACCACCAATTAATTATACATTGTAAATATACAACGTATAATTAATATCTGCAAGAAGAGCAGGCAAAAAAATCGCCTTCAGCTTTCTCTCTGTCAATTACAGGGTAATCTCCGCCTCCATGAACATGACCGCACTCCCCGAGAGAAGAACCCGGTCGCCTTTCACTTCGCAAACGATATCGCCACCCCGTCTGGAAACCTGTCTGGCCGTAAGGATATGCTTTCCAAGTTTATAGGCCCAGTATGGCGCAAGTGTGCAGTGAGCCGAACCGGTTACGGGATCCTCATGAATACCGAACTTTGGAGCAAAGAAGCGACTGACAAAATCAACATCAATGCCGGGAGCAGTAATTATGACACCGCGCAGATCAAGTTCGCAAAGCATTGCATAGTCAGGAGTGATAGCGCGAAGAGTGGCTTCGCTGTCGAACAGGACAAGATAATCGTCCGAAGCCCACACCTCCAGAGGTCGCTTGCCGAGACCTTCAGCCAGAATCTCAGAAAATCCGCAGGGTAGCGGTGGAGAGGCAGGAAAATCCATTTCCAGCCTCTCCCCTCTCTTTTGCACAAAGAGCTCACCGCTCCGTGTTTCAAAGGTGATGCGCTGAAGGGAGTAGCCAATAATGTCGAAAATCACATGAGCCGCCGCAAGAGTTGCATGGCCGCAAAGGTCAAGCTCCCTGACCGGGGTAAACCAGCGCAGATTGAACCCTTTTTCAGAGGGAACAAAAAATGCCGTTTCGGACAAATTATTCTCTTCCGCTATAGCCTGAAGAAGCTCATCATCCAGCCAGCTTTCCAGCGGGCACACAGCAGCAGGGTTCCCCTCAAATGGTCGGGCAGCAAAAGCATCTATCTGATATTGTTTCAGTTTCATATTCGTATGTGAATGTTGAGTGCAACCGGACAAAACTGCGTAATACGGTAAACGAAAAGAACCGGCTAAAAAAGCTGAAGAGTCAGCCTATCGATGCATTGAGGGTGGTCTAACAGGGTACTGATTTGCATAACGCTCAGATTTCGTCAGCCAGATTATTGAGCCCTCTTAGCACATCCTCCCGCAGGATTTTCCGGGCTTTTCCGGGTTCTTCAAATATCGGGCTGTGTGCAGAGTGTTCAAAGGTGTAAAACCCTTTCAATGGAGCCTTCAGTTTCTCAAAATAGGTTTTTGCCTCTGTGCAGGAACAGGTATAGTCGTAGATCCCTTCAAAAAAATAGACAGGCAGATCAAGCGCCGGAACCGCTTTGTTCAGATCCGTTCGGATCATTGTATCCCAAAGGATGCTGACGCCGGAACGGGATTTGCTTAACCACGTATTGACCTTTTCCCTTAACGTATACTCCCTGCACAGCAAAGATGGCAAAAGGATTCCGGTGATGATGGACTTCATGTCATGAGTTGTACCAATGCCAAGGCTATGCATGGCTATGTCACGCAAGGCAATGTATGCCTCAGGTATACCATCCTTCATCGTGACCGGCGCTGCTTCAAGTTTTCGCACCATTTTGCTCTTTCCACTCTCTTTGAACTGCCTGAGCATATAGTCATAAGCCAGTTTTTCAGATTTGCGCTGACAGGACATCTGAGCCACCCCAATGTAGGCAAAGAACATCTCCGGCGCTCGCGCAGCAGCGTGAATAGCGATGAAGGTTCCGCCCGAATGCCCCATCAGGTATATCTTCTCCTTGCTGAAACGATGACGCAAGTAATTAGTCAACTCCAGCGTGTCGGATACCATCTGCTCCAGCGTCATCGTTCCTTGTGGAATATCGGCTTGTGCGGAGAGTCCCGAACTACGCTGTTCCCACCAGACAACAGTGAAACACTCTTCAAGATCTGTCGGATATCTTTTTGTCAGGAAATAATCAGGCATGCCTCCATGCAGGTAGAGCAGCACCGGATGCTCTCTATTTTTGCTCTTGATGAACATCCCCTGCTCAACACCATTGATGTTGATATGGATTTTTTCCGAGACACTTCCCGCCAGTACCCTTCCCTGTTCATCCCGAAACGGTTCGGCTTTTCCGGGACTGCATGCCAGAAAAAAACCAATCAAAAGAAGCAGAGATACGAGTAAAACGGCAGCTACCGTCAGCAAAAACATCTATCCGATATCATTTCAGTTTCAAAGTCTGCAGCCGAATAAAAAAGCGGCTCTTCTGCTTCGCCAGCCCATCGCCACCGCGGCGGCACTCCGATACACCGACAGATAATCAGCAAGCACAATCCAATCTCTGCCAGGTAAAGGGAACATCCCGCCCTCAGCCACTACAAGGATCTTCAGTTGGCGGGAATGATCGCGCCGACACGGTTACGGAAACTTTGGCAGTCCGAATCCACACGGACAACTGGCGGGATGATTCCAGGCATTGCAGCCATAAGTTATCCCGAACCTCTCTTTGTATTGGTGAAGACGCTTGTCAAGCTCGACGGCGTCAATTTGACCATTATGATATTTTGTGATATCCGTAATCATTTTACCGGCAAGCGTTTCATCTTTTCCCCACCAGCCCCATCCAGTATGGGACTCATATTCATAGTTGGGAGCAATGGCAATTCTTGCATGGAATAACTCCCTGAACTCTTTCAATTCTTCATGTGTCAGCGGATTATTCGAAGTATTATCAGCCATGCAACTGGCGAGAAACACGCATGAAAGCTTTGGCTGCTTCTTCAGTCCGTACGTTCCCATCTCCTTCCACAGATCCTTCCAGTCTCTGCCCGCATCTATCCCGGTACCGACTGCGTATTGACCTCTGTTTCCATGACCATTATAAACAAGGATATCCCCGTCGTTAAGCGTCTTAAGGGCGGCAGCAAGTTCGGCCCTGTTTTTCACAACAATAGGCGTTACATTTTTAACTGGCGGAGGTGGCGGAGCCGGTAAAATGTTGCCGGCATTGTCAAACTCAAGCGCCTGAATGACCACAATTTTATGCGGTGTTGTGGGTTTCATATCTCATCTCCTTTGCCTTTTGTTATTTATCCTGCCCTGAAATGATGCCTGATAAAACTGCCAAAAACAATCTGTGCCTTCTCAATCCATAAAGCTTCGGTTTCGACTTCCGGCAGTTCGTCAAGACTGTCGATAAGCCACTTAGCAAGCATAGCTTACTCCTGCAATTCCAGCTTCCGGTTCTCGATTGCAATTTCTTTTATGCCCGTATCGTCAACGTTATAAAATTTGAACACGAAGTGAGCTTTACAGTAAAGGTAAGGATAATCGCAGAAAAAAATGAAGTGGCCGCAGCAAGATACGGGTAATCCTAAAAGCACTGCCGGAAAGCCAATCCCGAAAAGCGGAAAAACTTGGAAATGGAGGGTAGTTGTAATAAAATAAGTGCAATAAGACCATAACCATATGACTACCCACAAAACCCGCATAGCGGTCTTCTGCTCCGGTTCCGGAAGCAACTTCCAGGCAATTTTCCATGCATTGAAACAGAGAGCGATCAATGCGGAGATCGTGCTCTGCCTCTCCAACCGGTCGCAGTGCGGAGCGATGGAGTTCGCCCGTGAGAACGGCATAGCAACCCTGCATCTGACGGAAAAGCAGTTCGACTCCTTTGACGGGTTTGCCGCAGCCATGGTTGAGAGCCTCAAAAAAGAGCAGATTGAGATCATCGTGCTGGCGGGCTACATGCGCAAAGTACCTGACGCTGTCGTGGAGGCATTTACAGACCGGATCATCAACATTCATCCCGCCCTGCTGCCGAAGTTCGGTGGCGAGGGGATGTACGGCATTCATGTCCATACGGCGGTACTCGCTGCCGGTGAAACCGAGAGCGGAGCAACGGTGCATCTGGTCAACGAGGAGTATGACAAGGGTCGGATTCTCATGCAGCGCAAGGTCGCGGTGCTTCCAGGCGATACGCCTGAGACCCTTGCCGCCCGTGTGCTTGCCTGTGAACACACCCTCTACCCTGACGCCCTTGAAAAACTGCTGAAAGAACAATTTTCGTGAACAGCTCCGAATACCATCTTAAATGGGTTCGCTACTAACGAACAATAATCATGTACTCCCAGACGCTTAACATAAACGAGATTTTTCACTCCATCCAGGGGGAATCATCCTATGCCGGATGGCCCTGCACCTTCATCAGGCTTGCCGGATGCGGCCACGGCTGCCGCCATTGCGATACCGCCTATGCGGAACAGCCCGGCAGGGAGATGAATATTGAGGAGATCATAGAACGGGTGGCTGAAATCGGGGCGCCGCTTGTGGAGATAACCGGAGGGGAACCGCTCCTGCAGGAGGAGGTCTATCCGCTCATGGAGAAGCTCTGCAACCGCTGGAAGGAGAGTGTCCTGCTCGAAACCGGCGGATTTCTCTCTGTAGCGAAGGTGGACCAGCGCGTACACAAAATCATCGACCTGAAGCCGCCTTCAACCGGTGTATCGGATAAAAACAACCCGGAAAACATTGCACTCGCCCTGAAGCAGAAAGATCACGCAAACAGATCGATAGAGCTTAAAATAGTGATTGCCGACCGCGAAGACTACCTCTGGGCCCGGGAGCTGCTCACCGGAACCGGACTCCCTGACGCCTGCACCGTCATGATGGGCGTGGCGTTCGGTATGCTGGAGCCCGTAAGCCTTACCAACTGGATTCTTGAAGACCGGCTGAACGTCAGAATGCAGCTCCAGATGCACAAATACATCTGGCCTCCGGATATGCGGGGGGTTTGAGGAGATTTTGGCTTTGACCGGTTTACTCCTTACTTTTGAACAGGTTCTTATCAATTCTCCAATCCCGACTGTCCCTTTGGCCTCACTCTCCGTCATCGTCCCTCTTCTCAATGAGCGGGAATCAATCCCTGAACTGATCGATCAGCTCTATCTGGCCATGCAGGAGCCGGAGCTGCACGCCCTGTTTCCAGCGCCCTTCAGTTTTGAGATTATCATGGTGGATGACGGCTCGACCGACGGCTCAAACAGGGTGATTGAAGGAATTATCGAGTCAAAACCGGAACTTCGCCTCATCTCCTTTCAGAGAAACTTCGGCAAAACAGCAGCACTCTCCGCCGGATTCATGGCTGCATCGGGAGAGTATATATGCACGATTGACGCCGACCTGCAGGATGACCCCCTTGCAATCAAGACCTTGCTGAAAAAGCTGATAGATGGTTACGATCTGGTAAGCGGCTGGAAGCAGAACCGCAAGGATCCGCTCTCCAAAACGCTTCCTTCAAAACTCTTCAATACGGTTACACGCCTCTTTACCGGCATAACCATACACGACTTCAACTGCGGGCTGAAAGTCTACCGTAGCGAGGTGACCCGCCGCCTTGAACTACATGGCGATATGCACCGCTACATCCCGGTCATGGCCGAGTGGATGGGCTTCAGAATCACCGAACTGCCGGTGAACCACCGGGAAAGGCAATTCGGCACGACCAAATACAGCTCCAGCCGGTTTTTACCCGGACTCTTTGATTTTCTCTCGGTGCTCTTTATTACCCGATACCTTCGCCGCCCCATGCATTTTTTCGGTATGGCCGGACTTGGCAGCTTTCTCCTTGGTTTTGCAATCAGCCTCTATGTCACCCTTGATAAAATCCTGCTGCATAAACCGGTCAGCAACCGCCCGATTCTCTTTCTCGGCATCCTGCTGCTGATTCTCGGTGTCCAGCTTTTTTCCACAGGGCTTCTTGGCGAGATGCTTTCCACCTCCTCTTCAAAAGGTAGTGCATTTACCATCCGCAAAACCCTGAATCTTACCGCCAGCCAGGCTGAAGCCATCGGCAGTGCCGATTAACTATCCACAACTACTCCATGATCTTTACTTCTGCCAAACGGGAACCACTATGGTTTGTCGTGAGTTCTTTCGGTGTCGGGAAAACGAAGTAATCAAATCACGTAACAAATAAACAGAGGTTCACTTATGAAACGAGTCGGCGCCCATGTAAGCATCGCCGGAGGAGTTGAAAATGCTCCGCTTCAGGCTACAACTATCGGGGCAAAAGCCTTTGCGCTCTTTACCAAAAATCAGCGCCAGTGGAGAGCACCAAAACTTGAGACCTCATCAATAGATGCATTTTTGAAAAACTGTAGCGACGGGGGGTTCAAGCCTCAGCACATCCTGCCGCATGACAGCTACCTGATCAATCTCGGCAGCCCCGATCCGGAGAAGCGCCAGGTTTCGCGTGATGCTTTTATCGGGGAGATGCAGCGGGTGGAAGCGCTCCAGCTTACCCTGCTGAACTTTCATCCCGGCAGCCATCTGAAAGAGATAAGCGAGGGGGAGTGCCTCAGGCTGATTGCCGAATCGATCAACCGGGCGCTTGACGCCACAAAAGGGGTTACCGCTGTTATTGAAAACACAGCCGGTCAGGGAAGCAATCTCGGATACCGCTTCGAACAGCTCGCATCGATTATTGATCAGATCGAGGATAAAACACGGGCCGGGGTCTGCCTCGACACCTGCCATCTCTTTGCCAGCGGTTACGACCTCAGTTCAGCCGCAGCGGCTGAAGCCACCTTCAGCGAGTTCGACCGTATTGTAGGGCTGCACTATCTGCGGGGAATGCACCTGAATGACGCCATGCAGCCGAAGGGCAGCCGCATAGACCGCCATGCAAGTATCGGCAAGGGGACAATCGGTGTGGAGGCGTTCAGCTACATCATGAACAATCCCGAATTTGAAGAGATCCCGTTGATCCTTGAAACCCCCGACTCCGACCAGTGGCCCGAAGAGATAAAACTCCTCTACTCGTTCGAACACTAAACTCCGGCGGAGCGCAACATTGTCAAAAGAGAGAATTTATCTGTCTTAAGCAGCTTGATTTTCAAGCCCCGGAGGGGCGAAATATCGGTAGCGCGGTCCCGATGCAATCGGTGCCGGGATGAGGATTTCGAGCACCACCCAACGACGCCATTGAGCCGCGCAACAGGTTAAAATCAGCGTTTGGAGACGATCCTCAGATATTTGCCTACCGACAGCGCACTGCCGAAAACCCCGAGCACCAGCCCGAGCAGGGCGGTCGACGGGTAGATCAGCAGTGCAGAGGGCTGCAGCACCTTGTAGATACCCGGTTCATAACTGAAAAGGAGTTGATCGAAGAGCAGATAGACCGCACCGGCAGCAAGTATGCCTGCTATCAGGCCCTGAAGTGCTCCTTCAATAATATAGGGGGCGCCGATGAACCACCCCGTAGCGCCAACCAGACGCATGGTACGGATCTTCTCCTGCCTTGAATACATGGCGAGCCGGATGGTGTAGCCGATCAGCACAACGGTTGCCACCGAAATGAGCACTCCGATTCCTCCGGTCAGCAGCGTAAACAAGCGGGCATTCTGCTCTATCTGGCCGATAAATGCCTGATTATAGCGGATATCGGCACCAGGAGCAACGTTCCTGATAGCAGGAACAAGCTGCTCAACGCTGTCAGGAGTTGCGTATTCGGGCTGAAATTTCACCCTTACCGATCTCGGAAGCGGATTGGAACCGAGAATTCTGACAATATCCTCTCCAAAGTCACGATTAAAGCTCTTCGCCGCTTCAGCTTTCGAAACATAACTGGCCTCCCGAACCCCTTTGAGCATCCTGATCTGTTCCGCACTCCTTGTTGCAAGAGAGTCACTCATCGACTCGCCAAGAAAAACCTCAAGTTCAACCCGGCTTCGCAGCTCCTGGATCACATCAAAAAAACTGAGGGAGACGGTACTGAAAAGACCGAGCAGCACAAGAGCAAAAAAACTGACCGTAACCGTAATGGCTGCGGGAAGCTTGGCCCTGCCGATACTTGAAAAACCCTCTTTGACGACGAATAACAATGACATAACAGCTTGTTTTGCATTAAATAACACCTGTAACTCAAAGAATCAACAAAACAAGTTGCAAAAACAAGTTTTTTTTCTTTTTATTACAGGGCATTTCTATTTATTGTTTGTTCAAGCCCCAGGGGGGCGAAATATTGGTAGCCCAGTACCGACGGAGTTGGGGCTGAGAGATGATTTCGAGCACCACCCAACGCAGTAATCGGGTTTCAGAACAAATAAATAGCGGTGCCCTTAAGCTACAAATCGGGGCTATAGCTCAGTTGGTAGAGCATTTGCATGGCATGCAAAGGGTCAGGAGTTCGAGTCTCCTTAGCTCCACAAAAAAAATAAAAAAGCGCAGTCAAAAAGCTGCGCTTTTTTATTTCCACCCTCCCGAAAAGGACCAACCTTTGGCATCGCAATAAGGGCACCTCTATTCATTACTTTCCTTTCCTCACCGCTTGCGCGATCAAAAAAACCACTCCCACAAAAAGTGATGCGCAAAGACCTGCTGCAATATTGTAACAGGCTGCAAGAAGAACAACGGAAAGAGTAAAGTCCGCATCAAAACCAACCCGACTTGAACTTACTACAAGTGTCAGGGCTGTCAGGCCGGTAAAAAAGAAGCTGGTAGCTATACTTCCGGCAAAAGAGATGAAAACCTTCTCCCCCTTCCCTTCCGCAATGGCCACTTTCCTTGCCACCTGTTTGCTGGCACCCGGATCAAGCAGTTGGCGCACCATCATGGCCACCAGGGCAAAGAGAACAAGTACACCGGCGTGAATACCGTAAACCGTCAAGAGATCGCTCTGCAGTGCGTTGAAAAATCCCTGGCCCAGCTTTGCCGAGGCAAGACGGAGCATGAAGATCGATGTCCAGTAAAACAGGGAACCCCAGAGCAGCGTTACCAAAACCCAGGTTGCCACACCGGGAGGAGCAGGAGTTTTTTTTATCGGTGATGCCATGAGAAAAAAGTGTGATTAATAAAAAAACAATATAACAGCTTTTGCGCCCTCTTTATTGGGCAAGTTTTACAATAGTATAGCCTGCCTCCTTGAGCAAAAGGGGAATATTTTCTGAAACCAGAGCCCGATCCTTATCCTTTACCTCTTTTGAGAGTTGCTCCCAGTCGACAAGCAGTGCATGGAGCTTTTTCTCTTTATTGGTTTCAGGGGCATATTTCCACCCGTCGGCAAGTTTGGATTCCATCCACCGCTCGTGCTCAAGTTTGGCCATCTCTTTCAATTCGGGTATCGGAATTTCAACGGCCTGTTCGTTGTTGCGCATGGGAACAATGGCGTAGCCAAAAGCAGCGAGTTTGTTGGGAATATCCCGGACTGCTGCACGATTCTTCTCCTGATTATGCGCAGATAAAGCAGCAAAGCTGACAAGCAGGCTGTGCGTTTTCGGGTTTGATTTTTCATTGTTCACCTTTCCCCAAACGTATCCCTGGCTTTTCAGGTTGTCATACAACAATTTATGGTTAAGACGCGCCAATTTTTCGAGCAGCTCTTCGCGGAGTTCCAGATGATGCACCAACGCGGTAAATGAGAGCGGATCCACATGCAAACCCAACTGTTCTTCTGGCGGCAGATAGGAACGGTTGAAATGGGTTGCGGTGCCAAGCCTGCTCATGGCGACAATCGCCTCCATCGAGCGCGATCCATGTCGATAGGAGTCGACCCGGAGAAATGCCCGCATGATGCCGATATCAATACGAAGAAAGTGATTTCTGTCGAACAGCTGAGGGGTCAGTCGCTCGAAGAGTGAGCGAAGGAGAATCGCCCGGCGCACAATGAAATAGGGGTCATCGCGTCCCTCGGAGAGTTGCGGATTCGGACCGAGCACATTGAGAAACCCTTTAAGCCGGCTCAGGAAGTCCGGTGTTTTGGCTTCAACAAGCTCTTTCTGTTTTCTGGATTTTGTAAACTCGTTCAGACTCGAAGATGTACCGCCCGCAAAGACAAAAATAGCTTTTCCAATCGGGTGGGTTAACTGTCCCTGCTGAAATTCACCATCCTGCATCGGCGCCAGAAAAAACCGCAGCCAGCCGAGTTTTTTACCATCAAGCGAGGTGTCAAATTCATCCCAGAATGCGAGTGGTATTTTACCGGATAACGCGACATCACGAATCTGATGAAAGGCATCAATCAGATCTGCCGGACTTTTAAACTGGGAGAGATTGAAGGTGAGGGTTTTCTCCGCGATTTTTTTCCCCGGACTGGCCGCCCTGGCGATCTGCTTGACGGCAAACGATTTTCCTGAACCGGGAGGGCCGAAAACAGCTATCGAAACCGGACGCTCTTCCTGCTGACTGCAATACTCTGAAATAAGACTGTGAATGCTCCGGAGCGATTCAATCTCCTGACGGTCCACCGTGACCAGCTCTCCGAATACCCCGATCGGAATATTTTTCAGGGCCGCTGTTGCGCCCTCAAGAACGATCCGCTGACTTAACTCTTCAAGATCATCATAATAACGATCCCTGAGAATTGTCCAGGATAATGGCTGTGCATGCTGTTCATCATCAATAATCGGGCAATCGGCCATGGCCAGCGGCGGCTCATCACTCTTCAGATGTTTAATAACACCATCAATCGGAAAACGCAGGCGGGGTGAAGAGTCAGTCCCTCCATCGTAGCCGGCTTTGTGAAGGTAACGCATCGCGGCGATACCGGACTGGATCCCTTTGGTCAGGTCCGGATTCTCTTTGGCCATCATAATTTCACGAACAATACCGGCGACCAAAACCGATGTTTTGCCGATAATCGTCCCTTTCCCTGCCGGCCATTCGCGCTCCATGTAGAGGGGGTCAAAGAGCAGCTTGGGCGATTCATGTTTTGAAATCCCCGGCAGAAGCAACGCACCGGTCGGGCCGAATGAAACAACCGTATAGGCAGAATGGGTCAGCCTGTTGATCATGGGATTATGGGTGAGTTCCCAGACCAGTTCCAGAGCTGTTTTTTCCCAGGATATCTGGGCGCTGACCTGAATGGCCGACTGGCGCAGATCGTTAATGCTCAGCACAACAATAAGACGATCTGAAAAATGTGCCAGCAAATGCTCCCATAAGGCCCCCTCGGCCATCGGTTGGGACATTTTCACAATAATCCAGGGCATATGTTTACCACTCCCCGGCTCTTTTATGGCAACAGGCCAGTGATCCGGCTGATCTCTGAATCCGAGGTTGCTGTCATCGATGACGATAATGTCGGCATGTTCCGGGCCGGCGGTAACGCCATTGGATTTATGTTGTTCCGGTTCAATTTTTGAGGAGCGGTCAAGACCGAGGAAGCGCTCAACCCGCCACACAATGGTGTCGGGTGCTCCCTTGTCGCGATATGGCGCCCATACCGAATAACAGTGGTAGTAGCAGGTGTCGTAGGGATCGATGGTCGATGCCGGTGTAGTATGAGTACTCGTAACGTCAACGGTATAAGGCAGATACACCTTCAGTTGATTCGTCATCGAAGTAATGAGGTCGGAAAGAAGAACAGCACTGCCGAACTGCCAGCTCATTCTGCAACTCTCGGCACCGGTCCAGGCGGAGGGATCATGTGATTCACGGGAGATATGAGCAATATTCCAGTCAATGGTAACATCACCGGTAACAAAGAGAGAAAGCTTATCTTTTTTTTTCCGCATCAGCAGTGATCTTGGGATTTGATTAACCGGAGTGATTTCCTGCATGTATCCGGGAACCTAAAATGCAGAGAGAAGAGTCCGGATCAGCAGTGAATATGCCGGGGCGAACATCGAGTTAATCCAGCCCGGATAGGCAGCCTTGATATAAAAAGAAGAATGAATCGGCCCTATAAGTTCCCCCGGCTGCCGTGCAGGCAGATCCATTCGATCTGATTTTCGGAGGTAACCGGTAGATGACCAAAACAAATGCAACCCGGTATCAGCCACAGGATCAGACACCAGCCGAAGCCGACGCATCGAAAAATCCGTCAGCATATTCGCATAACACTTCGAACAGAAAGAGAATCGGAACGAGAATACATCAACAGGAACTGATGCAACGATTATTTTCAGTTTTCCGTTTGAATATTGATCTTCATTTGCCATTATTAGGACTCTGAGGTGCTTATCCTAACTTTAACATACTTTTGCTTATGTGTGGAGTTTTCGGCGTTTTTAATTCAAAAACTCCCGCGGAAGACACTTTCTATGGACTGTACTCACTTCAGCACAGAGGACAGGAAGCCGCAGGTATCGTGGTTGCAGACTACAACAAGATCAAAAAGAAAACCCTCTTCAAGCAGCACAAGGGCATGGGTCTTGTTTCCGAAGTTTTCAGGGATGAAACCATCTTCGACAAACTGGGCGGCTATGCCGCTATCGGCCACAACCGATACTCAACCACCGGTTCATCAGCTTCAATCAACAATATTCAGCCGTTTTCACTGACCTACCGCTCGGGAAGCCTTGCTGTAGCTCATAACGGTAATCTGACAAACGCCCGAACCCTTCGGCGTCAACTGACTGAGGACGGCGTGATTTTCCAGGCATCCTCTGATACCGAAATCATTCCCCACCTTGCTGCACGCAGCCGGGAAAAAGAGCCCATACAGCAAATCTATAATGCCTTAAGCCAGGTTGAGGGTGCCTATTCAATGGTCATTCTGGCCAATAACCAGATGATTGCAGCAAGAGATCCCTACGGATTCCGACCCCTTGCTCTCGGCAAAAAGGTGGATCCTCTGACCGGAGAGCTTGCTTATATCGTTGCCAGCGAAACCTGCGCATTCGATATCATCCAGGCCGAGTACATCCGCGATATTGAACCGGGAGAGATACTGCTGATCGACCACCTTGCGGTAACAAACGAGAAGCCTACCTCACTCTTTCTTCCCTCCTCTGATCGTAAAGCGCGCTGCATATTCGAATATGTCTATTTTGCCCGCCCTGACAGCTTTATTTTCAAGCACTCCGTTGACAAGGTCCGCAGGAACCTCGGTAAAAATCTCGCACGGGAGTCGGAAATCGAGCAGCAGCCGGGAGAGAAGGAGCTGACCGTCGTAAGCGTCCCCGACTCATCCAATACCGCAGCACTCGGCTTTGTAAGGGAGAGCAATAAAATGGAAAAGGCTGCACGCTTTGAGCACGGCCTTATCCGTAATCACTATGTAGGAAGAACCTTTATCCAGCCGGGAATTCACAGCCGCGACATCAAGGTCCGTTCCAAATACAACATTGTGCGCGGTGTACTCATGGAGAGACCGATCATCCTCATTGACGACTCGATTGTCCGTGGCACTACCGCCAAAATGCTGATCAAGTTGATCCGTGAAGCCGATCCCAAGGCCATCCATCTCCACATCAGCTCTCCGCCTATAACCAACCCCTGCTTTTACGGGATGGATTTCCCGACCAAACGCCAGCTGTTGACCCATATGTTCGACACGCTGGAGAATGAGGAGGAGGAGATCGAAAAGATCAGGGAGTATATCGGTGTTGATTCATTGAAATACCTCTCCATGCAGGGACTCATGAACAGCGTCCCCTCATTTGAAAATGAAACATGCAGCTACTGCACGGCCTGTTTCAGCGGAGATTATCCCATCGAGGTCAACGAGGCCACCACCGACAAAGAGGAGAACGACTGAAGAGATTCTGAATTCAGAATTTGGGATTAAAAACATAAAAGGGAAAGGGCGCACAAACTGTACGCCCTTTCCCTTTTGTACGTCGATGAAATGAAAACCTGCTGCGGCCTACTTTTTTCCCTGCTTGAACTCGATTCTCACCGAGGTGTGCGGCACAGCCTCAAGCCTTTTTTTCGGGATGGGTTTGCCGGACTTGATACAGATTCCGTAGGTTTTGTTTCTAATGCGGTCAAGAGCCTGATCAATGTAACCGATATATTTCTCGTCACGGGCAATAAACATGAAGCGCTGCTCACGATCCATGGTCTCGGTGCCGTGATCAGCCATATGCATGGAGTAGTTCGAATTTATTGAATCTTCCACGTTTTCATCGGAAAGTGATGAGCGCAGAATATCCAGATCACGAAGCACCTCTTCGCGCCGCTTGAGCAAAAGCTGACGGAAATGCTCCAGCTCTTCATCGGTCAGGTAGGTTTTAGTAAGAACCGGTTCCTCGATAACCTCATTTTCCTTTTTGGAAGCACTGCTGCTTTTTTTCGCCATAATACATCGTATTTGCTGATTCTAACCAAAAGCTGTAAAAACAGAGAGTGAAATAATACGATTAACTAACATATTTTTCAAGTGATAACCGGCAGAATTCACCGTTTACCGGGTCATTCTTCCCTATTGCGGCAGACAACGGATCACCGAGAGTAGCCACAAGAACTGTGGCGAGCGTTTCAGCTTTAATATACGCATCATTTCTCTGCACCGCATCCAGAAGTTTTTCCGACCCTTCGATAGCAAGCGAAATCCTGTCGGTAATATCAAGGCCGCTCTCCTTGCGGAGCGACTGGATTCGGCTGACCAGTTCACGCGAAAGCCCCAGCATTTCAAGCTCCTCGGTCATCTCGGTATCAAGGGCAACCATAATGCCGTGAGCTTCATCGGATGCCACCAGCCACCCTTCGATATCCTCATGCATGATCTCAACATCCTCACGCAAGAGTTCAAAGAGCTTGCCGTCAAGCTCAAAGGAGAGCCGTCCCTCTTTTTCAAGCAGGGCAATCTGCTTGTGGCTCATGATCCTTATCGACTCGGCAAGCGACTTCATCTCCTTGCCGTATCGCGGGCCGAGGGTTTTGAAATTCGGTTTCACCTTCTTGCTGATGACCGAGCCGTCCTCTTCGATATACTCAATCTTCTGAACGTTGACCTCTTCAAGAATGATATCTGCCACAAGGGAGTACTCCTCCCGGTCAGCACCATTGTCAACGGCGAGGAGAATACGTTTCAGCGGCTGGCGAACCTTGAGCGAAGCCTTCTCGCGCATGGTACGCACCAGGGATGTAATAATCTGGGCCTTTTTCATGCGCTGTTCCAGCGGCCGGTCAATAGCCGAAGAGTCGAGCAGGGGGAACGCTGCCAGGTGAACGGATTCAAAGGGTTCAAGCCCGCTGATGGCGTTCAGATTCAGGTAAATCCGGTCGGCAATAAAGGGGGTAAACGGCGCAAGCAGTTTGGCCAGCGTCATAAGTGCCGTATAGAGTGACTGATAGGCAGCAATCTTGTCGGGCCCCATGTCACTTTTCCAGAACCGTTTGCGGGAACGGCGGATATACCAGTTGGAGAGATCATCAACAATAAAATCATTGATAAGGCGGACTGCACCGGTCAGATCATACTGCTCCATACGCATATGGACACCGTCAACCAGGGTGTTCAGTGAGGAGAGCACCCAGCGGTCAAGCTCGGAACGCTCCTGGAGGGGAATGGAAGGTTCCAAGAAGCGGAATCCGTCAACATTGGCGTAGAGCACAAAGAAATTATAGCTGTTGATGAACGCCCTGAAAAACTTGCGCTGCTCCTCTTCAATCTCCTCCGCATTGAACGACTTCGGCCTCCAGGGGGGGCTGGTTACCATCAGGTACCAGCGGAGCGCATCGGCTCCGTAACGGCCCATGGTTTCAAAGGGATCCACCACGTTGCCTTTTGATTTCGACATCTTCTGACCGTTTTTGTCGAGAATATGACCGTTTACAATCAGATTTCTGTACGCAGGCTTGTCGAAAATGAGGGTAGCAATGGCATGAAGGGTGTAGAACCATCCTCTGGTCTGGTCAACCCCCTCGGCAATAAAATCTGCCGGAAAGGTGCGATCAAACTGTTCACGGTTCTCGAACGGGTAGTGGAGCTGGGCGAAGGGCATGGAGCCGCTGTCAAACCAGACGTCAACCAGTTCGGGTGTGCGGTTGAAGCGCTTGCCGTCCCTGATAAAATAGATCCTGTCAACAAAGGGCTTGTGCAGATCGAGCTCAACGAGACCCCTGTCGAGAGCATCCCCGAGGAGATAGCGTTCGGTATCTATATCGATGAAGCCTTCCCGCAGCTCAGCAATGGATCCGACGGCAAAAAGTCTGCCCGAATCGGCACCATCCCCGATAGCGAAATCCTCCGCAACCCAGAGAGGCAGGGGTGAACCCCAGAAGCGTTCGCGTGACAGCGCCCAGTCCTTGTTCTCCTCAAGCCAGTTTCCGAAACGTCCGGCTCCGATCTCGGGAGGGCACCAGTTGATGGTTTTGTTCAGCTCCACCATCCGCTCGGCAATAGCTGTAGTCCGGATATACCAGGACTCCCTTGCATAGTAGATCACCGGCACATCGTAACGCCAGGAGTAGGGGTAGGTGTGGGTGATGGTCTCCTTGCGGTAGAGTTTTCCTTCTTCCTTGAGCTGACGGATAATGAGCGGATCGGTATCCTTGAAAAACATACCGTCATAGTCGCTGACTTCGGCCGTGAAACAGCCGTTACGGGCCACCGGCTGGAGCATCGGGAGATCATATTTTTTGGCAATCTCATAGTCATCGGCACCGAAAGCCGGAGCGATGTGAACAATTCCGGTACCGTCCCCGGTGGAGACAAATGATCCGGCGGTGACATACCAGCACTTTTTCTCGGGCTGGATATAGCTGAAAAGCGGCTCATAATCAAGCCCTTCAAGATCGCGTCCTTTCAGTTCAGCAATAACCTGCCAGAGTGACTCCCCCTCTTCGTTTTTCTCAAGAAGCACCTGAAGACAGGAGTGGGCAAGAATCAATACCTCACCGCTCTCTCTGTTCCGAACTTTCACATAATCAATATCGCTGCCTACACAGAGCGCCACATTTGAAATCAATGTCCAGGGTGTCGTTGTCCAGACCAGAAAAGACTCTTCCGAACCCTTCAGACGAAATCGTACATAGACACTCGGGTCTTTCACCTCCCGGTAACCGAGGGCAAGCTCGTGAGAGCTGAGCACCGTCTCGGATTTCGGGTCCTGCGGGACAATTTTGTAATCCTTGTAGATAAGCCCCTTGTCGAAAATGGTCTTCAAAGCCCACCAGACCGACTCGATATAGTTATTGGTACAGGTAATATAGGGGTGGTCCATATCGACCCAGTAGCCCATCTGCTCGGTCAGCTTTCCCCATCCCTCGCGATTATCGTCGATGTGATGGTAGACAAGCGCCCTTGCTTCAGCATTGAAATCCCCTTCACCATACTCCACAACCTGGGACTTGTTCTTCAGACCCAGCTTTTTCTCTACTGAAATCTCCACCGGCAATCCATGAGTATCCCATCCTGCCATTCTCGGCACCCGGTAACCCTGCATGGTCTTGTACCGGCACACCACATCCTTGATGGTTCGGCTGAACACATGATGTACACCCGGCTTGCCATTGACCGTCGGTGGTCCTTCGTAAAACGAGTAGACCCTCTCCGCCGGTCTCTCCTCAAGACTCTTCTGAAAAATTCCCTTTTCATTCCAGTATGCAAGAACTTCCGCCTCTACTGTACTATAGGGCACATTTGAGGGATACTCCCTGAATTTATCGTCCATAATGCTTATAGGTCATTCAATCAACAGCAGGCAACCGGCCTGCAATTATAAAAAAAGTCAATATACAAGAATCCGGTATGAAACAGCACAGGCAAGCCTTTCATACACAGAAAAGCTTGCCTGAAACCTTGTATGGGCACTGTTTTGTATCTGAAGCGGCAACAGATAACCGGAAAAATTCCGATTCTTACTTTTTACCGCCGAGAGTCGAATTTACGCCGTCAAGAATCTGTTTTGCTACCACCGTCAGGGAATCAAGCGTCTGGGCAACGATCTTGCTCAGGGGGGTCAGCGTACTGTCAAGTAAAGTGCCAACACCGACCAGAATTGTCGAAAAATCACCTTTGACAACATCACCCTGGCGCTGCTGAGCCTGTCCGGAAGATTTGATTTCTTCAGCCATATTAAAGGGATATTTAGATTTAACAGGTTTAACGCCAACTAAACAATAACCTTAAAATGTACTATTTTTAATCATCCCGTCAAAGAAATTCAAAACAAAGGAGCCTGCCCTGTTTTACCGCCGACCGTAACGATCCTCCACACGAACAATATCGTCCTCTCCAAGGTACCCGCCAGTCTGTACCTCAATCAGCTCAAGAGGCACCTGAGCAGGATTCTCAAGACGATGGAAGGAGCCTACAGGAATATAGGTGGACTGATCCTCATGGAGCTCGATTGTTCGATCCTCTACAGTCACCAGAGCTCTTCCTTTGACGACAATCCAGTGTTCGGCACGAAGCTGATGCTTTTGAAGCGAAAGCGCCGCACCGGGGTTCACCGTAATGCGTTTGACCTTGAAGCGGCCCGATACATCGACCGTTTCATAGGAACCCCATGGACGGTAGACCCTGCGGTGCATAACCGCTTCATCACGCTCTTTGCGGTTAAGCTGTTCAACCAGCAACTGAACATCCTGAACCCGATCCTTCGCCGCTACAAGCACCGCATCAGCGGTCTCTATAATTATGTGGTCCTCAAGACCAACTGCGGCAACAAGACGGCTGGTTGCATGAATATAGCTGTTGCGGACATCATGCAGCAGCACATCGCCCTTCTTCACATTGCCCGCTTCGTCCCGCTCATGCACATCCCAGAGCGCTGACCATGCACCGATATCACTCCATCCTGCATCAAGGGGAACGAGTAGTGCCCGTCCGGTTTTTTCCATCACGGCATAGTCAATGGAATCAGAGGGGGAGGATTGAAATGCTTCCGCATCCAGCCTCAAAAAATCGAGATCTTCAACAGCTTGCTCTATAGCCTTGCTGCATGCACCGAGTATCGAAGGGGCATACGCTTCGAGCTCCTGCAGATAGCTTTCGGCCCTGAAGAGAAAAATGCCGCTGTTCCAGAAGTAGTCGCCCGAAGCAAAAAAGCGTTCTGCGGTTTCCTGGCAGGGTTTCTCGACAAATTCAAGAACAGGATAAGCCCCGTTATACGCTTCACCCTTAAGCGATGCACGGATATAGCCGTAACCGGTTTCCGCAGAGAGCGGAACAACACCGAAAGTGACCAGCGCACCCTCCCGGGCGGCAGCACTTCCGGAAAAGATCGCCTCACTGAATGCCTGCGGATCCAGAATGACGTGATCAGCAGGCAAAACAAGCATCAGGGCACCGGGATGCTTCCTTGCAATAAGAAGAGCCGCTGCCGCAGATGCCGGAGCCGTATTGCGCCCCGTCTGTTCAAGAATGATTTCGCCGATTTCAGCCTCTATCTCCCGGAGCTGCTCGGCGACAAGAAATCGATGGCTTTCATTACAGACAGTATAAACAGGTCCCAGGTCATCAAGCAGGGAAAGGCGTAACACGGTATCCTGCAGCATGGTCTTTTCTCCGATGATCGAGAGAAACTGCTTGGGATACAACGCCCTGGAAAGTGGCCAGAGTCTTGTGCCGGAACCGCCGCTGAGAATCACAGGAATAATCATGGATAGAGCGCGAATAGCTTAATGGCGGGCAAATTTCTCATACATTCTCCAGGTCGAGGAGACAAGGGTATCAACATCACTGTACTTCGGCACCCACCCGAGCAGCTCCCCGGCCTTTGCTGCGGATGCCACCAGTTCTGCCGGATCGCCGGCTCTCCTGCCGGCAATCTCTGAAGGAACAGCCTTTCCGGTAATTGCGCGAACCCGCTCCAGCATTTCAAGGACACTGACACCCTTCTGGCTTCCGAGATTGACTGTAATGCTCCGGTCATGCTTCCGGATATATTCAAAAGCCGTGACATGCGCTTCCGCCAGATCACTGACATGAACATAATCCCGTATGCAGCTTCCGTCCCTGGTCGGATAATCGTCACCGTAAACGGAGAGTTTGGGACGGATGCCTGCCGCGGTTTCCATCACGATCGGCAGCAGATTTTCAGGATTCAGCTCAAGCCCCCTGACCCGTCCCTGAACATCATAACCTGCCGCATTGAAATAGCGGATCGCCGCATAGCGCAGACCTTTCAGCCGGTCATACCAGCCAAGCATCCGCTCGATTTCGAGCTTGGTATAGCCGTAAAAATTTTCCGGCTCCTTCGGGTGCTCTTCATCCATAGGCAGATATTGAGGCACGCCATAGACCGCTGCCGAAGAGGAGAAGATAATCGGAGAGAGGGATGCGGCAGTCGCCTCATTAAGGATGTTGATCGTACCGGCAATATTTGCCTCGGCATAGCGTTCCGGATGGAGCATAGACTGACCGGCAGCTTTCAGGGCCGCGAGGTGTATACAGCCGTCAAATCCTCCTCCAGTCATAACCGCGCGCAGCTGCGCGGGATGCATGATGTCTCCATGCACAAACTGAGCCTCTTCAAAGAGATTCTCCCTCAAACCGGTCTGAAGATTATCAAAAACCGTAACACGGTATCCACGATCAAGAAAAGCTCTTGTAACATGACTGCCGATATAACCTGCACCGCCGATAACCAGAATTCGCATAGGAAAAGCTGTTCACTGTTTGTTTTAATTCTGTCACTTTACGCCATACATCTTCTCGTAATAGTGCTGATAACTGCCGGAGGTCACATTGTCAAGCCACTCCTGATTTGCAAGATACCACTCTACGGTCAGCTCAAGCCCTTTTTCAAAGGAGATCGAAGGAATCCAGCCGAGTTCCCGCTGCAGCTTCGACGAGTCAATAGCATAACGAAGGTCATGCCCTGCCCGGTCGGTAACGTAGGTAATGAGTTTTTCTGACTCCCCCGCCCCGCGGCCAAGCTTCCGGTCCATAATCCGGCAGAGCTGCCTGATCAGGTCAATGTTTGTCCACTCATTATGACCGCCGATATTATAGGTCTCGCCGCTCCTTCCCCGATGATAAATAACATCGATTGCCGCGGCATGGTCAACCACCCAGAGCCAGTCCCGCACGTTCTCCCCCTTTCCATAGACCGGAAGCGGCTTGTTGTTGCGAATATTGTTGATAAACAGCGGAATGAGTTTTTCGGGGAACTGGAAGGATCCGTAGTTGTTTGAACAGTTGCTGATCACTACCGGAAGGCCGTAGGTATCATGATAGGCCCTGACAAAGTGATCCGAAGCGGCTTTGGATGCCGAGTAGGGACTGTGGGGGTCGTAAGCGGTTTCTTCCGTAAAGAGTCCCTCAGCTCCAAGGGAGCCGTATACCTCATCGGTTGAAATATGGTAGAATCGTTTTCCCTCCATCTCACTCTGCCACGAGGCCTTTGCGGCATTGAGCAGATTGACCGTGCCAAGAACATTGGTCACCACAAACTCCGTCGGATTGGCAATCGAACGATCAACATGCGACTCGGCCGCCAGATGAATCACTCCGTCAAACCGCTGCTCCTCAAAGAGTTTCAACAGGAAGGCGCCGTCGGTTATATCCCCTTTTATAAAACGGTAGTTCGGCAGAGCATCCACATCCGAAAGGTTGGCAAGATTTCCGGCATAGGTAAGGCTGTCAAGGTTGGTGACCGTGTATGAGGGGTAGCACTTCAGAAAGTGCCTGACGACATGTGAACCTATGAATCCGGCTCCTCCGGTGATCAGTATATGCATTGTTTCCTGGTATAAAGATTACTCGTTCATGTTGCTTCCCGCTGCATCTCCCTGAGCATGGTTGCCAGTGAGCTGCGCCAGTGAGGAATTTCCACTCCCCATGATTTTTTTATAGCCGACTTGTTCAGTACGCTGTAGCCCGGCCTCCTTGCAAGAGTCGGGTACTCGCTGCTCTCTACCGGCAAAACGCGGCAGGAGAGTCCAGCAAGCTCCATAATGGCTTCAGCAAAATCATACCACGAGCATACCCCTTCGTTGGAGTAATGATAGGTCTCGCCGTAGCAATGCGAAAGGTCACAGCGATCCAGAATCGAGGCAATTGCCGAGGCGAGATCAGCTGCACAGGTCGGCGTGCCGATCTGGTCAAACACCACAGTAAGCGAGGACTTTTCTGCACCGAGCCGAAGCATGGTTTTGACAAAGTTACTGCCGTAAGGGGAGTAGAGCCAGGATGTTCTGATAATCAGGTGTGATGAGCCGATCCTGCGAACAGCCTCCTCCCCTTCCCATTTGGAAAGGCCGTAAACACTTGCCGGCGAAACCCGATCACTTTCCCGGTAGGGCGAGTTTGACTCACCGTTAAAGACATAGTCGGTCGAAATATGTACTAACAGGGCATTTCGATCTTTGGCACACCGGGCAAGGACGGCGGGACCATCCCTGTTCACCAGAAAAGCCGATGCGGAATCCGACTCAGCCTTGTCTACGGCCGTATAGGCCGCACAATTGACAATCGCCTGAATCGAGTGAAGCCGGCAGATCTCTTCCACCTGAGCGGCATTCGTAATATCGAGATCGGGAAGATCATAAAAAAAAGAGTGATGGCTGCCGGTCAGCCCCGAAACCCTTTCCAGTTCTGAACCAAGCTGACCTCTGCTGCCGGTAACAAGAATATTCATGCACAAATACAATCAAAAATTACAATCGGACGCAACGGCCCTGAAAAAGTTATTCAGCCAGTTCAGCAATCTCGGTACTCACTCGCATGCATTTGCGGGCAGCTTCGATTGCCGCCACACCTTTCTCTGCATCAAAGATCTTCCAGGGAAGCCGGAACTCCGCCTCATCACCATATTTCGCCAGCATTTTCAGATGTGAATCATATTTCTGCAAATCCGGAAGTATCTCTTCAATCAGTGCTGCTATCTCTTCCGAAACCGTTCCTTCGGAAATAAGCCGGGAGAGATGCAGCCCCGGTTTATGCGTAAGGGCGGAGACACCAAAGAGCATCAGAACGGCAAGCCCGGTATTTTCAATGACCAGTATGGAGTGCGAAACACAGGTACGCCAGCGTTTGAGGGAATAATCCAGTTCAGCCTCTTCAAGAAAACCGCGGGCGAGTTCGAAACGGTATCCTACTTCCTTTCCTGATTCCATGATAACTCCTCCGTTAACTATACCAGCATATTGATAAAAAAAGCCATAAAAATCTCCGGAACACCTACCAACCAGAAACAACCCGATCGAAAATCCCGTCAACAATCTGACCGAGGCAGAAACGGATGGCCTCCTCTCTTGCAACGTAATTACCAACCGGATAATCTGCAAATCCTGTAAAGGATTGATTAAAAAGTGTTTTTTTGTCGATTCGATTGCTCATGCTTACCTGCACGGTTAGCACAAGACGGTTCGTTATCGCCCGCTCCGTCCGGCTGGAGAGCTGACCGGGATAATCGGAAAAAGAGGTAATAACCCCATCAAGCAGAGCATCTGCCCCGGCAATGGATGGAATGACCTGAAAGCTGCTCTGAGCTTCCAGCCTGTCAGCAAGAGCTCTTGAGAGTTCTCCCCTGAACTGCGCAATACCGGCCCCGGACCGATCATCAAACACCGGAACGGCTATGGTTTTCATGTTCGGAGCAAGTGATCCGCCGGTAAAGCTGTAGCAACCCTGCAGGGTAACCATAACAAGAAAGAGCACGATTACCGGGGTACCTCTTTTCAGCATGACAATCCTCTGTTTACCAGGTTCGACAATCTATTCTGTGCAGTATTTTACGGAAGGGATAGGTCAGGAGCAACCATTTTTTTCTGCGCCCGTCAAGAGCCGAGAGATAGATCCCTGTTTTTGAGTCGCTCCACGCTGAAGCAAGCTTCACGGCAAGCTTTGCGGCAACCGACGGCGGCTGGGCAAAAATATCAAGAATGGTTTTGAAGGTCGCAAGCTGCCGCAGAAGTTCAGGCGTAGGATTTTCTGCACTGACCATTCCGGTACGAACCAGGCCCGGATGGAGCAGCATCACCGCAATGCCGGTATGCCGGTACTCTTCTGCCGCGGCATAGGTAAATCGGGCGATGGCAGCTTTTGTTGAGCCGTAGGCACTGATCCAGGGCGTATTGGAGCTCCGGTCGGTACCGGAACCGGCCATATTGATAACCTTTCCTTTCCGGTTCTCCCTGAGAAAATATCCGATTGCCGCACGGGTTCCGTTATAGGTCCCTTTAAGGTTGGTATCAACAACCCTGCCCCACACTTCAGGGTCACTGTCAGTGATACTTCCGAATGGGTCCGAGATGCCTGCATTGTTGATAAAACAGTCTACTCTTCCGAAGCGCTCAACCGCCGCGTTGAGCAGATGCTCCATATCGGAGAGGGAAACAACATTGCAGACACAGCCATAGGCACTATCTTTCGGAAATTCGGCAACAGCAGCATCAATATTGGCTTTTGATGCAGAGGTTATAACCACCTTTGCCCCCTCGCGTACAAACTCATGGGCGATAGCTTTACCGATCCCTCTGGTAGAACCGGTAATAACGGCAACCCTCTCGTCGAGCAGACCCATAAGCAGACCTCCGCCTTTGCTCCTTATTTTTTCCCCTGCGCCCCGTCGATCATGGCCTGAAGCTCAGGATGACCGGCAGCATAACGCTCAAGCGAAATACCCTCCTTTATGGCGCTCCATGCCTGTCGGATACTTGCTGCTCCCGCCTTTGGTCCCATGGGATGGCCGAAAACGCCCCGGCCGGGCACAAAGCCGAAATCAACACTGCCAACCTTGCGGTAAACCGTTTCAAGCGTCAGCGCAGAATCGCTGCCGCCGGGAACAGGAAGGGAACGACGGATATGACCGAAATCCTGAAGACACTCGGCAATATTCTCCTGCACCTCCTCTTCGGGGGTCATCATCCTGCTGCCGAATCCGGGCATAATAATCGAGTCAAGACCGGCAAGACGCTGCAGTTTGGTCATCACCTTTGAGTGAATGCCATATTTTTCCATCCGGCTGAATGCGGCAATAAACGGGAAGTGACCGATAAGAGGGACTTTAGTATGGCGGGCAAGCATTCTGACAGCGCTGAGCCCGACAGGGAGCGCATTGATAAGAAGGGCATTGGCGCCGTTACTGACCGCTATATCATGCTGCTCAATCAGACGGTCAACCTCATCGGTAATATTGGCAAGATATATTTTCGGCTCTCCGGTCTGCTTTTCTGCCCTGCGCCTGGCATCACCAAGCACTCGGGAACGCTCCATGAGTGTTGACCAGTCAACATCAGCAAGCATCTCGTCATCCTTTGCTATATCAAGACCGCCAAGCCAGCTCTGGAAGGCTATTTCAGCAAAATCATCAGGACTGAGACCGATGTTCGGCTTCACCACACCGAAAAAAATCGGACGGTCATAGGCCTGCAGAAGATCACGGATACCCTCGACACCGAATTTCGGCCCGTCAAACGCCTGAAGATAGGAGTCAGGAAAACCGATATCAAGCAGTTTGACGACAGGCACTCCCGGAGTAAAAAAGACCCCTTCGCCACACACTGCGGAGAGCAGGTTTGGCAGTTTCGGGCCGAAATTGCGGTGTGGATGAGCAATGGTGACACGACAGGCATGTATTGGACCGGTCTCGGAGTGCTTGACCGGATAGCTCAGCTCCTGTAGTTCGCCCTCCACCGTCAGGTTGATGACTTTGGCCGCATACCTCGGGCGGAAATCCTCATCATAATCAACACGCTTCCACTGTGCAGTCGATTGCTCACTGCAAAAATGCGCAAGCGCTGTCTCGATATCACCCACGCACTCAAGATAGTAATCGAGCGTCAGATAGTCAGCCATGTCAAGCTGCTCTCTGGAGGTAAAAAATCCCTTGATATCATCAATATTCATAAAAATACGTCATACGCCCCGACTACACGCTGCACACAATTGATACGGGGGTTCCATTAAAAAAATAAAACGGTGAAAAAATGCCGCGACAGAGCACTCCACTCTGCCGCAGCACCGGAGCACTCTTTAGGTTATCCTTCCGACTTGATGTCATTGAAATAGGCAAACGCATCTTCAGGCGCCAGTTGCTCATGAACAACCTTGTTTACGGCTTTCATCATGGCCAGTGGAGCGTCACTCTGGAAAATATTGCGGCCCATATCGACACCGGCAGCACCCTCCTGGATGGCATGTGAACACATGGTAAGCGCTTCGAGTTCGGAAATTTTCTTGCCTCCGGCCATGACAATCGGAACCGGACATGAAGCCACCACGGTTTCAAACTCTTCGGGCACATAGTAGGTCTTGACAATCTGCGCACCGAGCTCTGCCGAAATCCTGCAGGCAAGCCTGAAATATTTGGCATCACGAACCATATCCTTGCCGACAGCCGTCACGGCCATGGTGGGAATCCCGTAACGCAGGCCCATATCAACAAGTCTGGTCATGTTGCGCACTGACCGGGTTTCGAACTCACCGCCAATAAAAACCTGGAGCGTTATGGCGGCAACATTCATGCGAATGGCATCTTCAATATCAACGGCAAGCTCTTCGTCCGAGAGCTCCTTGAGAATGCTCGGCCCGCCGCTGCAGCGCATCACGATAGCCTTGTTCAGTGTCGGAGGGACAGTCGTGCGAAGAATGCCTCTTGTCAGCATGATGGCATCAGCATGCGGCATGAGCGGCACAATATTGACGTCCGGCCGTTCAAGACCGGTGGTCGGGCCCTGAAAGTAACCATGATCAATAGCAAACATGACTGTTTTGCCGGTATCGGGCCGGAAAATCCTCGAAAGCCGGTTTTTCATCCCCCAGTCAACCGAGTGGGCACCTTTGAGGAAAAAGCCGTAGTTGTTAACCGGGATATCGGTATAGTACTCTTTTGCCTGTTTGTCCTTGTCGTATTCCGCCATGATGAAGGGTCTCCTCTGTTCAGTTGTAGTTGTTGATAGTGAACCTGTTCTCTCTTTCAGCGAAGGGCCGCTGCAATATTGCCGCCATCGACTGTTGTGATTGAGCCTGTTGTTCTGGTTTCCAGAGCCAGATGCACAAATGCCTCTGCAACATCCTCAGCGGTAACCTCAAGCTGCAGGAGGTTTCCTGCCATATACTCCTTCTCACTCAGACCGCGGGCAGTTGAGCGGGCCTTGATCATCTCTTCGGTAAGCAGACCGCTGCGAATTCTGTCGGCATTGATGCCGTTTGAACGGATACCGTCACGACCGTGATCCAGGGCATATTGACGGACGAGAAACATCGTTGCCGCCTTCGGCAGTCCGTAAGGGCCGAAATCGGGGCCGGGATTGACCGCCTGTTTTGATACGTTGAAAAGCAGAACACCGCCGGTACCCTGAAGTTTCATCACCCGTACGGCCTCCTGGGCAATGGACTGGTGGGAAAAAAAGTTGAGTTCAAAACTTTTGCGAAGTACCTCATCAGCCACTTCACCGATGCGCCCCTGAAGCGCAGCCCCGACGTTGGAAACTATAATATCAATCCCGCCAAACCGGCGGCACGCTTCATCGAAAGCCGATCGGATCTCTTTGCGTGAGGTGACATCACAGGTCTTCAGAAGCACATTGCCGCCGATAGACTCAGCAGCCCGTTCAAGCGCTTCAAGAGTAAGATCAAGCAGCACCAGTTCGGCGCCTCGCTGACGGAAGGCTTTGGCCGTTGCAAGGCCGATACCGCTGGCGGCACCGGTTACCATCACGACTTTTCCCGCAAAAACATCATGATGAACCTTGTTCACCTTCTCCTGCTCCATATCCCAGTACTCAATCTCGAACGCCTCCCGGTCACTGATGGATTCAAACGTCCCGATTGATTCCGCGTCAAGTATGGCTGCGGCGGTACTTGTTGCTATATCGGCGTTGACTGCTGCAGAGCGGGCGGTTTTACCAAGACCGAAAAGTCCGAGGCCGGGCACAAGCACCACTCCCGGAAGCGGGTCAAGCATGCTGACCTTCATGCCTGAAGCACGTTTCTCTGCTTCAAAGTATGCGGTATATGCTTCACGATAGTGCTGCACAGCATCCACTACGGCCGCCTTGAACCCCGCAAGGTCGGCAGCATCAGGTGCCGGAACCACAAGCGGCTTGTTTTTGGTGCGGACAATAAAGTCAGGGGTCATTGCCCCCTTCTGACTCATCCCGATAAGATCCCGGGTGTTGACATAGTCAAGAATTTCCGGCGAGGTGCGGAAATCAAGAATAAACTGATGGAACTCCCTGGTTCCCGGTGACTTCTCCTCAACGCAGGCGCCCCTGATGATCGGCGCGGCCTCTTCTACAGATGCAACAGCTGACGGAAGGGTTACCTTCGGGAAGGCTTTTCTGCCTGTTGCTGCAATCCGTTTTTCAAGCCTGCTGACGGCATCAATCATGCGGGTGTAAGCCTCTTTGGCGGTAGTGCCAAAGGTAACCAGACCATGTTTCTGCAGAACCAGCCCCTCGATCTCCGGATTTGCCTCATAAACAACTGCCGCAGCACGGGCAAGTCCCATTCCCGGCTTGATATAGTCAACCGAACCGAAACTCTCACCAAGCACTTCACTGCAGAGCGCTTCACCATTCGGCTGATTGCTGAGCGTAAGCAGGGCAAAGGAGTGCGTGTGTAAAATGTATCGGTGCGGAAGAAATGCATGCAGCAGCGTCTCTATGGAAGGAGTCAGCCGATGCTGTGCCATATGGTCGGTAAGGCTGAAAAGGTTCAGAAGCAGAAGGTGCTTGAACTCCTTGGTTGAAAAACGCTGCAGCTCCTCCTCGCTTATGCGGTCATTTTGGTTAAAAAGCTGACCGAGTTTACGGAGGGGACGCAGTTTGACCGGAGTATAATCATGGGGGGTAACCTGGCTGAGATCAACTCCGCTGGCTTTTATCAGGAGCACTTCCGCCCTGTTGCCGACCATATCAACCAGTTCACATTTGACAGAGGTGTTCCCTCCGCCATGAATCACCAGCGAACTTTCACTGCCAAGGAGGCGGGATGCATAGACCAGCCCGGCCAGTTCATTGGGCATCTCGGAAATTCCTTCATGCTCTCTGAGAGAGCGTTGAAGATCAGCATCATTCCAGAGGTTCTGCATAGGATATTCATACTTCTCACACCGTCAGGCGCCGATGTGTATTGTTGAAAAATTACGACAGGCGGGAACGGGACTCCCTCTTCAGGAGCGCTTTGCCTGTTTCTTGTTATGCCACTCTTCAATAAAAAAACCGGCTCCGTAAATGAGCAGAAAACCAGGAATCACCACACTGAGAAAGGTGATTTTGTCTCCGATGGTCTGCAGCTGACCCGATGACCAGATCATCCAGACAAGCACATACCATGCAGGTCCGACAAAGAGAAAGGTTGTATTCCAGAGTCTTTTAAAACTGTATTTCATAACATATCGGGCATCGTGGAACAAAGAAAGTGCACAAAGAGTCAGATCCGGCCATCAATCCGGAGTTTGCGCTCATTGAGTTTTTCAAGAATAATCCTGACAAGGTACTGCAATGCATTGAGTACATAGGTGAAATAGGCCAGAAAAGCGTCCCAGATAAGGACTTCCTGGGAATAACCAAGCCAGGCCAGAAAAAAGTAAAGGAGATGAAAAAAAGCAGCAACGGTACTGCCGATATCTTCCCAGAGAAACTCCTTGGAGTAGACCCATTGATCGAAAATCTCTTTTTCAAAAAACATCCCGGTAATGAACAGGAGCGCAAAAAAGAGTGTCTTGAAAAGAATGGCTATGCTGACCCAGTAAAAACCGGTAACAAACAGACCGTTGGCATAGAGTGCTGTTGTAGCAAGACCCGCAATAAAAAAGAGAAACTGTATCGGTGCAAGGATGATCTGTATATCGGTCCAGATTGAAGCGTTTCGTTTGGCAAGCTGTTCAGGGGTATAGCGAGGCATCTCTCTTTTACACTTGACGATAGTTGAAGAGCGATCGCACAGGTAACGATCTGTATGAAACTTAAAGCATTGAATATAGCAAAATTGAAGAGAGAGAAAAAGCCGGAACTCTTGCGCCCGTCTCTCAATATGGGTCAAAACGCTCAGCAACAGATGACCGCTCACGCCCTATTATGAATAGTTGCTTGACAGCACCCTTTCCGGGTGTAAAGGGCGAGCTGAAAACGAGCAGCGCTTTACGAAAGCGAATTGGTGCTTTACAGGAATCACGCTTCATCGTACATTCAAGGGAGGTGGAGCAGAAGCTCTGGCTTGAACAGGCTCTCTCAACAGATCAATTCAGAAAGAGAAACCATATGACCGATAGAGACAAAGAGGGTGCGATGCTCTTCGCAGTTAAACTGCTTGGACTGCGCAGTCATAGCCGGGATGAGCTTGAGCGCAAACTCCGGAAAAAAGGGTATGAAGTGAGCTGTATCGAAAAGGTAATGGAGAAGCTGACCCTTCAGGGCCTGATTGATGACCGGGTGTTCGGTGAGGAGTTTATCCAGAGCCGGTCAAGGAGGAAACCTGCGGGAAAGCTGAGAATGAGAAGCGAACTGAGAAAGAAAGGGGTTTCCGATACCATTATCACTACCCTCGTGAGTGCGATGGACTCAAGGGAACTCTGCCTGAAAGCGGCGGAGAAAAAAATCAGATCACTGCATGCACGGTCCGGAGCCGACAAAAAAAAGCGGCTTGAGCAGTTCCTGCACAACAGGGGATTTGAATGGCAGGATATACAACCGGTAGTCAAGTCTTTGCTTGAGGCCGGCGGAGCCGGCCCCGACGATCAGGAGCTCTATCAGCAGGAATCACCGTGAACCAGTGAACCAACCTTTTCACCTTTAAGCAGCCTTGTGAAGTTCCCTTTCTCATTCATGTTCAGCACCACAATGGGCAGCACATTTTCACGGCAGAGCGTAATTGCCGTCATATCCATAACCTTGAGGTTTTTACGGATCACATCGAGATAGGATATGTTCGAAAAGAACTCGGCATTCGGATTTTTCTCGGGATCCGAATCGTAGATGCCGTCCACCCGGGTACCCTTGACAATAACATCAGCCTCTATTTCAATCGCACGAAGTGACGCTGCCGTATCGGTTGTAAAGTAGGGATTTCCTGTTCCGGCACCGAAAATAACCACTCTTCCCTTTTCAAGATGCCTCACCGCCCTGCGCCGGATAAAGGGTTCAGCCATCTGCTCCATCTTTATTGCTGTCTGCAGCCGGGTAAAGACACCTTTGCGCTCAAGTACATCCTGAAAGGCGAGAGAGTTTATCACGGTGGCGAGCATACCCATATAGTCCGCCTGTACACGGTCCATCTTTGCAGCGGCCTCTGAAACGCCGCGAAAGATGTTTCCGCCCCCTATGACCAGGGCAATTTCAGCTCCCATATCCCTTGCCTCCCTGATCTCCTCGGCATAACGTTCAAGCATCTCGGCATTGAGACCGTAACCGTCTGCCCCTGCAAGTGCTTCACCACTTAATTTGAGCAAGATGCGCTTGTATTGCAGCATGTCCCTCTCCTCCTGAACAAAAGGTTAATAAATCAAAAGAAAGATAAATACCGGGCAAAAAAAAAGCCTCGAAAAACGAGGCTTCTTTTTTTATTCTCCTATCTGACAGCGAACAAAATCGATAACATCGACCTTCGCCTGATGCTTCTTCCTGAACTCGCTGAGCACATCAGCAACCTTGGTGTTGTTGTCCTTGATAAAGGATTGCTCGGTCAGCACTACCTCCTGATAATACTTTTCAAGCCTTCCGGTAACAATCTTGTCAACGAACTCCTCTTTCTTTCCCTGTCCAAGTGCCTGCTGGCGAAAGATCTCCGACTCTCTGGCAATATAATCAGCAGGAACCTTCGACCGGTCGGTAACAATCGGAGCTGCTGCAGCAACCTGCATGGCAAGATCTTTTGCCAGCTCCCTGAGCAGTTCAGGCTTGTCGGTAGCAACATGAATAATCGCTCCAAGCCGGGATCCGGGATGGATATAGGCCTCAACCAGTCCGTCATGGGCATCGCAGGAAACAAGACGCTTGAGAGCAATCTTCTCACCGAGCTTGCCGGTCATGGTCTTTATTGCTCCATCAACTGTTTCACCACCATAGGTTTCACCAAGAGTGAGCGCAAGCAAATCTTCAGGAGAAGCGGCTCCGCTCGAAAGAGCAAGGTCGGCAAGCGCGGCAGCAAAAGAGGTGAAAACCTCACCGCGGGCAACAAAGTCGGTCTCGCAGTTAAGTTCAAGAATAACACCACTCTTGCGGTCATCACCTATTTTAACCGTTACCATTCCCTCGTTGGCTTCCCTGTCCGCCCGTTTGGCGGCAAGAGCTGCACCCTTCTTGCGAAGATAATCGATAGCTTTCTCTATGTCCCCTGCGGTTTCATCAAGGGCTTTTTTGCAGTCCATCATCCCTGCACCGGTAATATCACGAAGACTTTTTACGTCTTTTGCTGAAATCTGGCTCATTGAAATATCACTCTTTTATATTATAAACTGGGCTTATTCGCTGATCTCTTCCTCTTCGCCGTCCTCTTCCTCTTCATCAAGATCGGCAAGAACCTCCTGCTCAACCTTCAGCTCTCTTGCTTTGAGGATCGTATCGGCAACGGCCTTGACCATAAGCTGTATCGAACGGATTGCATCATCGTTGGCAGGAATGACAAAATCAACCTGCTCCGGGTCACAGTTGGTATCGACCATGGCGATGATCGGGATACCGAGTGAACGGGCTTCCTTGATGGCGATGTGCTCTTTCTTGATATCAACGATAAAGAGTGCTGCCGGAAGGCGCGTCATGGTAGCGATACCGCCGAGAATCCTCATCAGCTTCTCCTTTTCACGGCCAAGCATGAGACGCTCTTTTTTGGTAATCATATCGAAGGTACCGTCAGTCTCCATTCTGTCAATGGAGTTCATCCGTCTGATACTCTGGCGGATGGTAGAGAAATTGGTAAGCATACCGCCAAGCCAGCGCTCGCAGACATAGGGCATCCCTGCGCGTTCGGCTTCTGCGGCAATAATCTGTTTGGCCTGCTTTTTTGTACCGACAAACATGATCTCCCTGCCTGTCTGCGCAACAGCCTCAAGAGCCTTCAGCGCTTCGTCGGCAAGAACAACCGTTTTCTGCAGATCAATAATGTGAACACCGTTCTTTTCCATGAAAATATACGGCTTCATTTTCGGACACCAACGGCGTGCAAGGTGACCGAAGTGTACTCCTGCGCGGAGCATCTCTTCAAGCTGGAAATGCGACATCTCTTCTCTTCCTGTGGTTTAGTTATTCCTCTACCGTGCATCTACTGACCGGTATCCGGCGCCGGAGCGCCGGACACTTCCGGTAAGCTTCATCCCGATTGCGTCGGAATGAGCACGATATGTGAAGTTGTTTACTGAAATACAAAAGCAAGTACGGATAGCCGGGATTAACGCTTCGAGAACTGGAAACGTTTGCGGGCTTTTTTGCGACCGAATTTTTTCCGTTCTACCATACGCGGATCTCTGGTCAGAAGCTTCTCGGTTTTAAGGACAACACGGGCAGTTTCATCAAACTCGGTAAGAGCGCGGGCAATGGCAAGACTGACTGCTCCGGACTGGCCGCTTACACCGCCGCCCTGAACGTTGATCTTGATATCAAAATCCTCTGTTTTTTCTGTAAGCACAAGCGGACGGAGAGCCTGCTGACGCTTGAACTCATCCTTGAAATACTCTTCAACCGGCAGTTTGTTGATGATGATCCGACCTTTACCCGGGCTCAGAAATGCTCTTGCCACGGAGGTTTTACGGCGTCCTACTGTATCGATAACCTCTTTCATTACCTATTCTTTATGGTTTATTTTATTTTCATTTCAACAGGTACCTGCGCAGCATGCGGATGCTCGGGGCCTGCATAGACCTTGAGTTTCCTGAAAAGCTGGCGGCCGAGATTATTGTGCGGCAGCATTCCCCAGACGGCATGCTCGATAACCTTCTCGGGCTTTTTCTTCAAAACATCCTTGACATGATCAATCTTGACGCCACCGGGATAGTGCGAATGCGAAAAGTAGGATTTCTGATCCTCTTTTTTACCCGTCAGGGCAACTTTTGCCGCATTGGTCACAACAATAAAATCACCGGTATCAATATGCGGCGTAAACTGCGCCTTATGCTTGCCCCGAAGGACCTTTGCGATTTCAGAAGCCATTCTGCCAAGGACCTGACCTTCGGCATCAATGATATACCACTTCCGCTCGACTTCAACAGGCTTGGCCGAATATGTTTTGAAACTTAACGTCTTGCTCATGCTGTACTATAGGATTAACTGGACTTTTCCGAAAAATAAAGTTCATCAATGTAAATTATTTCACTTAATTCTACAAATTATACCTTATATCTAAAAAGGAATTCCAGGGGAGCCCGGACCAACTTTTTTTACCAAGACTGCATCTGCTGTTATGAAGCCTTTAATCGCACTGGTGGGCCGACCCAATGTCGGCAAATCGACCCTCTTCAACAGAATCCTGCGCCAGCGAAGCGCCATTGTTGACAGTACGCCCGGCGTGACAAGGGACCGCCACATCGCGGATGGAGAATGGCAGGGAAAACAGTTTCTCCTGATGGATACCGGCGGCTACAACGCCGAGAGCGACCTCATAAGCAAGGCGATGCTTGAGCAGACCCTGATGGCCATTCGCGATGCCGATATTATTGTTTTCGTCACCGATGCCCGTGCCGGACTCTCCTACGAGGATCTCGAACTCGGCAAGCTTCTGAAACGCAACTTCCAGAACAAGCAGCTCTTCTTTGCGGTCAACAAGGTCGAATCCCCCCAGCTCATTATCGAGGCTGAATCCTTTATCAGTACCGGATTCACCAAGCCATACTTCATCTCGGCAAAAGATGGCAGCGGTGTTGCGGATATGCTCGACGATATCCTTGAAACATTCCCCGAACTTGAAGATGTTCCTGATGAAGAGGACTCAGCCATAAGCCTTGCCATCGTCGGCAGGCCGAATGTAGGCAAATCAAGCTTTGTCAATGCGCTGCTCAATTCAAACCGCCATATCGTATCAAGCATAGCAGGCACAACCCGAGACGCCATTGACAGCCGGTTTACCCGCAAAAAGCAGGAGTTCGTTCTGATTGATACCGCAGGATTGAGAAAACGCACCAAAATCGACCGGGGAATTGAATATTACAGTTCGCTCCGGACAGAAAAAGCACTTGAGCGCTGCGATGTTGCTCTCGTCATGCTTGATGCCACACCCGGCATCGAAAAGCAGGATCTGAAAATCATCAATATGGCGGTCGAGAAGAAAAAAGGCGCACTCCTTCTCGTCAATAAATGGGACCTGATTGAAAAGGATTCAAAGACCAGCAAAATCTACGAGGATAACCTTCGCTCCAGCATGGGCAACCTCGGCTACATACCGGTTCTGTTTATTTCAGCGCTGACCAAAAAGAATCTCTACCGCGCCATTGATACCGCACAGCAGATCAGTGAAAGCCGCTCCCGTAAAATAAGCACCAGTGCTCTCAACCGCTTCCTTGAAGAGACTCTACAGCAAAAGCACCCGTCAAGCAGAACCGGCAAGGAGCTGAAAATCAAGTATATGACCCAGATCGAATCCCACTGGCCGATATTTGCATTTTTCTGCAATGATCCGGAACTTGTGCAGACCAATTTCATCAAGTTTCTTGAAAAAAAGCTGCGTGAAACATTCTCGCTTGAAGGGGTACCGATTTCGCTTCGCTTCATGCAGAAATAAGGCGCAGTCACTCTCTGAAAGCTGATCATCTGTTTCTACGAGCACCGCTCTTAACCATTAATCGCCACAGTCGTATGTCCATCATAACAGAAGCGCAAATTATCGCAGCGCTCAGTACCGTCAATGACCCTGACCTGAACAGGGATCTCGTTACACTCAACATGATATCCGATGTCCGGATTGAGAGCGGAAACAGGGTCTCGTTTACGGTAACGCTTACCACACCGGCATGCCCGCTCAAAGAGCAGATCAAGCAATCCTGTATAGCGGCAGTAAACGCACAGGTACCGGGAGTTTCTGCCATTGAGGTAACCATGAGCTCGAAAGTCACCTCCTCCTGCGGCCATCACGGCCACCAGCATGGAGAGCACCATCACGAAGGGCAACACACCTGCTGCAGCGAAAAACCGCTGAAAAATGTCAAAAACATCATTGCCGTAGCATCCGGAAAAGGCGGTGTCGGAAAATCAACCTTTGCCGTAAACCTTGCGGTCTCGCTTGCCGGAACAGGAGCAAAAGTCGGCCTGATTGATGCCGATCTCTACGGGCCGAGTATTCCGACGATGTTCGGACTCCTTGATGCTAAACCGGAAGTGGTGAACAAGAATCTGGTTCCCCTTGAGAAATATGGCGTGAAACTGATGTCGATCGGCTTTCTGGTTGACACTGATACCGCAGTTGTCTGGCGGGGCCCCATGGCGTCAAGTGCCATCAAACAGTTCATCAATGAGGTGGATTGGAATGAGCTTGATTACCTGATTTTCGATATGCCTCCCGGTACCGGTGATATTCAGATCACCCTTGTCCAGACCATTCCGCTGAGCGGCGCGGTTATCGTTACGACACCACAGGATGTTGCCCTTGCCGATGTATCAAAGGCAGTCAGCATGTTCCGCAAGGTGAATGTACCTATTCTCGGGCTGGTTGAAAATATGAGCTACTACGAACTTCCGGATGGCACCAAAGACTACATTTTCGGCCACCATGGAGGAGAGAACTTCGCCAGAACCCACGGGCTTGAATTCCTCGGCTCAATCCCTATTGACCGTGAAGTTCGCGAAGACGGCGACAACGGCACTCCCTATGTTCTTGGCCATTCAGGCTCGGCAACATCCGAAGCGGTCAACCGTGCAGCGATGGAGGTAGCCCGCAGGGTTTCTATAACCAATGCCGAATGCGCCGCAGCGAAATAAGGTTATTCCGGAAATTAAAAGCGCTCCCTTGTTGTTTTTTTGCGGCGGAGGTTTAATATTAATGCTATGAATCTCAGGCCGGAAACACTATTAATCATTACAAAACTATTCAGATCATGAGCACCAGCAAGGATTATCTTCCAAACAGTGATGCAATTTACGACCGGGTCATAGCTGCACTTGAAACCGTACGTCCCTACCTTCAGGTTGACGGCGGCGACTGCCAGCTTGTAGGGATTTCAAAGGATATGGTTGTTGATGTCAAGCTGCTCGGTGCATGCGGCTCATGCCCCATGAGCACACTCACCCTGCGTGCAGGTGTTGAGCAGGCAATCAAAAAGGCTAATCCCGAGATTGTCCGCGTAGAATCCGTCTGAAATTCCCTTACCCGTCCAGATTTCTCAACAGTAGTTCCAGGGAGTCCTCGTTATTGATGAGGACTTCCCTTGCTCTACTGCCGTCAGCTTCACTGACAATCCCGCTGAACTCAAGCTGGTCCATCACTCTTCCCGCACGACTGAACCCGAGCCTCAAACGACGCTGCAGAAGCGAAACACTGGCCTGCTGATGCATAACCACAAGACGTGCCGCCTCCTCAAACATGCTGTCCCTCCCATCCTTCTCCGTACTTCCGGATGACTGGGATCCGTTGCCTTTCTGGGAATCGGGAGCCGGAAGCACACAGAGATTCTTGAGCGCATGCTGGGAACCGATAAAGGAGGTAATTGCCTCCACCTCTCCCGAGGAGACATAGGGCCCCTGAATACGCATCGCCTTTGGCTGGTCGGAAGGCTGAAAGAGCATATCACCGTTTCCAAGAAGCTGATCGGCACCCGAGCTGTCGAGAATGGTGCGGGAATCAACCCTGCTTGCCACCTGAAAAGCAATTCGTGAAGGGAAGTTAGCCTTGATAATACCGGTTATGACATCAACCGAAGGGCGCTGGGTGGCAACAATGAGGTGAATACCGACAGCACGGGCAAGCTGGGCAATCCTGATGATCGGCTCTTCAACCTCACGTCCGGCCGTAATCATGAGATCGGCAAGCTCATCAATGACCACAACAATATAGGGCAGCGCCTCTTCAGGGAAACGGCGGTTAAGGTCACCGATATTGCGCACACCCGCCTTTTCAAGGGTCTCATAACGCAGCTCCATCTCCTTGACCACACACTTCAGGGCATAGACCGCCTTCTGTGGATCGGTTATGATCTGCTCCTCAATACCGGGAAAACGCATGAGAAAATGGTTCTTCAGATGCTGGTACTGAAAGAGTTCAACCCGTTTCGGATCAACCATCACAAATTTGACCTTGTCTGGGCTGCATGCATAGAGCAGGCTTGATATGATAACATTGATACAGACCGACTTTCCGGCACCGGTTGCACCGGCTATCAACAGATGCGGCATGGTCGCCAGATCAGCAATGTAGACCTCATTGGCAATGGTTTTGCCGAGTACAATCGGCAGAACCATCTTGCTGTTTTTGAACTTTTCAACCTGAAGCACCGAGCGAAGCCAGACCGTTTTCGGCTTTCCGTTGGGAATCTCGACTCCGACCGCATTTTTACCGGGAATAGGAGCAATGATCCTGATTCCGCGGGCGGAAAGAGCCATGGCAAGATCATTCTCAAGGGATTTAACCCGGCTCACCTTGACATCCGGCGCCAGCTCCAGTTCAAACAGGGTCACACGGGGGCCTACCGTTGTTGATATTCTCTTGACCTCAATCTTGTAGATCGCAAGCTTCTCAAGCAGCTTCCGCTTGCTTTCGGCGAGGTGATGCTCATCGATATGGTCATTATCCTCAGGTACCTTTTCCAGCAGGTCAATCGAGGGAAACCGGTAAGCTTCACGGTCCCTGGTCTGTACTTTCAGACGACGCTCATCAAGATCGGCCTCTTTTTCCCGAACGGTTTGATGAATAATCATCTCAGGCTCACCGGGAACCTGGGAGATCAACTGCTGCAGGGTGGTAGATGCAGCCGGAGTTGCGTCCGCCGGCAGAGCAGGTTCATCATAAGTGAGCGGAACTGCCTGACGATGCTCTTCCTTCGGTTGCATAACCGGTGCCGGAACAGATCGCATCTGCTCCTCCTTTTTCCGCAAGGCCTCTTCCTGTTTTACTCTTCTCTTTTCGGCCCTTTTTTCCTGACGCTCTTCATTCCACGACCTGATGGCTTCAGCCGGGACGCTGGCCGCTCTCATGACCGTAACAACAATTCGTGAGAGTGCCGCAAACACACTTTTGCCCATATAGAAGGTGAGCACTACGGCAATCACACCGAGCAAAACCCATGCGCCGGTAAATCCTATGACCGTTGAAAGCAGTGCGGCAAGCATACGCCCGATTGTTCCGGCCATGACATCACTGAATGGTGCTGACGTGAGTCCGAACATGGAAGCCGCAACAATGGAGATAACCACACTGTAAAGAAAAAAGAAGAGCGCTGGTTTGAGACTTTTTGCCCGAAGCAGTGACCATCCCCAGAAAAACATGGATAGCACAGGCAGAATAACCGGATAACCAAGAAAGGAGTTGATAAAGAACGCCGAAAGCCGCGCACCAAGGAGGCCGAAAGGGTTATGGATACTCTCGGCAACATCACTGGCGGCTTTGCCGAATATATCATACCAGCGAAGAGCCGCAAAGCTCGCTTCATCATCGGGATGAAAACTCAGGATGGCACAGATCAAATAGAGAGAGCCCAGCATAAAAGCAATGCCGATGATCTCCTTTTTGAGCATCGTCCTGTCCGGTGCACTCCCTTTGGCTGCTTTTTTCTCTCTTTTCATTTTCACGGTGCACTCACTCCTTGATAACTTGTACCGTCAACCCAGAGAGGTTGTAACAAACGGCAGACTCCTGATCACACCGCTGTGGAAACCACCACGAACTTCCACAAAAATCGGTGTTCCCGGTTTTATATACTGGCGAACAATATTGCAGGTACCTACCGGCTCCTGCAGCGTCGGTGACTGGGTGCCACTGCATACCCAGCCAATCTCCTGGCGGTCACGGTTATAGACCTTGAAATGCTGGCGGGGAAGCACCCGACCTTCAAGCGAGAATCCGGCAACACCCCTCTGGAGGTTACTTTCAACCTGCTGGCAGGCCTCCTTACCGATAAAATGCCCCTTCTCCATCTTGACCACCCACTTCAGACGGGCTTCAAGCGGATTGGTATCCTGATCAATCTCATGGCCATAAAGTGAATAACCCATCTCAAGGCGAAGCGTATCACGGGCACCCAGACCGATTGGCTGAATACCATCCTCTTTTCCCGCCTCCATGAGCGCTTCCCATAACGGTTGCGCCTGTTCATTCGAAAGACAGATCTCAACACCCTGCTCTCCGGTATAACCGGTTCGTGCTATGATCGCCTCCGAACCATTGAACAGCGCACTGCAGAAGTGAAATGATCCAAGCGAGTTGACTTCTGTCGAAGGAAATACTCTCGAAAGAATATTCAGCGCCAGCGGCCCCTGCAGGGCAATCAGCGAGAGACGATCGGTATGATCTTCAAGCACAACTCCCTCAAAAGCGCCGATATGCTCCTGCAGCCAGGCATAATCCTTCGGAGCATTGCTTGCGTTGACAATGAGAAAAAAGGTTTCGCTGTCAATACGATAGATAATCAGGTCGTCCACAATACCCCCGTTCGGATAGAGCATGAGATTGTACTGTGCCTGACCGTCTGCGGCTTTGGAGATGTCATTGGTCGTCATGGATTGAAGGAACTCCAGTGCTCTTTTGCCCCTGACATAAAAGTTGCCCATGTGGGAGACATCAAAAAGCCCCGCAGCACTCCGCACTGCCCTATGCTCGGCAATAATGCCCGCATACTGAACCGGCATCAGATAGCCGCCAAAATCGATAATTTTTGCTCCGGCCTTTTCATGCCAGTCGTACAATGCGGTTTTTTTCATAACTACCCTATACTAAAGTTGTTGAGCGATATTGCCGCTGAGCGTAAAAAAACATCCTTAAAGAGAAAAATACGTTTTTTCCCGTGATCCAGGACAAACTGTTCATGGTAAAACAAGGTAAACCATGCAAGTAAAGCCAATATACGAATCCTGATTTCCTGCAAAACAGAGCGGCGAAATATTTTCATTGAAGAAGTGATCAAAAGGGGTGAACAGGATGCGGATGAAAACAAGTTTTTACTCGTCGCTTTGCCGCCCGCACTTCCAGCATGAACTGAACTGCCCTTCAATCGCTTCGCCGCAATCCGGGCTAACCCATTGGGGATGCGTTTCAAGCAGTGAGCTCCGCCATGCCGCCTTCAACTCGCAGGCACGGGGATAGTCGGAGTCATGCATAATCCAGAGTGCCGGAAGGCACTCCTGGGGCGCAAGCTCACCTGAAGCAATGGAGAGATGTTCGTTGCGGATGGTGCATGCAATCTCCTCCCTGTCAAGCAGCTCCCTGAGCAGGTAGACCTCGCCTGACTGGCTCATGGTGTTTGGAGTAAAGAGGTGTTTCATAGCGGTGCCCTATTTTCCTGCGCCGATAATAACCTCGTCGGAAAGCTCATTGCGGTCACCGGCTTTGAGCGGAAAATGAGTGGAGAGGATATCTGCACAACGATCAACCGCTGTAGCAATTGCTGCGGCCTGTGTTTTGGCATGGATGCCGCCGACAATGGTCGTAACAATCTCCTGCCAGGCATCCTTGTTCACCCTGTCATTGATACCTTTGTCGGCAATAACACGCACGTGGTGCTCGAAGAGGGAGATGTAGATGAGAATGCCGGTATGGTCAACCGTCTGGTTGAGATCCCGGTAATAAAAGGTTTGAATAGCCGCCTCCTCAACCTCCTCTCTCATGTCGGAACGGGTAACAAAAATGCGTTTGAGCAGAGGCACCCGCCTGATCACTTCGTGAACAAAAATGAACACTATACTGAAAAGAGCAGGAAAGAACCACATACTCTCCTTGCCGATAAATTGCTCATAGAGAAAGGTCACGGCAATGGAGATAATCATCGCTGTCAGGAGACTGCCGAGCATTGAGGCAAGCGGATAGTGATAACTGGAGGGAACCACCATAACCACGATCTCTCCGGCGGTGCGCTTTTCCGCCTCCGCAACCCGCGCCTCAATATGCTGCCGTTCAGCAGCTGTAAGGAATTTTTCCGCCGGATCTTTCATAATATCACCAATCTTTATGTGTTCATAGAAGCGATATACATCGTCGTGAGCGATTTGATGTTCAAGCCCCATCGGGGCGAAATATCGGTAGCGCCCACCTACCAGTCCCCTGACGCTCCTCCCCCGCCAAAACCACCTCCGCCTCCGCTGAAGCCGCCTCCGCCACCACCGCCAAAGCTTCCTCCTCCACCGTAAAATCCGCCGCCAGGGCCGCCGATCATCGGTCCGCCTCCCCGGTGACCCCGGGAGAGCTGGCTGATAAAATAGATCACCAGTAGAATAATGAACAAAAGAGGAATGGAGGGCTTGCCGTTGCTCCCTTTTGCCTGTGGTTTCGCCTGGTACTCTCCATGAACCGCCGCAATGATGGCATCAACCCCTTTGGTGAATCCGGCATCAAACCGGCCCGATTTAAAATCCGGAACGATCTCGTCATTGATAATACGACCGGAGAGAAGATCGGTAAGCCGCCCCTCAAGGCCGTAACCAACCTCAATACGCACCTTGTGATCATCGCGGGAAACAATCAGCAGCACGCCGTTGTCACTCCCTTTATGACCTATTTTCCACGATTCGGCAACCCGTATTGAGAAATCCTCAATCGGGTCGCCCTCAAGCGAAGGAACCGTGAGAATGACGATCTGAGTCGATTCGGCCGTCTCAAACTGCTGAAGTTTCGCCTCGATTTCCGCCTTTGCCGCAGGAGAGATCATGGCCGCATAATCGTTAACCCGCCCTGTAAGAGCGGGCACACCGACAGCCATGAGGCTGTTTGATGGCATAAACTGGAGCAGGGTCGCCAGCAAAATAAGAGCAACCCGCACTCCCGTTGTTGTCAATCGCTTCATATAGCACTGCAAAATCAGAATTTCACCGCCGGTACCGCTTTTGCTGCTTCATCAGCCTTGAAATATGACTTGGCCTGCAACTTCAGAAGAAGGGTGTTGGTAAGGGAGTTCGGGAACTTCCTGATTGAGAAATTAAAAACCTCAACGGCACCGTTATAGCGCTGACGGGCCACACTGATCCGGTTTTCTGTGCCTTCAAGCTGAATCTGGAGATCCCGGAAATTCTGGTTGGCCTTGAGCTCCGGATAGCGCTCTACCGCAATCAGCAGACGCGATAGGGATGACGAGAGATTTCCCTGGGCACTCTGGAACTTTGCCATGGCCGCCGGGTCACTGAGCATCGCAGGCGTAAGCTGAATGGAGGTCGCTTTCGCTCTCGCTTCAATAACCGCGGTAAGGGTCTCCTTTTCAAAATTGGCCGCCCCCTTGACCGTGGCAACAAGATTCGGCACCAGATCGGCTCTCCGCTGCAACTGCGACTCAAGATCACCCCATGAACGGTTCACCGCCTCTTCATTCTGCTGGATGCTGTTGTAACCGCACCCGGAAAGGGTGCTGAATAAAAGAAAAAAAGCAAGCAATTTTGCCATAGACCATTTCATATCTCTCTCCTGTCTCATGTTTATATTTGGTTTAATTGAATGATAACAATCTCTTCATTATCGGGTTCATATCTTTTCCCCCAGGGTTGAAACCCTGGGCTATCAATATGTCGCTCCTCCGGAGCTTAAACACTCTGCATTTTCCATAACTCCTTGCCCTCTTCAGCTGATCAGACGCTCAACCGTAAAGATTCCCTGCACCTTTTTCAGCTTGTCCATAAGGGTATTGAGCTTTTCAGCGTTTCGGACATAGATCATCAGGGTTCCCACAAACATCCCGTCACGGGCGTGAAGCGAAATGCTACGGATATTGGTATCGAATTTGGAGATGACGGTGGTCAGCTGGTTTGAAATACCGAGACGATCTTCACCGACAATCCTGATACCGGCAAGAAAGTCGGTCTCGACTTTCCTGTTCCAGGAAACCGATACAACCCGTTCGCTTTTCAGCAGATTCTCGTTACTGACATTGAGGCAGTTCTTGCGGTGAATCTTCACCACCCCTTCACTGGTAACAAACCCGAGCACATCATCACCGGGTACCGGCTGGCAGCACTTTGCATAGGAGTAGGCAATATTGCTCATTCCGGCAATGGTCACCTCATCCTTTTTCGAAGCCGGACGATCCAGATCCTGATCGTGACGGGCAATCTGCAGGTAATCCTCAACCTGACGCGCCTCATCGGCAACGGTTTTCGAGGCCGGTTCATCCTTGCGGGGGTTGGTCACCCGCTCCATGACCTCTTCACCGTTGATCTGCTGGTTTGCCAGTGCGCTGAAAAAATCAGACGGAGTCTTGATCCCGTAGCGTTTGGCCTGCGTGACAATATCGTTATCCGTAAAGAGCTTTTTGGTGCCGCTCACCATTTTCTCCCACATGCCGCGCCCCTTCTCAATCTGCAGGCGCCGCTCCTCATTGATGGCCGAACGTATTTTCAGCTTGGCACGCTGGGTCACCACAATTTTCAGCCAGTCAGCCTTGGGCTTCTGGTTTTTGGAGGTGATGATCTCAAGACGGTCGCCGGACTTCAACTGCGCATTCAGACGGACAATCTTGCCGTTGACCTTCGCTCCGATACAGCCGTTACCTACCTCGGTGTGGATGGCATAGGCAAAATCTATCGGTGTTGCACCGGCAGGCATGGTCTTCATGTCTCCCTTCGGCGTAAAGACGTATATCTCGTCGTGATAGAGGTTGAGCTTGAACCCCTCCATAAAGGCCGCAGCAGAGTCGGCATCCTTGATCAGCTCCCTTGCCCAGCGGAGAAAAGAGTCGATATGGGCGTCATCCCTCGATATTTTCTCCTTGTACCGCCAGTGGGCCGCAACACCGAGCTCGGCAAACTCATGCATCCGCTTGGTGCGGATCTGCAGCTCGATCATGTTCCCTTTCGGGCCGATGATGGCCGAATGCAGCGACTGATAGCCGTTATGCTTGGGTATGGAGATGTAGTCCTTGAAGTGCTGCGGAATCGGAGGGTACTTCTGCGTAATGAAACCGTAGACCGCAAAACAGTCGGCAATTCGCTCCGTATCAACAATCACCCTCAGACCGTAGAGATCATGAATATCCTCAAAGTCCTTGTTCTTGTTGCGCATTTTGTTGTAGATGGAGAAGAGATGCTTGGCCCGTCCCTGCACCTCCACCTTGAACCCCTGCTTTTCCAGATCGGCCGTGATCGGATCAATCATCTTGTTCAGGTAGTTGATCCTCTCTCCCCTGCTCAGTCGAACCTTCTGCTGGAGAAACTCATACATCTCCGGATCGATATACTTGAGCGCAAGGTTTTCAAACTCAACCTTCATTTTTCCAAGACCGAACCGGTGAGCCAGAGGTGCATAGATATCCCTGGTCTCAAGCGCGATCTTCAGCCGGCGATGCTCCGGAAGCGACTCAAGCGTTCTCATGTTGTGCAGCCGGTCGCAGAACTTGATCAGAATGACCCTGATATCCTTGACCATCGACAGGAGCATCTTGCGAAACCCTTCCGCCTGCGTTGTCTCCCGGTTGATCATGATACCGGAGATCTTGGTCAGCCCTTCGACAATATCGGCTACCTCAACGCCAAGTTCGGCAACGATGTCCTCATAGGTATATCCGCTGTCCTCAATAACGTCGTGCAGCAGCGCTGCCGCCACAGAGACTCCGTCAAGGGGAAGCTCATTGAGCAGAATGGTGGCCACTTCAACCGGATGATAAAAAAAAGGCTCTCCTGAAGCCCTTTTTTCACCCTCATGTGCCCGATAGCACATAAAAAATGCCCGCTGAATCAGCGATTCATCAAAGTTTTTAAGATTCCTGCGCGAAAGCCGGAGAATCTCGTTCAGTTTATTGTAATGGTTTTTCTCTATCTGGGCTAACATCGTAACATCAACTCCGGTGAACAACGCATTAAAATGGAAACAAAGGAAAAACGGGAGAAAACTCCCTTTTATTATATAACGTTAATTCCAAACAAGAAAACAAACCGCCGAAAAAATCCGTTTTCGGAACACAGCATATCAATATGTCGAGGGGCACCGCTATAAATCGTCGTGAGCGATTTGAGTGCAAGGCGGCCGGAGCGCAGAAACCGGAATGTACACGAAGTACATGAGGATTTTGAGCACCGCCCAACGAAGCAATCGAAACGCGGAACAGATGTATAGCGGTGCACATCACTCCGAGGGCTGACGGGCTGTCATCACCTGCTCCAGCTTTGCAATCTCATCGCGCAGATAAGCCGCTTTTTCATACTCCATATGCACAGCCGCCTCCTGCATTTCAAGACGGAGCTCGGCAGCCATGGCATACCCCTCGGCCGGAGTCATGGATTCAAGCAGACCGGCAAGCATCCGTTCCGGTTTGGGCTCAAGGCCGAACCGCTTCCTGCGGTATCGCTCTTCGGCATCTGCTACCCCGGTTGTATCGAGAATCTGGTCAACCGATTTAATGATTGAGCGGGGCACAATGCCGTGCTCTTCATTGTAGCGCTGCTGGATAGTGCGGCGGCGGGCTGTTTCGTCAAGCACCTCGCGGATTGAACGGGTCACGACATCGGCATAGAGCACAACAAACCCCTCAACATTACGGGCCGCCCTTCCGGCAATCTGCATAAGCGAGCGGGTGTTGCGCAGAAAGCCCTCCTTGTCGGCGTCAAGAATCGCTACAAGTGAAACCTCGGGAAGATCAAGCCCTTCCCGCAGAAGATTGACACCGACAAGCACATCAATATCGCCAACCCTGAGCTCCCGGAGAATCTGTATGCGCTCAAGGCTCTTGATCTCCGAATGCAGATAACGCGACTTTATACCGGTTTTTCTGAAGAAATCGTGCAGATCCTCGGCCATTCTCTTGGTCAGGGTCATCACCAGCGCCTTGTTCCCCTTTGCGGTGTGCAGACGGATCTCGGCCAGCAGATTGTCGATCTGACCTTTGACCGGACGCACCTCTACCGGAGGATCGAGCAGACCGGTGGGACGCACAAGCTGCTCAACCACCACACCGCCGGAGCGGGTCAGTTCATGCTCGCTCGGAGTGGCACTTACGCAAATAACCTGCGGCGCCATCTCCTCAAACTCCTCAAAGCGGAGCGGCCGGTTGTCGAGCGCCGAAGGGAGCCTGAATCCGTGCTCGACAAGAATTGTTTTCCGGGAACGGTCGCCTCCGTACATACCGCGTATCTGCGGCAGGGTAACATGCGACTCATCTATGACAACGAGGTACTCCTCAGGGAAATAGTCGAGCAGGCAGTAGGGACGTTCACCGGCGTTGCGTCCGGAAAGATGACGCGAGTAGTTCTCGATTCCGGAACAGTAGCCAAGCTCCTTCATCATTTCAAGGTCATAGCGGGTCCGCTCCTCAAGGCGACGGGCCTCAAGCAGACGATTTTCCGCGCGGAACCAGTTGAGCTGACCGGCCAGCTCATTTTCAATACTGAGCATGGCCTCCTTAAGCTTCGCCTCTTCGGCCACAAACTGCCGGGCCGGATAGATAAAGGCATACGTATCAACACCGAGCACCTCGCCGCTGTGAATATCAAAGGTCTGAAGGCTCTCGATCTCGTTGCCGAAAAACTCCACCCTCAGCGCCAGCTCCTCATGCGCCGGAACCAGATCGATAATATCCCCCCTGACACGGAACTTTCCCGGTGCCGGATCGATATCGTCACGAACATAGTGCAGGGCAATCAGCTCCTTGAGAAAGAGGTCCCGATCCTTCTCCATCCCCGACCGCAGCTCGATAATCTGGGCTTTCCAGTCTTCCGGTGAACCGAGGCCGTAAATGCAGCTGACCGAACTGACCACAATCACATCCTTGCGGCCGCTGAGCAGGGAGCTGGTTGCCCGGAGCCTCAGACGCTCAATCTCGTCGTTGATGCGAAGGTCCTTGGCTATATACTTGTCAAGAGCGGGCAGGTAGGCCTCCGGCTGGTAAAAATCGTAGTAGCTGATGAAATACTCGACCGCATTATCAGGAAAAAACTGTTTAAGCTCTCCGTAAAGCTGGGCGGCAAGGGTCTTGTTGTGACTCATCACCAGAACGGGCTTGTTGACCCGGGCTATGACATTGGAGATGGTAAAGGTTTTTCCCGAACCGGTCACGCCGAGCAGGGTCTGATAGGGATTTCCCGACAGTACGCCTTCACTCAAAGCCTCAATGGCTTTCGGCTGGTCTCCTGTCGGACTGTATGGACTCACAAGCCTGTATAGATCACTCCCCTGCATAAACACTCACTTTTCTTGATATTGGAACTCCTCTTTTCTCTTTCGGTGCCTACAAGAACTATTAATACTGTTTGTTAGTTCTTCCAGAATCTTGTATAACAAAGTACCGGCTTCGATTGCTTTCCATAAACTCCGCATGCAAAAAGGCCCTCCCGAAAACGGACATCCGCTTTCCGGAACAGAGCATCACCGGCATGGCAATTTTCGTGCACGCACAGTGAATCCGGTTGCAATTATGCACATTTAATCCCATTATTATAATCTTTTCATGCCGGAAAATTTTCAAGCGTTCATGAACAGTCGCATCCCGATATTTGCCATCGGAATACTTTTTTTGCATTTAATTTCCTGTAAACCCATGATAAAAGAAGAGAAGCAGTATCCATACACAACAACACAGGGCGACTCCCTCCATACAAGAATCTATACACTGAAAAACGGCCTGACGGTCTTCATGAGCCCCTACAGGGACGAGCCGAGAATCTATACCTCCATTGCCGTACGTGCCGGAAGCAAGAACGACCCGGCAGAGACGACCGGCCTTGCACACTATCTCGAACACATGCTCTTCAAGGGTACCGATGCCATCGGCTCTCTTGACTATGAAAAGGAGCGCACCGAGCTCGACAAGATCACGGCACTCTATGAAGAGTACCGTTCAACCTCCGACCTTGACAAACGGGCGGCAATATACCGTGATATCGACAGCATATCCAATGTAGCGGCCAGCTTCACCGTCCCCAACGAGTACGACAAGCTGCTCAACTCCATCGGCGCACAGGGCACCAATGCCTACACCTGGGTCGAGCAGACGGTCTACGTCAATGATATCCCGTCAAACAAGTTTGACCAGTGGCTTACAATCGAAGCCGAACGGTTCCGCAATCCGGTCATGCGGCTCTTTCACACCGAGCTTGAAACGGTCTATGAAGAGAAAAATATGACCATGGACAGCGACAGCCGCAAAATATGGGAGAATCTCTTTGCCGGTCTCTTCAAAAAACACACCTACGGAACCCAGACCACCATCGGCAAGGCGGAGCATCTGAAAAATCCATCGATAAAAAATGTCATCGACTACTACCGCACCTACTATGTGCCGAACAACATGGCACTCTGTATCGCGGGTGACTTCGATCCGGATGAAACCATAAAAGTGATTGACCGGAAGTTTTCGGTACTCCAGCCAAAAGAGATCCCCCATTTCACTCCGGCAGTGGAAGAGGAGATCAAAAAGCCCACCGTCATCAAGGCCAAAGGGCCTGAGGCTGAAGAGCTGGTCATCGGATACCGCTTCAATGGCATCAACAGCAGTGACGCCGACTATCTGACCCTGCTCGACAAAATACTCTACAACCAGACCGCAGGCCTCATCGATCTCAACCTGAACCAGCAGCAGAAGGTGCTTGATGCCGGCTCCATGCTCGTGATGATGAAAGATTACTCCGCGCACATCCTGAGCGGTAAACCAAGGGAGGAGCAGAGCCTCGACCAGGTACGGGCACTGCTGCTTGAGCAGATTGAGCTGCTCAAAGAGGGGAAATTTCCCGACTGGATGCTTGAGGCGGCCATCAACGACCTTAAACTCGAACACCTTAAACTCTACGAAAGCAACCGGGGCAGGGTTGAAGCCTATGTAGACACCTTCATCTGGGGCATGCCATGGCAGGAGCACGTCAGCCAATTCGATCGTCTGGAGAAGATTACAAAGGCCGATATTGTTGCGTTTGCAAATAAACACTACGGCGATAACTATGTCACGGTCTACAAGGAGCACGGCAAGGCAAAAAGCGAAAAGAAGATCCAGAAACCGCCGATCACCCCGCTCAAGGTAAACCGCGACACCTCGTCGCCATTTGCCGAAAAGCTGCTGGCAGAGAAATCAACGAAAACCGAACCGGTCTTTCTCGACTACCGGAAGGATATCACCTTTGAGGATGTCAACCCCTCTATCAAGCTGCACTACCTGCAAAACCTTGAGAACGAGCTCTTCTCGCTCTATTATGTGTTTGATGTCGGCAAAAACCACAGCCGCAAAATCAACCTTGCGCTCGACTATCTCTCCTATCTCGGCACCTCCACGCTCACTCCGAGAGCCTTCAGCCAGGAGCTCTATAAAATCGGAGCAAGCTTCACAGCCTTCACGGCCGACAACTATGTCTACCTGAAACTCTCCGGACTGGGCAAGAATGCTCCGGCGGCTATCCGGCTGCTTGAAACGCTGCTGGTGGATGCCAAGCCCGACGAAGAAGCGCTTGAGAACCTCAAGGCCGGTGAGCTGAAAGAGCGCGCAGACGACAAGCTTTCGAAGAAAAAAATACTCTTCGAAGCCATGACCAACTACGGGAAATATGGAAAAACCTCTCCCTTCACCAATGTGCTGAGTGATGAGGAGCTTGGCAAGGTAACATCCACTGAACTGCTCTCGGAGCTGCACGATCTGCTGCAGTATCAGCACAGGGTGCTCTACTACGGCCCGGCCAGGGCGCAGGATGTGCTCGCGGAACTTCGTTCGGTACGCCACTACCCCGAGTCATTCAAAACGCCTCCGGTATCCGATCCCTACCCGGAGCTGGAACAGCAGGATAACCAGGTCTATGTGGTCGATTATGATATGACCCAGGCCGAGGTGATCATGCTGACGCGCGATGAGCTCTACGATCCATTGCAGGTTCCCCTGGCGACCTTCTTCAACGAGTATTACGGCGGAGGGATGTCGTCGGTGGTCTTTCAGGAGCTGCGCGAGGCCAAGGCCCTTGCCTACTCCGTCTTTTCGGTCTACAGGGCTCCGAAGCAGAAAGAGAAACACAACTACATGGTAAGCTATATCGGCACACAGGCCGACAAGCTGCCGGAAGCGCTTGAAGGGATCAGCCATCTGATGAACGACCTGCCGAAATCGCCCGAGCTCTTCGCGTCCGCCCAGAACGGCATTCTGCAGAAAATCTCGACCGAGCGCCTTACCAGAACCGAAGTGCTCTTCAACTATGAAGATGCGGTCAGAATGGGCCACAGCCATGATATCAGAAAAGATATCTATCGCGAAGCGGCAACCATAACGCTCAAGGATATCGAAGCCTTCCACAAAAAGCATCTGCGAAACAGAAACCATGTCATGCTGGTGCTCGGCAAAAAAGGGAACCTCGACATGGCAACCCTGAAAAAGTATGGCACGGTTAAGGAGCTTACGTTGAAGGATATTTTCGGATACTAACAGATTGCACCGCTCATGACGATTTATAGCGATACAGAGGCAGAGTTAGTTCATTTTCGATATAAGGGCGCCTCTATGTATTGTCATGAGAAGCCCGAGGACAAGGCGGATGGAGCACAGAAACCGGAGTGAACACGCAGTACATGAGGATTTCGAGCACCACCCAACGCAGTAATCGGGTTTCGGAATAAATAAATAGAGGTGCCCATAACGCATGAAAATTCTTGACCGCTACATATTCAGGCAGTTTGCAAAGGCGTTTATCTTTACCTCCACCACCTTTGTCTTCCTGTTCATCCTTATCACCATGGTCGAACACCTTGATGATATGATGGGCAGGAATCTCTCCATTTTTCAGATTATCGGCTACTACCTGCTCTCCATTCCCTCCACCGTTCTGGTAACCGCTCCGGTCAGCTCGCTGCTTGCTTCCATTCTGGTGGCAGGCCGCCTCTCGGCTTCAAGCGAACTCTCGGCAATCCGTTCTGCCGGTGTCAGTATGCGCCAGCTTCTCTACCCCTTTCTTGCCGGGGCTTCGTTCATCGCCGCCGTGAACCTGGTCAATTCCTGCTGGATAGCCCCTTCAGCATTTGCCGGTATAGCCCGCTTTGAACGGGAGCATCTCTCCAAAGAGCCCGGAAAGCTCCCTGAAAACCGGAACATGCACCTGATCGAGCAGGGGAACCGGATTGTCTCGATCGGAAGTATGGGGAGTGATGAATCAACGGCCAAAGCCGTCTCAATAGAGGAGTTCAGCGGCGCACACCTCATCTCACGAATCGATGCCGCATCCATGAGCTACAACCCGAAGAGCCGGGAGTGGATGCTTGAGAATGCTGCAATCCGCTCGTTCACCGGCGGAAGCGAGCAGTACAGCTTCACCGGCCGCAAACCGGTCAAACTCTCCATCTCACCCCGCTCACTGCTTGAGTTCAACCTGCAGCCGGATGAGATGAACGTCAGCCGCCACTACCGCTACCTCACGGAAAAACGGCAGGCAGGTATTTCCGGTCTGGATCGCTCAGCTGTCAAGTTCTACACCAAGCTCTCCCTCCCCTTCGCCTCACTCATCGTCATGCTGATCGGCGTACCGCTCTCGGCCAAGAAAAAAAGGGGCGGACTGGCCTCTGAAATCACCATTGCCCTCTTCTTCGGCTTTCTCTTTATCGGATTGCAGAAAACCGTCGCAATTGCCGGATACCAGGGCGCCATGAATCCCGCACTTGCTGCATGGCTGCCGAACATCATCTTTCTCATTGTCGGATACCTCATCTATAAAACCGCAATCGATTGAGCCGTATGCCTGTACCCGCCCATCCTGTTATCGTGCTGATGACCGATTTCGGCATCACGGACAGCTATGTCGGCCAGATGAAGGGGGTCATCCTCTCCATCGCTCCCGAAGCGAGGATCATCGACCTGACGCACGCCATTACACCCCAGAACATCGCTCACGGTGCCTTCATCCTCACAAAATCAGCCGATTTTTTCCCCGAAGGCTCCATATTTATCTCGGTGGTTGACCCCGGTGTCGGCACCTCACGAAACGCGATTGCGGTCCGTACAGAGCGGGCACTCTTTCTTGCACCCGATAACGGTCTGCTCACCTCAATTCTGCAGACCAGAAGCGTAACTGAGGCTGTTACCATCACCGATAGCCGCTACCTGCTTCCGGTTCGCAGCTCAACCTTTCACGGCAGGGATGTTTTTTCTCCCGCCGCAGCGCACCTTGCATCCGGCGTTCCGATACAGAATCTGGGCAAATCTATCGATCCGGCAACGTGCACAAGAATCCCGATGCCGGAGTGCCATACCCTCGATAACGGCAAAACATGGGAGGGAAGCATCATCTACACCGACCACTTCGGCAATCTGGTCACCTCACTTGACGCCCGACTCCTTGACCGGTCGAAAAAGTGGCATGTTCATGCAGGCAAACACCGCCATCCGGTCTCCCGCACCTACGGCGATGCCGCCGACCAGAAGCCGCTCGCCTACACCGGCAGCTTCGGAACCATTGAAATCGCCGTAAGAAACGGCAACGCCCGCGAAACCCTGGGGCTAAAGGATGGAGACCCGGTCAGAGCCGAAAGCACTCCGGTAGCTCCAGAAAAACCATAAGCTCTCAACAACTATTGACTATGCGGCACCGCTATAAATCGTAGTGAGTGGCTTGATGTTCAAGCCCCGGAGGGGCGAAACATTGGTAGCACTAAAGCTGATTGCGGTCAATCTCCATCCACGCAACTCCGGGATTCTTCTCTACCGTGATAACTTTCCCGTCCAGACGATAGGTCAGATTGCTGTGATGGCGAGGGTTGGAGAGAACTCCGGGATTCAGAATCGCATAGTTCAATCCCCGCTTGTGCCGGGCAGAGAGGGTAAGCAGACCGGGATGGCCTTCACGATGGATGCGTGCCCCGACAGCATGCGTAAAGCTGTAGTCGGAGATATGCAACAGATCAGGATACTCCTGAACAACCTGACGAAAGTCAAGCAGCAGCGCATCGCATGCCACGCTGTAGAGTTTGCGCTCTATGACGACAGCTTCATTTTCAAATCTCGCATCGCAGAGCAGCCCCCGAAACCAGTGACAGGCTGATTCATAAACGGTGGTTTCAACCCTGTCGCTGCCAGACCAGACACCAAATGAGCCGTCAGAAAAACGGCTTGCCTGCCAGTTTTTAAAAGGCCAGGCTATCGCGTTGAACCATACCGCATCTTCAAAGGGGCGGTGGATTTCCGGCAGATTTGACCGGCAGGGGTGAGGCTTGGCATCCAGCTCAACCTGCTGCGCCATTTGCCACTCCTCCGGAGTGTCGCTCAAATCATCAAACAGATCCTCCGACTCCCTGAGCGAAACCACATTACGGATCAGATCCCGATGTGTATCGGCTAAAGTAAGCTTTGAAAAGAGTGTATCCATCACCGGGTATCGCTATGTATTGTCGTGAGCGCTTTGATGTTCAAGCCCCGGAGGGGCGAAATATTGGTAGGCCCGTCACGTCAAATCCCTCTCGCCCTGTCCAGATAAGCTCTAACCATCAAAAGACCGGCAAACCCCCACTCCCTGATCACCTCAACCGGGGTAAGGTTATCAAAGGCCCTGTTGCGTGTGCTGATCCAGTGGTAGGCAAGATCACGGTTTTTCGGAAAGAGGAGACGAAGGTTTTTATGGATTGCAAGCAGATGGCCAACCCGCTCATACTGGTCACGGCTGGTGCCTATCGGCTCCCCCTTGCGGTAACGGGCCAGCGCTGCACGGTTGGAAGAAGCAAGCCCCAGAAGCACAACCTGCTCCTCCGTACTCAGCTTCCAGTGGTCAAACAGCGTCATCACCATTTTGGCCAAAGCCCCCCGGTCTGCCGATCCGCTAACCTGTCGCTCAGTTGCACTGCCCATTGCTATCCCCCATCTTTGAATTGCTCCATTTGATGAAACATAGCCAATTGTTACTATTAATACAATTTCTGTTTTTTTTATACCCAAAGAATTATACGTATCATGAACAGATTACTACAGGCGATTGCAGGTGAAGCTGTTTTCAGGATTGAACCGTAAAACACAGATGGATACGATCATAAAGGCAGTTCCCTTGAATAACTACAAGGTCGATATTGTTACCAGTAGCGGTATTTCCGGAATTTTTAATGTAAAGCCCTGCATGGGTGGCAGTGCTTTTAAAGAACTTGAGGATGAATCGTATTTTCGCCTCGTCAGGCCTGCTCACCATGGTATTATGTGGCCTCACGAACAGGATTTCAGCGCCGATACGATTGTATGGGATATTCAGCATGCTCAATCATGCTCATAAACATATAGACAGATGGGCACCTCTATTAATTGTCGTGAGCGGTTTGAGTGCGAGGCGGACGGAGCGCAGAAACCGGAATGTACACGGAGTACATGAGGATTTTGAGCACCGCCCAACAAAGCAATCGAATCGCGGAACAAATTAATAGAGGTGCCCAGATGAAAAAGGAAAAGGAGATAAAACTTGAAGCTACAGGCTGGAAAATCGGGGGCATTGCTGAATTCCTGGCACTCAGCCCGGAGGAAGCCGAATACATAGAGAATAGAACTAATGATCGTCTCAAGGGTTCCGGGAACGCGGCTGATGATGAATGTTCAGGGGAAAGTATGCCAGAGGGTATGAATTGACTTTTTTTAAGACTTACCGATTATAGTCGGAAATTAGCAATCACCCAGGCAACGGTATTAAACAACTTCCTTTCCCTGAGCCGCGCCAGTATCCACTTCGTGATGAAGATTACTGCCCGTAAACCCTTTTCAGTTCTCCGAATCGATGAGCACATCCTCCCCCATCTTTCCGACACGTTCGTATGAGGTCTTGTTGGGTGAAAGAGGCGAACGGAGTACACGGACGGGGCGGGCTTTGGCTCCGATGGCGGCATCCATGTCCGAATCGGCATCACCGTAATAGATCGTCACCTGTTTGGCCGATATGAATGCTGTTTTCGGCTTATCGCAGGTAAACACAACATCCGGTTTTGCTATACGGAAGCTCTGCATCAGAATCCTTGGCACAATGGAAACCTTCGAACTGTCGCGGGCTGTGATGAAGACGATTTTATCTCCTCTTCTGGAGTGCATGGCAATCAACTCGTAGCCGGATCTTTTGGGAAGGCTGAAGTTGTCGAACTGACCGTTCATGTCGCTCCAGAACAGCGGGGAGGTCAACGGACTCGCTCCGTATTTGTTGTTACCATTTGGCCCGTCCTTGTTGGTCATGCCGTAGTAAAAGCCGGGGCTGGAAAAAAGAACGGTGTCGTCAATGTCGAATCCTGCAACGACCGGAGTTGCGGGAAGGGATGCCTGAATCTCGGCAACGGTCACATATTTGATTGATTCCTTGCTCGTGCAAGCCGTTCCGGCAGTGAGGAAGAGCAGGATAAACGCTGCTCTGAAGTGTCTGGTCATGATGTGCATCTCCATGTTTTAGCCGCCCCGCTGTTCCTGAAGGGGAGAGATATGAGAGCCGTTCTTTTCTACTGCTATTTATCGATTCTACGCCGGTTTTACAAGATCAACAAAATCGTTGCCAGCGGTTTTTATCGGAGAGTTCAGGGCCAGGAGGGGGAAGGTTTTCGGGCCCACACCCAGGCGATGAAGTCGGTCATGGGCGGATCGATACCGAGTTCACGAAGGCGGGAGTTAACCTGACCGCGGTGATATGAGCTGTGGGCGGTTACCTGCATGAGGGTTTGACCGAGCGTCGGGTTGGCAACCTCGAACCCAAGCGAGCGGCTTATCATGCCTGCCCATGGCAGTAGCATGATCCGGTCGAGATCATCCTGCGAAAGTGTATTTTGGAACTCCTGAATCTCCCTATGCAGTGACTTGGCAAATGCTGACAATTCGGACACATTCATCGCGTCGGTTGAATGCGGGTTGACGGGCTGATTCTTCCAGACATCAAAAAAGGCCTTCTGAACCAGATGAATATGCCGGAGCTTCTTCAATAACACCTCATCCCCTTCCGCCTGCACATTCCCCAGAATCGCCGAAAAAACCACACCATCCGCCCACTCCATTTGCTGGATAAGTTCCCCGATGATTGCCGTTGCTTCCATGATGAACTCCCATGATATTTAAAACAACATTAGGTGCATCAGCTATTCGAGGAAAGGGCAGACTGAACAACCGATGCTACTGACTCTCGGTTAATACCACGATCCATGCAATACCTTGATTCAAGCCATGCAACAAGGCTTTTGGCTCCTTTGCTTGCATTACATCCAATGCAGCATAAGGCTATGTTCTCTCGTGTGATGATGCGTTCATCGTTTATGATATGCTCCCATGACGGTCTTTTTCGACGAATCACGCTTTCCTCTGAGAACTTTAATCCGCAATAGACACAATAACGGTCACGCGCAATGACCTCTTGTTCCAACCATTCAGGGATGTTCCATCGGTTCATAGCACTATAATTCAAATGATAGATGGGGATACCTTACACATACGGATATTCTTTATCTAAAATATCCAACAGTGCAGTACCAACCTGAGTTGTCAGTCTACGAAGATCGAAATACTCCAAAATCGCGCGTAGATGCTCATCAGAACCTTGCTTCAATCCATCAATTGATACCAATTTTTTTGCCACAGTTAGAAGCTCACTGGGAGGAATCTCAGAAAAATCCCTAGGGCCTCTGCTGCGAACCACAACTGCCACGGTGCCCTTTGGGCGGACAATAGTGTACATCAAGCCTCCCTTTCCAAGCTCATCCTCCTTTATAACACATCCATCATTGATAAGAAATTGTAACGCTTTGTTCATTGTTTTACGGAGCTCTCCTCCCATGCGATGTATTCCACAACTACGTAAATAAATGTCATAGGCTCGTTTTGCGAATATGGGGGCTTCAATTTCGATAATTCGTAGCAGTTCTTCCGCTATCCTTGCTATACTGACCTGCACGCTACGAGGATCTACGCTTATTATCCCTTGGAACTCAACATAGATTAACCGACCAACCTTCTCATCTGACGGCATCCTTCCATAATGAAGCTGATCCTGTTGTGTCCCAGCATCTTCAGGAAAAAGAATGATTTCTTCTTCATCCTCCTTATCAACAGCTATATCAAGATGATCTGCAGATAGAATTTCGATACCAAACTCATCACACTCTTCATGAAATTCTATCGCTTTGAGTGGCTCATCCAATGTGATAGCCTTGCATGCGCTATCACTTAATACTCTCGGTTCGTTATCCACTACATTTATCAAAGCCATGCCCTTCTCTGCTGCACTGAATTCAATCGGCGCTGGCGGTGCTGAAGCAGAAGAATCCACTCCGCCGGGATAGATACCTAACCTATCAAGCTCATTCCAAACTGGCAGCATAGCAGATTCCGCTTCCCTATAAAAATCACCACCACGAATACGAACAAACTGCCAACCTGCCCGCTCAAGGTCACGCTGTCGCGCCATATCGTGTTCATAGCGATCGGGGCCATGCCAATGATCACCATCACATTCAACTGCAAGCCTACCCTGCATTCCTTCAACCACCATATCAATCCTGTAACGATGGTTTACCGGATCACCAATACAAACCTGAGATCTGACAAAGAATCCACGATCACTGATACGCTGATATACGGCTCTCTCAAATTCAGAATCAAATATTTGTTCGTCTTCAACGGAAGATTCCCTCTTTGGCTCCAGCATGTATTTCAGTAAGCGATAACGCATACAAAGATCACTGAGTACATCTAACTTTGCCGTATGGAATAGCCACAACTGATCCTGTGCACGGCTGACAGCTACATTAAAGCGTTGACGGGCTGAATCTCCCGTCAGGGCAGCGATGCGTGTTTCTCCTGGAGCTGCCACCATGCTCAGAAAAATAATATGTCTTTCGTCGCCCTGAAACGCATAGGCGTCGCCACAGATCAACTGCCGATCCTCTATAATTTCAGGATCCAGCTGTTCCAGTAGCTTTTTTTCTATCAGTTTTGCTTGCGCTTCTCCCTGCAAACTTATGACGCCCATGGTTTTTCCCTTGTAGCGATGATCAGCAATACAACCTGCAATCTGAGCAACAATCGCATCCGCTTCGGGAATATTCTGGGCGTACTGACTACTCCCTGTTCGATAGCCATCGAGAACATGCCTGAGCACCAATGGCTGCAAACGGTTTGCCTGATAAGATCTAAGTGGATCAAGAGGGGTGCCGTTGCTGGCATAACAAAGGTCATTAGAAAACTGGATAATCTCCGGCATGCAACGGAAATGCTCACGCAACACAACATTCTGGCTGAAGCGAATTTTGGCATTGCCATACAAGCTGCTTTGTGGAGACAATGCGTGTCGGTGTGGAATGCCTTCGAGGTAATGTTCCTGTAATCCTGCGACCGCTTCATCGGAAATACCTATACCGTAGGGGCTTATCTGCTGATCGTCACCGACCACTACAATTTTATTGGCGATATAAAAAAGAAAAAGGCTGTCAATACCGAGCTGACTGGCCTCATCAACAATAACAAGATCATATCGCCCCGGCGCTGGATCAATCATTTCCGCCACCAAATAACGGGGCATGACCCAAATAGGAATAGCATCGCGACAGGCATCCATATACTGGCGAGCCTCTTGGCGTAACCGCGCCAGCTTGGCCGACTTGCCAGTTCCCTTGCCCATTGCTTTAACTGCTTCACGCCAACTCTTCAGTGCTGCAGATTCCCGTGCCGAAAGGCGTTTAAAAAAATACGTCCAAGCACGAAGCGATGCTGTTTCTGCAACCAAACGACAAATCATTGCATCTATTTCATGACGTCGCTTCCACAAATTTTGCTGATATGAAAAGTCAGTACGCTTTTCCAACCAGTTATCTGCTACTGCCCAATGCCAAGCTTCTTCCCAAGCGCAAAAACGCTCATACCAGTAAGCTTCTTTGATGCGTCCAGACATCTCGAAAAGCAATTGCGAAACGTTGGCTTTAAGTCGGGTTTCAACATCGGCCCGACGTAACTGCACTGCACGTATTTCTTCAATTATGATCAGATCGGCATAACATCGGCTATACTCATTAATATTTCTCTGATCCAATGCTGAAACTATCTTCGCTACCAGCGAGTGCGCATCATGTAACCCGACGACACGATCCGCCGCAGTAGCACATCGATTCACTATATCACTTGCGACGTGATAGTTATCTTCTTTTTCAGCGACTTCAAGCAGCTCAATCCATTGTGCAATTTCTCCACTCAACCAATCAGGTTCAGGGACCGCAGGCGAGAAAGTTGACAAGGTTTTGCCGACTACAAGACAAGCGTCAGTATAAGCCACAAAGCGAGCAAGATCTGCTCGTTGTTCCTGCAAGTCAGCTAACATCAAGCGCCGATTTCCTCCCGGAATGGTTGCTCCAACAGCCGACCATATCGATACAAGTTCTTCTAACACAAGACTTAACGACAACTCATCACATACAGACTGTAACTGTTCTGGCGTTGTCGCTCCCACACCGTCTACCAATACCTCATCCTTGAGGTAAGTTTTGCCTTTCAATTCCGTAGGGGTGAACATACCCATACGCTTCCAAGTACCCCCTTCGTTCAAAAACGTAATGGCTGCTTGAGCATCGGTGCGTACTTTTCTGCGATCCTGATTTTTAGGCAGGCTGACAGCACTATTTCTAAGCCTAGCGATCAAGCCCTCTGCCTCGGTTATAAGCTCCTGACTGCTAATTAAGACTGTGTCCCATCGAGCATGTTTGCCTGCAATCAAATCGCGTAAGGCGTCCAATGACCAGTCTCGGGTTATGCGAGCAATGGCGAGACGTTGCTCTTCAAGCTTTCGCAGATTTTGACCAAGTGTGATGCGTTGTTCAGTTGCCAATGCATAAAGAACCCCGTATGCTCGATGTTGGCGGAAGACTTCCAATTGCAGTAAACCCTCTCTGGCAGCAGTTTCTTTAGCCACCGCCTTAGCAAAAACTTGTGGTTCAACCAGTTCAGCACTTGCAGGAAGTTTTAATTGGGCTTCGGCAATTTGTCCATCTGAATAACGGCTGTAAATAGCCAACAATTCCAACATCTCCTCACTGCTGGTCGGGGGCTGAGAAGGGGCATCATAAGGTAGCTTCAACCATTCATAAGCTATCCGTTTATCCGCCACTTTCGCGGCAATCGATGATGCTGTGCCGGTATAAGCACCATCTGCAATCTGATGCGGACAGGTTTCTTCTTCGCGCAAAGAACGAATTTCGTTATCGATTTCAGCGAGCTTTCGACGGTTAAGATCCAGTTCAGCGTCAATCTCAGCAATACGCGGTTCGTAAGCCCCCGGTGTATAAGATGCCTGCCGAGTGGTAATCCCCTGCACTGCCATATTTAGTTCAGCAAAGGCATCGCCACCTTGTCCAAGCAAACTAACACATAATGGCTGAATCTCTTTCGGCAGTTTTTCTTTGAGCACTTGTAAGGCTCGTCCGGTTTCCGCCGTGATCAATACCCGCTTGTCAGTAGCAAGCAGATGGCAAATCAAGTTAGCAATGGTATGACTTTTGCCAGTGCCAGGTGGGCCCTGCACTAACACGCCGCGCTGGCGATCAATCGCCTCGACAATGCGGCGCTGTTCCTTGTTGGCTGGAAGCGGAAAGTAGATTTCCTGCTGACCATGTTCGTCGCAGATTACTTGCTGAGCCTCACCATTATCGGTTCGGCCGTCACTAAGCTGATCGTCAAGATCATCGATCAGCCCCCCCCAGCCTTGCGGCACCTCGGCAGATTCATTGCTAAGCTGATCAATGATAGCATCATAAATACGCACCATGCCTGACTGGGTGCGCTTGCGTAGAATTAGAGCCGGAGCAAAACTTACCACTGGTTTTTTCGCTTCAGAGACATGCTTGCGCAAATCCGATGACCAAAGCGAATCCGCATTCAAAGCACCAGCCCAGTGTTTCAGAGCTGTCTGCATCAGTGCTTTATCCCAGATATCATCACCAATGTACTCAAGTTGTATTTGCACTTCCTGATATTGGCTCCGAACCGGTCGCAGTTCGGCCTCCAGCATGTCATCTTCAATGCGAAGGCGCGCTCCATCTCCCGGCGGTTCCAGCCGGATTACCCCTTTACTTGGCTCAAATACCAGTTCTGCACGCGCAATAACTAAATGACGCCTGATATGACCACCAACCGGCGCTTGCCAGTCGAGTAGGCCCAGACCCAGCACCAATTCTAGTAATTCCCCTTGTTTGCGTAACTGGGTGTGCAAAGCGAACAGTCGAGCGTACAAGTCCTGAATTTTCTGGCGACGCCGGTATTCATCTGACCATGCTTGCCAACGCGGTCGATAGCGGTCATAGGTCGTCTGCACCTCGGGAAATTCACTCAACACAGTCTCGATCAACTGTACCGATTCACCCTCTGCAATTTCCGTCTCTCCATCGGGTACTAGGATACTGGTTTTAAGTAAAGGAATCTGCTCACTGGCTTGATTCAGTGCTTTTTCATCAATCCAAAGCTGAATATTTTCCGGCACCTCCGGCATAGCATCGAATTGCTGCTTTTTCACCTCTAACCAAGGATCATCAAGTTCGCAGCCATCCACCCAAGCAGGGCTGAAGCAATCATTATCCTGCGGCATGTCACCAAACCACATCACAGTATCGTACTTGGTAACATCGCGCACGGTTGAAGTGCGTAAGCCAACAAATTCCTTGAGGTACTGCGCAAGACGCAGTGGTGCATCGGCAGTTTGGATATCAGGCATAATCACCTTTGACTCTGTTTCCCTGTGGATTTTTGAATTGCAACTCATAGTAGACACCGACTACGAATTAAATAAAATACTGTTAATCGATTAAAATAAGAGCGATTAAACCTTGCATTTCGTTGTATTCAACCTCGTATCAGGATGAGTTTAGAACTGTTGGTTACGAGGCGTCAACAGGGATTCATCTGTTGAAACGAGCAGTTCCCGATCTAAATGTGCATAACATTATATACCATCGCATCTTTTGTAATAGTACCGAAAATCTCAGCAAAAAAGAATGCATTGCTCCCTAACAAAACTTCACAATTACAGTTCAGCTATTGTTTTATGGGCACCATGTCAGGCGTTACAACAAACTGGCGATTTGAAGGCGGGAGAGAGTTTTGTAGATTTGGGGAGTTTTGTTTTTAACTCCTCATGCGGGCAAATCAGGGTTGGATTATGATGACAAAGGGCTTTATTCGGGCAAGGAGATTCTCGCTTTTTCTGCTGGTATCGATCCTCTTTTCTGCCGGTGCTGTAGCGCGGCCTTCGCTTTCTCAGGCGGATTTGCAGAAGAGGTATCAGAGTGCCGTGATTGATGCTGCAACCGCTGAGCCATCCGAGATTTCGAAAAACCTTGTGGCGATTGTCCCCTCAAATCCACAATTGATATGGAAGAACAAGGGCGATACCGAAAATGCACGCATACTCGTTGTCACCTGGACGAGCTATAATGGATACGACGACAAAATCGGTCAGCCTGTTCGGCTTTCAAGAGAGGTGTGGGTAACAACCGCGCCGGAGATCAAAAACTTCTGCAAAACCCTGAAGAAAGATCGATCACTACGCCTTGAGCAGCTTCTCGGGCTGCCGCCGAATGCAGGAAAAACCAAGTTTGTCGAGATGTGGGTCAGGCCAGGGGACCTCTTCAGACCGAGCGCAGATCCGGAGATCAGCGACAATGAAGCCGAAACACAGTTCCGGACAGCGAACAGGTTCGTAACGGTGAGCGCCGACTATATCAAGTGGTACACCGACCTGCAGCAGCAGTCCTACGGAGCAAACGGATATCCCTGGACCCGCCTCGGCTACACCTACGACTGGGGAAACAAACGCCGCCACGTCGGCCTCAGCGAATTCGTCATCATCCCCGGCTCCACCGTCGAAATCAACTCCATCTCCCCCACCCCCAACTACTAACCCGACCCACACACAGCGTCCCCCCACAACTCGGGGACGTTCATAACAGCTTCAACTAAAAAGCCACAAAGCATGACAATCACCTCACCACTCTCGGCCTGGGGCTGAACTCAATTACATCCGCCACTGAAACCCCCTACCTCCTCAACATCTCCAGTTTGGGGACGTTCATAACAGTTTCAACTTAAAATCAACCCCGCCGAACAATCATATTCACGGCTGCCGCAGATATCCCAAGCAGACGCGCCGCTCCTGCATAGCTCATCCCAAGCTCCCGCACATACTCCAAAGCAAGCTTTTTCCGCAACTCCGCACACTCCCGCATACGGCTCCCTCCCTGCAATGCCTGCACCTTGATACCCGACTCTTCACAAGCTCGCTGTAACCGTTCTTCGGCATCCACGTCTATGGAAACCGCCGGAAGTCGTTCTTTTACTGACTCTTCAGCATCATCAAGAATCTCACGAACAAAATCTCCGCTTCCCAAAATTCGCTCATCACTAAACTGCTTCTCCCCCCGCTTCCTAAGCGACTTAACCTCCGACCATCCACCTATCGATCGGATCAGCCCTCCCCCGGTCAACTCCGCTTGCTGTCCAAGCCCGCTCTCGGATGAAACAAACTCCAGGTACGCTTTCCGAGCTGATGATTCTCGCTCTCCGAAATACTCGAGTACATACGCTATATCCTGCCACTCATAACGGATCCTGCTCATCACTGCTGCATGACCGCTCCACCGATAACGCTCAAGCTCTTCAAAAGAGCCAACAAGTCCTGCTCGCAAAGGGTTGAGGTGAATGTAGCTGACCAGCTTGAGAAAGTAGGGCTCTTCTTCGCAGACAATCGATTTATACCTGTTCTGGAAAAGATGACCATGCCTCTTGTGCCTGCGGTTGTACCCTGTGGCATAACCGGTTAAAAGCTTGCGCATAAAGGTGGACAGACCCGCGTCTCCGCTTCTCATCAGTATATGCGCATGATTGGTCATCAGCGCCCATGCGTATATTTTAGTTTTGGTTGCGGCAGCAACTTTCCCCATCCGGGAAACAAAAAAGGCTCTATCTGCATCATCGGAAACAATACTGTTCCCTTCAATCCCACGCACCATAACATGATGTAGTGTGCCCGGTGCATCCAGTCTCGCTCCTCTCGGCATGGAAGTAATGATCAGGATTCATAAGATATGCAGTATCAAAATATTACTCTATAAATACAAAAGAAAATTATAAAGTATAGTTAGTTATGAACGTCCCCCTCGCTTTGAAAAGAACAAAAAAAAAGGCACCGGGGTTGATTCCGATGCCTTTTTGATAGACCGAGGGCAATGTGTGCCCTGAGTCAGATTCTTTGTTAGCTCCTCAGCTGCCGATATACTCTTTCAGTACCTTGCTGTATGCCGACTGGCGGAGTCTGCGGATCGCTTTCTCCTTGATCTGGCGGACGCGCTCGCGGGTGAGCTTGAACTTTTCGCCGATCTCTTCGAGCGTGAGCGGGTTATCCATGCCGATTCCGAAGTAGGAGCGGATGACATCAGCTTCGCGGGGCGCAAGCACCGAGAGCGAACGCTCGACCTCAAGGGTCAGTGAGTCGCGATTCAGGCCGTAGTCGGGCAGATGGCCGTCATTCTGGAGAACGTCAAGCAGACGGTTGTCGTCACCCTGAGCAAACGGGGCGTCAACCGAGACATGCCGTCCGGCAATTTTAAGGGTATCGGCCACATCCTGCGAATCCATATCGAGAAGGGTGGCAAGCTCGCGGGTGTTGGGGTCGCGCTCAAACTCCTGTTCGAGCTGGCTGTATGCCTTGCTGATCTTGTTCAGGGTACCGACCCTGTTGAGCGGAAGACGGACAATTCTTGACTGTTCGGCAAGTGCCTGCAGAATGGACTGGCGAATCCACCATACTGCATAGGAGATAAACTTGAAACCACGGGTTTCATCAAAGCGCTTTGCGGCCTTGATAAGACCGAGATTACCCTCGTTGATGAGGTCACCAAGGGTCAGCCCCTGGTTCTGGTACTGTTTGGCCACCGAAACAACAAATCGAAGGTTACCCTTGATGAGTTTGTCGAGTGCCCGTTTTGCCCTTTTATATTCCGTCGTATCAACCGGCATATCAAAGCCATCCTTGATTGCCTTTGTAAGCTTCACCTCGTCTTCAGCGGTCAATAAATCGTATTTTCCTATCTCCTGCAGGTAACGATCCAGAGAGAGACTCTCGCGATTCGTTATCTGTTTACTTATTTTAAGCTGCCTCATGTATCTCGTCTCCTTGCGAACTTCAACGATTTAAACCTGAACAGCCGGGTTACCAAAAGATAAAACCGGCAAAACTGCAAAATATCATTTACGATTGATTATTCTAAATAATCCTCGTTTTTCTTCTCTCGCCAAACAAGCTTACTCGAGGCTCTATTTATTGTCGTGAGTAAAAAAAATCCATCAATCACTGAGAACTTCCAGATTACTCTTCAGCTTCTCCAGATTATCCCCAGCATCCTTCAGCTTCTGCTGCTCCAACTCAACAACTTCTTTGGGCGCATGATCGGCAAAACCGGAATTCGAGAGCTTTTTGGTCAGCGCACCAACATAGTTTGAAACATTGGCAATCTCCTTCTGCAGACGCGCCCGCTCCTTTTCAAACGATATCAACCCCTCAAGCAGCACAAATAGTTCATTGCCCTCAACCACCGATCCTGCCGCATGCTTTGGCCGCTCAGCATTCCGAATGATCCCGGGCCTGCACTGGGCAAGCGAAGCAATGAGGTCCATCCCGGTCTCAAAGACCGCCCTGTCGGCATCACTGCCCGGCCTGAGCTGCACGACAGCCTCGACGTTGTGGGGCACACCGAAAAGTGAGCGAAGGCTCCTGATCTCGGAAACCACCTTCTGGATAAGCGTAAAGCTGCCGGTATCAATTCCGGCGAGCACCGTATCGGCAACCGGCATAGAGGACGAAGCCATGCTCTCCTCCGAAGTACGGGGAAGGATGTGGTGCCAGATTTCATCGGTAATGAAGGGCATCACCGGATGGAGCGCTTTGAGGGTTCCCTCAAGCACATGAACGGCAAGGCATACCGTCTCCTGTACCTCCCTATCCGTCAGCGCCCCTGAAAGCCTTACTTTCATGGCCTCAAGATACCAGCCGCAGTAGTCGTTCCAGAAAAAGTCATAGACATTGCGGACAATATCGTTAAGCCGGAACTGGGCAAAGGCGGTTTGATAGCGCTCAAGCATCGCGTGATAACTTGCAAGCAGCCACTCTCCTGCCAGATCGTTCTGGAGCGAGCGGGGGTCAAACTCCCGGTATACGGCGGCAAACGCTTCGGAATCAGCAAAATACTTCTCCCGCTGCATAAAGACCAGACGGGTGGCGTTCCAGATTTTGGTGGCGAAATTGCGGCCCAGCTCACACTTCTCCTCGCCGAAGAGCACATCCTGACCGAGGGGGGCAATATAGATAATGGTAAAACGGAGTGCATCGGTGCCGTAGGTATCGATCACCTTGAGCGGGTCCGGCGAGTTGCCGAGTGACTTAGAGAGCTTGCGCCCCTTCATGTCGCGGATAATGCTCGTAAAATAGACATCCCGGAAGGGGACCTCCCCTTTAAAGTAGAGTCCGGCCATAATCATTCTGGCAACCCAGAAGAAGATGATGTCGGGGCCGGTTACCAGCGTGTTGGTCGGATAAAATGCTCTGAGGTCGGCATTGTCACTGTGCAGATCGCTCCATCCGAGGGTCGTCAGCGGCCATAACCACGAAGAGAACCAGGTATCGAGCACATCATCATCCTGCACCAGCTTGTCGGTTCCTGCAAGGTGGCATGCCTCCTCGAAAGTCGCTGCAACCCATACACGTCCTTCAGTGTCATACCATGCAGGAATGCGGTGTCCCCACCAGAGCTGACGGGAGATGCACCAGTCGCGGATATTCTCCATCCAGTGGCGGTAGGTGTTGATCCAGTGCGGAGGATGGAAGCGGATCTCTCCGTCGTTGACCACCTGCAGAGCCTTTTCGGCAAGCGGCGCCATTTTGACAAACCACTGCTCGGAGAGGTAGGGTTCAACCACCACATCGGCACGTTCGGAGTAACCGACATTGTGTTCATACTCTTCGACGCGGACAAGGTTGCCGCTCTCTTCAAGATCCTTGAGAATTTTTTCACGTGCATCAAACCGGTCCATACCGCCGTAACCAAACGAATCGGTCATCCGGCCATCCTTGCCGACCACCGAGATTGCCGTCAGGTTATGGCGCTTGGCCACCTCGTAGTCATTGGCATCGTGGGCGGGGGTAATTTTAAGGGCACCGGTACCGAACTCGATATCCACATAGCTGTCGGCAATAATGGGGATATGCCTCCCCGCTACCGGCACAACCGCAAGCTCCCCGACGAGGTCCTTGTAGCGCGGATCCTCCGGGTTGACCGCAATGGCAACATCGGCAAGAATGGTCTCGGGTCTCACGGTTGCAATGGTGATGAAACGGCCGGGATGATTGACAAGCGCGTACTGCACGTAGACCAGCTTGTCACGACGGGGCTTCATAATCACCTCCTCGTCAGAGAGCGCTGTCTGCGAGACGGGGCACCAGTTGATGATCCGGGTTCCGCGATAGATCAGTCCGTCGCGATAAAGCGTAATAAAGGCGTTGATAACCGCCGTCGAAGCACTCTCGTCCATGGTGAAGAGGTTGCGCCGCCAGTCGCATGAAATGCCAAGCCGGCGAAGCTGGCGAAGAATAAGACCGCCATACTCATCCCTCCACTGCCAGACATGATCGAGAAACTCCTTTCGACCGAGATCGTGGCGGGTAACACCCTCTTTTTTCAGCTTTTTCTCCACCACCGTCTGCGTGGCTATACCGGCATGATCGGTACCTGGAAGCCAGAGCGCCTCCTTGCCGGTCATTCGGCTGTATCGGATAAAGATATCCTGCAGGGTATGATTCAGAACATGGCCGAGCGTCAGACTGCCGGTTACATTGGGCGGGGGCATCAGAACGCTGTAGGGCGTTTTTCCCTCATCCAGTACACGGGTGCTTTCGGCGTGAAAGGTGCCGAGTGCCTCCCAGTGTGAACTTCTCCACCGCTCTTCTACATCGTGATGGTTATAGGTTTTCTCAAGATTGAACAGGGTGGAGTTATCGCTCATGATAAAAAAATCGGTTACAACTGAATGCGTATAGCTGTTTAAAAAAATTCATTGCATTAATTTGGGCCTCTAATTTATTGTCGTGAGCGGTTTGAGTGCGAGGCGGACGGAGCAGAGAAACCGGAGTGTACACGAAGTACATGAGGATTTCGAGCACCGCCCAACAAAGCAATCAAATCGTGCAATAAATAAAGAGAGGTCCATAGCTTAGTCTTTCTTTTCCGGCATCGGCCGTTTCTCAAAGACCGAGTCAATGATGCCGTATTCAAGCGCCTCCTCGGCGTTCATCCAGCGATCACGCTCGGAGTCCTCCCGTATCTGCTTGACATCCTTGCCGGTATGGCGGGCAAGCAGTTCATCGAGCAGCTTGCGGATCTTCTCGATTTCACGCGCCTGGATGATAATATCGGTCTCCTGGCCATGTGCGCCGCCTGAAGGCTGATGGATCATGATTCTTGAATGTGGAAGCGAAGCTCTCTTGCCTTTGGCGCCGCTGGCAAGCAGAAAAGCACCCATGCTTGCCGCCATGCCGACACAGACGGTCGAGACATCGGGGCGGATGTACTGCATGGTGTCGTAGATACCGAGACCGGCAGAGACGCTTCCTCCCGGAGAGTTGATATAGATGTAGATATCACGCTCGGGATCCTCGGACTCAAGAAAAATGAGCTGGGCCATGATCAGTCCGGCCACATGCTCATCAATACCGTTGCCGAGAAAAATAATCCGTTCACGCAGCAGCCTTGAAAAAATATCGAATGCCCGCTCCCCGCGGCCTGAAGTCTCTATAACCATGGGAACAAGGGTATTGGTGATCCCCTGTTCTATAGCTCCGGAATACAAGGTTCTGGCATGATGCTCAAAACCGAAATTGATATTTGCCATAGTTTCCCTGACGTTTGATTTAAGTTACTCTCGTTAAAACCACCGCAAGAGATTGCAGAGCACCATTTGATTCGACTCTTTTTCAATCCCTGCCACAAAATTTTAAAATACATAGTGATAACAACAAATCAAGAACTCCGGTTCCAATTAGCAAAAAAGGATCCGTTTTCGCAAAAGGCCGGCACTTCTGTATATTCACGCTTGGAAAAATTTAACCCTTACCCGACATGCAGGTACGACTCATTGCGGTTACCACACCGCTTATCCAGGTTGATAACGTGCAGCTCACCCCTGAAGGATTGATAGCCTATTGCGCAAGAGTATCAAGCCCTCATCAGGAGACACCTGACTATCAGAAACTGCTTACCTACTGTATCGCCCACAAGCACTGGAGCGTCTTTGAGATGGTTGACATGACGGTGGAAATTGTAACTTCGAGAGCCATCTCTCCGCAGATCCTGCGCCACCGGAGTTTTCAGTTCCAGGAGTTCTCGCAGCGCTATGCACGGGCCCAGGAGATAGAGCGCTATCAGCCCCGGCGCCAGGACAGCAAGAACCGTCAGAACTCTCTGGAAGATCTGGAGAGCGAAACCGTTGCCTGGTTTGATGCGGCCCAGGAGAGGGTGGCCCGGCTGACGCTTGAAGAGTACGACAAGGCACTTGAAAAAGGGATTGCCAAGGAGTGTGCAAGAGTACTTCTGCCAATGGCAACACAGACAAAACTCTACATGAAAGGGTCGGTAAGAAGCTGGATTCACTATCTGGAAGTGAGAACGGATAGCAGCACACAGAAGGAGCACCGGGACATTGCCCTTGCAATCAAAAAGATTTTCATAGCACAGTTCCCGGTAACCGCGTCGGCGCTTGGCTGGAGCTAAATTTTCATCATGGCAAGCAGTGATGCCAGCTGGTTTTTCAGCTCCTTGCGATGCACGATCAGATCGACAAAGCCGTGCTCAAGCAGAAATTCAGCTCGCTGAAACCCTTCAGGCAGATCCCGTTTGATGGTATCGCGGATAACCCTTGGACCGGCAAATCCGATGAGCGCTTTCGGCTCACTGACATTAATGTCGCCGAGCATGGCAAATGATGCACTGATACCGCCCATGGTAGGATCGGTCATCAGGGAGATAAAGGGAAGTCTGCGTTCACTGAGGCGGGTAAGGCGGGCGGCGGTTTTGGCCATCTGCATGAGACTGAAAGCACCTTCCATCATGCGCGCGCCACCGGACTGGGCAATCACCACAAGCGGAGCGTCAAGTTCAAGGGACTTGTCAACCGCACGGGCTATTTTTTCACCGACAACAGAGCCCATTGAACCGCCGATAAACCCGAAATCCATAGCGGAGATAACAAGCGGACTGCCTCCGCACTCTCCGTGGGCATTGCGGCATGCTTCGGTTTTTCCGGTTTTTTCAATGATAGCCTGAACACGGTCCGGATATTTTTTGGTATCGGTAAAGGTGAGCGGATCGGCTGAACGGAGATGATCGTCAAATTCAGTGAATTTGCCGTTATCAAGAAGAATTGAAAAATATTTATATGGAGAGATCCTGAAATGATGGCGGCACTCCGAACAGGTGAAAAGGTGATCTTCAAGCTGTTTTTTATGGAGCATCGCTCCGCATTCATCACACTTCCACCATAAGCCTTCCGGCATATCACGCTTGTGGGTCGTACGTATTGAAGGTTTTACCCGCTGGAACCAAGCCATTTTCTGAATTTGGACTAAAGGTTATACATTAAAGCTCAAGATATAAAGTCCGCATGAGATCTCAAAGGCAGCCTGAAAGAACCATCATTACCGACACATGAACAGGGAGCTTCACCATTGCTGAACGTCAGAAAACTTCTCTCTTCGGCTGCACTCGCTGCTGCTCTGCTCTCCATCGTGACAGGCACGGCCTTAGCCGCACCATCTCCGACCACTACACTCTATCCTGATACGCTTCGACTCCCGATGCACCGCCTCGAGCTTTTCCACTCCATGCGGCCTGCAAGAAAAACGGTCGGTCTGGCACTCTCCGGTGGCGGAGCAAACGGAATCTCGCAGATCGGCGTACTCAAGGCTTTTGAGGAGGAGGGTGTTCCGATTGACTTTATCGCCGGAACAAGCATGGGCGCAATTATCGGCGGACTCTACAGCTCGGGCTACACCCCCGCTGAACTGGAAAAACTTGCTCACACGCTGCAGTGGCAATCGATATTATCTATTAACGACGATTACTCCCGCTCAAATATATTCCTTGAACAGCAGCGTATCCGCGACCGTGCCACCATAGCGATTCGTTTTGACAAACTGAAACTGCTTATTCCAAAATCGCTGAGTTCATCGCAGGCAATGACCGAAACGCTCGACCAGCTTGCACTGAACAGCATCTACAAGGCGGATGGCAACTTCTCAACACTGCCGGTCAACTACCGGGCGATATCGACGGACCTGGTCTCGGGAGTGCGCATAACCCTTACATCAGGCTCCCTCTCTGAAGCGATGAGAGCGAGCAGCACCATTCCGATTCTTTTTGAACCGGTCAGGCTCAACGGTTATCAACTGGTTGACGGAGGACTCGTGGCAAATCTTCCGGTCGATGAACTTGATTCGGTGAACGCAGGGTATAAAATTGCTGTCGATACCCATGGCTCCATGTACTCCACCAGCAGTGAGCTCGACCTGCCATGGAAGGCTGCCGATCAGGCGATGAGCATCCTGACCAAACTGCAATACCCAGCACAGCTTCAAAAAGCCGATATCGTTATTACTCCTGATCTTGACAAGCACAAGGCTACCGATTTTTCTGATATCCAGGCACTTGTTGATGCCGGATATGCAAAAGGAAAATTTCTTGCCGCAACCATCAAGCGGAGTATCGAACAGAAAACAGGCCGGGGCCCGTCGATTGCCGGTTACAGCAAAACCGTGCTCTTCCCGAAAGAGAGCCCGGAATTCCGTGAACACTATCTCATTGTATCCGGCATCATCCGCAACGCAACCGATCCCTCACAAGCCCTTCATGAGCTGCTTGAAACCGACCTCTTCACAAGCGTTCACGCAGAACTTGACCATCACCGCAAAAAAGCGGTTTTTCATCTCGACCCGCTTCCGGGAATAAAAAAGGTTTTGGTAACGGGGGGGCCTGACAAGGCAGTTACACCCGAAGAGATCACAACCGCGTTCAAGCCGGTAACAGCATCACTCTATACCAACAGAGCCGGTTCCCGTGCACTTGAATCACTCATAAAACAATACCGGGACAGAGGATTCAGCCTGGTAGCGATAGAAAGCACCACCATCGATGATAACGGGACACTGCTGATAAACCTCTCCTCGGGCAAACCAGACGGCATTACCATAGATCAGAGCCGGAACATTACCGGAATAACCGCCATAAAGAGAGAGATCAAAATTGATACCACCAAAGCGCTCCGCATGGAAAAGGCAATTGAATCTGTCGACAACCTTTATGAAACGGGCTCCTTCAACAGGGTCTCCATATCTCCGGAGTCTGCAGGAACTTCTGAGAGTAAAAACAACTCACGGCTTCGGTTTACCCTCGAAGAAAAACCCTCATCGGTCCTCCGGCTCGGGGTGCGTTATGATGAAACAAACAATGCCCAGATTCTGCTTGATGTAAGAAACGAAAACGTCGGCGGCACAACAAGCTCTGTCGGCGGCTGGCTGAAGGCAGGAAGACAGAACAGCCTCATGAATCTTGAGTTCAGCATCCCAAGGATAGGTCCCTCACACCTGACCCTCTCCTCCCGTCTTTTTTATGACCAGCATCTCTTTGAAATCCATAATCTCGAATTCTCCAGAGAGTTTTTCGGTGCCCACTCCAACGATCTGAACTATTATGGTATCCAGAAATATGGCATAAACACCGCATTCGGGGCGAGGATCAGAAAAAACGGCCAGCTCATGGTTGATCTGACCCTCCAGAACTCCCTCTCCTACGCTGCACAGCGGGGAGGCACACTTCTGAAAACAGAGCGTACGGATATGCTCTCCTTCGGCACACAGTTTACGCTTGATTCAAGAAACAACACCCTGATTCCCTCATCGGGAAACTATACCAACCTCAGATATTCCTTCACGCCATCACTGCAGGAGAGGGGTGATGTTGCCTGGCAGATATCGGGCGCCCACGAAGCAAACATTCCCCTCAAAGATAACACCACCCTGCAGCTCTCGGCGCTGATAGGTTTGAGCAGCAGCTATACACCGCTCTCGGAGAAATTTTTCCTCGGAGGACCCGGTACAACCTACAGCCGCCGATTCATCGGTTTGCGTGAAAACGACCTTCCGGGTAACAATATGGCCTCTGCAGGCATCCATATCCGCTACAAGCCCTCATTCGTCCTGCTCTTCCCGACTTCGTTCATCCTGCACTACAATGCGGGAAATGTATGGGAAAGCCGGAGTGATATTGATCTGGGCTCACTCATCCATGGAGCCGGAACCAGTATGATTTGGGAGACCCCTCTCGGACCGGCAAGATTTACCCTCTCAAAGGCATTTGCTTTTCTTGAAACAGTTCCCGGCTCCGTACCCTCATCGCTGAGATTCTCCGACACCCTTTTTTATTTCAGTCTTGGTCATGACTTTTGAGTCGAACTATTTTGTATTTTTACACGCCGGCTGGAGCTGCGGCACTACCACAATTTTCACTTCATAACAAAGGAAGCCTTTAGCGTGGAGAGAGCGAAAAGACCCCATATTCTGGTCTGTAACGATGATGGCATTGAAGGCGAAGGGATACACGCGCTTGCTGCGGCCATGAAAAAAATCGGCCAGGTGACCGTTGTTGCTCCGGCAGAACCGCACAGCGGGATGAGCCATGCCATGACTCTGGGTGTGCCGCTGAGAATAAAAAAGTTTTTCAAAAACAGCCGTTTTTTCGGCTATACGGTATCCGGAACACCGGTAGACTGTATCAAGGTTGCGCTCAGCCATATACTGCCTGAAAAACCTGACCTGATCGTCTCCGGCATCAACTACGGCAGCAACACAGCGACCAATACCCTCTACTCCGGCACGGTAGCCGCGGCACTCGAAGGGGCAATTCAGGGAATAACCTCTCTGGCTTTTTCACTGGCAACCTATGAGCATGCCGATTTCACCTATTCCGGAAAATTTGCCCGCAAACTGGTAAAAAAAGTGCTGCTTGAAGGCATTCCTCCGGACACCGTTCTCTCCGTCAATATTCCCAATGTACCGGAATCCCTGATTTCCGGGGCTGTTATCACCCGGCAGGGTCGATCCCGATGGGAAGAGAGTGCCATTGAACGAAATGACATGTACGGCAATCCCTACTACTGGCTGAATGGCACCCTTCGGTTGCTTGATGACGATATGCGCGACGATGAATTTGCCGTGCGGCAGAACTATGTGGCTATCACACCGATCTCCTGTGACATGACCAACCACAGCCTTATCGGCACCCTTGAACAATGGAACCTGCAAAAATAACAACGTGAACACCTTTCTTCTCGACTACCGCCATATCCTGACACCCAAAAAGGGATTTTCAAAGCTTTTCCGCGACTATACCTCAGAGGGTCCTGAACGTGCGGCCCTGATTGCCGACTGTTTTCACCTTGACTACCAGAAGGAGTCGGACTACTACCGTCAGCTCGGCATGCTCGGGTCGAGAAGGTTTGACCGTGATACCCTTGCCGCCATGCTTTCGCGACAGAATACCCGCTTCGGCTGCAATGAGCTTCACCTCAGGGAGATCGAAAAGCTCCGCTCGCCGCGATGTATGGCCATTGTAACCGGTCAGCAGCTCGGACTTTTTACCGGACCGCTCTATACCATCTACAAAGCCCTCACTGCCATTGTGTTTGCCGAACGCCAGAAGGTACTCTTTCCCGAATATGACTTTGTACCGATCTTCTGGCTCGAAGGTGAAGACCATGACTACGAAGAGTCTGCCCATACCGCGCTTTTCTCGGAAAACAGGGTGACTCATTTCCGCCAGGAGCCCTGGCGCCGGATGGCGGACCAGATGGTGGCCAACAGCTCTTTTGGAGAGGATATCAGCCACACCGTCGAGGAGTTTCTCCGGCTCCTGCCGGACTCCACACACAAGGAGCGTGTCACAAAAATCCTTACGGAGTGCTATTATCCGGGCAATACCTTTGAGATGAGCTTTGCATCCACCATGATGCGACTCTTCAGCGATCACCCCCTGATACTGCTTTCCACCCAGGATCCCGATTTCAAAAGGCTCTCCGCCGATATCTTCCTGAAAGAGCTCTCAACGGCGCCGGCATCATCCTATAATGTTGTTGCCCAGAGTTCCCGACTTGAAAATCTCGGCTATGCAGCCCAGACAAAACCAAGAAGCGTCAACCTCTATTTTCTTAACACACACGGACAGCGTCAGAAAATCGAGCATGGCTCAGACGACTCCTTCTCGATTACCCCCGACAGACAGCGCTACTCAAAACACCAGATCCTTGAGCTCTGTCAGGACCATCCGGAACTGTTCAGCCCCAATGTTGTTCTCCGGCCGATTGTCCAGGACTATGTTCTGCCGACATTTGCAACCATTGCAGGCCCCGGAGAGATAAGCTATCTGGCACAGTACCGTAAAAATTACGAGCACTTCGGTATCAGCATGCCGTTTATCATTCCGAGAGGCAGCTTCACGCTTGTTGAGCCGAAAATCAGCCGCATTATGGACAAGCTGCTTCAGGTAACCGGCAAACCCGGATTCTCACGAAAACAGATATACAATGCCGTCTTCAGCGACCTGCAACAGCTTAAAAAAAATGCGGTTGGTATAGCTGAAAATCCTCAGCTTGACGCCCTGTTTGAACAGAGCAAAGAGGAGATTCGCCGGACATTTGCCGCCCTCAGGCCAATACTCTCCAAGATTGATCCGACCCTTGAACCGCTTCTTGCGGCATCAACCGTTCAGTCAGAAAAAATTGTCGAAGTCATTGAACAGAAAGCCTGGAAGGCAAGCCGAAGAAAGCACGAGGAGCTGCTTGAGCAGATCCTGAAAGCCGAAACATCGCTCTTTCCGGAAGGAGTACCCCAGGAGCGGTTGATCAATATTTTCTACTATCTGAATAAATACGGTACAGAATTGATTGATACCCTGAAAAATCTGCTGAGCGGGCACTCAACAGAGTCACACATTATTGTTGAACTGTAGACAGAGCTTCACGCAAATGAACTATCCCGACACGTCGGGACTCCGTCCGCCGCGCTCTCAAACCGTGCATGACAACCATTAGCGCTGTTCATAAAACAAAAGCGGCTCACACCTCCGTCTGATCCTCTTTCTGCAGGATGTGACAGCATTTGCAAACCATGACCTGAAGCTCTTCATTGGCGGCCTCTTCACAGATTCTGTTCACTGCAGCCTTGATCTCCTGACGGTAGGGCCTGCTTTTTTGTGATTGCTGCCCCCGTTTTTTATGGATATACTGAGAAACAGCAGCAGGAGTCACGCCAAGTTTTTTGGCCGCCTGGGACTGGGTCATGCCGCTTTTCACCAGCTCAATGGCAAGGTCGGCCCTGATCTGCGGAAGATGGTACCAGACAGCTTTTTCACAGGGAAATATCACGATAAAAAATCTTGAAAATTAAAAGAAATCAGAGAAACAGCTTACCGGCTTTCAACTATGAATGACTCCATAAAAACCATCGCCAGCTGGACTGTTCTTTTGCTCATGATAATACAATTCATACCGTTACGACGCATCAACCCTCCTGTACACAGCGATCTTCAGGCTCCATCCGCAATAAAAAACTCTCTGAAAAAGGGCTGTTATGACTGCCACTCCAACGAAACCACGTGGCCGGCTCTTGCCTATATCGCACCAGCCTCCTGGCTTATATCCGGCAGCGTCAACTCCGGACGCAATGTTCTGAATTTTTCACTCTGGAACAATAATAAAATTGAAGAAACCGGCAGGCTGAAAAGAAAAATTATCAGTGTCCTCTCAAATGGCCGGAATCATCAAAACCTCTACTACTCCCTGAAACCGGAAAAAGCATTAAGCACGAAAGAGAGCCTTGCCGTGGTGAGCTGGCTTGACTCATCGTACTGATAAGCTTGAACCCGGAACTAAAAATTAAGCGCATACCCATCAGGATAAAACCCTTTGATGATCTCCACCACCGCTTCCGGACTCTCTTCAAGATAGATAAATCCAAGATCCTCTTCGCTTATATAGCCCTTCTCCTGCAGCATGGTCTCCTTGATCCAGCGGTAAAAACCATCCCAGTAGCTCTTCCCCATCAGAATGACCGGAAACCGTTCGCTTTTGCCGGTCTGAATCAGTGTTATGGCTTCAGATACTTCATCGAGCGTTCCAAAACCACCGGGCAGGGCTATGAACGCCTGCGCATATTTCAGAAACATCACTTTCCGGACAAAAAAATATTGAAAGCTGACCAGTTTATCCTGATCGATATAGCGGTTGGGATTCTGCTGGTTGGGGAGCTTGATATTGAAACCGATAGATACACCTCCGGCACTCTGCGCGCCCCTGTTTGCGGCCTCCATAACCCCCGGTCCTCCGCCGGTAATCACCGCAAACCCTTCGGCGGCAAGCAGTGTTCCGAGCTTCTCGGCCAGGAGGTACTCAGGGCTGCCTTCAGCCACTCTCGTAGAGCCGAAAACAGTTACAGCCGGACCGGCATCGGACATCGTCTCAAAACCGCTGACAAATTCCGCCATAATTTTGAAGACCCGCCAGCCGTCAACCATGAAATCACTTTCACGGGTAAACCCCGGACGTTTCGATACAGAGAGCCCGCGTTTTTTTCCTTCATCCTCTGAAGAACCTGGTGCACCTGCCATACGCTTCAACTCCTTTCAGCCGGATACTACAGTTCAAGAAAATTTCTGATGATCTTTTTCCCTTCGGCAGTCATGATCGATTCGGGGTGAAACTGGACACCATAGAGGAGAAACTCCTCCGAATCCATTCCCATAATAACCCCGTCCTCCGTCCAGGCCCGGATGGCAAGGGTAGCAGGAAGAGTCTCCCGTTCAACAATAAGCGAGTGGTACCTGGTAGCAACGAAAGGATTGTCAACCCCGGCAAAAATCCCCCGGTTGTCATGATAGACCAGAGAGGTCTTGCCATGCATGATACTGGCAGCACGCACCACCTTTCCGCCAAGCGCTGCACCGATTGACTGGTGACCGAGGCATACTCCGAGGAGAGGAATGCGACCCTTCACTTCGTGAATCAGAGGCACTGAAACGCCGGCGTCATCAGGAGTGCCCGGTCCGGGAGAGATCACAATTTTGGCCGGAGATCTTGCTATAATTTCCTCGACAGAGAGCTCATCATTGCGATAGACCTCAACCGTTTCACCGGACTCTCCGATATACTGAACAAGGTTATAGGTAAATGAATCATAGTTGTCAACAACAAGAATCATGGATATCCGCTTAAACGTTATACAAATAGCTGAAGTGTACGTTCCGTTCCGGCGACAAAACGGAACATGGCCTCATAGGCGCTGCTCATCACAACCTGCCTGCGCTCCATAACCTTTCTTGCCGTCTGAACAGCCCGCTCAATCTCATAGGGCACAAATCCGCCGTGACCTCCCCAGGAAAAAGAGGGCACCTCTTTCGGGGGAAACCCTCCATCAAAAACATTTGCCCCGGTTCCGACAACGGTTCCGGTGTTGAACATGGAGTTGATGGAGCTTTTGCAGTGATCCCCCATCAACAGTCCGAGAAACTGCATGCCGGTCATCTGTTCGCGGCCATTGAGCATAAGGGTGATCCGGCTGTAGTTATTTTTAAGATCGCTTGTATTGGTACCCGCCCCGAGGTTGCACCATGATGAGATATAGGAGTGACCGAGAAAACCATCGTGCTGTTTGTTGGCAAACGGCTCGATAATGGAGTCTTCAACCTCTCCGCCGATTCGGGAGGCGGTCCCGATAAAAACATTGCTGTATATTTTAGCCCCGATTTTAGCCCGTGACCAGGGCGACAGAAAAACGTTCTGCATCAGCACGGCCTGCGGATCCACAACCGCACCGGCACCGATGGCAACAAAACCCTCATCGGCATCAAGCACCGCACCGGCGCGTACAACCGCACCGGGACCAACATAGATATTCGAACGGTTAACAATAGCGGCCGCCGGGTGAACATCGCCTTCAATACGACCGAGTTCCAGTGTTGCGGCGTCCCGCTGCAGTTCATCGGTGTGATAGGCGATGACATCCCAGATGTTGCTGATCAGCCTGAACCCCGTAACCGCCTCCGTAACAAGCTCTGCAGCAATCCTGCGGGTATCAAGGAGGTCCGGCATCATACCGGATTCATCGGTAATGAGACTCCTCGGCACTCTGGCAAAAAGCAGATCACTGCCCTGCATATAACCCCTGCCCGGTTCAAGGGCACCATCAATAACTATCCCGGCAGCTGTCTCCTCACAAACCAGCCGGCCATTGACCAGCAGCAGATCATCCTCGACGACTCTGTTGATAACACATTCGGGGTGCTGTTCAGCATAGAACGGGGCAAGATAGCGGCGAAGATGCCAGCCAAGCGTCACCTCACCCCGGGTGAAGTGCTCAAACTTTTCGCGAAGAGAGCGGAAACCGGTATGGAGGCCGTAAACCGGCTTGAGATTGACAAGCGGCTTCAGTTCATGAACCCTGGTGTCTTCAAAAATGATAACCTGCATTCTGCAAAGGGCGTATTTTACTATTTACCGTCAGGATATTTACAGCAGCTCGTGTTACTCGATGGTGTGCAGGTAACAAAACTGTGACAAAAACGCGGCAAAAATTCGAGAAAGAAAAAACGGCTGCTGATGGTAAAGGTAAATCCAACAAACCGTAAAGTAAACAGAAAGCCAAAAATGAGGCTATTGACTAAGGTACGACAAATAGAGAAAGTTTTGCAATTTGAGCGCATCGGAAGCTGTCGGAAGGAACGCAAGACGTTACGCTTTTTTTGGCTCAGAGTCCTCTAAAAGGTCACAGAGCATCGTAATGCCATTTGGTAGGACCGATATGGCAACCCTGCCATGAATGTCATCATAGACCTCCCCGTCCATATGCATGACATCGGGTTCCGTCAGGGTGACGTCAACAGCTTTCGCCTTGCAGTAAATCACTTTAGGATCGTTGATCTGTGTTCCGTTGAGGTATTTGAACACGTAGGGGAAAAACTCGAGTTTCGTGATCCCCCTGAGAATACACACATCCAGCAAACCATCCGTGATTTCGGCATGAGGTGCAATCCGGAACTTCCCGCCCTCAACTTTACCATTCGAAACCGAAAAAGCAAAAACCGGCTCATCAAGCTCCAGAACAGAGTTTTCAAGCGTGATGGAAATCTTCATTTTCGGTGCCGAATAGCCTGCAAGCACTGTCAAAAGCGCATAGAGGTAGGCAAGCTCTCCTTTCAGCCAGGGCGCACCCTTGACACTTTTGGCAACCCTGCCGGTAAAACCGATACCGAGGGAGTTGATGAAAAAACGGTTATCAGAATTTGCGAATGCCACTCTGCCGAGATCAACCTCCCGGCTAACGGAATCAAAAAAATGGCTGATACCACGCCGCTGCCTCCTGTCAGGATTCAGGGTTTTGATAAAATCATTACCCGAGCCGAAGGGCAATACCCCGACCGTACACCCTTCGCCGGCAACAGCATTGACTACTTCATGAAGCGTACCGTCACCACCGCAGGAAATGATGCTGGTACTCTGACGGTGTTCGGCCCGGGCAATCACTCCTGCATGGCCTGCATGAGTGGTCCTGACCAAAACGGACTCCTGACTTGCAGTCACAAGGGCTTCAAGCCATTCTGACTTTCGGGAGGCCCGGCCCTTGTCAGCCGCGGGATTGAAAATAAAAAGGTAACGGGAACGGTTTGTCATCCTGAGTACATAAAAAAAACATCTGAAATTCAACTCCTCCCGGAATGCTGTGCAAGATACGGGTATTGCTCGAACATCCGCTCAAGAATCTGTTCACATGCGAGAGAGAGCTCCTCTGCGACACCTTCAAACTCCCTGAACGCTCCGTAATAGGGGTCTGCAACCTCGTCACCGGAACGGCCCTCAACAAACTCCAGAACCCTGTGTATACGGGGCTGCTCGTGAGACGGAAAAAATGTGAGGATCTCCTCATAATTCTCGTGATCCATGGTAAATATCCAGTCATACTCATGCAGATCAAGCTCCCGGACACCACGGGCCCGCACTGAAGAGATATCAATCCCAAGCGGCTGAAGCACCGCTATGGCACGATCATCAGGCGGTGAACCCTCCTGGTAACTGACCGTACCAGCGGAACTGACTGAAAAAAAGTGCCGGAGATCATGTCGAACAAGCAGATCACAAAAAACACCTTCCGCCATTGGAGAACGGCAGATGTTTTCATAGCAGATAAATACAACCCTGATTTTATTAATAATATTTTCGTTTTATTATTCAGACAAGATGATTTAATGCAATAATAAGAACAATCACTCTCCTGCAGGTAAAATCACATGCAAGTATGAATACAATATCTTGCAAAAAAAGGAAATACCGGCACTGCTCATGAAGCGATCCGCTCAACGATATCAACATGAAACTGTTGCTATCTTTATCAAACAGCGCGCAGATCACCGGTACGAAAAAGCCTCAGGGGGAGTTTTGATAACAAGCGTTTTGGACTGAAACATGAAAAAATGCCCGGTATCAAAATTGCCCGTACAGGAAAAACCTGAATGGATCTCTCCGCATAGTGAAGATGGCTATAACACCATATTCAAGTGCATCGGACACGACATCGTACTGATGTCACACCAGGCGAACAGGGATATTACTCTTGCCGGCATTAAAATCAATCGGTTTCAGGATGTGCTCACTGATCTTGAGCTGACCGATAAACCCCTCTATATCATCGCGGACTTTGAAAATGTAAGAGCCATAGCATACCGGTACAAAAAAGATATGCTCAACTTCATCTACAATTGGGGCCGCAATATCCGGCTTGCCGTACTCTACAACATACATCCCGATATCGCTATTGAGATGGAAACCTTCCAGTCTCTTTCTTCTGAAAAAACCAGGCTTCTCTGTGCTGAAAACTATAGAGAAGCCATAGAGACCGTACTCTCATTCAAATCAGGAAAGCCCTTCCCTTCCTCCCAGGAAAACAGTAAGGACAAAAGCTATGAACTGCTCAAAAACGAGTTTCTCGCCGTTACTGCCCGTATGAGTCTCCTGCAGATGACAAACCAGCAGATCAATATACCGCCTGCTGAAAACATCCTTCATCCTTTTTTCAGGGCAATTAAAAGCCTGCAGAGTGATCTGCATGCCCTCAACAAAGAACATCAGCTGCAGATGGAACAGTTGAAAACCGAATATGAAGAACAACTATCCAAAACAAATATCCGGCTGAACGCAGAGATCGAACTGAACAGACAAACGATCTGTAATCTCGATCAGGAAAAGAGCTCCCTGAAAGGGAAAATTGCCGTTCAGGAAATTGAGCTCAACAGGATATCAGCTGCTGTCAATAAAAACAGTACGGTGGCCGAGAAGCTGTGCAGCACCATTCATATACTTGACATTGACCCTGAAGTAAAACAAAAGATGTTAACGTATTGCAGGGCGCTGATGGCAGCGGAAACAGTTGAAACACGTTACATCAATCCGCCGATTGACGTAAACGATTCAGAATTTCTTCTGCAACTTCAGAAAAAATACCCTGGCCTGAATCATCGGGAACTGAGGCTCGCACTGCTGGTAAAAATGAATTACAACAACACGCAGATTGCCCGTACACTCGGCATATCTAAACGTGGTGCTGAAAGTATCCGTTACCGCATGCATAAAAAACTGGGCATCAAAAAACACCAGTCAATCAAGAACTGTCTTCTTGAGATTACAGCACCATAACATCCACTGATCATTGACGATCAGTGGCGTATAGCCTCCAGTGCGGCTCTCACTGAAATACCGGATAAAGTGATAGTTAATGGCGTGAATATCTTATAAAAAAGAGTACTTCTTAAAAAAAAGAGTAAAATATGTTCGTTTTAATGAATTTATTACACATATTACACTCACCAACACGTCAAAGCGAACGGCAGTAAAATAATGAAGACGCAGCCGGTTGGGTCCTGGATTTGAGTCTCTTAGCGTTATCGTTACAGATCAAGTCGAACATCGAAAAAAACCAGATAAGTATTACAATGACTACCCATGCAGAACTGAACAAAAAGTCCACTCTCGAATTCGAAAAAGAGATCGCAGAGCTTAAAACCCGGATTGCCACACAGGATATGGAGCTCACAAGAGTCTCGACCGCAATCGCCGAAAAAACCACAGCCCTTCGTAATCTGCTCGACCAGATATACGCTCTTGAAATAGATACCAATATCAAAAGAGAGATGACCGACTCTTGCCTGAGCCTGATCGAGACTGAAACAATTGAAAAACGCCTGAACATCGAACTGACCGAATCAGACTCTTTCTTTTTATCCAGGCTTCAGAAAAAACATCCCAACCTCAACCAGCGTGAACTGAGAATAAGCCTGTTGGTAAAACTTAACTACGACACAAGGGAGATTGCCCGTTCTGTCGGTATAACGACCAGAGGCATGGAAAGCATCCGCTACAGAATGCACAAAAAGCTTTCCCTTGGAAAACACCAGTCAATAAAAACCTACCTCTCCGATTTCGCTGTATCACTGTAAGCGAGAGCATGACATTTTATACCATAAAAAGCTTCAGGTTATACTGAGGCTTTTTATGGTTGCCTGAAAAGCCTCTCTTCCGGTGCCCCCCGACAACGAATACGAATCATATGCACCCTCGCCGATGGCGGCCAACTCCCGGTACAGTAACCGCGAGGCGTTCGGTTTTACCGAAAAAAAGTGTTAACCTAAGTGTAGATATTCTCCTTTTTTGAGGCTACCGGTAAACTCACGGCGCAATGCTGACGAGCAGTAACTCCCGAAATTTTCCTGACAGCAACAGCTGAACAACCATTGGCTCTATCCGGGTCAATCACCTATAACAGTGAACGACAGGGGGCAGGTTACTATGTCAAACCATTATGTAGGCGTTGGGTTCAGTTCCCATGCCGACTCCTTTTCTGCGGGAAAAGAAGCTGCACTTCAGGCTATAGAAAAACTCGACAGAAGTGCCAAGGTGCTTATAGTACTCGGCGCCATGCGGTTTGATCATCGTGAACTTCTGGCGGGCATCTCTTCTGTTACAGGAGATCTCCCGATGGTTGGAGGAACAACTGCCGGTGAAATTTCAACAAATGGCTTTTCAACGGGATCAGTCGTTATCATGGCGTTCGGTAATGATGATCTTGAATTTGTTACCGGTATTGGCCATAACATGAGTGCTGATGAAGCGGCATGCAGTATAGAGATGGTCCGCGATATTCTCAACAAGGTCCCGCTGCCTTCCAATGCATCCCTGCTTATTTTTCCTAATGGTATGGGGGGTGACGGCCATAAGGTTCTTGATGGCCTGCAGTCAGTTTTAGGAAAGGATTTTGAGATTACCGGCGGCTACCTTGGCGATGATGAAAGATTTGAAAGCACCTATCAGTACTATAATGGAATGGTCTACAAGGATGCCATCGCCGGACTGATGGTAATCGGAAACAACCGGTTCAGAACAGGCATCGGTGTGCGAAGCGGCTTCACCTCGATAGGCAACAGCTTTATGTGCACCTCATCTGAGGGTAATGTCGTCAAAGAGTTCGAACACACCAATGCTCTTGAACTCTACAAGGATTTTCTGGGTGAAGAGCGGGCGGCAAGACTGCCTGCCGTTTGTCTTGAATACCCGTTCGGTATCATTGACAATACCACCACCGGCAACAGTGATCACCTCTTTCAATTGCGATGCGGATTATCCGTCGATCATGATAAAGGGACGATTTCGCTCGCAGCATCCATTCCGGAAGGGAGCGAAGTAACCCTGACGACCGCCTCAAGAGGCGATATCATCAACGGAGCAAGAGAAGCTGCAGAGCAGGCCATGCAGTCGCTCGAAGGTGCAACTCCCCTGGCGGTTATTATGTTCAGTTGTGTTGGACGAAAACTGGTACTCGGACGGCGAATCCAGGAGGAGGTTGATGCCGTGCGGAATTGCATCGGTCTGGATGTGCCCCTGGCAGGATTTTATACCTATGGAGAGATCGGCCCTGTTGATAAAACAAACAGACAGCTTTCATCCGTAAAATTTCACAATGAGACCGTTGTTCTGTGGGTGCTTGGAAAAGCATAGAGAGTTGTGCCCTGCACTATAACTTTTTTCCGAAAAACAGGTCATGATAGAGACAGAATACCATAATCTGAAAAAGCGGATCAGTGAACTTGAGGCGGCCTCGCTTCGAAGCAACCGTATCGAACAGGAGCTGCGGCAGAAGCAGGCAACTCTCCTTGAGCAGAATATCAAGCTGATCAGGAAATCCATTGAACTTTCAGATATCAAGCGCCAGCTTGAAGATAATAATTACGAGCTGGGACTGTCGCAGTTAAAACTGGAAGAGGCATTAACCTCTCTGCGTGAAAGCCAGAACACGCTCAATTCTGTTCTTGTCAACAGTCCCGACACCATTATTGCCGTTGACAGCGAGCATCGCATAACCTATATCAACCGGAGCCTGCCCGGTTACCCGGACTCTCTGAGGATCGGAGAGCATCTCTGTGAACATCTCACGGAGGCTGATCACAGCAACAACTACCATAAGACCATAAACAAGGTGTTTGCTGACGGCCGGCAGGCACTTCTTGAATGTAAACTCTCGGTTCCGAACGGAGTGACCCTTGATATCGAATCCCGTTTCGGCCCATGCATGATCCAGGGAAAGGTCACCTCCGTTACCATACTCTTTTCAGATATTACCGAGCGGAAGCACATGGAAAATCAGCTTAAAAAAATGCTGAATGATCTCGAACGCTTTAACCGTGTTATGATTGGCCGTGAGCTTCGCGTACTGGAGCTTAAAAGCATTATTACCGGGCTGCGCCGTACGCTCGGGCAATATACCGGCAACATTGCCGAAACATCACCTCACAAACATGATGACCTGCCGCAGGGTTACATGATCGATTATGAGTATTTGCAGAAAGAGGAGCATGGCGAAGAGATGAATCCCGGTCAGGATATGAACCTCTTCAAGGAAAATCAGCGGGCTGTACTGCTCAACCTCATTGAAGATGCGAACATGGCAAGAAATGAGTTGCAGGAAATCAACAGAAAACTTGAAGAGAAAGTCAGGGAAGCACGAGAAGCCAATGCGGCCAAAAGCCAGTTTCTGGCCAATATGAGTCATGAGATCCGCACACCGATGAGTGGCGTTATCGGCATGTCTGACCTCCTGATTGACACAAAGCTTGATTCCGAGCAGCGTAAATATGTGAAGACCATTATCACCAGCGGCCAGAACCTGCTGGAAATCATTAACGATATTCTTGATTTCTCCAAGATTGAAGCCAACTGCCTTGAACTCGACAGTGTTGATTTTGATCTGCTCGAACTCCTTGAAAATGTCTGCGGAATGCTTGGCTTTGAAGCACAGGCCAAAGGACTTGAATTAACCATTGTAACCGGAAGAGATTTACCGCTTGCCCTTAAAGGCGATACCGTAAGAATCCGGCAGGTGCTTGTAAACCTTATTGGCAATGCCATAAAATTCACCCATCATGGCGATATTGTCGTAAGCGTGATGAAGGCGGAGGAAACCCCAACGCATGCCGTGATCCGGTGCACGGTCAAGGATTCCGGTATCGGTATAGAGCCTGAAAATATGCGTTCCATATTTAAGCCATTTATCCAGGCTGATGGCTCAACGGTAAGAAAATACGGAGGTACCGGCCTCGGTCTCTCCATCTCAAGCTATCTTGTCAATAAAATGGGCGGAGGAATTACCGTTGAAAGTGAGCCTGGAAAAGGGTCACGTTTCAGCTTTGACATCATGCTTGAAAAGCAGGATAAATCAGCGGAAATACATTTACTGCCACAGACCGGAACGGCAACTGCCCGAATCTTGATTGTCAACAGCAATCAGAATGCGCTTTCTATGCTCGGCGATCTTCTTGATTCCTGGCACTGCCAATACCGTTCAGCAGAGAGTATCGAATCATGCCTTGCATTGATCAAAAGCGACCGGAACACCGGGGACATCACGCAACCATGGACGGCAATTCTGCTTGATATCAACATCCAGAAAAACGCTGATGCATTTGATCTGCTGCTGAATGCACTGAACACGCTGAGCCCATGCCCGATCATCATGCTTGCATCAACCCTCAAGTACGGCGATATCAAACAGCATTTCGCATCAAAAGTATTCAGAATCCTGCAGAAGCCTGTCCGGCGTATGGAGCTGTTCAATGCCATCAGCGATGTGCTCAATTCCGAAAACAGGGAGAGTGAAACCCCGGATGAACTTCGCAGCATAACGGAGCAAACAGAGAAACCCGCATCAGGAATATTCAAAATCCTGCTCGTTGAAGACAGCCCGGTCAATCAGAAGGTTGCCATCTCCATGCTTCGTAAACTGGGACAATCTCCTGATCTGGCTTCAAGCGGAAAAGAGGCTTTGGTGGCAATGCACGATAAAGCATATGATCTTGTGCTGATGGATTGCCAGATGCCGGAGATGGATGGCTATGAAACAACAAGAAATATCCGGACAAACCGCCTGCTCTGCAAAACCCCTGATGTTCTTATTGTGGCCATGACCGCAAATGCCATGATCGGTGACCGGGAAAAATGCATCAACTCCGGAATGGATGATTATATCTCCAAACCGATCCGCACCTCTGATCTTGAGGCAATTCTTGACAAATATCTGCGAGAGAAGCGTGATTGATTGATTGATCGCTGAAATCACCCGCCGGTCACGCTGAAGCTTTTTACGTTTACGAACTCACGAATCCCGTACAGGGCGAGCTCACGACCGTATCCCGACTCCTTGATACCCCCGAAAGGCATTGCCGGATCCGATTTCACCATACTGTTGATAAAGCAGTTCCCGGCATCAAGCTGATCAGCAACCGCAAGCGCCCTGTCGGCACTGGCGGAAAAAACCGCCGAGCCCAGTCCGTAGGGTGTGTCATTGGCTATACGAACCGCTTCATGATCATCGTGAGCTTCAATAAGGGTTGCAACCGGCCCGAATGTCTCTTCACTATAAGTCACCATCCCCTTGCAAACTCCGGAGAGAAGTGTCGGCGGATAGAAAAATCCGCGCCCTGAAGGGAGTTCTCCGCCGCAGAGCAGCCGTGCACCCCCGGAGAGAGTCCGGAGAACCTGCTGGTGAAGCTGAAGGCGAAGATCCGCGCGTGCAAGCGGACCGACCTCAACTGCAGGGTCGAAAGGATCACCCGTCACGGAGGATTGCATCCGCTGCAGCAGAAGGTTTTCAAACTCACTGAACACTCTGGAGTGCACAATAAAACGTTTGGCGGAAATACAGCTTTGACCACTGTTCAGAAGACGGGACGCCGCACAGAGCGAAACGGCCCGATTCAAATCGGCATCATCAAGCACGATATATGGATCACTGCCGCCAAGCTCAAGAACAGTTCTTTTCAGCGCCCGCCCCGCCTTTGCGGCAACAGCACGTCCGGCAGCGGTGCTTCCGGTGAGCGATACCCCCTGCACAGAAGGATGGTCAATCATGAAACCGCTCAGACGGTCAACATCCTCAAGATCTGTATGAACTGCCCGGTAGAGATGTTCCGGAAACCCTGCATCACGGAAAAGCTGTTCAATGGCAATCGCTGAACCGGTGACATTGGGAGCATGTTTAAGCAAAACACCATTGCCGGCCATGATTGCCGGTACGGCAAACCGGAAGACCTGCCAGAAGGGGAAATTCCAGGGCATGATACCGAGCACAAGACCGATCGGCTCAAATTTAACCACACCCTTTGCTCCGCCGTCAAGCTCACTGCGTTCCGGCTTTAAAAACGACTCGGCATGCTCTGCATAGTAGTCACAAACCAGGGCTGATTTCTGCACTTCGGCAACCGCCTGTGAAAACGGCTTGCCCATTTCGAGACTTATCTGTGCTGCATGCCGCTCTTTTTCAACACGAAGAAGTGTTGCCAGCCGCTTCATCAGTTCACTGCGCCTGAAGAGGGACTCTTTTCTCCAGAAACGGTACTCCCGGTCGGCAGAAGTAATGACTTCTTCAATCCGGGCGGATGTCATAACGGAATATTCGGCAATCGGTTCTTCCGTAGAGGGATTGACGGTAATGATCATGGAACGTAAGGGTTCAAAATGGGTAAGGTGCTGTTCGATAAACAAGATGATCCGGAGCGACGGGAACCAGCTGAACCGGTTTCAGTCACTCCAGGCTGTAGTATATTGCAAGATAACTCTCATAACGTGCCGGATCAATGCCTCCTTCATGAACCGCCCTCTGGACTCCACACCCCGGCTCCCCGGTATGCGAACACGAAGAGAACGAGCAATCAGGCATAAACGCAAGAAACTCCCTGAAATAAAACCGCAGATTTTCCCTGGTGATGTCGGAAAGATTAAACTCCCGGATTCCAGGAGTATCAATCACATAACCGCCATCGGGAAGCGGGAGCATCACCGAATTGCTGGTGGTGTGTACCCCTTTTCCGGTCTTCAGGTTGGTTCTTCGCGTTTTGAGCTGTTTCTGACCAAACAGCAGATTGATCAGTGTTGATTTTCCGACTCCCGAATGGCCGCTGAAGGCAGAAAGTTTGCCGCCAAGAGCCTCCATGAGCGGCTGGAGTGAACCCTGCTCACAGACACTGGTATAAAAAACAGAGTACCCGAGTTTATGGTAAGGCGCCATCAATTCTGCAACAAGCAGGGGGTCTGCAAGATCCATCTTGTTGACGACAACAAGTACATCAAGCTGCTCGGACTCTGCAAACACCAGATAGCGATCAACAAGACGGGTGCTGAGGGGCGGATCAAAGGATGAAACAACAACAACCAGCTGATCAATATTGGCAGCGATGACCTGAATTTTCTCCTTGCTGCGGTTGCGGCGAATATCCCTTTTTCTTGTCAGGGCGCTCCGGCGCTGCTTCACCAATGTAACAACCGCTTCAAACTGCTCTGTACCGGTCTCGGTCACCTTGAGTTCAACCCGGTCACCGACAGCCACAAGAGAGGTCTCCTCATTTTCCGTCTTCGTTCCGGGATAGGTGCGGCTCCGGAACGCTCTTCCATCATCAGCAATTACCGTATAGGTTGATCCGGTCGCTTCGGTAACCAGACCGCTGCATGATCCGGGCTGCTCATTTTTCTGTTCCATAGAGTTTTACAATAACACAATAACGTATTGCCAGTTTCCCCTTGAATTATCCGATATCAGCCAAGGTAACCCTGTCCTGGTAGTAACGGAGGTAGTGCTCCCGGATAACGCCATGCTCCGGTGCCCTCAACTGGGTATCCTCTGCGATAACCCTGAAGGCAGCAATGCGGGCCGACTGCATGATATCAAAATCTCTCGTCAGATCAGCAATCCTCAGCCCGCTTAACGTGCCGGACTGCTCTTTTCCCAGGACATTGCCAACCCCCCGAATTCTTGCATCAATTTCTGAAATAATAAAGCCGTCATTTGTCGATACCATTGCCTCAAGGCGTTCACGGGCCTCCACTGTCGGCATGGAACAGATCAGAAAACAGGAGGAACTGTGTTCGCCACGACCGACACGACCCCGGAGCTGATGCAGTTGTGCAAGCCCGAAACGCTCTGCATGCTCGATAACCATAACCGTGGAATTCGGAACATCAACACCCACCTCGATAACCGTTGTACCCACAAGCAGATCAAGTTCACCCCGGCGGAACTGATCCATCACCATCTCTTTACGGTCGGGGGTCAATTGACCGTGAATCAATCCCAGACGGAGATCAGGAAATACCGAAGATGAAAGCTCCTCAAAACTCTCAACCGCAGCTTTCAGATCCATCTTTTCCGACTCCTCCACAAGAGGATAGACAATATAACCCTGCCGTCCTGCCGCTACCTCTCTGCGGAGAAAATCATAAACCTTTGTACGCTCTTTTTCATAGCATAGCGATGTCCTGACCGGGCACCGTCCGGCGGGCATCTGGCGGATAACCGATACATCAAGATCGCCGAACACCCCCATACTGAGGGTTCGGGGAATCGGAGTAGCAGTCATCAACAGCACATGGGGGTTGACACCCTTTTCACGCAGAGCTTTACGCTGAAGCACTCCGAAGCGGTGCTGTTCATCAATGATAACCAGCCCGAGCCCTGCATAGCTCACCTCCCCTTCAATCAGTGCATGAGTTCCGACAGCGATATGCACCTCTCCTGTACGGAGTGCCTCAAGGAGTGCCTGACGCTCTTTTTTTCGCTGTTTGCCGGTCAGAAGTCCAACCCGCAAGCCGAGCGGCTGAAATAACCGTTTCATCGAGAGAAAGTGCTGCACGGCAAGAATCTCGGTAGGTGCCATAAATGCCGACTGCAGGTTATTATCGGCGGCCAGCGCCATGGCAAACATGGCAACAATGGTTTTGCCTGAACCGACATCACCCTGCAACAGCCGGTTCATCGGGCTGCCGGTTTTAAGATCGCGATATATTTCACGTACAGCCTGCTTCTGGCCGTCGGTCAACTCGTAGGGAAGACTTCGATAGAGCTGCTCGGTCATAACCCCGGAGTGGGTAAAAATCGCAGCACTTTTATTTGTTCTCAACTCGCTCTGACGCAGGGCAAACATCAACTGGGCATAAAAGAGTTCATTCCACTTCATCCGGTAACGGGCAAGTTCGAGGGCTTCATGCGAAGAGGGAAAATGAATTTCACGGTAAGCCTCCCGAAGCGGAAAAAGATGATAATCTGAAAGGATAGCCGGGCTGAGATTCTCTTCACTCTTCACCCTGTACTCATCAAACGCTCGGGCAACAAGGGTACGCAACTGCTTTGAGGTAAGGCCGGCCTGCTTCATGGCATCACTTGTCGGATAGATCGGAATGATCCTGCCGGTATGGTAGAGATCAAAATCACTGATCTCCCCCTCTCCCGGCTCATGAGGAGAAGCGGTCAGGCGGTCATAATCGGGGTGCTGCATCTGTGCCTGACGTCCGAAATAACTCACCTTGCCGTGCACGGCAAGCGCCTCACCTGAAACAATGCTTCTGGAGAAAAAGCGCACTCCCCGGAACCAGGTAAGCTCAAGCTGACCCGTAGCATCACCAAGCCAGACCTTGAAGCGCGCCCGTCCCGGATGAGCGCCTTCAAGCTGTGTTTTCAGAACGGTACCCACAACCGTCACCGTTTCACCATCGGCAAGATCCCTGATGCTTTTCATGGCACTCCGGTCGAGATAACGGCGGGGAAAGTAGTTCAGGAGATCATCAACCGTCGAGATACCGATCTCTTTTAGAATTGAAGCCTTTTTTGAGCCGACACCCTTCAGATAGATTATTGATGCAGTAGCGCTCATATTAAAAGGTTGTATCTGGAGATGATTTCTTGTATATTTGCACCTTTACCATTTTACATGGCAGGCCATTTCATTTATTGTACGATAAAGTCAACGAAAGTCATGAAACAAGATATTCACCCAAAGTATACAAGCGTCACCGTCAACTGTGCAAACTGCGGCAACAGCTTTGAGACCCGTTCTACCAGACCGACCATCAAGGTTGATATCTGCAATAACTGCCATCCGTTCTATACCGGCAAGCAGACCCTTGTTGACACCGCCGGACGCGTTGAACGTTTCAACAAACGCTTCGCAAAATCCACCGCAGCACAGGCCGGCGCCAAGTAAAGGGCTCCTGTCGGCAAATCAGCACTAACCCATAGGAACAGTTATGAGTGTCAGGGATGTTGCTCAGAAAACTGAGCAGAAAATGAAAAAGACCATTGAGGCGTTTCAGCATGAAATCGCTTCAATCAGAACGGGAAAGGCAACAACAGCACTGCTTGACCGTGTCAAGGTGGAAGCCTACGGTCAGCAGATGCCGCTCAAACAGGTTGGTAATGTCGGAGTGCTTGATGTTCACACCCTCATGGTTCAGGTCTGGGACAAATCAATGGTTTCAGCAACCGAAAAAGCCATCCGTGACGCAAACCTCGGCCTCAATCCGTCCGCCGATGGTCAGAACATCCGGGTAAGCATTCCGCCTCTTACTGAAGAGCGCCGCAAAGAGTTTGTAAAGCTCACCAAAAAATTCGGAGAGGATTCAAAAGTGTCACTGCGTAATCTCCGCCGCGACATGATTCATGAGATTGAAAAACTCGAAAAGGATAAAGCCATCAGCGAAGATGACAAAAATCGCGGCAAAAAAGAGGCCGATGAGCTGCTGCACAAATCCGAAAAACAGCTTACCGATATCATGACAGCCAAAGAGAAAGAGATCATGGAAGTTTGAGCTGCATAAACAGCTACTGAACATAAAAAAAGCCGGGGAACCCCCGGCTTTTTTTATGGACTCAAACTCTATTCACTCTTCAAAGTACTCCTTCATCTTCATGAACACCTCTTTTTTGCCGAGAAGTCCGCTGATCATGCCGAGTACCGTTGCCGCTCCCGCTGCAAAAAAGAGCGGGCGGGCGGAAATATTGTTAGTATAGTAGATTGCCGGAATTCCCCGCTCTTTGGCAAAACTGTCGAGTGAGGTTGTGCCGATCACCAGATCCGGATGGTACTCCTCTACAGCCTGCATATCCTCTTCAAGATATTTGCGGTATCGGATCTCGGTTCCGAGCATGGAGAGCACCCTGTGATCCTCCTCGCCGAGCGCCATCCGCGAAATAGAGGTTGATGCATAAGGAACTTCAAGCCCGGCTTCCAGCAGAAGACGCACAACCGGCAGTTCATTGCCTTCATAACCGGCCACTATAACCTTTCCTTTAAGGTGCTTGAACTGATTAAGTACCTCTCTTGATTTCCGGGCCTCCTCTTCCGCAACAGCCTGAACCGTAGAGGGGTCAAGAGCAAGCGCCTCACCGATACGGCCTATCCACTGCGCTGTAGCGTTGGCTCCGATCGGGTTTCCCTTGACAATTTTTACCCCATGCTCTTCAAGCAGCGAAACGGATTTTTCATAAAAGGGATGCAGCACGGCACAAGCCTCGGCCTCTGCGGCCTCGATATAGTCCTCAAGCGATGTTCCGGGGAGCACAATCACCGATTCGACACCGATTTTCTGCAGCACCGATCCAATGGTCATGGCATCAACCGGAAAAATCTCTCCAAGTACCACCAGCGATTTTGCTTTTTTCGGTGCGGCGAAATTCCCGAACCGCTTTATGAGTGTGGCTACAGCAACATCCTTTGCCTCGGGATGGGTTCTGATCTGAAATGCAGGGAGGCGGACAAGCAGCACTTCAGCATTTCCGGCCTTCCGGGGCAGCAGCTCCTCGGCAATCCCGGCCGTTTCAGCAACACAGGTACTGACAACCGGAATGAACCGAACCGCAGGGTCGCGGGCGATCTCTTCAATGGTACGGCGAAGATCATCAATCATGGTTCCGCCGGAAATCTGCACATTCATCAACTCCGGAGAGATGATGGATTTGCGGGCCGCATAGAAATGGGAGACAAACGTCAGCCCGTAAAGACAACCCTGGTCGGCAGCCAGACAGACCTGAACACCGTCAATTCTTGTCAATACCCTCAGCCCGCCGAAAGCCGGACACATGGACTGCGGGTGCAACGTGCTACAACTCTTTTTCTGCATGAAGAACAACCCTCTTGATAACATGTTGGATATATGCGCTGCCAGCCGTTTTTTCAGGCAGCCTTTTAAGATGTGCTGAAGCTTCTTCTCTGCCTGAAAACCTGCCCGTCGTGACCCTGTGGTATTTCACTGCCCCGGAGAATGCAGGCCAGACAAATGCTGTAATGCCCTTTGAACGCAAAGGGCTGATCTCTTTACGGGCGGTACTCCCGGAACGGAAGGTTGCCAGTATGATCGTATAGTCCTCTTTTTCAAGAACAAGAGAGTCTGCACCCCCGCCCTGAGCGGGTGTAACCGTTTCAGAACTGACCGGAGGATTGCTGTTCGGGCTGACTGAAGCTGAGCGTTGTGAAAAAGTCGCAACAGAGAATGGAATGCTTTCAGCGAACTGTCGGCCATAAAGAAAAACAAGCAGCACTCCGGCAGCGATCGCTGCCGAAACGAGAATCAGGAAAGGCGCTGCTTTACGTCTGCTGCCGGTCGGAACCCGATCCTGCGGCAAAACAACAACCTCCTCCAGATCCTGATACTCCCTGTTCAACAGAGCTTCCAGAGTGCTCTCCGCAACAAACCCGTAACCTCCCTCCTGAAGAGTGAAACGGCCAAAACCGTTGAAAACCAGCTCCCGTTTCTCCTTGAATGCTCGGACAAGAACTTTGGCAAGAGTCCGGCCAAACCGGTTGGCATCGTCCGGACTCATCGAAACTCTCGAAACAGCTATACGCACGGTATCATCACCCCCGAAACTCCCTCGCTCGAATATCATCCTGTTACAGGGGGGAGTATAAACCGTACCGGAAACCGTAATCTTTTTAACCGGCGCAAGCTTCCTGACAGAAAATCTGCCGAGACCCTTCACGGAGAGCTTTCCGCAAGCAAGAAACTCGGCGACCATGGCGCCTAAAAAACTGTTCAGAAGAGCATGAGCCTCTTGACTTTCCATAGCAAGCAGACCCGCCAGCTCCTCAATAAAATCATGGTTGGTCATAACATCGCCCTTAAGCAATTGAGCGGTAAACGCTTTGCTGTGAATAAAAAACGAATATAACACTTCCCGCTGTAAATACGTGACCGCCTCCATATCTGACAGCTTTCTGCTGCCCATCTTCCCTGTCGCCCCGGCCAATCATCCCGCCCGCCCCTTTTTTAGCATCCCCAACAACGAGAGGGATCTCATCTTCTTTATCTGACACGCATGAGATTTCTCACCCGAGCTGCTCGGGATTCGAAATGACACATCGGAACTCTCATCCATTAAGAGCAAAGAATCAGCGGGTATTAGAGAATGATTTGTTTTATTACAGCATACATCTTTATGATCACCTATCCTGTTTGCCTGCATGAGCACAGAGATTCTTTCGGTCAGTGAGCTGACTCAGCAGATCAAGACAGAGCTTGAAATGACTTTTCCTGCTGTCAAGGTCAAGGGTGAAATATCAAACTACAAGCGGCACAGTTCGGGTCACAGTTATCTGACACTGAAAGACGATGGAGCCCAGATTCCGGCCGTCATCTGGAAAAACACCGGAATCAGGCTTGCCGTTGAACTCAGGGATGGCATCAATGTTGTGGCCGAAGGGCGACTTGAGGTCTATCCTCCATCCGGACGCTATCAGCTCATCTGTACCGCTGTGACTGCGGCCGGAGAGGGGGCTCTTCAGCAGGCATTTGCCGAACTCCTGCAAAAACTCGCAAAAGCCGGCTATTTCGCCGCAGAGCGGAAAAAGCCGATTCCCGCCATACCCGAAACTATCGCGCTCATCACCTCTTCCACAGGAGCGGTCATCGAGGATATGAGCAAGGTGCTTGAACGAAGATTTCCTGCTGCAAGAGTTCTTCTCTATCCGGTCAAGGTTCAGGGAACCGATGCCGCCGAATCAGTAGCAGCAGGTATCGCCTGGTTCAACGAAACAAAAAATCCTGCACACCGGCCGGATGTTATCATTATCGCACGTGGAGGAGGTTCACTTGAAGATCTGCAGGCCTTCAACGGAGAGGTTGTGGCCAATGCCCTTTACCACTCATCTATTCCGGTAATCAGTGCCATCGGTCACGAAACCGATCTGACCATTGCTGATATGACCGCAGATCTCAGGGCCGGAACTCCCTCGATTGCGGCCGAACTGGCCGTACCTGACACAGGAGAGCTTCTCCGCCGGATTGAGACTCTGCAGTCAAAACAGGATCGGGCGGTACAGAACAAAGTTGAGGGAGCAGAACGTCAGATCTACTCTATCTGTAGCAGCTATGCTTTCAACCGCCCTCCGCTTCAGATGGAGCAGTTTGAAGAGCGGATCACCACCCTTCTTGACCGAACGACAAAAACAATCCGGAACAGGTACACGGAAAAGGCGGAGCGCTACGCATCCCTGCTTCAGCAGCTTGCACTGCTCGATTACCGAAAAACGCTTGAACGCGGCTATGTACTGGTAAAAAAAGAGGGGAAATTCATGACCGGCATAGCAGAACTGCACCCTGACGACAGGGTCGATCTGCTCTTTCACGAAGGAACGTTGCCCGCCGTGATAAGCCGTGATCAGAAATGATTATGGATTTTAGATTTCGGATTGCTCTTCGTCGTTGTTGCTGTTGAACTCCTTTTGGTCCTATTCTTTTTCTAAAAAGCACGCACTGGACGAACACGACTGTAGTAGGACTTTGTTCCTCCACCCTGATAACCATCGCTGAAGTACTGGTACCATGCCGTATCAGAGGTCATTTCGGAGGAGCTCCAGTAGTAGTCTCCGGCAAAGGAACCGCATAGCGCCCTGTTGATGTAGAGCTGGTTCAGTTCATCCTTGCTTGGAAGAAACCAGTCACTGAAACCACCACCCCGATATGCCCGAACGATAGCTGCTGCGCTCCTGGGATAGGTTACTGCAGGATATTTCGCCAGAATCTTTGCGGTATTAGCTCTGCCCTGACCAAGTTCGTGTCTTGTATCAGAGAGTAGCTGCATAGCATAATCACTGTTATTCACGGTTTCTTCCTGTCCGGTACTCCAGCGATATACCCCCGCCCATGGTGACTTATTCCAGACATCAGTATATCGGATAACGATGTCTTCAGGAGCAGCAATCAGGCCGTGCTGGCCGGTCACATCGACGTAAAAAATGATACCTCCCCCGAACTTGTCACCAATCCTGTATGAAGCAGCCCGGGATACCTCCGACACCATCACCATACCGAAACAATAAATCAGAAACACAATCCATAATCGTATGAAAAGTGTGTTTGGTATGCTGTTCATGCTGGTTTCATAATGAAGAAGGGATAAAAACCATATCTGTCCGTTTTAAAAAATAATAATATCCTCGATAAAAAAACAGATCGCCTTCTCAAGGTGTTCTGCAGCAATCAACCGCCCCCCCCCCCCTGATAATGGCACGAACCTGTTCAAGCTCTTCAGGGGTATTGACACCGGGGTTATCAACGCTTGTTGTGATGCACCGGATTCGAAAACCATTCTCCAGCAGCCGGAGCTGCTCAAGCGACTCCTCCTCTTCAAGCATCGATGGCTGAAGTGCTGCAAATTGCTCAAGAACTGCTGCACTGAACGCATAGAGCCCTATATGACGATAAAAGGTTGTCGTCGGCATCTTTGTTCTCGTGTATGGTATCGGACTGCGTGAAAAAAAGAGCGCAAACCCCTTGCGATCCATAACGACCTTCACCACATGAGGGTCCTCAATCTGATTCCGCTCATCGGGCTGCATGGGAAAAACAAGGGTAGAGCAATCCGGGGGATTTGCAGAAAAAAATGGCTGAAGCGCAAGATCGATATTTTCAGGACTGATAAGCGGTTCATCACCCTGCAGATTGACAAAAACATCTCCGCCGGTCACTCTTGCTGCTTCAGCAATCCGCTCCGTGCCGCAGCGTGCCGAGGGCGAAGTCATAACAACTTCAGCTCCCCGCTCTTCCAGAACAGAAGCGATCTCCAGACTGTCGGTAGCTACAACAACGCGTGCTGCAAGCCGGGATTTAAGAGCCTGCCGCCAGGTACGGACAATGAGCGGTTCCCCCTCAAGATCGGCAAGCATTTTTTTTTCAAGACGGCTGGAATCAAGCCTGGCAGGAATAAGGATAACAGCTTTCATGTGGAGAGTGGAGAATCAAGAATCAAGGTTACCGGGCCGTCATTGACCAGAGCGACCTGCATGTCCGCCCCATACCATCCGGTCCTGACCGGCTTTGCAATCTGCAGGCCAACCATCCGGATAAAACTTTCGTAGAGCGGCTGAGCAACGTCAAAACGGGCTGAACCTGAAAAACCCGGCCGGTTGCCCCGGCTTGTATCGGCATAGAGTGTAAACTGTGAAACAACCAGAAGCTCTCCCTCACTCTCAGTGAGCGAAAGATTCATTTTACCCTCACCGTCATTAAAAATCCGCAAACCGGCAAGCTTGCGGCACATCCATTCGACCTCCGCCATACCGTCACCGGGAGCAATACCAAGAAGAACAAGCATACCCGGACCGATCCCGGAGTATCGAGCTTCACTTGCAGAGACACTGGCCGATAACACTCTCTGAACCACAGCTCTCATAGCGCACCTTTTTTAATCTGTTCCGCAGTTCGATGACTACGTTGGACGGTGCTCAAAATCCTCATGTACTCCCTTGTACATTCCGGTTTCTGCGCTCCGTCCGCCTTGCCTTCGAATCGCTCACGACAATTAAAAACGGTGCCTATATTTTTTAAGCGTTTACTCATAAGCGTTGAACGCCAGAGTCGCGGCTTCAAGAGTGACCCCTTCCAGCATCACGGTTTTTGTCCGGGAACTCTTCCCTGCAATAATATGCACCCGGGAGGGGGGAATATGGAAAACTTTTGAAAAAAGGTCACAACACTCCCTGTTGGCGGCATCATCCACAGGTGCCGCTTTCAGACTAACCTTCAATCCTCCGTTATAGAGACCGCATACCCTGCTTTTCGATGACCGGGGCTGTGCCTTGACGACAAAAACCGCACTTCCGTTTTTTTCGCGAAGCTCAACCATTGCAGGGTTACCCGATAACCTTGGGTACTTTGAAAAAACGATCCTGCCTCTGAGGGGCATTCTTCAGGACATCCTCCGATGTGAGCGGCTGAAGCTCAACATCCTCACGGAGTACGTTGATCTGGTCATGGATACTGCTGAGCGGTTCAACACCTTCAGTATCAACTTCATTGAGCTTCTCGATATAGTGAAGAATGTTGTTGAGCTCGCTGGTCATGACAATTGTCTCCTCTTCATTGAACCTGAGGCGGGCCAGATCGGCGATATAGGCAACATCTTTGGACGTAACCGACATAATTATTTGGTCGAAAATGTGATAAAAAACCTTTATAGTCTGCAGATCCCTATTTTCTGCTCATCCAGCCTGTTTTTCGGGCGCATCTCCATCGGTACAAAATCCCGCGTTTCCTCTCCGAGGTAGATCTGACGGGGTCTCGCAATTTTCTGCTCAGGATCCTTAACCTGCTCAATCCACTGTGAAAGCCATCCGGGTATCCTTCCGATAGCAAAGAGAACCGGAAACATATCCATCGGAAATCCCATCGCCTGGTAGATCAGACCGGAATAAAAATCCACATTCGGATAGAGCTTCCGATTGATAAAATATTCATCCTCAAGAGCAATTCTCTCCAGCTCAAGAGCAATATCGAGCAGAGGGCTGCGACCGGTCTCTTCAAAAACCTGGAAAGCGATCTCCTTGATAATTTTTGCCCTTGGATCATAATTTTTATACACCCTGTGGCCAAAGCCCATAAGACGGCCTTCCCCGCTCTTGACCGATGCAATAAACTCCGGAACCTTGTCAACCGATCCGATTTTCAGCAGCATATGGATAACCGCCTCGTTTGCACCGCCATGCAATGGCCCGTAAAGAGCCGCGCAACCGGCAGCAATTGCTGTATAGGGATCGACTCCGGAACTGGCTACAGCCCGGACGGCATTGGTTGAACAGTTCTGTTCATGATCAGCATGCAGGATAAAGAGCACATCGAGGGCACGTTCAAGCACCGGATTTGGCTTGTAGTGTATTTCAGTCATCTTGAACATCATGGAGAGAAAATTGCCGGTATAGCTCAACTCATTATCAGGCAGAACATAGGGAAACCCGAGACTGTGACGGAAGCTCATTGCCGCCAGCGTGGGTATCTTGCCTATAAGACGCCGCACCTGGAGTTTACGGGACTCTTCATTACCGATATCCTTCGCATCACGATAAAAAGTAGAGAGCGCGCCTACTGTGCCGACAAGAATCCCCATCGGATGAGCATCGTAGCGGAACCCGTCCATGAACTTGACCAGATTGGCATGGGTCATGGTATGATGGCGGATATTGTAAGTCCATACCGCCAGCCTCTCCTTGTCGGGAAGCTCACCCTTGATAAGAAGGTATGAGGTTTCCAGAAAATGGCTGTGCTCTGCAAGCTGTTCGATTGGATAGCCTCGATAACGCAAAATACCTTTATCACCATCAATGTAGGTAATACGGCTTTTGCAGGATGCTGTATTTAAAAAACCGGGGTCATAGCCCAAAAGCCCGAAATCCTCAGCAGAAACCTGTATCTGACGAAGATCCATGGTATTGATGGTACCGTTCTCAACCGGAAGTTCATAGGTTTTTCCGGTCCTGTTATCAGTAACGGTCAGGGAATTTCTTGGGTCTGTAACGGCCATGTTGATACCAATCTTGTTGATTGAAGATTACACGTAACAAAAATCAGAAACCATGCTGAAAGTGTTAAAAAACAAAGGAGTGCAGAAACATTTCTCTGTTTTCCGAACTCAATATAAACAGAAAAAAAACGAAAATACTTTTTGGATTTTAGGGTCGTGCTCTATACATTTACAACTCTTTGAATGGAGCTGTAGCTCAGTTTGGTTAGAGCGCCTGCCTGTCACGCAGGAGGTCGCGGGTTCGAGCCCCGTCAGCTCCGCAGATACATAAAAAAAGGCTTCACTCCGGTGAGGCCTTTTTTATGTGCTCAATCTACTCATCCTTTTTTGCGCTTGTCACGCACATAGATAGCCCTCGATTGTCCGTTACCGAGAACCCTCTCATCAAAATCAAACAGCTTTGTTGCTTCCAGCAACTCTCCAAGCCTGATATAACCGTAGTTTCGTGGATCAAACTCCGGAGATTGCTTGGCGATGTTGCCGCCTGTCGTTGCAAGATGCGCCCAGCCGCTCTCATCAGAGGAGGCTTCAACCGCATTTCTCAGTAACCGGACCAGACGGGTATCCTGTTTAAGCTCAGCCATCGACTTGCGTGCAATCGGTTCGTTTTCATTGAGTTTCAGGCGAAGAACCTCCGTATAGATGAACTTGTCACAAGCTGAAACAAAAGGGCCCGGGGTTTTTTTCTCTCCGAATCCGTAGACCGTCAGTCCGGACTCCCTGATCCGCGAGGCCAGTTTGGTAAAATCACTGTCACTTGACACAATGCAGAACCCCTGAAATTTGCCGGTATACAAAAGATCCATGGCATCAATAATCATGGCACTGTCTGTTGCATTTTTCCCTTTGGTATAGCCGAACTGCTGGATCGGCTGGATGGAAAACTCAAGAAGTACCTCCTTCCATCCCCGCAGTGCTGTAGTCGTCCAGTCACCGTATATTCTTTTGACATTTGCCGTTCCGTACTTGGCAACCTCAGCAAGCAAACCTTCAATAATTGCCGGCTGGGTATTATCTGCATCAATAAGAACCGCAAGCCGTTCCGTTTTCTCGACTGCCATGTCACACTCCTTTCTTTTTTTCCGATAGATGCACCTTTTTTCCGACAGCTCGTTACCCCTTAACCGTAAAGCCCTCTGCCTGAATAGTTTCCGTTATTGCAGCAAGAGTGACCTTTGACGGATCGCACTCAACCGTAACCCTGCCTGTAGAATGAGATGCCTCGGCTTCCAGAACACCGTCAAGCTCTTCAAGAGCCTCCTTGATGAGCATCTCACAACCGCTGCAGCTCATGCCGCTTACCTCTAAATCATGTTTCATGGCTCTTTTATTTCATATGATTACCGGCATTCTCGATCGATCAGATCTAAACCTTCCAAAGAATCCTGACCGCTCAAGTTACGGACACTGCCTGCAATTCTGAAATATTTCAGCCAAATCAGAAACGTATCCAAATCATGATTGGCAGATCATTCATCAAGTGATTATATTGAATTACTATGACTCCTTCACTACCCTATTCAAGGTCCGGACTGTCTCGCTTCATTGCTTGCGCTCTGCTGGCCAGCCTCACCATTTTGACATCCTGCAACCGTAAATCGGATGAAATTGCAAATCTGCAGCAGCAGGTATGGAAAAATCCTCAGGATGCCGGCGGTTTTATGCTTCTCGGCAACGCTCTGGCCCGTAAACAGCGTTATAATGAAGCAACCGAAGCATTCAAAAACGCTCTTGCCTTAAATCCCGGGCTTGATCATGCAGAACAGGCCCTGGGGACGATCGCTTTCAATCAGAAAAACTATGCCGGAGCACTGGGATATTTTCAGAAACACCTTGAACGCGCGCCAAAAGACTCAATGCGTCTTTATGATGTCGGCAATGTCTATATGCAGATGCAGCAGTATGAGAAAGCTTCCACCGCATACAGTGATGCCATAGATAACAGCGAAGCATTTGCAGAGGCCCACTACAATCTTGCAATCTGCTATATTCATACCGGCAGAAGGGCTGAAGCCGAGGCGATTTATGAATGGCTTCTTGTGAAAAACAATTATCTTGCCGTCTCGCTGCAGCGCCATTTCAATAAGGAAAAATCTGGTAGTAGTGAAAAACGGTAACCGGATTTTTTGAAAACCGGTACCGATTTTCCTTCGTTTTTTTATTTCAGGAAACTGATATTGATAACTTGTTGTACTGTTTGTTTCTGTAAGTATGAAACAAACATATTGGAGCGTTATAATGCCGACAAACGCATATGATGAGTGAGCATTACCATACCATTACACCTTCAGCGGAACTCCTGTCTATCGAAAAGGCTGTTGCAAGCCTGAAAACTGCTTTAAGCCTTTACGATGACAAGCTTGATGCGGGCAGAGATCACAAGAACCATCTTGTAACCTTCTCGCAGCCTGTTCATCCTGCAGACCTGCCAGAATGGCTCTCTGTGCAGACGATATATCCCAGAGTGTTCTGGATGAACCGTGAAAAGGATTATGCTGTAGCCGGAATCGGCATTGCTGACACCATTACGTATGACGGAGAAGGCAATAACGACGAGATGTTCAGGCAGTTCGAACGCTCCCTGGCCCGCAAAACTCCCCACGCCCGCTATTTCGGAGGGTTCCACTTCAACAACAGCGAGAGACAGGATCCAATCTGGCAGGAGTTTTCCACCTTCTCTTTTGTACTGCCACTTGTCCAGCTGACATTCGAGAACGCACACTACTCCCTTTCATGCCATCTCTGGATTGAACAGGGTGATGTTGTCATAACAAAAATCCGTGAGCTGACCGATGTGCTTGACCGGCTCGTAACCAACACCGACTGCTCTGCGTCGAAACTCCCGGAACTGCTCAACATCTCCTATAATCCGGATGAAACCCGATGGATTGAGCTTTGCAGAAAAGCGCTCCGGACGTTTACCAGCGGGGAGATGGAGAAGATAATGCTGGCACGGCAGACCATACTGGAGTTCAGTGCGACACTCTCTCCGCTCCTCTTCCTGCTTCGCTATCCCTATCCGGAAAATGCGATCTACAGATTCTACTTTGAGCCGGCTGAAAACCGGGCATTTTTCAGCTTTTCACCCGAACGGCTCTACCGCAGAAACGGCAACCAGCTCCTGACTGAAGCGCTTGCCGGAACCTGTTCGAAAGAGATGATCAAAGGCGGTGACCATCACGCTTCAGAGGCACTCCTGAATTCAGAAAAAGATATCCGCGAGCATAACTTTGTCAGGGCGATGATCTACGAAGACCTCTTCCCGATATGCAGCGAAATTGACATGGAGGAGGATGTCTGTGTTATGCAGTTGAACCGACTTGCACACCTCTATACCCGCTGCTCGGCAACACTCAAGCCGGAATTCGAAAATGACAGCGATGTACTGAAACGCCTCCATCCAACTCCTGCTGTCGGCGGCGTCCCGAAGGAGCCCGCACTTCAGCATATCATGGAGCTCGAACCCTTCAGCCGGGGCTGGTATGCCGCACCTGTCGGCTGGATCAGCCGTGATGCTGCTGAATTTTCCGTAGCCATCCGCTCGGCGCTTGTCAACGGACGCTTCACCTATCTCTACTCCGGTGCAGGACTGGTAACAGGATCGGATCCCCTCTCTGAATGGAACGAGGTTGATCAGAAAATCGGCGACATACTGACTATAACCCGTCAGGAAGCATGAACAACCGCCAGATCACCACACTCTGGAGCAGCATCATCATTGAAGAGCTGATCCGGCAGGGTGCTGATTTTTTCTGCATCTCTCCAGGCTCACGCTCAACGCCGCTCACAGCTGCCGTTGCCGGAAATCCTAAAGCCCGGTGGAAAATCTTTCCGGATGAACGCTCTGCAGCCTTCTTTGCGCTCGGGCATGCCAGAGCTACCGGAAAACCGGCTGTTCTCATCTGCACATCAGGCACCGCCGTAGCCAACTATTTCCCTGCCGTTGTTGAGGCATCCATGGACTCTCAGCCGATGATAGTGCTCTCTGCCGACCGCCCCTTCGAACTGCTTGAATGCGGAGCAAACCAGACTATCCGCCAGGAGAACATCTTCGGCAGCTATACCCGGTGGCACATGCAGCTCCCGGTTCCGTCAGCGGAGCTGCCACCGAAAGCCCTGCTCTCCACTGTTTCCTATGCTGTAGCGAAAGCTGTCGGTTCACCTCCCGGCCCGGTACACCTGAACCAGCCGTTCCGGGAGCCGCTGGAACCGGAAGCACCCGATCCGGAAGATCCCTGGCTCAACCCTCTACATGAGTGGCTTGGAAGCGCAGAACCCTCAAGCCGCACACTTTTCCCGGAAAAGCGACCGGATATTGAAGCTCTCTCGATACTGCGTGGACTGCTTGCAAAAGCTGACAGGCCCCTCATTATTGCGGGAAGCATGCAGCGCGCCGAAGAGGCGGAAGCGGTTGCCGAACTTGCCCTTGATCTTCAGATACCACTCTACGGCGATCTCTCTTCAGGAGTTCGCCTGATGAGCACAACACTTCCATGGCAGCAGGCCTTTGCAACTCCGGAATTCGCTGAACGCTTCATACCCGACCTGGTGCTCCATTTCGGCGGTCGCCTGATCGCAAAACACCCGGCAGCCGCCATCCGGAAGTGGAATCCGAAACACTATATCGTCATCAGACCAGATGCAGAGCGCTACTCCCCCGACCACAACGTAACCATGAGCATTGAGCGTTCGATTCTCCTGACCGCCAAGGCTCTCAAGGGGTGCCGCTCTGCCACTTCCGGAATCAATATGGAGCAGGCCAAAACATTCTTCCGCCACGCAGGAGAAGCCATTGACAGTGAAACCACAGGCAACCTTCCGGTAACAGAAATTTCCGCTGCACGACTGGTTTCAACGCTGATAAGCAGCAGCCAGCGACTCTTCCTCTCAAACAGCATGCCGGTCCGAGATATGGACAGCTTCGCATACAACATTCAGACAGAATGCGTCATAACCGGCATCAACCGCGGAGCAAGCGGGATTGACGGCATTATCTCAACCGCAGCCGGATTTGCCTCAGGCGGACAAAAGCCGGTGACGCTCCTGATCGGCGATATCGCCTTTCTGCACGACCTGAATGCACTCTCGCTGCTCGGCTCCATGGATGTCCCCCTGCAGATTATTGTGCTCAACAACAACGGCGGAGGCATCTTCTCGTTCCTGCCGGTTTCCAAATGCAAAGAGATCTTTGAAACCCATTTCGCCACCCCGCAAAACTACAGTGTCAAATCCGCCGCCGAAACCTTCGGTGTAGAGTACACGAATCCGAAAACAAACGACGAATTCATGGCTGCTTACACAAAAGCATCCGCCAGCCCCCGAAGCACCGTGATAGAAGTCAATGGCACAAGAGAGGATAATCTGCTCCGCCACCGCTCACTCCAGGCCAAAATCAACACCCTCGCCGCAGAATATCTTACCGGGCTGTGATCGCAAGCCGGATAATGATAAACACCACTATCATTACTGAACCGCTCAGATAGATACGGCGGATATCGTTGATTCGGTCTGGTATCTTTGGATTGAGCAGCCGTCTTGCGGAATAGATAATGACTCCATCGAAAATGACAATTGGAGGCAGATAGAGCCATTCAAGCCAGCCGAACACAAAAGGGATGGCGCTTCCTGCTATAACCAATGAAAAAATACCCGCTGCAATTCTCATTGCTCTCTCCGGGCCGAAACGAACAGCCAGCGAACGCGATCCGGTTTTGCGGTCACCCTCAACATCCAGAGCATCGGCGGCGATCTCTTCTCCAAGGTCAACAAACATGGTTGTGAGTGCAAGAAACCAGACTATTTTTTCAAAAGGATTTCCAACCATAATACCCCCGAACACAAAGGTCATTCCCACTGAAAAGCCAACGATGAGATTGCCAATTATTCCTGACTTCTTTAGCCTCCAGTTGTAGAGAAATCCGGCAATCCAGACGACCAGCACAAGAGCAAACGCCTCCACACCAATCATCCAACCGGAAAGGAAGCCGAGGAGTGCAACGACTGTGGCAAGAAGAAGCGCTTCGGCTTTTGACACAAGGCCGGAAGGCAGTGGACGGTAAGGCGCATTGATCCGATCTGTCTCGATATCGAAAAAGTCATTGAGAATAAGAGCGGTCGCCGAAATGCAGAAGATTGTCAGAAAACCAAGTGCTGCCTGACGAAAAGAAGGAAGGTATCCAAGTGCAAGGAGTTCGCCAAGGAGCGCACAGGCACCTGCGGTGCTTGAGAGTTCAAAACGGAAAAGCCGGTACAACCCGATTAATGTTGGCTTGGTCATTGCAAAAAAAGCGTAAGTGACACTTCACGCGGTCAAACCCGACTTCACAATACCCTCAGCATAAAACGGACAGGTGAAACCCCCGAATAACCTTTCTGCTGCGCTCTTCAGTGACAAACTAAATCTGAACCGATATTGTTATATTACGGCAATAAACATAGTCAATGCAAAGGGTGAATTCCCCTGTTTTCAACATTTCAAACCATTATCAATGCCAAAGATTGAGAACATTGACGCGGAATACGTAACCGATAAAAACGGGGTCAAAAAATCGGTTATTCTACCCCTGGACGATTTTTATGAGTTACTTGAAGAGCTTGAAGATCTGGCCGCTGTTGCCGAGCGCAAGGATGAACCAACAATCTCTCATGAACAACTTGTTGAAGATCTGAAAAAAAATGGGCAGCTATAGCATTCACTGGAAAAATTCCGCTGTCAAAGAGCTGAAAAAGCTTGCCAACGAGATTATTCCTGAAATTGTGAACACAGTAAATGATCTTGCAGTTGACCCATTACCACCTGGATGTAAAAAGATGCGAGGATCAGTACAAACCTACAGAATTCGTAAAGGTGATTACCGGATTATCTATTCAATCGAGCATGAACAACTCGTTATTCATGTTATAAGAGTTGGACATCGCAAAGATATTTATGAAAAGTTCAATCCTTGAGAGAAAATGGAACGTATAGTTTGTTGTGTACGTCTCCATTCCACAGATACAAAAAGCAAATACATGACTTTCCCGCATTTGCAGATCAGTAATAGTCATCTTCTTGCTGGTAACGCAAGGCAAGAACGGTAACAGTACTTTGATCCTCGATTTCGAAAAGGGCGACATAACCCGATTTTCCGTCTGAAACAAGGAGTTCACGAAGCAGTGGATTTTCGGGAAGCGCTTTACGGCAACTGAAAGGAAAATCCCTTAAAAAACCGAGTCCATTGGCAATTGCGTTGAGTGCCTCTTCAGCCGTCTTCGGATCTTTTTCAAGAAGAAATGCATAAAGCCGCACAAGATCTTCTTCGACTTCAGGAGTAAAGCGGACAGTGTACTTCAATGCCTTTTCTTTTTGGCTTCAAGGAGCATCTCATGAAGCCGATCAACTACAAGATCAGCATCCTTGTATACCCCGGTAATGCGGGCATGGTCCCGCGATGCAAGCCCCCGAGTAATGAACTCTTTCTGATTGAGCCTTCGGTCAATATTCGCCCGGATAGATGACTCAATAAATGAAGAGAGGCTTTCCCCCTGCTGCAAAACCTCTTCGGCTGCATTGCGGAGCTCGGGTTTAACGCGAAGGGATGGGAAGGATGCGCTTTTCATAATTTATCAATCATTATTCATGCATTGCAATTGCAACACAATATACTCTTCCTGAACGGATATCTGCAAACCGCTCAAACATTCACTCTTCTCCGGTTATACGAAAATAACTTCCTGCAGGTGAAAGAGCTTCATATATTGTTCCTGCAAGAGAATCTAAAGTAGAGTTAGTCATGAACGTCCCCTCATTGCTCATCGGAGACCAGGCTTTGCCGCGGATTGTGTTTTTGCACGGGTTTCTCGGGTCGGGGAGCGACTGGCTGGCTGTCGCAAGGGAGCTTGAACGGGATTACTGCTCTGTGCTGGTGGACCTTCCGGGTCATGGAGAAACGCCGATACCCAAAGTACCCAAAGAGGGCAACCCTGAGCTGTTTTTCATGGAGACCGTTGATGCCCTGGCGGCGGAGTTGAGGCGTTCTGCGGCGGCTCCCTGCTTTCTCGTGGGTTACTCCATGGGTGGGCGTGTGGCGCTTGCCCTCATGATGCGCCACCCGGATCTCTTCACAAAAGCGGTTATTGTCTCCGCCTCCCCCGGTCTCAGAACCGAAGAGGAGCAGGCTGCCCGCCGCAAAAGCGATGAAGGGATTGCCCGAAAAATCGAGAAGAACTTTGAGGGGTTCATTCAAGCCTGGTATGAGCAACCGCTCTTTGCAACCCTGAAAAACCATCCCCTCTTTCACGAGATTGAGCGCGAACGGAAAATCAACAATCCCGGAAACCTCGCTTCAGCGCTCAGGCTCCTCGGAACCGGAGTACAGCCCTCACTATGGGATGCACTGGCGCAAAACAGGGTGCCGACACAATTTTTTGCCGGTGAAAAAGACCTTAAATTCGTTGAGATTGGGCGCCAAATGGTTAATTTATGCCCTGACTCCACGCTTGAGATCTTTTCCGGCTGCGGCCATACGCTGCACATTGAAAACCGGGAGCTGTTTCTCGACCGCCTGAAAACATTTTTCAACAAGCAACAACCATCCTGATATGAGCGCTGTAAACTGGATACCGGCCGGTGAATTTACCGACATTCTCTACCATAAAGCCGAAGGAATCGCCAAAATCACCATCAACCGCCCTGAAAGACGCAATGCATTCCGCCCGCAGACGGTTGACGAAATGATCGAGGCCCTTCAGAACGCTCGCAATGACCAGGAGATCGGCGTGGTCATCCTGACCGGTCAGGGCGACCTGGCCTTCTGCTCGGGAGGCGACCAGAAAATAAGGGGAAACGCCGGTTATGATGACGGCAAAGGGGTGAACAAGCTCAACGTGCTCGACTTCCAGCGTGACATCCGCACCTGCCCGAAACCGGTCATCGCCATGGTTGCAGGCTACTCAATCGGTGGCGGTCATGTGCTGCATATGCTCTGCGACCTTACCATTGCGGCTGAAAATGCCATCTTCGGCCAGACCGGTCCGAAAGTCGGCTCTTTTGACGGCGGATGGGGTGCAAGCTACATGGCCCGTCTTGTCGGCCAGAAAAAAGCCCGCGAGATCTGGTATCTCTGCCGCCAGTACAATGCAGCTGAAGCCCTTGCCATGGGCCTCGTCAACACTGTTGTACCGCTCGATCGACTTGAAGAGGAGACCGTAAAATGGTGTCGTGAGATTCTTGCCAACTCACCGATGGCCATCCGCTGCCTGAAGGCTGCGCTGAATGCCGACTGCGACGGCCAGGCAGGCCTGCAGGAGCTGGCCGGAAATGCCACCATGCTCTACTATATGAGTGAAGAGGGACAGGAGGGCAGAAACGCGTTTGTTGAAAAACGCAAGCCTGACTTCAGCAAGTTTCCCAAAAGACCGTGAAAGCCTCCCATGTAACACTCTACAGGTATGCCATTCCCTTTACGGAACCGGTAACCGTCAAAGGCGTCAGGCTTCTGCAACGTGAGGGCATTATCCTTGCCCTCACGAGCCGGGAAAGCGGAAAAATCGGCTACGGTGAAATAGCTCCGCTTCCCGGACTGCACAAAGAGCTGTTTCAGTCCGCAGAAGCCCAGCTGGTTGAGGTGCTTGCCAAACATAACTTTGTTGCCTCCCCGATAATGCAGGAGCAGCTCTACCCTTCAGTGCGAACCGGTCTGGAGATGGCGATGATCAACCTTGAAACCGCCAATAAGGGGGGCCGTTCCGCCTTTTCGCCGTTGGAAGAGAGTGCAAAAGAGGTTCCACTCAACGCCCTGCTCTTCGGTGATACAGCAAAGATCATTGAGCGGGCAGAGCGCTTGTTCAGCCTCGGATACCGGACATTCAAGCTCAAGATCACAGCCGGAAAAACCGACGATGCCCTGCGGAGCATTGAAGCGCTTCACCGTACTTTCGGCCAGCAGATCAAACTGCGTCTTGATGCCAATCAGTCGCTTTTGATGGATGAAGCTCTCGATTTTGCCCGAAGCGCTCCTGCCGGCAGCATTGACTATATCGAGGAGCCGCTGCAGGACCCTGAACTGATCGGGGAGTTCCATGCTAAAACAGGGATTCCCTCGGCTCTTGATGAAACACTCTGGCAGAAACCTGAGATGCTCAGCTATATTCCGGTGGCCGCTCTCAAAGCGCTCATCCTCAAGCCGAACCGTCTTGGAGGGATCTCGGTGGCCCTCCATTTTGCCCGGTATGCCCAGGAAAACAGGCTGAAAGCGGTATTCAGCTCGGCTTTTGAGAGCGGAATCAGCCTGAGCTTCTATACCATGCTCGCCGCCTCGCTCTCTTCTCTGCCTGCCGCATGCGGCCTTGACACCTACCGCTACCTGGAGTACGACCTGCTTGAAACCCCGTTCGGGAGTAAGAACGGTCTGCTCGATGCAGAAACCATCTATCTGAACGCCCAGAAGGTTAACCTGCGAATGTTAAAGCGCACCTCACTATGGACCTTGTAGGCAGAGCTGCAAAACGTTTCGGCAGCGCTCCTGCAATCATGATGAAGGGAAAAAGCCTCTCATTCCTGGAGTGTGATGAGAGGGCCCGCCATATTGCCGGGCTGCTCTGCAAGGAGGGATTTCGGGCGGGCGACATAGTCGCACTGCTCTCGGTAAATACCCCCGAACTGGTCATCACCCTGCTTGGTCTGCTTAAAGCCGGAATGATTGCCGCTCCGCTCAACAGCCGGTTTCCCGAAGAGCTGATCCGGACTACCGTGCAGAACCTTCGCCCGAAACTGCTGCTGACCGGCAGCTCTGCTCAACTCCTTTACTTCGGATGCAGAACTTCGCCGCTCACCTCACTGCTTGAAGATGCCTCGCGCTTTGCCGCTGGGGAGAGCATGGTGCCACCCGAAGAGATGTCGCGCCCGGTTACCATTATTCATACCTCGGCCAGCTCGGGAAAAGCAAAAGCCGCCGTTCACACCTTTGCCAATCACTGGTACAGTGCTCTCGGCTCCGAAGAGAACCTCCCTTTCGGACCCGGAGATTGCTGGCTGCTCTCACTCCCGCTCTATCACATCGGGGGTTACGCCCTGCTTTTCAGAGCATTTGTTTCGGGTGGATGCCTTGCGATTGCAGAATCCGATGAGCCGCTTGCAAGCTCACTCGGGAACTTCCCGCTCACCCATCTCTCGCTGGTACCGACTCAACTCTACCGCCTGCTGGCCCAAAGCGAAAGCGCCCTGCGCCTGAGCCGACTGAAAGCTGTGCTGCTTGGCGGCAGCTCTGCTCCGAAGTCACTGCTTGAGGAGAGTGTACGGCAGCATATCCCCCTCTATCTGAGCTACGGCTCAACCGAGATGAGCTCACAGATTGCCACTACTCCAGGACCGATAAATAGCCCGGAACAGAACAGCGGAATGGTTCTGCCCTGGAGAGAGCTGCGCAAAGCGGCAGATGGGGAACTGCTGGTCAGGGGGGCAACCCTTTTTTCAGGATACCTCACCAACCGGGGTATTCAGCTGCAAACCGACAGCGAGGGATGGTTTCACACCAGCGATATCGGCACGCTCTCTGAAGAGGGAGTGGTGACGGTAATCGGACGCAAGGATAACATGTTTATCTCCGGAGGAGAGAACATTCACCCCGAAGAGATCGAGAAAGCGCTGATGATGATCGAGGGAATACGCGAAGCTGTTGTAGTGCCTATTCCTGATCGTGAATATGGCGAGCGGCCGGTGGCATTCATTGAGAGTGAAGAGGAAAACGCTCCCGATGAGGGAGCTATCAACCTTGCGATGAACTCGGGAATCGGTAAACTCAAAAGCCCTGTACGGTACTGCCGGGTAGAAGCGTGGAGAACCCTGCCGGGTTCGCAGAAGATTGACAGGGGGTGGTACAAACTGCAAGCTCTACCAATATCCCGCTCCTCCGGAGCTTAAAACAACCTTTCCGTCACGCTTTTCTTGCTTTGCGTTTGAGCCTGAGCACGGCAAAAGCAGCGCCAAGACCGGTCATGGGGGCATAAAACACACCTGAAAAGGCCATATTCATCAGCAGCTCCCTGAAACTCAGCTTGACTGGTGCCAAAGCAAGCTTCTCTGCTGTTACAAGTGCCTGTACCTGATCCTGTAGTTCAGGCTTCCCTTTTGCCATTTCAAGTGCCCAGTCGATGATCAGCGAGAGGCTTTCTGCTCCGGGGCGATAGTTGAACTGCTGCATCAGCAGAAAGGTTACGCTCTCGGAAAGCACCCCGCCCGCCATACCGGCAACACATCCCAGAAAAAAGGCCTCACTGTAGGGAAGACGGACCTGAAAACGGAGAATGGCGTGGTTAAGCGCAATCGTACCGGCAAGAAATACCCCGGCAAAGAGAAAAACATTCAGCAGGGTAAGATAGGGTACCGTTGTTGTCAGGAGAATGATCGCAGCACCAAGAAGAACCGTATAGAGCTTTCCTGAAAATGAGAGGGCACTTTGCGTTGAACTGTCGGCTGCCATAGAGTTCAGGAGAGCTTTTCGTTTAAAAAATCATCCATGGTATAAAATCCCGGCGTTGTTCTGTGACGCCCTGCAAGCCACTCGGCAGCTTCAACCGCTCCGGCGGCAAACCCTGCGCGGCTTTTGGCCGTATGGGAGATCACGATCTCATCCAGCTCGGAATCAATAAAGGCGGAGTGCTTGCCGAAAACTGTGCCAAGCCGTATTGCCGCAACGTGCAGCTCTTCAGGAGCAAGTTTCCGCTCATCCGACAGCTCACGCACAACCGTTGTTTTCCGCCGGTTCGCCTCAAGAATCATATCTGCGGCCCTGAGCGCTGTTCCACTTGGAAAATCAGCCTTTCCGGTATGGTGTTGTTCAGCTACAGCAATATCAAACTGCGTAAAAGGAGAGATCAGCCGGGCAGCTTCGCGAACGGTTCGGAGAAAAATGTTGACCCCGAGTGAAAAATTGGACGACCAGAGCAGCGAAGCCCCGGCATCGGAGACCTGGCTTCTGACCTTTTCGCGAACATCGTCCCAGCCGGTGGTACCGACAACAACCGGCACACCCGAACTGAGGATGGCTGGCAGATTAAGCAGAAAAGCCTCCCTTACGGTAAAATCTATGATGGCATCGCTTCCGCGAAACAGGTCGGGAGTAACGGGAGTATCGATATCAAGAACGGCGGCTATTTCGTGCCGGCCCGACTGACCGATCACTTGGGCAACCTGTGTTCCCATCCTGCCGTTGCCTACAAGGGTAAACCTCATGATTAGTGTTCTGTTGAATATTTGTCTCTCTATCCAGTGGAGCAGGAGATACTGACGACTACTCGTGATTCAGAATTTCAAGTACCCTGTCGAGATCATCATTGGAGAAATACTGGATATGAATCTCCCCCTTGCCCCCCTTCTTTTCAACTATGCGAACCTTGGTTGCAAGCTTGTCTCTCAGAAGTGACTCCAGTTGGGTAATATGCAAAGAGCGGTCCGGAGAGTTAGCCTGTGCCGGTTTGGACTGCTCCTTGAACATGCGGTTCACCAGCGTCTCTGTCTGGCGAACAGAAAGCTCATGACTGAGTACCTGCTTCCATACCTTCAGCTGCTGCTGCTCGCCGGGGAGATTGATAAGCGCCCTGGCATGACCGGACGAGATCTCCCTGTTTCGTATGCTGTCCTGAATCTGGAGGGGCAGTTTGAGAAGACGGAGAAAATTACTGACCGTTGAGCGGTTTTTTCCCACTTTCTGGGCGATCTCGTCCTGTGTCAGACGGCACTTTGTGGTGAGGCTTTTCAGGGCAAGAGCAACCTCAATGGCATTGAGATCCTCACGCTGGATATTCTCGATCAAAGCCAGCTCCAGCTTGCTTGAATCATCATGTGCCTCGATAACATAAGCGGGAATAAACTTGAATCCTGCCAGGGTGACTGCCCTCAGGCGCCGCTCTCCGCTGATAAGCTGATACCCCTCCCCGTCACGGCAGACCGTAACCGGCTGTATGACACCGTTTTCAATAATGGAGTTCTTCAGCTCTTCAAGGGCTGTTTCATCAAACTCCTTGCGGGGCTGAAATGGATTAGCCCGGATTTTCTCAATCGGCAGGCTGCCAATGGATCCGTCCCGGGCAAGCTCCTCCTGCTCCTCCCTGGAACCCGAATCAAATCCCTCATCCGGAATAAGTGCTTTCAGACCTCTTCCCAATGCATTTTTAGACATATCACCCCGCCAGCTTGCCCTGGTCAGCTACCGCTGCCGGACTTTAAATTTTTTAATATTTCCATCCCGTTCAAATATCTCCTGAGCCAGATCGAGATAATCTTTCGACCCGATACTCTGGGCGTCATAGAGCAGAGCCGGCTTGCCATGGCTCGGAGCTTCGGAAAGCCTTACATTCCTGCGGATATAGGTACGGTAGACCTTCTCCTTGAAAAATTTCTTTACCTCTTCAGCCACCTGTGTAGCCAGACGAAGCCGTGAATCATACATGGTCACCAGAACCCCTTCAATTTCAAGCTTCGGGTTCAGGTGCTTGCGAACAATGCTGATGGTGTTGAGCAGCTTCCCCAGCCCCTCAAGGGCATAATATTCGGCCTGGACCGGTATCAGCACCGAATCGGCAGCCGTAAGCGAATTAAGGGTGATCAGACCAAGCGAGGGCGGACAGTCGATGATAATGTAGTCATAAAGGGAACGGACACCCTTGAGTGCTTTCTGCATAACATACTCGCGCTCCCGCATGTTCACCAGTTCAACCTCCATACCGACAAGGTTGACATTGGAAGGAAGAACATCGAGATACTCAATACTGGACTGCTTGATGGCATCCTGTATGTTGCCACCCTTTACCATAACCTGATAAAAGGTGTTATCAATCTCGTCACCGGTCTCAATGCCAAAACCGGATGTAGCATTAGCCTGGGGATCGATATCGATCAGCAGTGTTTTAAACTCAGAAATAGCAATTGAGGCAGCTATATTAACGGCAGTGGTTGTCTTTCCAACCCCCCCCTTCTGGTTTGCAATCGCAATAACTCTGCCCATGTACTAACCAGGGAAATTTACAGCAGTTGAAGTTCAGTCATGAATTGATACATTATAATACATACATGAACTATTACAAATTATAATCGTTCGGTGGATGGAGCGGCTTGAAAAGCAATTCTATGAAATACCTACACTTGAACTTGCAGAAAAACTTCTCGGGAAAATTTTCGTCCGTACGCTGCCGGGAAATTTACAACTGAAAGCAAGAATTGTTGAAACTGAAGCCTATCTCGGTGTAGATGACGAAGCCTGCCATGCCTGGCGGGGCAGAACAGAACGAAACAGTACCATGTTTCATCGTCCGGGCACCATCTATGTCTACTTTACCTACGGCTGCCACCACCTCATCAATATCGTCAGTGAACCGGAAAACCGTGCCGGTGCGGTTCTCCTTCGGGCAATGGAACCGGTTGAAGGCATCTCCTTCATGCAGATGCAGAGAGGAAAAGCCGTGGAGAGAGAGCTCATGAGCGGTCCGGGAAAGCTTGCCCGGGCACTTCAGATTGAGCGACGTGACAACGGACGGGATCTTTTCGGTGAAGAGTTTTATCTGGAAAACGCACCCCCTGTTCCGGAAAGGATGATCGGAACCACAACAAGAGTTGGTATTTCAAGAAGCCGTGATCTTCCGTGGCGCAAATTCATCGTAAACAATCCTCACGTTTCAAAAGCAAGGATCTCCTGATGCATCAAAAAATGCAGTCTGCGTTATTGGAAAAGTTGAAAAAAAAATCCTTTTTTAGGCTGAGTTCATAACCTGGAAGGGCCTTCGAGCTCAGCCCAACCAAGTAATCGAAGCGCGGAACAAATCAATAGGGTTGCCCTTATTTAACCATCAAGCATCATGATCGGAACCCCTTTACTACCTGAAATCAGGGAACTGATCGAACAGCGCAACTTCAGCGCGCTGCAAAGAATTTTCAATGACTGGATGCCGGTTGATCTGGCAGAGCTCATCTCCGACCTGCCGGAAAACGAACAGGCAATCCTCTTCCGGCTGCTTCAGAAGGATGTGGCAACCGAGACCTTCGAATATCTTGAGCTCGACTCCCAGCAGAACCTGCTGACCGCACTGACCCAGAGAGATGTCACCCATATTCTCAACAGCATGTCGGCAGATGACCGTACAGCGCTGCTTGAAGAGTTGCCGGGAACAGTGGTTCAGGAGCTGCTGAAGCTCCTCTCGTTCAAAGAGTTCAAGATTGCCAAAACCCTGCTGGCATATGCTGAAGACAGTGTCGGCAGGCTCATGTCGCCTGACTATCTGAGTGTCAAAAAAGACTGGAACATCAATCAGGTACTCGACTACGTTCGCACCTTCGGTCATGAGAGCGAAACCCTGAACGTCATCTATGTTGTTGACGACTACGGAAAGCTCAAGGGAGAGCTGCTTGCACGAGAACTCCTGCTCTCTCTTCCCGAAAAAAAGGTGAGTGAAATCATCTCCGAAGAGAAGATCATCACCCTCACCGCCTCACAGGATCAGAAGGATGCACTTGATGCCTTCAAACGCTATGACTCGGTAGCGTTGCCGGTGGTCGACTCCAGCGGCTACCTGATAGGAGTCGTTACGGTTGACGACATGCTTGACGTGGCAGAAGAGGAGGAGACCGAGGATATCCAGAAGTTCGGCGGTATTGAAGCCCTTGAAGAGCCATACATGGATCTCTCGATTCCCCAGCTCGTTAAAAAACGGGCCGGCTGGCTGGTAATCCTCTTTATCGGTGAGATGCTGACCGCCTCTGCACTGGCCTATTTCCAGGATGAACTTGCAAAAGCAATTGTGCTTGCAACCTTCATCCCGCTGATTATCTCAAGCGGAGGAAACTCCGGTTCACAGGCCGCCACGTTGATCATCCGCTCACTCTCGCTCGGAGAGATCACCATCCAGGACTGGTGGGGCGTCATGCGCCGCGAAATTCTTTCAGGACTCGCGCTTGGTGGTCTGCTCGGCCTGATAGGAGTCTTCAGGGTTATCATCTGGGCCATGATACTCGGTCACCTGACCACGACATGGATCTATGTCGGCGTAACTGTTGGCGTATCACTGGTAGGTATTGTCCTCTTCGGCACCCTTACCGGCTCCATGCTCCCCCTGCTTCTGAAACGGATGGGCCTTGACCCTGCCACCTCATCAGCACCTTTTGTTGCCACACTTGTCGATGTCACCGGAATTGTGATATACTTCAGTGTTGCCTCCCTGATTCTGGGCGGCATACTGCTCTGAAAAAAGCCTTCTTTTCTCACTGAAAACAGCGCGGCCGTAATGCAGGAACGTGAAGCACTGGAGTTTGATATTCTGTTTGTCGGGGCGGGACCGGCAAACCTCGCCTCAGCCATTCACCTTCAGCGGCTGCTGCAACGTCAGAGCCTTGAATGCTCAATTGCGGTTATCGACAAGGGGCGCTACACCGGAGCCCACCTGCTTTCCGGAGCCATACTCGACACAAGAGCCCTTGAGGAGTTTTTTCCCGACTACAGGGAGAAGGGGTGCCCCATTGAAGCAGAAGTTATCAGTGAGAACATCTGGTTTCTCACCGGCAAAAAAAAGTTCTCCTTCCCCTTCGTTCCCGCAGCATTCAGTAACGAGGGTAATCAGCTTGTTTCGCTCAGCCGGTTTGGAGCCTGGATGGCTGAACAGGCGGATAACGAGGGCATACAGCTCTTCGACAACACGGCCGCTTCAGCTCCCTATAGTGAAAACGGACGGCTGACCGGTATCATAACCGATAACAAGGGGCTCGACAGAGAGGGCAACCCGAAAGCAAACTTCGAGCCGGGGCTTCTGCTCAAGGCAAAAGTGATCGTCATCGGAGAGGGCTCGGATGGCTCACTCCTGCGTCAGCTCGCTCAACTCTTTCCCTCAGAGCAAAACGCCGCGCCCCAGCGTTACGGCACCGGAGTCAAGGAGACATGGAGAATACCGGAAGGAGGGCTCAAACAGGGAGAGGTGCACCACATCTTCGGCTACCCCCTTTCGCCCGATACCTACGGCGGAGGGTGGATCTACGCCTTCTCTCCGACACTCATCTCTATCGGATTTGTCACCTCTATCGGTCCATCCTCCCCTGTGTGCGACCCCCACCTGAACATGCAGCGCTTCAAGCAGCACCCCCTGCTTGCAGAGATCCTCGAAGGGGGAAGCTTGATCGAATCGGGAGCGAGAACCATCACATCGGGAGGTCTTGACTCTATACCACCGCTTTGCGGCCCAGGATTTCTTGTTACCGGCGAATCAGCCGGGCTGGTGAACACGCAACGCCAGAAAGGCATTCACCTCGCCATGAAATCGGGCATCGTTGCAGCAGAGACCCTCTTTGAAGCGCTGCTTCATGATGATTTTTCTGTGGAACGGCTGAAAAGCTATGAGGAGCGGTTCAAGAGTTCATGGGCTTATGAAGAGCTTCATGCCGCACGGAACTACCGCAAAGCGTTTGATCAGGGGCTCTATACCGGTCTGCTCAACGCAGGGCTGCAACTGAAATTTCCCGGCCTCTCGATTGCGACAGGTATCGCTAAAAACCGTGATGAGAAAACAAAAAGTGGCGCAAAAAAGCTTCAGCGCTTCATGCTTGAAAAAGAGGGGTTCAAACCTGACGGCATACTCACCTTCAGCAAGGATCAGAACCTCTATCGCTCAGGCACCATGCACGAAGAGAATCAGCCCTGCCATCTTGTTATAAAGCCTGAAGATATTGCCGCGATCTGCCTGAAAAGATGCAGAGAAGAGTTTGCCAACCCTTGCCAGCACTTCTGCCCGGCTTCAGTCTACGAAATCGTCACCGAACCGCAGCCTGCGCTCAAACTCAACCCATCAAACTGCCTGCACTGCAAAACCTGTGAAATCGCCGACCCCTACGGCATCATCACCTGGACCACCCCCGAAGGCGGCGGCGGCCCCGGCTATAAACTGAGCTGATTCAGCCTGAACTTCCCCGTAAGAAAACTTTGTTATTATCGTTTACATAACTTTGTTATTCCCTGAATTCTAAGGCGTAATGGCATGCTTAAAAAGAAGATAAGTAAGGGTAGATATCTTTGTTTTGTGCTACCAATATCGCGTCCCTACGGGACTGGAATTCATAATTCTTTCAATGCCGTAGGCATGGCATATTGGTAGAAATCAGCGTAACCCTCATTCCCCCATTTCTTTCTTTCAAACCCGGAAAATCAGGTAAAAAAGTAACTCTGAAATAAAGCATCATTTTTCATATCCATTCTTTGTCGTACAGCATTTTGGTTCATTGACAGCAAAAGGTAGACCAATAAAATAAAAGGTTAGACACGTTCATGCCAGTGCATAAAATATAAACTGCCGAACTCAGCAACTGTCATTGCATCACAAAGCATTTGGGGGTGAAGCTGGACAGGTTTCGAGGCTTCTTCATCTTCGAATGAATGAAGAAAAACTGTGGATGCAGTACCGAGTGACGCTTGTTCAGTGCGAATTTCATCAAATCTGTCGAGCTGACTTTTATTCAGACACTCGAACTTCTCTTTTTCCAGTGCATTGATTCGTTGAGCCTCATCCTGAGTAAGCTCAGATGGGGGAATGTAAAGTGGAATTCGGTGCGCCAAGGAATCCCGATAATTTTTCAAATAGTCGTTGTGCCAAGCAACTATTGTTGTAGATGTCAGGTAGTCGCTTAAAACTTTTGGGAGGTGTTCTTGGGTACTCCTCAGGAACATCCCGATTTTTCTACGATCACCTATTACTTTTACCAAATCATGCCTAAAGACATATGCCCATGCGAGATTCTCGAAAAAACCATATAGGTTCATCACGAAAGCATGAAGACTTATCTGAACCTCTTCGAGAGCTTCAGATGTGATCGGCTTTGTTGCGTCGGGCGGAAATTGCTTGAACACATTGGAAAGACAACCACGTAACAGCCTAACCCGCCTTTCAGCGCCATGAAGCAAATATTCTCTAGCTCTGGTATTTCCCACACTATTTCCGGCTTGACAGGTTTTAATATAAATTTCCACCAAATCCGCCTGTACCATGGAGTGTTCCTGTTGAAGTTTGTCAACAGCTGTTAATTGATAGACCATGGCGTTGATTCCAGAAAACACCTAAAATTGCTTAGACTGATCTGCCTGTTTCAGACGAAGCAGACACTTTCAAAATCATATCAACAGGACTGCGAACACTTGTCAGCACTATCCCGGAAATACTTCTGTTAATGTAACTAACCGCCTGAGGTTATCAAAAATATACACCATCACTGCCGGGCGAAACGGAAAAAGTGGTGTGCCGGATAAATCGGGAAAAAGATGTAAGTTTCAGCCAATTCGGTTTCGCACTCAAAACCACGATTGAGATTTTGACAAATTAATTGACCCGCAGGAGTTACCTACACGAGAATGAGGAACTTACAGTCACTTCTATTAATTGTCATGAGCGGTTTTGTTTTCAAGCCCCGGAGGGGCGAAATATTGGTAGCACAGTCCCGATGCAGTCGGGGCTGGTAAAGGATTTCGAGCACCGCCCAACGAAGCAATCGAATCGCGCAATAAATTAATAGTGGTGACTTATGAGTGAAAAGAAGAAAGTTGTTGTCGGCATATCCGGCGGAGTGGACTCTGCAACGACGGCCTGCCTGCTTAAAAAAGCGGGCTATGCGGTTACGGGACTGAACATCAGGGTGCTTGACTCTCTTGAGGATAGCCCCTCACTCCAACCCTCTCCGCTCATCATCAGCGACCATCCCGATTTTCAGATTCCGGTGCTGACGCTCAACCTCAGCCGGAAGTTCAGGGAGGATGTGATCACCTACTTTCATGATGACTATCTCGGAGGCCGGACACCGAACCCCTGCATGGTCTGCAACAAGAAGATCAAATGGTTCGGGCTTTTTGAAGGGCTGAAACTGCTCGAAGCCGACTTTATTGCTACCGGCCACTTTGCCTCCACCTCATTCAGCGATGGCCGTTCCCGGCTCTATAAAGGCGTTGACCCGGAAAAGGATCAGAGCTATTTTCTCTGGATGCTCTCGCAGAGCGACCTTGCCAAAACCCTGCTTCCGCTCGGTGAGTTTCTCAAACCGCAGGTGCGCAGCATGGCCCGTGAATTCGGCGTCAGGGCGGCGGAGAAAAAAGAGAGCCAGGAGATCTGTTTTGTGCCGCAGGACGACTACTGCAGCTATCTGGAGGGAGCAATACCCGGCCTTACAGAAAAGGTTTCAGGCGGTGAGATTGTGGACGAAGCAGGCAACGTTATCGGGAAACACCGGGGCTACCCCTTCTACACCATCGGCCAGCGCCGTGGTCTCGGAGTTGCGGCCAAAGTACCGCTCTATGTCACAGAAATTGACCCGGAACACAACCGAATCCATGTTGGCCAAAAATCATCGCTCGAAACAACCAAGCTCATCGCTTCAGGGCTCAACTGGATCGGGATTGAAGAGCTGAACGCGCCAGTCACTGCTCTGGGGAAAATCCGCTATCGGGATAAAGAGACCCCGTGTGCCATTGAGCCTCTCGCAGACAATGCTGCTTCGGTTACCTTTGATGCACCGAAAAACGGTGTTTCAACCGGACAGGCTGCGGTCTTCTACCGGGAGAGCGAAGTGCTCGGCGGAGGATTTATTACCAAAGTCATTCACGAATCCAATCAGTAAACTGTAATCTTTCCTATGCTTCAACGAAAAGAGCTCTCACTCTCCTACATGGAACAGGCTCCGGAAAAACTGGAAAATGCACCACTCGTTCTTATGCTGCACGGCTACGGCAGCAATGAAAAAGATCTGATCCAGATCGCTCCCGCGCTTCCGCCCGAATTCCGCTACATCAGCCCCAGAGCACCCCAGGTTATGGATTACGGCATGTACGGATGGTTCCCGCTGGAGTTTACCCAGAACGGCATTATTGTTGATCATGCCGCCGCAGAGCGGGCCCTGTATCAACTGATCGGCTTCGTCAAAGAACTTATTGATGAGTACCGACCGGCAGGAGAGAAGGTGTTTCTGATGGGATTCAGCCAGGGCACGGTGATGAGCTACCTGACCGCATTCAACGCTCCGGAACTGCTCCACGGAGTGATTGCACTCAGCGGTCAGCTCCCCGAAAAAAATATGCCGACCGAAAAAGCCCTGCTTCTCCTGCGCAAGATTCCTTTTCTCTTGATGCACGGCCTCTTTGACGAAGTGCTGCCGATTGCCAAAGGACGTGCCGCGAATGCATGGCTTGAGCAGAATATTGATAAGCTGATCTATCGGGAGTACCCGGTTGCGCATCAGATATCGGACAGTGGCATAGAACTGATTCGCTCATGGCTGGAAGGGCACCGCGATTAAATTGGTAGCACCTCCGGGGCTTAAGAATAAAACCGTTCACGAAAAGTAATCACTACACATTGAATTAGAGAGCGCACCGGAAAGTGAGTGAAATCTGTGCCTTCGTCACAGCCGGAGCAGGCAGATTTATAGAGTTAATCGTATATTGGCAACCTGTATCCTCTTTTTCAAAAAAACGCAGTCATGCATAAAGAATGAAAGACACTCTCTTTACCCTGCTCGAAAAGCGTATCCTTGTTCTCGATGGTGCAATGGGCACCATGATCCAGCGCCATAAATTACAGGAAGAGGACTACCGGGGCGCGAGGTTTGCCTCCCACTCGCATCCGCTTATGGGTAACAACGATATTCTTGTTCTCACACGCCCCGACATCATCTATGCACTGCACTGCGACTTTCTTGAAGCAGGATCAGACATTATAGAGACCAACACCTTCAATGCCAATCCGATCTCCCAGTCAGACTACAGTGCTGAACATCTGGTAAAGGAGCTGAACGTAGAAGCGGCAAAGCTTGCACGAAAAGCGGCGGATGAGTACACTGCGCGAACTCCTGATAAACCCCGTTTTGTTGCCGGCTCAATCGGCCCGACCAACAAAACCCTCTCTATGTCACCGGATGTCAACAATCCGGGATACCGGGCTGTCAGCTTCGAGGAGGTGGTCGATAACTACACCCTCCAGCTCGAAGGGCTCATGGAGGTTGGCGTCGATATGCTGCTTGTTGAAACAGTTTTTGATACCCTGAACTGCAAGGCGGCACTCTTCTCCATCGAAGAGTTCTTCAATCGCACCGGGCTCCGCATCCCGGTCATGGTCTCCGGAACGGTAGTGGACGCAAGCGGACGTACCCTCTCCGGCCAGACCACCGAGGCCTTCTGGATCTCCATCGCCCACATGCCCGACCTGCTCTCCATCGGCCTTAACTGTGCCCTCGGTTCAAAGCAGATGCGCCCCTTTATCGAATCAATTTCAGGTATTGCCGAAAGTCTGGTGAGCGTCTATCCGAATGCTGGTCTGCCAAACGAGTTCGGAGAGTATGACGACTCTCCGGAGTATATGGCTGCGCAGATTGCCGACTTTGCCACCTCCGGCTTTGTTAATATTGTAGGCGGATGCTGCGGCACTACCCCCCAGCATATCAAGGCGATTGCCGAGGCGGTCAAAGGGCTGACTCCGCGCCCGCGCCCCGTAAAAAAACATGAGTTGCAGCTATCCGGTCTTGAACCGCTCTTTGTCAACAGCACAACCGGCTTCATCAATGTCGGCGAACGAACCAATGTAACCGGCTCGAAAAAGTTCGCACGGCTCATCAAGGAGGGCAACTACGACGAAGCGCTCTCCATTGCCCGCCAGCAGGTGGAGAGCGGCGCACAGGTGATTGACGTCAACGTTGACGAGGGCATGCTTGAGAGCGAAAAGGTGATGAAAGAGTTCCTCAACCTTATCGCCTCCGAACCCGAAATCTCAAGGGTTCCGGTGATGATTGACAGTTCAAAATGGTCGGTTATAGAGAACGGCCTGCAGTGCGTTCAGGGCAAAAGCATTGTCAACTCCATCAGCCTTAAAGAGGGTGAAGAGCTTTTCCGTGAGAGAGCGAGAAAAGTATTGCAGTATGGTGCTGCAACCGTTGTTATGGCTTTTGATGAAAAGGGACAGGCGGATAGTCTGGAACGGCGCAAGGAGATCTGCAAGCGTGCCTATGACATTCTTGTTGATGAGGTGGGCTTCCCGCCTGAAGATATTATTTTCGACCCCAATGTACTGACCGTTGCCACCGGTATTGAGGAGCATAACAACTATGCTGTTGACTTTATTGAGTCGGTCCGCTGGATCAAAGAGAACCTTCCCTATGCAAAGGTTTCGGGAGGAATAAGCAACGTCTCCTTCTCTTTCCGGGGCAACGAAGCGGTCAGGGAGGCGATGCACGCAGCGTTTCTCTACCACGCAATCAAAGCCGGGCTCAATATGGGCATCGTCAATGCCGGCCAGCTTGCCATTTATGAAGATATTGAACCGGAACTGCTGCTGCGTGTCGAGGATGTTCTGCTCAACCGCCGTGAGGATGCAACTGAACGACTGGTAAGTTTTGCCGAAACCATACAGGGTGGCGGCGAGAAAACCGAAGCAAAAGCGGCCGAGTGGCGGAATGCCCCGGTTGAAGAGAGGCTCCGCCATGCTCTGATCAAGGGAATTGTCGAGTTTATCGAAGAGGATACCGAAGAGGCCCGCCAGCTCTACCCGAGCCCGCTGCAGGTCATAGAAGGGCCGCTGATGAATGGCATGAACGCCATCGGTGATCTCTTTGCCGAGGGCAAGATGTTCCTCCCGCAGGTGGTTAAAAGCGCACGCGTCATGAAACGCTCGGTAGCCTGCCTCATTCCCTACATTGAAGAGGAGAAAGCCAAAAACAAGGATACCCGTGCCGCAGCAAAAATATTGCTTGCGACCGTGAAAGGTGACGTGCATGATATCGGCAAGAACATTGTCGCCGTTGTGCTTGCCTGCAACAACTACGAGGTTGTGGATATCGGCGTCATGATGCCCTGCGAAAAGATTCTTGAAGCCGTAGAGCGTGAAAAGGCTGACCTGCTCGGCCTGAGCGGACTCATCACCCCTTCGCTTGACGAGATGGTGCATGTTGCTCGTGAAATGGAGCGGCTTGGTATGAAGATTCCGCTGCTCATCGGAGGTGCCACCACCTCAAGAATGCATACGGCAGTGAAAATTGCACCGGTCTATTCAGGAACAGTGGTTCAGGTGCTTGATGCCTCGCGAAGTGTTCCGGTGGTCAACAGCCTGCTCAATCCGGCACTCAGCCCGGATTACATCGCAAAACTCATTGAGGAGCAGACCGGACTGCGGGAGAGTCACGCTTCACGCTCATCGGCAAAAAGCTACATCTCACTTGCCGAAGCACGAAGCAACACCCCTTCGCTCAAGTGGGACAGCTCTGCCGTTTACAAGCCGCTCAAGCCGGGCATCACCCTGCTGGACAATGTTACAGTAGAAAACCTGCGCCCCTATATTGACTGGACTCCCTTTTTCATGGCGTGGGAAATGCATGGCCGCTACCCGCAGATTCTTGATGATGCGAAGTATGGCGTTGAGGCAACAAAACTCTTCAATGATGCCAACGCCCTGCTCGACAGAATAGCAGGCGAAAAGATGCTCGGCCTGAAAGGTGTTGCCGGTATCTTCCCGGCCAACAGCACAGGGGATGACATTGCTGTCTACAGTGACGAGAGCCGCACAACCCTGCTCGGAACCCTCCACACACTCCGCCAGCAGGAGAAAAAAGCGGGCGGCGAACCGAACCTTGCGCTTGCCGATTTCATCGCACCAGTCAATTCAGGTATTAAAGACTACATTGGCGGTTTTGCCGTCACGGCAGGGCTCGGAATAGAAAAGGCACTCAAACAGTTCAGCCTGGAGCAGGACGACTATCACAAAATCATGATGCAGGCACTTGCCGACCGTCTGGCTGAGGCATTTGCCGAGATGCTGCACGAAAAAGTGCGCCGTGAACTCTGGGGTTATGCTCCCGATGAAGCGTTCAAACCCGAAGAGCTCTCGGGGGAAAAATACCAGGGCATCCGCCCGGCGCCAGGTTATCCTGCCTGCCCGGATCATACCGAAAAAGCAGAGCTCTTTACCCTCCTGAATGCCGAAGTGAGCACTGGAATCACCCTGACTGAAACCTTCGCCATGAATCCGGCAGCTGCAGTCAGCGGAATCTACTTCGCTCATCCGGCGGCAAAGTACTTCATGCTTGGAAAAATCAGCAGGGATCAGGTTGAGGATTATGCCCGACGCAAAGGGATGAGCCTCGCGGAGGCTGAAAAGTGGCTGGCGCCCGTACTTGACTACGAACGCGACTAAAGCTTCATCATCGGCAACGGACTGAAGGGATGGCTTTTGAATCGTTCAACGGCAAGCTGCACAAGCTTTCTGTGGAATCCGGCATTGGGGAAGGCCTCAAGCACATCGGTCACAAAATCATCCTTCAGCCTGAAGCGGAGCAATCCGCCCGTCATATCTATCCAGTCCGCTTTCCGGAACAGTTCAACCAGCCACTCCGGATGCTCCTTGTATCGGGTCAGCTTGTGATGCTCCCCGATCATGGCCTCTATTTCACTCTGCCAATCGCCTTTACCGTTTTTTTCAAGATAGCTACGGGCAAGAAGCTGTGAAGCGGGCAGATAGTCAAAACTCTTCTCTGTCCAGATGCCGAGATCATGAAAAAAGACCGCAACGGCAATTTTATCCAGGTCAACCTCCCGCTTCCTTGCAAGGGCACAGCAGAAGTTGAAAACCCTCAGACAGTGGTTCCGGTAAGCATCGTAATCCTCCCCCAGCACCTCCTGATAACCGGAAAACAGATCGTCAAGCAAAAGAGAATTTATAACGCTCGTTGTATCATACATATATATGCCGCATTACCGTGTTTTTTTATTACCTATAATATATGTAAATATAGGGTTTATAGCCGGCTTATCAGCGATATGAGATGGTGTTACACTCATGAATCCGGCAGAGATTATCCCCCCCTGTTGTTTCTGGTAAAAAATAACAGTGACTGTCATAACAAGAGCTCTGGCAATCGACGCGGGATGATCTTGCAAGTAACGCAGAGGTTGCATCTACAGCCGGAATAATGGCTTTGGTAAAGCATAAAGATTAGTATTTCTGATGCAGATACTTAAAAACAAAGCCAGAGAAATTATAGAGCATGCCGAGCCGAATCTCGGCGTTGTAGGCCTTTTCGGCTTTCTCGGATATCCGGTTTATTATCTCATTTGGACCTATATCTTTCCTCAACCTTACGAGAATCTGCCGCTGCGCATTTTCTGCGCCTTCATCAGCATCCCCTGGGTACTCTACCGGTTTATTCCCAAAAAGCTGAAAGATATTTTCCCCGTCTATTTTTTCATTTCGCTCTTTATTGTTATTCCTTTCTTTTTCAGCTTTATGATGCTGAAAAACGAATTCTCAGTGGTATGGGCAATGTCCACTATGGCCGGTTTATTCCTGCTGACACTGCTTATTTCAGACCGGATCCTGGTCAGCATCATGACCGGAGCAGGATTCATGGCTGCCTATGTCACGGTTCTGACGCTTGACGGCAGGGTCAGCTTCACCTACTTCATACCTGAGTACATTCCTATTTTCATCTTCTCCATTGCAGGAAGCATTATTGCCAGCCATAAGCAACAGCAGGCCTACAAGTCGAAAATTGCTCTCATGAAAAGCCTGAGCGGCAGTATCGCCCATGAGATGAGGAACCCGCTCAATGCCATTACCAATGCCATTGCTTCTGTACAAAACACACTGCCCGTAAAACCGGGTGTTGATGCCGCAGCTAAAAGCTACTACCGTTTGAGCCATTCCGGACTCATCAATATTCATAATATCATTGAGGATAGTTCGCACACGCTGAGCAGTGCAAACAAGATCATTGACTCCATCCTCACCAGCCTGCAGGGCGGAGAGGTGGTTGTTGATGAATTTATCCGGATCAAATCCGAAAACGCAATTGAAACCGCACTGAGCAGATTTCCTTACAATGATGTCAAAGAAAAAAAGGTAATCAGCTTCGAAAAATGCATGAACTTTGATTTTCTGGGAGATCGTGATCTCTTCTTCTTTGTCATCTTCAATCTGCTTAAAAATGCTCTTTACTATAAGGATAGAAATAACTTCCATATATCGATCACTACTGATGTAACCGCTTTGTCGAATATCATCAGGGTCAAAGACAATGGGCCGGGTATAAAAGCAAAAAATATTGAGCAGATTTTTGAGAGTTTTTATACGTCCAACAAAAAAGGAGGGAATGGCCTGGGTTTATCCTTCTGCAGAAGGGTGGTTGATTCGTTCGGAGGTACTATCGTCTGTAACTCAAAGGAGGGGGAGTGGACTGAATTCACCATAACTCTGCCAAAGTATTATTCCAAAACCGTTCGGGAGATTAAAAGAAACATCCTTCGTAAAAAAAGGATTCTTGTAACCGATGATGACAGCAGCAACCGCCTGATTATCTCAAAATATCTTTCGGAACTGCATTGTCAGATCGATCAGGCAGAAAACGGTCTCCAGGCAGTCGCGATGGTTTCAGAAAAACGGTATGACCTCATTTTTATGGATTTCGAAATGCCGTTTCTTAACGGAGATCGTGCTGTTAAACTTATCCGTTCGGCACAGAACATCGATCCGTCACTTGCTCTTCATTATCGTGACGTACCGATTGTCGGCATTACTTCTCTGCCGATGCCCGAGGCAACAGAAAGAGCCGAAAGAAACGGAATGAATGAAGTACTTGCAAAACCGGTGAGCGTTGCAACCACAAAAAAAATTATTGAAAAATACTTTTTTTCCGATGCCTCACCGGACAGGTATGAATCCGAAATAACCGTCAGCAACAAAAGAATTCTTCTGGTTGATGATAACGAGACAAGCCGAAGAATCATGAGGGCCCTGCTTGAAAACTATGGCTACCACATCGAGCAGGCATTCAATGGCAGGGAAGCCCTCTCGTTGCTTGAAAAAGAGGATTTCGATCTGATTCTCATGGATGTGGACATGCCGGTTATGGACGGTATTGAAGCAACAAAAGCCATCAGGAGCGGTAAAAATTTCTTCCGTTTTCGCGCCGGTAAAACCATACCGATTATTGCAATCACAGGAAATAACGATGAACAGAGCTCCCGAAATCTGAAGGAGGCCGGAGTAGATTTTCATCTCTGCAAACCGGTCTTCAAGGACAAGCTTATAGCAACCATTAACGTTTTACTGAAAAACAATATTCAGGAGGAGAAACCAATGATCAGTAATACACACTTTGAATCAGAACAGAAGGGTTCCGACTTCTGGACAACAATACAGAGTGAAAAAATTCTTGACAGTGCAATTATCGATGAGTTGAGAGAGATAGGCGGAGATGAATTAATCGTAACGCTTTTCGAAACCTTTATTGATGATGCAGAGAAATTCACTGCCGGTCTTGATGAAGCTGTAGGTAATCAGGACTTGAAACAGTTTGATCATCTCATTCATACTCTCAAAGGTACCTCAGGAAGTATCGGTGCCCATAAAATGTATCTGCCATAAATGAGTTTTCCCGAAATGCAGCATGGCCTGACAACAGCTCATGGATGGAGGAACTGAAAAACGTCTATGCGGAAACCATAAAGGAGCTGAAAAATTACATGCATATTTTAGCCCAACACGCCTCCCGGCAAAGCTGAGTTGATGAGTAATCACGTTGCAGAAAAGCAACCGCAAACGCTGTTGAACCACTAAAAGCTTACATCCGCAAGCACTCTCCGCCTCGTTTTAACCCTCATATTTCGCTGCCAGGGCAACAACTGACCGGGTAACGCTTCACTGTTCCGGAAGAAAGTGTTATAACGCTAATTATCAAAACATTCTGTATCTTCATTTCATCATATTTTATCATATTTTGCACCGGTCTGCCGGATGGATTATTATTCCTGTTCCGATTTGATCGCCGAAATATGCCGATGGTGAACGATGATGAAGAGTTCACATGGTTTTCATGTATGACAAGGTTAAGGAGAAGTACCCGGAAGCAGTACGATAACCTCTATCATCCTGAACCATTATGACGGCTGAATGAATTATAAACAGAGTATGATCTGATGATCAGGAACCCCGGTAAACTATCTGCGGGGAAGATAATTCTATAATTTAAATCGCTTCCAACAGAGTACTTTTCTTACAATGAACTGCTGCCGATAAAGCACGGGCCAATCCAGATGAGGTAAGCAATGAGCAGGACAGGTTTGCCCATTCCCGATTTTCTTGATGCGCGACTGCTCGCCTATGAGGAAGCATCGATCAAAACACGCAAAAACGGAAAACCCCTCGTACTCGGCAAAAAACCGCAGCCGGAATCTATTATCCTCCAGAGTAATGATTATCTGAGCATTTCAAGCCACCCTCAAGTTTTACAGGCGCAGATAGCAAGACTCGAACAGGGACGCCATGAAATGGTCATGTCGGCGGTTTTTCTCCATGAGGACAGCGACAAATCACTCTTTGAAAATGCAATGGCCGGGTTTGCCGGGTTTGAACATGCAATTTTATGCCAATCCGGATGGGCGGCCAATGTAGGTATCATGCAGACCATTGCCGACCAGAATACTCCTGTCTATATAGATTTTTTCACCCATATGTCACTCTGGGAAGGGGTCAAAACATCCGGTGCCCCTTTTTACACCTTTATGCACAACGATGCCGCTCATCTTGAAAATCTGGTAAAACAGCATGGCCAGGGCATTATTGTTGTGGATGCTCTCTACAGTACAACCGGAGATATTGCCCCTCTTACCGAAATCATCGATATCGCCAATCGTCACAACTGTCTCTCCCTCGTTGATGAATCACACTCTCTGGGTACGCATGGGCCCAGGGGAGCCGGGTTGGTGGCCTCACTCGGCCTGACCGACAGGGTACATTTCATAACCGGGAGTCTTGCTAAAGCCTTCGCCGGCAGAGCAGGCATAATTCTCTGTTCAAAACGATTTGCCGACTATTACCCCTATGCAGCCTTTCCTGCAATTTTCAGCTCAGCTCTTCTCCCTCATGAAATAGCCGGTTTGTCTGCAACCCTCAACGTGATTATCAACAGTGACGACCGGAGAAAAAAACTGCATGATAATGCACTTTTTTTCTTAAACGGACTGGAGAGTCTTGGCTATTTTCTGGCCAGCCAGTCACAGATCATCTCACTTGAACCAGGAAGTGAACCCCAAATGGAAATATTGCGGGATGCGCTGGAAGATCGAAATGTATTCGGCTCCGTATTCTGTGCGCCTGCAACACCGAAAAACCGCACGCTCATGCGTTTTTCACTCAATAGCGACATGGAAATCAACGAACTGCAGCAGGTACTCGACGTCTGCGCATCAATAAGAGATGAGGTAGGTATGCGGGAATGGAAGTCAACCAAAAGGAAAAAAACCTGACAGGGCTCTTGTATCACATCTCCCTCAGAGTGACGGCAAGGAGCCGGTCATAATACCGTGAAGCTCTTCTGAAGGTTAGCCAGATACTGATCAATCAGGGAGGTAAACTCCATTACCACCAGAGGGGAGATGATGATCTGCAGAAACGAGGGGAAATCAACCATCAGTTCACCTTTTGTTTTCAGCACTATCGCGGTTCCATCCTCTTTCTGCCGTATTGCCCACTCCCCTTCGACCTTCGCATTGCCGACTCCGGCAACAGAAGTCCATACGATTTTCCGTGAAACCGCATCGGCAGAGTAGCAACAGGCATAGATGGTCTGCTGCAGCGTGTAGCTGCCGATACCGATCTTTTCCATCTCCCAGCGAAAGGTATTGGAACCAAGATCAATAAACCGGTCAACTTTCGGAAAATGGGAGGCAGAACGGGGAACATCGGCAAGCAGAGCGAACACCTTATCGGTTGTAGCCGGAGTTTCAAACGCCCGCTCTATATTGATCTCGACAGAAAATGACATAGGGGCACTTCGGTTAATTTGTTCCGCGATTTCCCGATTCACCGGGATCGCACTCAAGCCGCTCACAACAAGGCTTAGCGGTGCCCTCAGAAGTGCCGATGCTTACAATTGGGGAAGGGGTTTATCCAGAGCTTTCAGCACAGCACTATCTCTGTTGTAGACATCATCAAGAAAAACAATCTCATCACCTTCGGCAAAAGCTGTCAGATAGAGGATAAACACCGGAATCCGTTTCGGCAAATAGACCGTTGCTGTTTTACCGCTATTGATTGCGGCCTGAATCCTCTCCCTGCTCCATTTCAGACTGTCCTGAAGAACCAGCCTGGCGAGTTCCTGGGGATTTTCAACCCTGATGCACCCGGAACTGAAGGTTCTGCTGCTCTTTTCAAAAAGATCCTTGGTCGGAGTATCATGCAGATAGACCGTATGGCGATTCGGGAGCATAAACTTGATCCGTCCCAATGCCCCGTGATCTCCGGCAGTCTGCTGCAAACGGTACGGGAAATTTGCTCCTGTGTATTGTGACCAGTTAACCGATGCCGGACTGACAACGGCACCATTCCGGTCAAGGATGTTCAGCTTTTTCCTGCTGAGATAGGCACTGTTTTTGCGGATAGCCGGCAGCACATCTTTCGACAGTATGGTCGGAGGTACAACCCAGCGTGGATTAAAAACAATATACTGCATATCCGCCTTGAAGACAGGCGTTTCACGATAGGGCTGCCCGACAATGACCCTGGTTCCCCAGCGGTTACGACCATGTTCAACATAACGCAGGGAGAATTCCGCAATATTAACCATTATATAGGTCGGTTCAAGGTCGTTCATAAACCATCTGCACCGCTCCATATTTATACGGATCTGTTCAATACGACGCTCGACAGGCAGATTCATGGCCCTGAAGGTTGCGGGCCCGGGCACACCATCCGCAACCATTCCGTTCCGCTTCTGAAACCGCTTGACTGCCTCAACCATTCTTTTGTCATAGATCCTTGCTGTATCAGCGACAGTAACCGTCATGTCACCGGAAACAACAAGGCGTTTGCGCAACGGCAATACTCGATTGTCCGTGACACCCTCTTTCAGACCTGTCAGATCGGGCACAACCGGCCAGCCGCCATCTTTGGCAAGAGCACGATTCCGGATCAGCCCTTTTCTCAATTGAAGGTACTCGGAGTGCTGTGGACGAAGTTCCGCCAAAACAGCGGCAATCCGTTCAGCAGTCACAGCATTCTGAAGCCTGTACTCCAGGGCTGTGCTTCTGTGAAAATCATTGATATTCCAGTTTGGATCAAGGCTGACGGGATCAACCTTGCCGTAACGGAGATGAGTTGCAAGTGTGAGAAATGCATCGCTCAAAAGAAGGTCGCAGTTAGCCTCCTGCTGGGGCGTCTGGGGTGGCTGATTGTAAAATACCCTGAGCGCCCTGATGTGGTAATCCGCAGGATCAAGACCATCATCGGCAGCACTTTCTATGGCTGTGATCAGCTCGGTAATCATCGTCCGTTTTATCCAGACAGGCCTGTATCCCCGTGCAGCATAGAATCGGGCCAGCCGGTTCCGGAACGAGATCCCTTCCACCAGAGAGAGCTCTGCGCCCTGCACTGTTTTACGGGTCAAGTAACTGCGGATATGCTCTGTGACAGGTTCAGGAACTACACTCTTCTGCCGAATAACAGTATTCTGCGTTTGTGGTTGAAGAGTAACCTTCTGAGGTGCGGGCGCCCTTACCGGAACCGGTTGAACAGGACTGAATGCAAGCCAGACGAGAAGAATACCAATCATTCGTAACTCAATACATTATGAAAATGGATCGAAAACACTCTCTTGAAGGGCAAGATCGGGATTGAGCACGGTTGACTTGAGCGCATAGTCCCTTCCACCCTGATAGATAAACATGCAGCTCCCGCCTTTTATCAGGTTAATCACCTGCTGAAAAGCCTCAAAAGAGAGCGCGGGACACCCCTGACTTCTGCCAAGACGGCCATGCTTCCTGATATAATCGTAGGAGACATAATCTGCACCATGCATCACAATACTTCTCATTTCAGCATTATCGTTAATCCCCGGCTCCATTCCAAGAAGCCTGAGAGAATAACCATTCTTGCCGTCATAGGTATTTCCTGTGGTATAAAAACCGAGACTGCTTTGATTGGAACCAGGTTGATTGGAAAAACTCTGTGCATAGTTTTCACCGCTGCCGCTGCCATGCGCAACCAGACCGGAATAAAGCAGCCGTCCCTCATTGACATCAATAACAAAAAGCCTTTCCTCGACCGATGGAAGGTTAAAATCTATCACCGTAAGAATACCGTCACGGGATACCTTTCCCTGCTCCCGGAGGGAATAATAACCGGAAAGCGCCATACTGAGCAGCTTTGGATTTATACGGTTCCGGAGGTCAGGAGATCGGGAGAGCGATGAAAAGTTTTTCAGGAAAGGATTTGTCAGGGAGTCTCCCTTCACAGGAGAGAGTAGCATAAGCATCATCAATAACGCAGATATCAATCGAATCATAAGCAACCTCAATCGGAGTTAAACCGGAGCCATCAATGCTCGCCGGCATATGCATAAAAAAACCAACCCGGGTATGCAAAACACGGAACGTCAGATAAACATGAAAAACAAATACGTAACCAAAACCCCTGATTAAAAGGGACAGTTATTGCTCTTTTTACCGGAGAACAGAAGAAAGGAAAACAAAAAATATTCAGTCAAGATAATATTTATTTCGGCAGGTTCAAATCATCCTCTATTCCCGGCCAAACCAACTCTTTCCCGGATTCTCTTTCAGCGCGAATTTATGCTCATCTGACAGGAGCAGTGATAAAACGCCAGCGTGAGTTGATGGTTACCGAAATCTCCTGATCAGCAGGGGCCAATTCTGTACTTGCGGGTGCCGGGGCTGCCCTCATGGCTACCGCCTCCATATATGGTCGTTCCTTGTATGAAGGCTGGCCTAAGCTGACTTCGATCAACTGCCCAAGACGTCCTCCTGCCGCACGGGCCATAATTTCACCCTCCCTGCGGGCATTGCCAACAGCTGATGCAAGTGCTTCCTGGCGAAGGGCATCATAACGGCTTGATGAAAACATAATATTCTGAACCTCACTGGCCCCGGCCTGCACCACAGCATCTATAACCCTGCCGATGCTCCCCAGAGCACGCACCCTGACCTTTATGGAGTGCCTTGCCGTGTATCCTTTCAGGATGTTTTTCGAAGTTGACGGCTCCCACTCCCACTTTGGTGAAACCGTAAAACCTGCCGTCACTGCATCCTCGGATGCAACACCGGCCCTTCGCAGCGCATTCTGAACCGCCTGATACTTTTCAGCAGTATCGGCCGCAGCCCTGTCTGCACTGTTTGCGTCCGACTTGATCTCCGCAATAAACTCAGCCATATCCGGCTTTACCGATACCACTCCTGACGCCGATACCACAACCTGACTCTCTTCAGCATGAGCCGAAAAAGGAAAAACAGAGTGCAGAACAAGCAGGCTTGCCGCAACAATACTCAGCCTCTTTTTCATAGTTATCCTCAAATTCAGTGATTGAATATCTTAGCAACAAATCGCCACTCTAAATGGTCATGAACAGTTTAATGTTCAAGCTCCGGGCACACAACCTACCACTCGGATGAATAGAGCCCGATAATCTCCTTGTATGCTATGGCAACTGCACAGGAGGACACGGGAATCGTTACCAGAAGGCCGACGCCGAGCGCAAGCGCACCACCGAGATTCAGCAGGGCAATCAGACAAACAAACCAAAAAATCGCCCACCACTCTCTGGTAACAATTTTGCGGCTTATCTCCATTGCCTGCCAGAAATCCATCCGGTAATCAACAACAAGAAACATCGCAAACATATAACCTACAGCAAGATAGATTCCGGGCAGAATAAGCAGCACAAGACCGACTGCAACCAGAATCCCCATGGCCAGACTCGCAAGAAAAAGAGGCAGGAAGTATTTGAAACCAATAAAAAAGTCTGAAAACTGAATCTCCTGTCCACTCATCCTCTTGAAGGCCGCAATCCCGAAACCGGCACATAACGGCGCTGTAAGTGATGAGAAAATCATTGATCCGCCTCCATTCGACATCGAACTTAATGCCGAAATCACAAACACAACAAGGGTGAACCCTACAAATTCACCAATGTTCAGCCGGAACATCTCCCAGCCCTTGCGAATATATTCAGAAGCAGTAACCTCGTATCCCTCATTGATCTGGCGATCAAACAGCACGGGATCGACTTTAACGCCGAAATCAAAAGCAGCCATAATACTCTCCTCTTGTCAGGATTATTGAACTACCATAAGGGTAATTTCGACATCAAGTGATGTAACAGAACAGATGGGTTTACTTACGGACAACCGGACACCACCAAAATGTACTGATAATATACAATGAATTCCTGTAAGCTGCACATATTCATCCAGATCATCATCTCTGGTCATGCGGCCATCTGCATCAGGACTAACAATTCTTCTGAAAAGGAGCGATCCGGGCTAAAGTAGCCGGGGGGCGGCAGAACGTTTGCTCAAAGCATATACAGAATAGTGCTCTCGAGTAACGATGATTTTGTGGAAATAAAAAAAGGGCAGCGAATACTGCCCTTTTTCAAAAAACCGATGTTTAGTTGTTGTTGGATATACTGAAATGGTTACCATCTAAATCATTGGCGGCAACACCGACAAGGGTAACCTGCATCTCTACTGTTGTCGCATCACCATCATTATCAACCCAGACTACAGTATTTCCTTCCCCGTCATCAAAATAGCTGATCCCGTTTGCGACAAGATGGTTTTGAGATGCAAAATAAGTGGCAGTGGAGAAAGACTGACTACCACTTTTAACACTATTGGCATCTATTGCTTTGAAATCCAGCTTGTCATTAGCTACATCGAAGTCATAAATGACATCGCCGGTATCATGCAAATCAATGTATTTAAAAGTGTTAGAGCCACCACTACCACCATGGAGCGAGTCAGCACCATATCCGCCATAGATAGTGTTGTTGCCTCCATCACCATAGATAGAATCGCTGCCGCTGCCGCCATAGATGGTGTCGTTGTTCTCATTGCCATGAATCAGGTCGTTTCCGGAACCTCCATAAATGGTATCCTTTTCTGAGCCTCCGTTGATCGTATCATCACCGGCCTGACCATAGAGATTATCATCACCGCTTCCACCATTGATCGTGTCATTGCCCTCCTTTCCATACACCGTATCTTTACCGGCTAATGCATCAATGGTATTTGCCCTGGAGTCACCAGTCAAAGTCTGGTCCTCCTTTGTCCCGTTTATAGAGAACGGCTTGTCTCCTGACAAGTCATAATCCTTTGGATCTCCGGTACCGGTATAGGGTGACGGAGCATCAAGAATGTTCTGCACATGCACCGTGAGGGTTTGCGTATCTCTACCGCCATGGCCATCGGCAACCTGCACATCCACCACGTAGGCGTTATCACCGTCAGTGCCACCGATATCCTGCGGATTTTCATGGTCGGGAGCAGAAACAAAGCTCAATACCCCATGATTATCAATGGCAAACCGGGCAAAGTCGGTACCGGTAGTTTGAAGAATGCTGTAACTCAGCGTGTCATTATGATCAGGATCGCTGGCGTTCACCGTAGTCACTGCCGTCTGATTCTCATTAACATTAACAGAATTCAAAAGTCCGGTGATCGAGGGGTCGTCATTTGTGCCTGTTACGGTGATGCTCAGTGTGCTGCTGCTTGTCGCTCCCTGATCATCCGTTACCGTGTAGGTTGCTACAACATCCTTCGTCTCACCTTCGGCCAGCGACTGGTAGGCTGCGTCAGAGCTGTAAAAGCTGTAGCTGCCATCGGCATCCATTGTGAGACCGGCAACCGGAGCATTCAGCTCGTAGCTGGCTGTTGCACCTGCATCAGCATCGCTTGAAATTACCGCTCCGGTTACCGTTGCATCTTCTGTTACTGATGCAACAGCGGTTTCTGCTACCGGTGCATCGTTGCTACCCGTTACCGTGATGCTCAAGCTGTTGCTGCTTGTTGCACCATGATCGTCCGTTACGGTGAAGCTTGCGACAACTTCCTTCGTCTCGCCTGCTGCCAGTGACTGGTAGGCTGCATCGGAGCTTTCGAAGCTGTAGTGGCCATCGGCATCCATCGAGAGACCGGCTACCGGAGCATCAAGAGTATATGCTGCTGTCGTACCGGTAACATCTGCATCGCTCGACGTCACATTGCCTGTTACCAGTTCGCCATCTTCTGTTGCGGAGTTTACTGCAACTTCAGCTACCGGTGCATCGTTCGTTCCGGTCACCATAATGGTCAAGGTGCTGCTACTTTTTGCTCCCTGATCGTCCGTTACCGTGTAGGTTGCTACAACATCCTTCGTCTCACCTTCGGCCAGCGACTGGTAGGCTGCGTCGGAGCTGTCAAAGCTGTAGCTGCCATCAGCATTAATCGTGAGACCGGCTACTGCTGCATCAAGCTCATAGCTTGCCGTTGCTCCTGTATCGGCATCGGTTGAGCTTACTGCTCCTGTAACGATGCCATTATCCTCACTTGCTGAAGCTGTTGCGATTGCTGCTACCGGTGCATCGTTGGTGCCTGTGACCGTTATGGTCAGTGTGCTGCTGCTTGTTGCTCCCTGATCATCTGTTACCGTGTAGGTTGCGACAACATTTTTCGTCTCGCCTGCGGCAAGCGACTGGTAGGCTGCGTCGGATGGATTGAAGCTGTAGCTGCCATCGGCATTAATCGTGAGACCGGCTACCGGAACATCGAGTGAGTAGGCTGCTGTATGCATGGCATCGGCATCCGTTGAAGTAACATAACCCGTCACCACTGCACTGCCTTCCATTGCGGAGTTTGTCGATAGTGCGGCGACCGGCCCATCATTCGTTCCGGTTACGGTGATCGTCTCTGTCTGCGTAACAGAAGCTCCTTTTGTATCAATGACACTGTAGCTTACAAGAATGGTCATTGATTGACCAACAGCAAGGTGGTTGAAGACTTCGTTGGCAGGATCAACAGTCAGCGTGCTGCCGCTCAAACTTACTCCGGCCGGAGGTGTGCTGCTGGCCAATGAACTGTCAACGCTGTAGGTAACGATGCTTCCGACGCTCAGCGTATCAGCCGTGTCGACATCACTCGCACCGCCAAGCAGGTTCAGGGTGTAGGATGATGAACCTTCGGCTGCCGTAGAGAGCAGCGCACCTGCCACCGTTGGTGCATGGTTGACAGCACCACCCTGTTTATGCTCCGACTCCTCATGCTCATCGCTTTCATGATGATCATCATCACCATGATGTGAATCGTCGTTATCGTGATGATCACCCTCCCCGTGACGCGAATCGTCGTTATCTCGATCCCGGTTGTTTTCGTTCCTGGAGCCTTTCGGCGATTCATCAACACCTTTTAACGTCACTACAATCTCTTTGGTTGTCCCGTCAGCAGTTTTAACGGTAAAGGTTTCAGTTGCGTTCGCCTTCTCTCCTCCAAGTTCCTGAAGTTTTGCATTGTCCGCAGTGTAGCTCCACGAACCATCTTTACGGATACTGAACTGTCCGTATTCGCCCTTCACAGAGTTCTGTGCAACAAAGGTGGCTGCACTGTCAATATCACTCGCACTCAGCTTCCCGTTAATACCATAACTACCGCTGTCTTCAGTGATGAGACCTGTGCTTGTACCCGAAATAACAGCAGCATCGTTCACCGCGGTCACATTGATCTTCAGGCTGCTGGCTGAACCCGTTTCACCCCTGGCATTCAGAACTTTAAAGCCGATTGATGTGTAATCCTTCCCGTTTTCATCCTTGTCCGGAACGAACATCAATTTACCTGCGGCAATATCAGCAGCCGAAATCACCTGTTTGGCCGCAACATCCACCCAGCTTGTCCCGTTGAAATATTGCAATGATCCGTTACTCTCAGGTGTCGTTATCTGAACTCTGAGCGGATCACTCGCAACAGGATTATAGTTTTTAATGAAGTCGGAAATTTTAAGGATAAGGGAAGTGTCTTCAAGAGTTATGACACTCGAACTGTAGGCATTGTTGGCGGTACTCATAATATGCTCCTTTCTGTTATACAAGAGTTTATGTGATTGGTATTAAAAAAACTGAATCAGTCGGCCTTACAGGGCAAAATCATAGTCAAACTCATCAGGCGGATATATAAATAACATATACATGACTATATTTTATATATATCACTGCACATCAATACGAAACAAATGTATACGAAATAGCTATACACTAATGCTCATTAACACAATCTGAATCCGAGCTTCCAAAAGCGATAATTGTGTCTTTTTATTGCTCTACCTATTTGAAATTTCATCTGATAACCGCCTCAAAAAAGCCATTTATTCCTTTATTTTTAAACGGCTTATAATTTTACAATGAAACCGGGCACTTATTTCAAACAGATCGAATCACTTTATGCTCAATTAAAAATTCTATTAAGCGGATTTTCGTAACAAACATTTTGAATCAAAAAAACATACTAATGCCAACCACTCGAAAAACATATAATAGATCAGCACAAAAATATCAAGCAACTACTATGCCATACCGATTCAGTCCTGTTTCCTTCAATAATAATGAGCGATATCGTATCAGTTTGATGCACAGGTGTTTCAAAAAAAAGTGTATCACTGCAACACTCAACAGCAGATAAAACCGGGAGGAATTAAAAAAGGGGGCACAGAGACATCGTAACGAACAGCAAGTTCGTTACAACATGCAGACAAGGATGCAGAAAGAGTGACTATATAGAGCTGCGTATATATTCGCAGCTAAAGAGCATGCGACTGAAGAGCAATTGATTCAGGGGCTGTTGAGGAGGAAGGGAAAAAACTTTGGGTGTTGAATTTGCATAAAAAAGCGGCAAGGGTATGATCGCGGCGAAGAACAACAACGGCTCCGTCCTGCCATGCTCCGTTTTCCGCATACCATTGACTTTGAGGCGAATCACCCTGATTCTGATGAATGTTGTGAACTCCGTTTCCGGTCCGGAAGGGTTCACCGAATATGAAGAGCTTCCTGGCGTGCATAAGCAGGGGTTCAAGATCCCTGAATGCCGCAAAACCAGTCCCGTATTTCCAGGCTTCACAGAGAGAACATTCCGGTTCCGGACTCTTTTTTTCCGTGGCTCCAGACGTATGGGTAGCTGAAATACAGGCACAAGTGGGCTGAAGTTCCGGAGTACGATAGTAATCCAGGGCACCGGAACCCGGCTCTGAATCAAGAGGATGCCATCCATCCGGCAGGCGAAGAAGAGAGTCAAAAGCCTGGGGCAAAAGCTCTATAACCCGCCATTGAATCCCGTGAGCATCCCTTTTGCTGTCAAGATCTACCGGACAACGAAAAACTCTTTTTCCGGCCTGCACCTTCAGATTGCAGTGGTAGTATTTTCGCCTGCTGAAAGGATGATCGCAATAATATTTGTAGAGGGTGCCGACCAGAACACCATAGCCATCGAAAAGAGCCATAGCGATTCGTTTGCATGAATCCGGGTTATCGGAAAACGATAAGAGAAGTTACGCAACTGCCACAGAGAAGCAAGCCGGAATTCTGACAACGGAACCTTTGGATGACTTCATGCGGTTTATCTCATCGAGGTTGTTACTTTTAGGCACAAGAAAACCTGAACCGTTCATGCATGCATAACCGCCCTGTTGACATGAAAGCCATCAATACGGTAAGAGTGCTCGCCGTTGACATGGTGGAAAGAGCAAACTCGGGTCACCCCGGGATGCCGCTCGGAGCTGCTCCGATGGCCTGTGTGCTCTTCACAAGGATCCTCAACCACAATCCTGCCAACCCCCGCTGGCTGAACCGGGATCGCTTTGTCCTTTCAGCCGGACACGGTTCAGCCCTCCTCTATGCACTGCTCCATTTGAGCGGATATGAGCTGAGTCTGGATGATCTCAAAGCCTTCCGCCAGTGGGGGAGCAAAACCCCCGGCCATCCCGAGTATGGCCATACTCCGGGCGTTGAAACCACAACAGGCCCCCTCGGACAGGGAATTGCCACTGCGGTCGGTATGGCCATCGCTGAACGACACACTGCCGCGCTTCTGAACCGCGAAAAGCTCAAACTGATTGACTACTGCACCTATGTCATCTGCAGCGATGGTGACCTGATGGAGGGAATAAGCAGCGAAGCCTCTTCTCTGGCCGGTCATCTGAAACTCGGCAAGCTGATCTGTCTCTACGACAGCAACAGGATTTCCATTGAAGGCTCAACCCGACTCGCCTTTACAGAAAATGTCGGAGAACGTTACCATGCTTACGGCTGGCATGTTGAACATCTTGACGGCAACGATCCTGAGGCTATAGAAGAGGCCCTGATCCGCTCAAAAAATATCACCGACCGCCCGTCGCTCCTCATTGCAAAAACCAATATCGGCTATGGAAGCCCTAACAGGCAGGACAGTGCCACCGCTCATGGTGAGCCTCTCGGTGAGGAAGAGGTGAAACTGCTGAAAAAAGTGTTCGGCTTCCCCGAAGAAAAATCCTTTTATGTTCCACCCGAGGTTCAGAACGAGTTTGACCGGGTAAAAACGAAGGGAAGTATTCTGGAAAAAGAGTGGATAGAGTTAAAGCACGAGTATCAGCGGGAGTTTCCGGATTTATGGGGTGCGCTTGAAGAACGGCTTGCCCGACGAATGCCGGAGGGGTGGAGAGAGCTGATGCCGGAATTCGACTCATCTGCCGGATTGGCAACCCGCCAGGCATCAAAGAAGATTCTCGAAAAACTCGCCGGAAAAATCCCTTTCCTTACCGGAGGTTCTGCCGATCTGGCCCCCTCCTGTGGAACCCTGCTCAAGGATACTATTGACTTCAGCCCTGAAAATCCGAACGGTGCCAACCTCCATTTCGGCGTCAGGGAGCATGCCATGGGGGCAATTATTAACGGCATGGCTCTGTCGGGCATCATCATCCCGTACGGCGCAACCTTTCTCGTCTTTGCGGACTATATGAAACCCGCCCTTCGAATTGCGGCATTGATGAAGGCTCACTCCATCTTTCTCTTCACGCACGACAGCATTGCTCTCGGTGAGGACGGACCAACACACCAGCCGATTGAACAGCTCGCCATGCTGAGAGCACTGCCCGGCTTTACGGTGCTGCGTCCGGCCGATGCCAATGAAACAAAAGCCGCATGGAAAGAGGCGCTAACGGCAAGAGCGCCTGTGGCTCTCATTCTCTCACGGCAATCGCTGCCGGTACTCGACGAAACCCGTTTTCCTGTCTCTGCAGGAGTTCCGAAAGGGGGATACATCCTCGCTGACTGGCATCGGGAACCACCCTCACCTGAAAAAGCAGCCATACTCATCGCAACCGGAGCGGAAGTGCATATCGCCCTTGATACGCAGCGACTGCTTGAAGCGGAAGGTATACCTGTCCGGGTAGTCTCGATGCCATCAACAGAGCTTTTTGACTTTCAGCCGGAGGCATACAGAAACACAGTACTGCCACCGGAAATAACGAACAGAGTAGTCATTGAAGCCGCATCACCGTTCGGATGGCACAAGTATGCCACAGAGAGAGGAAAAATCATCGCTATAGATCACTTCGGAGCATCAGCCCCCGGAATCACTACGCTCAAGGAGTTCGGGTTTACCGCTGATCATGCCGCAGAAACAGTAAGAAAACTGATCAAGGGAAATGGCAACAGATGAACAACCAAAAGCAAGAGAAGAGTTTTTACCGTGGAAGCGCCGCCGCTATGACGGAACATGCCGCAGCGCTCATCATCACCGAAGCTTACCACTCAATTGCTGATCACGGGCGATTCTCTCTTGTGCTTGCAGGCGGCAACTCTCCCCGTTCGCTCTACCGCCAACTGGCCTATGGTATAGAGACCGGATGCCTTGAACATTATGGCCTCCGGCTGCCTGACGGGGAACAAACCGAAAAAAACGGGCAATTCACGCTTATGCCCTGGCAGCAGACATGGATCTTCTGGGGGGATGAACGATGCGTACCTCCCGGTCATCCGGAAAGCAACTACAGAATGGCGGAGGAGACACTGCTTCTTCATTCCCCTCTTCCTGTTGACCATCTCTTCAGAATACCTGCAGAACAGGCTGATGCCGGACGGGCTGCCGAAGCGTATGAAACCGCAATCCGCTCTTTCTTTTCTATCCCCGGTCATCCTCATACACCGGAGAATGTTCCGGCTTTTGACCTTCTCCTGCTCGGCCTCGGCGAGGATGGCCATACTGCATCCCTCTTTGCCGGCAACGTTCAGGCACTTCAGGAATCAATGCGTTTGGCTATAGCCGTGGATGCACCGAATGGAAACCCTCCGGGAAAGCGAATAACCATTACCCTCCCGCTGATCAATCATGCCCGGAATGTTCTCTTTTTCACTTCCGGCAAAGCAAAAGCCCGACTGGCGGAAAAAATATATCGCAAAGAGGAGTGCGACCTGCCGGCATCCCTTGTCTCCCCCGTTAACGGGCGACTCTTCTGGTTTACCGCTCAGCCATAGATTCGCTGCGCCACATCAGGTCCTCCCGAGTGAACAGGGTATAAAGAGGGTGCCTGTCCGCCGATTGCCTCCCGTATGGAGTCTATAATAGCCCACGAGTATTCGACACTGTCCTGACGGATAAAGTTCATCTGCTCGCCTGCCATGGCGTCAAGCAGCAGTCGGTGATAGGGCGTCAAACCTGAATCGGAAAAAGAGGTTCTGTAATCGAATTTCATATAAACGGGATCAGTGATCACCTCTTCTCCGGGGCGTTTTGCTCCAAACCGCAGTGCGATGGTCTCTTCGGGCTGAATCCGCAGAATCACCTGATTGGCCGTATAGCTGCAGCTATCGGCCATACCGAAAAAGTTTTGGGGAGGGCACTTGAACGTAATAACGATCTCGGTCACTGTTTCAGCAAGGTTCTTGCCTGCCTTTACAAAAAACGGAACATCTTTCCATCGCCAGTTGTCAATTAAAAACTTTACCGCCGCAAAGGTCTCAACCTTCGAATCGGCAGCAACATTTTTTTCGCTGCGATAGCCTTCATACTGACCGAGAACAACTGATGTTTCAGCACTGTCAGACGAAAAATGACGGATCGAACGAAGTACCTTGGCTTTTTCATCACGCACAGCATCAGCAGAAAAATCAACAGGCGGCTCCATGGCCACAGCGGCAAGCAGCTGAAGGGCATGATTCTGCATGATATCGCGCAAAAGCCCGGTCTCTTCATAAAAAGAGCCCCGATCACGGATACCGAACTCCTCCGCAATCGTAATGGATACATTGGCTATGTAGTGGCGGTTCCATAACGGCTCAAAAATCCCGTTGGAAAAACGAAAGACCATGATATTCTGTACCGTCTCCTTGCCGAGATAGTGATCAATACGGAACACCCGCTCTTCGCTGAACACCTCACCAATCACACGGTTCAGTTCCCGCGCCGTCTGCAGGTTCCGGCCGTAGGGTTTTTCAACGATTATTTTGCGCCATCCGCCGCAGAAAACGGTTTTCTCTCCAAGTCCGGCACTTTCAAGGTTCCGCACAATAACCGGGGCAAGAGCAGGTGGTGTCGCGAGATAAAAAAGAAGATTCGAGCAGATACCCCTCTCTCCGGAGACATCCATCAGCTCGTTGTGCAGAGCATGATAACCGGCAACATCCTCAAGATCGACTCTGACATAAAAGAGCTTTCGGCTGATCTTAAGAAAGGCCGCCTCATCCTGGACGGTTTCGGGCGAGAATCGTGCAAGCTTTTCATGCACAAGGGAACGAAACTCCTCATGAGAGAGCTCTGACCTCCCGACCCCGATAACGCGAAACGCCTCCGGCATCTCTCCCCAAAGAGCCAGTTCACAGATTGAGGGAAAGAGTTTGCGGGCAGCCAGATCACTGTTTGCTCCAAAAATAACAAGGGTAAAATTATCGGGTTTTGCCTGCATGAGGGCTCCTTTATGACTTGCCGGAAAAGCTGTGGCCGCCAAACTCATGGCGCAGTGCTGCCACAACCCTGTCGGAAAGATTATCATCAGAGCGGGAGCGGAAACGGCTGAAAAGTGAGGCTGAAATCACCGGAATAGAGACTTCATGCTCCAGAGCGGCTTCAACAGTCCAGCGCCCCTCACCGGAATCAGCGATTCTGCCGCTGAGGGTGTCAAGAGCGGGATCCTTCTGAAAAGCACGGACTACCAGATCCATCAGCCAGCCCCGGATAACCGAACCATTCGCCCACACTTTTGAAACCTCATGAAGGTCATAGTCATAACCGCTTGATGCAAGCAGATTGAACCCTTCACCCATAGCCTGCATCATACCATACTCAATGCCGTTATGCACCATCTTGGCAAAGTGTCCGGAGCCGGATCTGCCCATATAGCCGTAACCGTTTTCAACGCAGAGATCTTTAAGCAGCGGCGCGATAAGCTCATAAGCTCCCCTGTCACCACCGACCATAACACATGCACCGTTCAACGCTCCTTCAAGCCCGCCACTGGTACCTGCATCAAGAAAATGAATGCCATACTCACCAAGATATGCCGCCCGCTTCACGGAATCGACATAATGAGAATTGCCGCCGTCCACAACAATATCACCCTGCTCAAGCAGTGGCAGAAGCCGCTCTATGGTCGTATCGACAGGCAAACCGGCCGGCACCATAAGCCAGATGAGTCGCGGAGAATCGAGCATACCGGCGAGCTCCTCAACAGAACCTGCTGCAACAGCACCTTTTTCAGCAAGAGCGAGAGCCGCGTCATCAGCAAGATCATAGACAATAAGCTCATGACCGCACTGAAGAAGATGCTGCGCCATATTGAACCCCATTTTCCCGAGACCGATAACCCCTGCCTTCATAATTCCACATCATCATTATGTTAAACAGATCCTTGACCACCATCATCCTCGCACCACCCGGAAGCCTCTACTCTCTTTTTAAAACGCAGGTAACTTGCATTTAAATCCCGAAGGCGTTCATCAATACCGGTTAAATCGCCCGACCTGGCCCCCTGCTCTATTATAGCGGCACTCCTGCTCAGTTCCTGACCTCCAACTGTCGCTGCGGCACCTTTAATCGTATGCGAAAGGATACGGATTCTCTCGGTGTCATGCTCTGACGCAGCTGTCTGAAGCTCTGTAATCTGAAGAGCAGCTTCAATAAGAAACTGGCCAATGATAATAAGGATAATCTCCCGGTCATTCTGTAGGCGGAAAAGAACATCATCGATCAGAAAGACATCATCGATTGAAAGCGCATCCGCACCAGCCTCCTTTGAACTCTCCCGGACAAACAAACCGGGAAAATAGCGTTCGAGAATCGTCTGGAAATCGGATTTTTTCAGCGGCTTTGCCATAAAGTCATCCATACCCGCTTCATAGCACCTCTCCCGGTCTCCTTTCATGGCATTTGCTGTCATGGCAACAACAGGAATATCCGGAGAACAGAGCAGGGTGTGATCCGTCCGAATACGGCGGGTAACCTCATAACCATCTATTTCAGGCATCTGGCAATCCATAAATACCAGATCATACCTCTTTTGACGCATGGCATCAATTGCCTCCCTTCCGTTGGCGGCAACATCGGGAAAACAGCCGAGTTTACCGAGCATGGAAAGAGCTACTTTCTGATTGACAACGCTGTCTTCAGCCAGAAGAACATGCAGGGGAAGCTGCTCCGGAGTCACAGCCCCCCCCGAAGAAACATTACTATTTGCTGATTGCTTCTTGACCATAAAGCAGGGAAATTACAGTTGGAGCGGCATGGTACCGCATGCACTTCACTACCATGAAATTGGAGGGGAGTTCAGGTTGTCAACACATTCCGGAAACACATCGCTGAAATGCAGTAACGTAACCCAATCCCGGCTGAACCTCCGCTGCTACAACCCGGCAGGAGCGGTTGACTGCATGACCAGTTTGCTGTAGTGGTCTATAACAACACCGTTAACGGTCGACCATGATTGGGCTTCGGCATAGGCAAGCCCGAGGGATCTCAGCTCGCTGTACCGCCCGGAATGCTCGTGTAACTCACGGCATTTTGTAAAGAAATCCTCAACATCACCGGCACGGGCAACAACTCCGCCTCCCGATCTGTCAATAATATTTCTGCAGCCGCCGCCATCAGAGACAACTGCCGGAAGTCCGGATGCGAGCGCTTCGAGGGCAACATTGCAAAATGCCTCCGTAGTTGAAGGGAAAAAAAAGATATCACCGCTTGCATAAGCCTCCGGGAGTGCAACTCCGGTAAGATAACCGGTAAAAATTGCGTCAGGCATTCTTTCTCTCATCTCCTCTTCTGCAGGGCCGGACCCAATGAGAACAAACTTGACACTCCTGGCAAAGCCCGACTCCATAAACCGGTCATAAACCCGCATAACAACCTCTATATCCTTATAAAGCACAAATCTTCCTGCATAGACAATAACACTCTTGCCGGATGCATCCCACGCTTCACGAAGTTTTTCGGAACGGCGCAATGGGTCAAAAAGCTCCCGGTCTATGCCCCTCGACCAGATTTCGACATTGTTGATATTCTTGTCAAGCAGTTTTCGCCGGACACTCTCGTTAGGAGCAAGAACCACATCACAGTTGTTGTAAAACCATGTCAGATATTTCCATGCATATTTTTCGGCAAATCCAAGATGGTAATAACTGAGATAAGAGGGGAAATCTGTATGAAATGCTGATGCCACCGGCAATGATCTCTTTCGGGCATAGAGAAGAAAGGCTCTGCCGATAATATCCGGAGTCGAGATGTGTACAATATCAGGCGCAAACTCGTCAAGCTGCCGCATTGTTTCCGCATTGAAAAACCCGATTTTGTAGTCAGGATAGAGCGGAAGTGGTACCGCTGGCATTTTATGAACCGTCAATCCATTATGATTATCCCGGCTCGACACATCAGGAGACCAGACGGTAAGCTCATGGCCGTTTTTCCTGAATGAAGCCACAAGCTGATAGATCGATTTTACAGCACCATCTTTGTCCTTGACATAGGTTCCCGAGTATAAGGCAATCTTCATAAAGGGAGAAACAAAACAACTATAGAGCAATGCAATTGTCATGACAACGATATCATGACAACCTTTTCCCAAGCTTCAGGCTGACATCAAGGAAGGTAACATTTCCTGCTGAAAAATCCAGTTTGACCGCTCCATTCACTTCACATCGAGAGCAAGCCGTGCAACTTCAGGATGAACCAGCCGTTTGTAATCTTCATAGGAGAGCCGCAAAAGCTCATTATGTGACCCGGCATTGAATGCGATTTCATCATCATCCTCAAGTTCTTCTGCAACATAAACATCCATGCCATAGAGATTGCCAAAGGGCGGCATAGCTCCAATTTCGCATTCGGGAAACAGGCCGGCAAACTCCCGCTCTCCTGCGAGCTCAACATCCCGCGTTCCTGTCACTTCCCGTAAACGCTCGAAATCAAGCTGACGTGAAGCAGGCAGAACCACCATAGCCATAGTGCCGTTTATACTGACTATGACCGTTTTGGCAAGCTCTTTTCCCGGAACATGAGCCGCCGCTGCAATTTCCTGTGCTGTATACGCCGGAGAGTGGCTGAGCACAAAATACCGGACTGCATGACTGTCAAGGAACTCCCTTAATTTGCGGATAGGCATTGCAACCTCACTTTTTTTAGCGGTTCACTACAAAACACCGGTAAAAGCCGGATTTGCGTACTGCTCCAGACGGTCGGTCCTTCGACTCTCTAAAAAAAATCTTATCCTCAAACTATCCCGGGCATACTGAAGTTCCTGCCACGGTAGAGACGTTGTACTCCTGAAAAAATCCATTCAAATTCAGTAAAATGCTCAGTCAGGCGACAGGACACCCGAAGCCGGCTCTTTTCAGAGTCCGATTCTCAAACCAACCGATACATTATGACTGCCGATACCATAACGGCTGTTTCCGGTAAGCTGTGGATCGGAAGCTGAAAAATACCGGTACCTGGCATCAACGTTAACCAGAGGCGAAACACTGAATCCTGCTCCGGCACCTACCTGCCAGGCAAACACACTGTCGCTGACCGTCTTGCCTGCTCCGTTATCATCATTGAACTCTGCCACACCAAGACCGGCAGTTACAAACGGTTTTACCTGCGCGAGCGGCAGCTCAAGATCATAATAGCCATTGGCCATATAGGTCGTCATGGAGATATCCGCAACAGAATTTTTGAGCGCATTTTTCTGATACCCGAGCTCAGCTTCAAGACGGTATCTGCCTCGGTCAAGACCCGCTGCACCGGCAAGAGCATAACCGGAATCATAGGATCTGTCAATAGAGCTCAGCATGGCAAGCCCGCCGGAAAAACTCGCATAGGGCATGGCAGCTTCGGCACTCCGGCCTGAAGCTGCAAGTGAAAGTACTCCAAGCACTATGCCATAAAATCTCTTCATCACTAATGGTTCTCCGTTACAACGTTAAAGAAACATGGACTTTTAGCGGTAAGGTAACACTTTACAGAGAGCTTGCCAAGCTATGGAGCTACCGGCCTACCCCCAACCCATCCGCTCAAGGCTGGCAGAGCAGCAGTGTAACCCGCCTCCATGAGATCCTTTACCTGGCTGAAATCAAGAAGGCTGTATCCCGAAAGATCCGGTTGAATCGATAAATCCGCTTCTGCAATCTGTATGGCAGTTGTGTTGATGATGGTACTGTAGAAGGCATTGAGCAGCAGATCAATGATGTTATCGGGCTTTTTATAGCAATGGAAAGCAAGCAGATCAATGCAGATAACCGATTCAGCGCCGCCTTCGATCAGCGGAGAAACCGGAACATTTTCCATAAGAACCCCATCGACAAGCAACTTCCCTTGATAATCTACAGGCTTGAAAACACCCGGAATACAACTGCTTGCCATTACGGCCTGAGCCACATCGCCTTCGGTAAAAACAAATTTCCGGCCCGCTCCGATATCTGTAGCTACAATGGCAAGCGGAATCAGGGCATCTCTGATATCCCGTTTTCCAAGCAGCTCAGTGACCATCGTGCCGAATTTTTTGTTGGACAGAAGTCCGAACTGAGAAAGAGCCAGACCCGAAAGGTCAAGCCAGTTGATCTCAAGGGCGATATCACGTATCTCTTCCCAGCTTTTTCCGAAAGCGTAGAGTGCCGCGATAAATGCTCCTATACTGGTACCGCTGACCATGGAGAGTTGAATGTCGAGTTCATTTACAGCCCTGAGTACTCCGACATGGGCGGCACCGAGCACCGCTCCACCACCAAGCGCAAGCGCTGTTTTTTTCATAATTTTCTCATCAAAACCGGTTTTAATGTTCAAAAGAGCACTCTGATTATCCTGCCACCGCTCCCTACTGGAAGTGGGTAACAAGCATTTTAAGCAACCGGAACTTCAACCTGCCGTAGGGCGGGTAGCGCAGAGCGGGATCAGGGTAGAGTGAGCGCTCCAGAATACTCCGCTGAAAAGAGAAGGTGTCAAAGCCTGCCCTGCCGTGATAAGCACCAAATCCGCTGCTGCCGAGACCGCCGAAAGGAAGATGGTGCATGCTCGCCTGAAAGAGCAGATCATTAATACAGACTCCGCCCGACCTGGAGTGCAGCAACACCCTCTCCTGCACGCTCTTGACTGAAGAAAACAGATAGAGTGCAAGCGGTGCTTTTTCTCGCCGGATGCAGCTCATTGCTTCTTCCATACCGGTATAGGCAATAACCGGCAGAAGAGGACCGAAAATCTCCGACTGCATGAGCGCGGAATCCATAGAGGCTCCCTGCAAAATAGTCGGAGGGATGTAACGCTCACTATGATCGGTGAAAACTCCTGCAGATGGCACCGAACCTGCAAGCAGCTTTTCAAGCCTTAAAAAATTATATGCATTTCCGATACGGGGGAAATCCGGACTTGAACGGGGATCATCACCGTAAAAATCGGCAAGCGCCTCATGCATATGCCTGATCAGCTCAGCCTCACTCTGTTGCTCGACCAGAACATAATCCGGTGCAATACAGGTCTGGCCGGCATTTAAAAACTTTGCCCACACAATACGCCGTGCAGCTACCCGGAGATCGCCCGATCCATCCACAATACAAGGGCATTTCCCGCCAAGTTCCAGCGTCAGGGGCGTCAGATGTTTCGCCGCAGCATGCATGACCTCCCTGCCGGTCATCCGGCTTCCGGTATAAAAAATATAGTCAAACCGCTCTTCCAGCAGGGCACGGGACTCTTCAACACCACCCTCAACAACACAAATCGCACTCCGGTCAAGATAATCTCCAAGCCCTGACGCAATAACCGCTGATGTATGCGGCGCATGTTCCGAAGGCTTCACGACCGCACAGTTACCCGCAGCAATTGCGCTGATGAGCGGAGCAAGCGTAAGGTTCAGGGGATAGTTCCATGCGCCGATGATCAGCACAACGCCATATGGTTCACGGCAGTAATAACCTGTTGCCGGCTGATAGATGAGCGGAACAGCAACCCGTTGAGGCTTCATCCATGATTTCAGATGCTTCAAGGCAAAGCGGATTTCACTCCGGAGGTATCCCGTTTCAGTCAAAAAAGTCTCTGCCGCTGATTTTCTGAAATCTGCATGGAGTGCCGAGGCTATCTCTTTTTCCCGTTCAACAAGAAACGTTTCAAGCGCCAGCAGTTGTGACCGCCTCCATGAAAAATAGCGGGTGGTGCCCCCCTCAAAGGTGGTACGCAATACCGAAGGAACAGAATCCCCCATAACAGATTGTGATAACCAGGTTCAACCCCTGCTTTCAGAAAAAGCGTCATGCCGGGGCTGTAGAAAACAATGTAATGAAATCAGAGAAATCAGCCCGACTCTCGCACACACTGTTTGCCGGATGGAATCCTGTTCGGTACATTACGGTTTCATACAAACATGACACAACCGCCTGCAACACTTATTACGCAACTATGGAATGGATCACCCAGCCGGAAGCATGGATCGCCCTTGCAACCCTTACGGCGCTTGAAATTGTTCTCGGTATTGACAACATTATCTTTATTTCGATTATAGTCGGACGGCTGCCGAAAAACCAGCAGCAGAAGGGAAGACTTATCGGCCTTGGTCTGGCCATGTTGACCAGAATAGCTCTGCTGCTCTCAATCACCTGGGTTATGGGGCTCACTGCCGGCCTTTTCAGCGTTCTTGAGCACCATGTTACCGGCAGAGACCTTATTCTGATCGGCGGCGGTCTCTTTCTGCTGGCAAAAAGCACCCAGGAGATCCACCAGAGCCTTGAGGGATCGGAAGAGGAGAAAAAACGCACTTCAGCCGGCAGCTTTGCCGTCACCATGCTTCAGATAGCCGTCATCGACATTGTTTTTTCGCTTGACTCCGTCATCACTGCGGTCGGTCTTGCCAAAGATGTGGAGGTGATGATCATCGCCATCATGATCTCGATCGGCATTATGATGGTTGCCTCAAAATCCATCAGTGATTTTGTCGAAGAGCACCCGACCATCAAAATGCTCGCCCTGAGTTTTCTTATTCTTGTCGGCGTCACCCTGCTTGCCGAGGGTGCCGGTTTTGAGATACCAAAGGGGTACATCTATTTTGCCATGGCCTTTTCCGTTTCGGTTGAAATGCTCAACATCCGTCTCCGCAAAAAACCCGCAACACCGGTACATCTGCATCCGACCATGAATATTGACGGGGAGAACGCTTAAAAGGCGTGCTATGGTTAGAACAGTTGCCCGTATCTAAAAAGGGGCTGAATTGCAGTAGTTGAAACCTTCGCAAACGTTATAACGGTTGCGGAGGTTTTGTATTTTAAAAAGGAATGCCGCGACCAGGATCAACCCAAACAGGAGCGATCACGATGTCTCTTCCCGAAAAGCTCTCTCCGGAAAAACTTTACAAAACCTGTAACCCCGGAGAATTCAGCTTCCGCAATACGGCCGATCTTGACGGCCCGATAAAAGCCACCGGCCAGGAGCGGGCCTTTGAGGCCATAGCCTTCAGCATGGGTATAAAGCATGACGGCTTCAATTTGTTTGCCCTCGGACCAAACGGCACCGGAAAACAGACTGCAATCATGCAATTTCTTGCAACGATTGCCCCTCTCGCACCGGTACCATCCGACTGGTGCTATGTCAACAACTTTAAGCAGCCGAGACACCCCGGGGCATTGAAACTTCCGCCTGGAAAAGCCGCCACACTTTCCCGTGATATGGAACACCTTGTCGAGGCACTCTTAACCGTTATACCCTCTGCATTCAGCAGTGAAGAGTATCAGGTTCAGGAAAAGAATATCCGCGAAAAATTTCAGGAACATCAGTCCGAAGCCTTTGAAGATCTCGAAAAAAAAGCTGCTGAACAGCATATTGCACTGATAAGAACTCCCGCAGGATTCGCCTTTGCGCCCGAAAAGAACGGAGAGGTACTCAAGCCCGAAGAGTTTATGACTCTCAACAAAAAGGAGCGGGAGGCAATAGAGAAGGAGATCACAAACCTGAAATCGGCCATGCAGCTCATTATGGTCCAGATCCCGAAATGGCAGAGGGAAACACAGGAAAAAATCAATGAGCTCAACCGCAACATTGCCAATTTTGCGGTCAAACCCCTGATGGCTGAACTCAAAAACAGCTATGCCTCACTCAGCGAGGTTATCGAATATTTTGAGACGCTGGAAAACGACATCATTGAAAACTTCGATCAGTTCCTTGAAAAAGAGCCCGATCCAAGAGAGATGCTGCTCGGGCTCTCTACCGGAAAATTTCAGCAGAAAGGCGCCCTGCTCAACCGTTACCGGATCAACGTCATAGTTGACAACAGCAAGAGAGAGGGTACTCCGGTCGTTTACGAAGACAAACCCGCCTGCCAGAATCTGGTCGGGGACATTGAACACATCTCGCAGATGGGCACCCTTCTCACCGACTTTACGCTGATCAAACCGGGTGCCCTGCATCGGGCAAACGGGGGCTACCTGCTGATTGATGCAAGAAGACTGCTGCTTGAGCCTCTGGCCTATGAAGCGCTGAAAAAAGCCCTGAGAACACGCCAGATTCGCATTGAATCACTGGCCCAGCTCTACAGCCTTGTCAGCACGGTATCGCTTGAACCGGAACCTATTCCGCTCGATATCAAGGTTATTCTTATCGGAGAGCGACAGCTCTACTATCTGCTCAACGTCTACGATCCTGACTTCAGTGAACTATTCAAAGTCGCCGCAGATTTTGAAGATGAGCTCCCCTTTGACGGTGACGGAAAGCTTGCCTACGCCCGCATTATCAGCGCCATCGCCAAAACGGACAAACTCCGTCATTTTGACCGTGGTGCGGTGGCAAGAGTGATTGAGCACGGCAGCAGGATTACCGGCGACTCCACAAAACTGAGTGCGCACCTGCAGAGCATCAGCGATCTGGTCCGGGAAGCAGACTACTATGCCGCATCGGCCAAAAGAAAGCTCGTGAAAGCAGCCGATGTTCAGAAGGCGATTGACGCAAGAGTGCTGCGCTCTTCCAGAATCCAGGAAAAGATCAGGGAGGCAACCCTGAAAAACTCTATCCTTATCGATACGGAGTCGGAAAAAGTCGGCCAGATCAATGGACTGGCTATCTACTCACCCGGAGGTCAGAGCTTCGGACACCCCGGAAGAATAACGGCAAGAGTCCGGCTCGGTAAGGGAGAGGTTATTGATATTGAACGGGAAGTAGAGATGGGCGGACCGATCCACTCAAAAGGAGTCCTGATCCTCTCAGGCTTTCTCGGGGCAAGATTCGCCATCGATCAGCCGCTCTCACTCTCCGCATCCCTTGTGTTCGAGCAGTCATACAGCGGAGTGGATGGCGACAGTGCATCGTCAGCCGAGCTGTATGCACTGCTTTCGGCCCTCTCGGGAGTACCCATCCGGCAGTGGTTTGCGGTAACCGGATCGGTAAACCAGTTCGGTCAGGTTCAGGCAATCGGCGGAGTCAACGAAAAAATTGAAGGGTTTTTCGATCTCTGCAACGCAAGAGGACTGAGTGGAAAACAGGGTGTACTGATACCAGCTTCAAATGTTGACAACCTCATGCTCCGAAGCGATGTGGTCAATGCAGCAAAAAAAGGGCGTTTCTCCATCTATCCGGTGACCCATATTGATGAAGGCATCGAGTTGCTGACCGGCGTTCCGGCTGGCGTATTGGATAAATCCGGAAACTACCCCCCCGGTACCGTCAATGGCATGGTTGTAGCGAAGCTGAAGGAGATGGCAGAAAAAATCAGAAAATTCACAGCATCGTCAAGTGAAGACGAAGATTAACCATGCACAGGAACAACAATGAAACTCCTGATACCATCGAAAGAGCATACTATACGCTTCCGCCATATCACCGTAGCCCTCGACTGTTCGGCGCACAGCAACGCATCGCTCAACGCCGCAGCAGAACTTGCCCGTCTGATGCAGGCGGATCTTACCGGTATTTTTGTCGAAGATATCAATCTGTTCCGGATGGCCGATCTACCCTTCAGCCATGAAATCCGCATGTACACGGCCGAACCGGAAAAAATCGACACCGTTCAGCTGGAGCGTTCAGTAAAACTACAGGCAAGAGAGGCTGAGAGTTCCCTGCAGCGTGTCGCAGGAGAGTGCAACGTGGAGTACTCATTCAGGGTTTGCCGGGGAGTGGTGCCCGCAGAGGTAATCGCCGCTGCGCCTGATGAGGATCTCCTTGTGCTTGGCCGCAGCGGACGTTCGCCCTCATGCCGCAAAGGGCTGGGTTCAACAGCAAGAAGAGCCCTTGCCGAGGGGAAAAAGCCACTCCTGCTCATGAGGCCCGGCTTCTCGGCAAGCGAAGGATCTCTGCTCGTACTCTATGACGGATCGGAAGGGGCTCATCTCGCACTCTCGACAGCAATCAGCCTTAAAAACCCCGGCAACACGCTCCATCTGCTTCTGCTCGCAGAGAGCTATGAAGAGAGCCTTGAAATGGAGAGGGCACTCAAACAAGAGAGAGTACTCACCAATACTGCTGTGGAGTACCATCATCTGCCGCTCAAAAACGGAAAAACAGTTGTGCGCTACATCCGCATGGCAGCTTCCGGACTGCTCATCCTCAGCGACCGGATGAAGCTCCCAAAGGAGAGCGTGCATGAGCTGGTCCGTGAAATTGACTATCCGGTTCTGCTCGTTTGATATACATTAATCAAGCAGCATCCGCTCTATTAATATGGCCGCGGAGACCGAAGCGTTAAGCGATTCAACCCGCGCCTTTTTTCCTGCATGCGGTATCCGTACAAGCCTGTCGGAAAGTGCCTGAACCTGCTCACTCACCCCGTTGGCTTCATTGCCGATAACCAGCACCTGTTTTTCAGGCCGGGCGCTGAACTCCCTGAAATCCTTTCCCTCAAGCGAAGCGGAAATAATACAATAACCAAGCGCCTTAAGCCGATTGAGTTCATCGGCCACATGTTCAACCCTGTAATGAGGTATGGCATAAATGCTTCCGGCTGAAGAACGAACGGTTTTTGCGTTGTACCGGTCAACGGTTCCTCCACTGCAGATCACGCCGTCAGCTCCGAACCAGACCGCTGTTCTGAGTATGGTTCCCACATTGCCGGGATCCTGAACATCATCAAGCACAACAATAAAGGAGGCTCCCTTTTTTCCTTCACCGAAGGGCTCCGGATCGGGCAGCTGTCGAAAAACACCGAACACACCCTGAGGAGTTGTGGTCTGGGCAAGTTGTGAACACTCTCTGTCACTTATCGAAAAAACTTTCCCCCGGAAGACTTGAGTAAATTCAATATCATCCGGCTGCGTTTCACGAATCAGAAGGGCAACAAGCATCTCTTCATCCGGAAGGTTCCGGCAGAGTTCGGTGACGGTGCGAAGCCCTTCTGCAAGAAAAAGCCCCTCCCGCTCCCGCTGTTTTTTCTGATGGAGTCTTGTATATTTGCGCAGTTTTTCCTTGCTGAGCGGCTCCCGTTCCTGCCGCTTCATGCGTTCGTACCCGGTTTTTTCAGCTTTGAAAAAACCGCCTTGGGGTCATGCGAAAAATCCGATGGCATCGTGCCGGTTCGCTTTGAAAGGGCTTCACTGTCAAGCTCAACACAAAAGCCGTCATCGCCTTCACTCTCTGTACTGCTCATGCTTCGCTGGATATAGAGATCAAAACTCTCGCTGTCAAGCGAAAAACCGTCGATGACACACTCTTTTTCACCAATACTGCCGGTTTCATCCCGGTTTTTGAGGCACTCCGCTTCAGCCATCTCACTGATCCGCTGAATCACCTCCTCTCTTGAAAAACCCTCACCCCTGCCAAAACCGGCTTTGGCCAACTGCCTCCTGAATGCTGCATCATCAAGCTGCTCCAGCGCCCGGAGAAGGGTTCCGAAACCGCCATACATCCGGGCAACCTCCCTGATCATCCCGTCAAGTGAATCAACATTGAGCGATGGATTTTTGGGGTCGCTTCCAACAGGCACCGGAGCCTCAGCTCTCACCTTTGCACTCCGCGAAACAGGCTCACCCATAAACTCATCGTCAACCGAGTAATCCTTCAGACGATCCTGCATGACTCCGGCACTTTTCTGCCGCAAACGGCGCATTGAAACAGACTCAATCTCCGGCCGCTCCCGTAACAGAAGCTTTGCAACAATCACAATACCCGTCAGCGCAACCGCAACGATAAACGTGAACAGTATCAGCTCAAGCCGGAAGCCATAAAGCGTTACAACCAGTAGCTCGGCAGCAATGAGTCCGGCAAAAAGAAAAAGCAGAAGTTTCAGAAAAAATCGTTCCTCCATATCATTCAATACCCTCGAATTATACCGTTAAAAGCTTTAAAAGAAAGAAGAACCGGAACCGGTAACACTACAAATCCCTGCCGGTTCTGACCATTCAGTAAATGTACATGTTATTTTTTCAATCAAGTCTGAAGGCAGGGGTATTTTTCGATCCATGCCTTCAAAAACCGATCCTGTTCCTTTTTTCTGACAGCATATTCATTCTGCCCTATATGAAAGTTTCCGGCTCTTTTGGTTTCAGGAAGACGGACAGAACCCGGCATATCAAAAAATCGATCATGAACAAAACATGATTGACGAACATAACTCCAGACAGAGTCCCGCAAAAACCACTGGTCAATGTTGGGTGTTTCAACCGCTCTGGAGGTGTAGCCATCAGCCAAAGCCGAGAGTGATGGCAGAACTCCTGCCACACCACCCCACATACCCGCCAGCATCAAATCCGTATGCGTCCACCAGTCTCTCATGACATGGAACCATTTATCGGAATTCAGCCATTCTTGAACGGCTCCGGCTTCACGCATACCAATAACCGAATCCACATCGCGAACCATAAAGTAGCCAACAGAAGGATCATCTGCCACGGCAAACCGCCAGCACAGTCTGGTTTTAAAATCAGCGTAGGAAGGTTTTATAACAACCTTCCCGTTCAGTATCTGCAGCAGCTCAAGAAATGGTTGCGGCACGGAATTATCAACATAAAACCGAAGCTCCCAGTCAGGATAAAACTCTGGTGCCAGAAGCAGATTACGGAGTGCTCCGCGTAAATATCTATGGTTGGTTCCCCACAGGGAGAAGGCAATAACACTCTTTTTATCATCTTTCGAGGCAAACGTTTGAGGTTTCCCCTTCGGAAGTGACCAGTTTTCAGGCAGGGATTGCGCGGCACGATCCTTGAGCTCAAGCGATTTTGTTCCTGCTCGACGGGCACTGGTGAATTGACCAAGATTAGCGTATGCATTTGCCAGAATATCGTAAGCAAGGCTGTTGGCCGGATCTTTTTTTATTACCTCTTTAGCACGTTTGACGGCATCCTCGCTCTTCCCTGAACGGGAGTGACAAACCGCAGTATTGAGTAAAACCTGTAAATTAGACGGGGTGCGGGCTCGCTGCTGCTCAAGAATCGTTGCGGCTGACTGATAATCATTGACAAGAAAAAAATAATAGGCCAGCTGTAACACCAGATCAACCGGCTTTTCCTCCGACTGAATGGCATTGATTTCGCCGATGGTTTCCTGAATAGCTTCAGCACGGTTATTGCCTAACCATTTTTGATGTGCGGATGCATTCCATCCGGAAGGAATAGTGGTAGTTGCCATATCGGGAATATTTCTTTGTAATACTGCGTAACCCTTTTGTGGACATACCCGGCACTTCGGGGTCCGGCTCACCTTAAACTCAAAGGGCAGTTCAGCAAATTTACAAGATATCGTTCAAATAGCAGGCGTCAAACTACAGATCAGCCTCACCATGTCCATATTCTCCCTGAAGCAGCGTCGAAGCAAAAGGAATTTTGCCATAAGATGATCGCCTCAATGACAAAGAGAGCTCCATTTTTCTTTATCCTGATAAAAACATAAAAGGGGAGAGGCTGCGCGTCAGTGGCCTCTCCCCTTTTGTTAAAAAAAGCTATGCAGGCAAAGCGTCTTCACCCAGGCTTCAACTGGCGCTTGGTGGCCTCACACTCAAGTTGCGGAATCTGGTTGTATTTTCCTTTCTTCAGGTCTGCACGAATTTTGACCAGAAGATCTGCACGCGAAAGAGAGTTCTTGCAGGCATACATCTGCTTGCAGAAATAGTAGGTGAATGCGCCATGCCAGCCCCCGGCAATATTGGCATCGGCACTTGTCTGGTCGGCACGGCAGGCTGCCCAGAGGATGTTATGAACCATACCTTTTTCAAGCAATCCGTGACGGAGTCCGCGAGATTTCTTGGTGTCCACCTCAAGGAATGCTTTAAGAGAAGGCGGCGGAAGATAGCGCGGAGTTCGGTCAAGCAGCATGTCAATCGCTTTCAGACCGGTACCGCTGTGGCAGGTATCGAGATAGACTTCCAGAAGCACCGTTGAAGGCAGTTGAATGAAAAGATCACGCAATTCATCATCAAGGATAATGTGATTCTTGTCCCACTGGCTGCCTGACTGGGCAAGGTCATAAGTGCAGAACGCCTCATCAGCCCGATCCGGTTCGTCACCACTCAGATCCGGCACCTGTGTGCCATGACTGGAGAGGCTGAAGAGCAGATAGGTATACTTCCCAGCATTTGCTCCATCCACCATCTCTTTAAGACTGTTGATAATGGCAGCTTTGGTTGCCTGGGCATCCGTCAGCACCGTGATATCGCCTTTTTTAAAACCAAGCAGTTTCTGCAAAAGCGCTGACATCTCGTTGGCGTCATTCACACAGCCCTGCAACGCAGCACTTGGAAAGTTCTTGAATTGATTGATTCCTACACACAACGCCTTTTTTTTCGAAGCGGCCATAGCTATCCTCCTTTATGGTGAGCTGACATGATGAAAAAAGAGACCCGGCAACCAGCAGGTCGAGCCATTTTAACAATACATGATTACTGAAAAACCGTTTGACTCGATTTCAACAAGTTTCTGCTGCTATAAAGAGGGTCGTAACTGATTTCGCGTGAGAAATGCAGAAGTTTTGAGGAGTGAAGGCTGATAGCTCACCACATCAAAACACCGGTTTGCGATATCAGTTGTAATATAGAGTGCCTGTTAACGAAATCAAATGCAGTATGCCGATCTGTCTTATAATGGGTGATAGCCCATACAAATAATAGAAGGTCTCTCGTTCATCAGACTGTTCGTTCTGCTCCAGCAAAGCATTGTGGTAAAAACACTTCCGGGTTAAAAGGCTTGACCCGGAGATTCAAAGTGCATTATTCAACGAATCTCCGGGTCACTGCCGGGGAATGTCAAGCCGTTTTCCAGTCAAAACCAACTACTTTTCCATTAAGCTCATCCGGCACGAAATAATAGTGATCAGTTGGGGTATGAATCCCCAGGAACTTGGCCTTCCAAAACACAAAATGAGCTGAATCGGTAAATTTACTGATCGCAAGCTTTATTGTTTTTGGGCCATGGTCTGCATCCTGGGTTTCAACCAAACCAATACTTTGGTCATAACCACCGGAAATGGTGTCCACTGCTTTCCACCAGGTGACTGCCTGAGCGGTACTGAGACTGATAGTGATATAGCCGACCTCTCCGGCACCGTAGGTCAAGGCAACGTCATCACCATCAACTTTGATCGTAGTGTTTTTGTGGGGCAGAGCAAAGATTGCCATGGTAGTGTCCTTCTTTTTTTATTAATTATTTTACTAAAAAACAACATGTTACAGATTAATTCGCGTTTTCTGCGAATCAATGCGTTATATGCTGTTTAACCTCATTATTTCACAACAGATAAATTTACATCTATTATCACAAAATAAAACACTCCATACGCATCATTTTCACTTCTTATAGAAACAAAAAAGGGAAACCCCTTCCTTGAAAAGGGGAGGTTTACGGCTAATGAATCGAGACATATTGCGAGACAAAAAAACCGATCAAAATACGTTACGCTTGTGTGTATTTTGTGTCAAGCCGGAAGGCTGGATGAAGCGGCTTCTGAGGTTGCACACGAATATTATGCCCAGGCGACGGATGGAGGGCATCCGCCGCTCTGCTTCATGACGATGGATTCACTTTACATTTTCTTTGGTTCCGCTGCTTGATACGGCGAGCATGATGCCAATACCAACTGCTATGATGACCCCGATAGCTGTCCAGACAGTCCCGACAGTCTCAAGAACATCCAGTTGCCAGAGTGCAGCAAGCACTCCGCCCATCAAAATCACATAACCAACAAGGTAAATACCTGTCCATTTCATAACCATCCTCCCATTGAGTTTATCATGAATTCACTCCTCTACATCTGCACCCGTTCGCGTTATCGTACAAACTGTCACATACATCATGAGTTCTAAACCATCCGCGCCTCCTGAGAGTTCAGCATGGCAGCAGAGTGCGCTATCAGCAAAACTCCGTTGCCGTTTATTGGTCAAGGTAAAGGTCAGGATTTAAAGTCCGGTTGAGACGGTGGGAGAGGAAACACATTCAAAAAAAGTGCCGGTATGCAGGGATATCTCTGGCGGGATGATGTGAGTTGTTATGTATTCAGCTTTTTCAGCAGCCAGGCCATATTCTGCCCGAGAACCTGCATGGTGTGCAAACCATCACTGTCTTCCGATACCTCCCCTTTGTCGAATCCGATACCGGTATTCCAGTAGCAGGAGCCCGGCACAACCATCTCCTCAATCAGGAAGAAATCCGTAATGGCATTATAAACATTGAGCGCTCCCTCACGACTGGACGACACAACAGCCGCGCCAACCTTGCGTCTGATATCCGCTCTTCAATGATCAATATTTCGAACCAAACTCAAAGCTTCTTCACGTAAATTTTTTAATGACGGAGATATACCGTTGACATTATAAGAACACCCTTCAGGAAAGCGGTATAATGCATTATCGCAGAACTGACAAGCACCAGCACTCCGAGCAAAATGCCCTCGCTCAGTGTCAACCACGAGATTACCAGCAATATATTCTTGGTACATACAGCGCGAAACCAATTCTATCGGATCGTAGTGATGTTCCATAAGCACTTGCCAAGCATCATCACCAATTTGCTCTTGTTTAGGAGCGGCAGGCCGATCAATAAAAACCAACATGCTGCTTTTGTCAAAGTTCTCTTTGGTAAATGGTTCTAACTGCTCAACCTGCTTAGGATATATCCTACAAAATGACATCCATTGTTCAGGCGAAAAACGACTCTGTTTTTCGAAATTTGTAGCATAAGAGAAGTGTGGCGCGATGACTATTCTTGCATCAATTACTCCGTTTTTAGTTTCTGTTTTCAGTCGATAGTTGCCCGTTACACAAGCATCCAGTATCTCGTATGTATCTGCATTAATATTGATTTCCGGAATTATTTGCACTTTGAATCTTTGCTGAAACATATTGAAGGCTCTCAGCCCAGCAAAAACGACCATAAGTGGCTGAGTTTGAAGTAATTGCTGCGCCAGCCAACCACGCTTATGCACACATTCATCAATAATACCTGTTTGCGCTTCAGCAGTAAACCAAGAGTCCCAACCAGGACTTGCGCATGCCACCATATCAGCTTGACATACATCCTCGCCTAATCTTAAATCCGAATCTTGCAATGCAATACCTGCCATCTCTTTAAACTGTTTCAGAATATCTCGGAAACGTTTATAATAGCCCACTTCTTCCTGAATCAACTCGGCAATCTCACTCTCAGGCAAATCAATCCTGGCTGCAATAACAGCGCCTTCCATAAAAAGCTGTTCTTTGTCAAAAAAAACTTCATACTCTCGACTCAGATTAAAACTTTGAGCAGGAAAATCATTGTACTTCAACTCTATCGTCAACTGCTCATCAAGTTTGGATCGACTTATGCTAATTATGCTACCTGATCTGACAGCTTTAACTTCACTACCCGGAACAATATGACTACGGATAAAATCGAGCGAAAAACGTTCCTGATAAAATGATCGCTTACGAAAGTAGTGCGCAAATTGTCCGACATCATCAAAGTATGGATAAGTCCATGCTGCGCCTAAAGTGCCAGGCCAATATGCAGTCAAATTCGGATTTATTCCAATAGTCATGATCGGAGCTTTGCGGCAACCGCTCATCAACTCTGGTAGTTGGTACCGACATCCATTACTGAGAACTTGATGAATTCTTGTTTCATCTTGATTGAGTTGTCCAGCGAAAAACGGTTCAATCCAATCGAATGAGGGAAATGGGCCATAATGTTGGTTAAACCATCGACAGGCATGGTTGGTATCATAAGTGCTTCTAAGAGCACGACAAGTCATCACTTCCCAAGCCAACTGAACTTCTACAGGCATACACGCTACAATTTGCTGATCACTCATGTTGTTACCTCTCAACTTTTTAGTGCTTGGGGTTTATCGGGATGTGCGGGGTTGGCCCGGAAACAACTACATCGTAAGGTGAACCAGAGGCGCAACGTGTCTGATAAACTGCCCCTGGTGGTCTCCGGATAAGCAGATTGGTATAATGAACATGAAGCCGTTGAAGCGGATCAGGTGCTCCCTGCTTAAGATAGTGTTTTGCTCCCAGGCGCAAATTGACTCGTTCATTCATGGATGCATTTTCAAGAGTGCCTACACCCACCCACTCCCCGTTATTTTCATCCTGATAGTAACCACTGAAAAAGCGCCCCCTCCGTTCTAGACGCAGGCGACCTCTCAGAGAAGCCCCGGAACCCACATCACCCAGATACCAGTTTCCGTACCATTCATATACACCTGCTTGAGATGTGTACTTCATAATGCGGAAGCCATCACCCTCTTCCCGCTCCATTGAGACAAATGGAGCGGCACCATGGGTATCAAATGCATGATTCTGCCAGTGCATTTCAGGATTTTGCCATACACCTTCATGATGATAATAAGCAGGAAAAACATCCTGATTGATCACTGCAAGTACCATCATATTTGCTATTGCGGGATTATCGTAGGTAAAGTCAACATCCACAACAAACTCTTTGTCGAGTGAAAACTGACTTACAACTCCAGCGCTAGCATAAGTTTTCCCTTCAATAACATCAATGTGCAAGCCATTGTCAGCATATGCTGAAGCACAAAAGACCTTTTCGTTATACTCTTCTATCCCAAGCATAGGACGCATGATATGATGACCGGAAGAGACGCCTGCAACCCAACGGCGAGTATCGATAATTTTGCCATTCCAATCTTCTTTCATAGAAGTTACCAAGCCACCATTGATCTCTCGGAATGCAGTCACATCAGAACTGATAATGAACTGATCAAGATTAATCTCTTTTTTTGCAATAACCTTTAATCTGCCATGCAGCATAGAGCGCAATAGTTTGACCTGATCATCACTTTCAACTAACAGAGTGGGCATCTGCCTTGAATAATTCGTAAACAGCCTTTCAATTGATTCAGCAATAGAATAACGCTGCTCAATAGTTTGTTCAGAACGTCCGGGTTTTAGCAAATAACCAACATTATCCTCCAGACGTAGCAACAGATCCTCAAGTGTAGTAGGGTGAATAAAACGGTGCAATGTCGGCGATTTTTGCCATGGATAATCTTTTCCAACAGAAAAAAAAGCACCCGTATCAGCCTGATATACAGATGCCCAATCGAGTGATTCGATATGACCCTGTATATCGGTTTGTTCAGCAAGGTTATCATGACGAAAAAGAACCAATACACCATCAGAAGTGCGCTGTATGGAAAGAAGCAAATGATCTGCGCCAGCAGTGTAAGCTGAGAGACAGGATTCTAAAGTATGATCTGGTAAATGGGCAGAATTTCCACCATCAGCGATTACTATTTTAGATTTATGTTCCATTTTATTGGCGCCTTTATTTGCTTAAACTAAAACTGAGCTTGATTCTCCTAATCTCAAGAGTTGTAAATGGCAAACGGATTTAAACCTTTATGTGACTAACTGCCTTAATAGTATCACTGTCAATAGACTCAAACCCGACTCGCATCGGTTTCGAGTCTGACAATGCGCGTTCAAGCTTGCCTAACATGTCGCGACAATCACTGTTCTTCTTCATGATCCGATAGAAACGGGCTGACTCCAGAAATGTGATTTCAACAAAGTCAGCATCATCGTTACACCGGATATTGGCCACTGTCATATCTCGGAAATAAAACTTTTTTTTCATTCCCTTCTATATTGCTGTTCATTGATATATCCCGGTCAAGCAAAGTTTACAGCATAATTACAAAATCTTCACAACAACAGAAGTGTCATGTCATGCATATAAAACGTGTGGCTCTTTCTCCTGCCGTGCGCCGATTTTTATACATGACATGAACTATAGCGCCTATGGACAAGTTTGTAAATTCTGATAAGCTATTAGAGTGGAATCAGTTGACACATAGTTATTATCCGTACCATATTGCGTGCCAGCATAATTAGCAGGCCAATATGCTGATCCCGGCTGAATGGAGTACATTGAGACCTTCGCGTTCGGCGCACAGGTTGTGTTTGCCTGTGCCGAGAGCCAGGTGCTTAGAGTTACAGGTTTGTCGAACATACCCGGATCTATAACCATGGCCTGGGTAAAGGTAAATTTCCCCAACTTGACAACTACGCGAATGAGTGGAGCAACGTGATACCACCAAGTCACGCAACAACCTCCCCACATAGACGCCTTTACAGCCAGTGTATCGTTACCACTATTTGCAAAACTAAAGACTTTTTCACAGCAGTAATGGTACTTGGTGGTAATTATCCAGCGCATTTTATGGGCTCGGGCATAACAACCATCCCGGACATACTGAAACGGGATACAAGGATTGACCGCGTACGGTCCGGGCAGATGGCACGATTGTTGAGCGCAGTAGTCGAATATCTCCTTTGCTTTCAGATAATTAGGAACAACCTTTGTACAGAGTTTAAAAACAGGGGGTTTAAGGTAATGATCAACAATATTAAAGGTAGAGTGATCGATTTTTGAAAGATCAATAGCCTTTGGTTTTTCCGGGTTCTCAAGCCTGAATATTTTCGATAAAAACTCTTTTACTTCAATATCGGATGGCGCAATAATTTTATTTATAAGATTATTGCGCGAATCAATTGCCACCTTTATCGGCCTGTTTTTGCCAAGCACTGCATTGATTTTCGCAATTGCCGACTCATCACCTTTGAGAGTTCTCCCGAGTTCGAATATTCGGGGGCTTTCGTTAAAAAGAAAGTCCTTGATTGTGCCATCCGAGGACTTGCGAACAGCGGCGACCGTAAAGAGATTCTCAGATGCCATATATTCTTCCTCCTGCTATTTGATTTAACGGGTTAAAAAACTTGGCCGAAAACTTTAATTCTTTTGCCTATAAGGGTAAGCTAACCGTTAACACAAATTGATATAGCCTTCAACTGTACTGATGCTGTATGTGTTCGTAATGAACTTCGCGTGAGGATTGCAGATGTTTTGGGCGTTGATGGCTTAACGGAGAGCTGGCCAAATAAACGAAACAACTACTTGCGATTATAGAAGTAATATACACTGCATATAAGCGTAAATCAAACGGGATATACAAAATTTACATCTATCAGGTAAGGTAAACGTGAGTTGTTATTTATGCAGTTTTTTCAGCAGCCAGGCCATGTTCTGCCCGAGAACCTGCATGGTGTGCAAACCATCCTTGTCTTCCGATACCTCCCCTTTGTCGAATCCGATACCGGTATTCCAGTAGCAGGAGCCCGGCACAACCATCTCCTCAATCAGGAAGAAATCCGTAATGGCATTATAAACATTGAGCGCTCCCTCACGACTGGACGACACAACAGCCGCGCCAACCTTTCGCCTGAACATGTTACCATTGGCACACCCGACAGCTCCGGCACGGTCAATCAGTGCCTTGATTTCTGTGGTAACGTTGGCAAAATAGGTAGGCGACCCGATGATGATGCCGTCTGACAGCACCATCTTTTCAATACAACTGTTGATAATATCGTCATCAATAACACACCGCTGATTTTTGCTCTTCCAGCACTCATTGCACGCCGTGCATCCCCGGACAAGTTCTCCGCCGATGCGGATAATCTCCGTTTCTATCCCTTCTTTCTGAAGCTCATCCAGCACACAACTGACGAGAATATGCGTATTACCCCCCTCCCGCGGACTGCCATTTATCGCGACTACTTTCATCTGTTGTCCATTTTTGATAACGCAACAGTTATTAGCCCTGTTACACCCAGGAACTCCGTTCTTGTGAAATTTGCTTGTCAATTTCTTCTTGTGAACGGGTACCGACAGGCTTGAAATCCATTATCCAGCGGACAGCATCCGCATTATGCTTTCCGGATGTTTTTTGAACCAAAGTCTGGTACTCAGACTCAAGCATAACTACTGCTGCCGGTTGATTGTGCTTCAGAATATGCACAGGCCCGAAAGCAAGCGCTTCCTCGATTGCAACAATGCCGCGACGCTTGAGTTCAACTGCACTGAGTGTATTCATGGTTATGTCATTTTCAGCTATTCCTTGTTCAGTAACGCAGAAATATACAGAGTTTCAAGTACTTTTTTGGCTTCGAGCTCTTAAATGACTTTTCCCTGCCTGCGCTTTATGACAGTCATAAAAAGCCACTTCGTTTTGTCAAAAAAACGTATTGCAGATTAACTCGTCAAGGTAAAAAGTTAACCGAAAGATCGGAGTCCACCGGCATTGTGCCCGATATAACAATGAAGTATCCTTCCACAGACATTCTCAAGATTACGGAACTATGAGCAAAACCCATCAGAAAAACACCGTTTTGTAATATCAGATCACTGGCTATCACCTGGAAATGTACGCAGCAACAAGGAATCCGATAGTGCCAAGAATAATCGCAAAAAGAGATGAAAGAGTAAGTGCCAACAATGGATGTAGTTTAATCACATCTGCTATTTGGTAATACAGACGCTTCTTGATTCCCTGTATTTCCTTTTTAACGGTGGCCAAGAACTCATTTGGCACTTGATCCCCGCTGGCAGCAACGCAACAAGACTCACAAAGTATAGGATTGTTAGATGAAAATATTATATCTGTTTTTATACCAGCCATATCAAAAACACACCCTTTGGTTTCGTGGTGTGCAAAACTGGCCAACTGCAACATTGAAGGAAGCACTCTTTTTCTGGTATACATCAAAGCGCATCCATATATCAATCTCAATACTGCATTCTCCAACGGAATATTGTATGAACGAAGAGAATCGGCTATTTCAAAGAATGACATGCACGCCACATTATTTGCAAGTCTCCTAAAATAATAGTTGTCTTGCAAGGGAACGTTAAGAATGTAAAACGTCATTTTTGCAGCTTCTATGACTGGGGCCTTTGCTAAAAGCACTCTATCAGAGTACCCCCAACTTGGTAGATCAGAATCACCATTAAGTGTTATTGTATCTATCCGCCCTTCATGAATCTCCCATAGATCTGACTTCCATCTCAGGATCCTGTCTGTATCTAAATCAGGAGCTTTGTGGCCAAGAATACGCAAACAAATCGTCAGTTTCATATTGTGTCCATAAACCGTAATTTAGCTTTCAACTCCCTCAATTTCATTATTTCACAATAAAATAACAAGAAATATACGTCCGCATATCAGAAGGGACAGTACTCTGCCCCGCATCGCTTCTTTTCGTTATATTGCCCGATAAGGCATCATTCACCAATAAACCGATCCACCCATGGCCATGACCGTCGAGATCAAAAACGGCAAGCTCTGCATAGAGATTGACCTTGAAAAGCCCACACCCTCTTCGTCAGGCAAAACACTTGTGGTTGCAAGCACTCGCGGCAATGCTGTCACCGAGGTGATGGTTGATGGAAAGCCGGTGACCATAGGCCTGAACGCCTACATCAAAAAATAAATCCCTTATTGATAGAACTTACATGAGCACCGTTTTTTCCAATCCCCAGCGTCTCTTTTCAAGAGCGGAGGTACTCTCCAATCCAAGCCCTGTCGCAAAAACACATGGCGTCTACGCACTCTTTTTCAAGGAGATTCCTCCGGGTGTGCCCGTAGATGGATGCCTGACTCACGAAGGGCTGACCCTGCTCTATATCGGAAGTTCTCCCGACAAGAAAGGGGAGAAATATGCAACGCAGACTATTCAGCAACGGGTTCGCTACCACTTCAACGGTAACGCCGACGGTTCCACACTGCGCCGTTCTCTCGGCATCCTGCTCGCAAAAAAGAGCGGATTCCCGCTCAGAATGGTTGGCAACGGCAAAAAGATGACACTCACCAAAAAGGGCGAGGAGTGGCTGGACCGGTGGATGGAGGAGAACACCTTTGCTGCCTGGGTGGAAAATGACAAACCATGGGATCTTGAGCATCAGCTCTTTCATGCCATCCCGCTACCGCTGAACATCCAGGGTAACAAGCATCATCCCTTTGCGGCAGAGCTTACCCGATTACGGGCAGAGGCAGTGACAAACGCAAAATATGCGCCGGTAGCCGAGTAGGAAGAAGCGCGGTTACCCTTTCTTCGGAAACTTCAGCAGCTCAAACAGAAAGCCGAACATGCCGGTGATGCCGTGCAATGCGTTGCTGAACCATTGTCCAAGGTGCTGAAAAGCCTCAAGCGTATGCCCTCCGGTAAGCTGGAGATATGCAGCATAGAGCACCAGAATGGCGGCGACGACAATAAAGAGTCGCATGATCCTTCTCAGAAAGGAGAAGACGATGATGATCGAAATAATGACGGCAATAACAAATATAACCGGGTGTGCGACGAGATAGGCAACTGCTTTTTCCATTCCTGATCAAACATTTATATGGACACAACCTTACCGTTTTATTTATCAGCCCTGTAGGGGCGAAATATCGGTAGCGCAGGGTGCAAACCCTGGGTTGATGGATGCGTTTCATTCATTGTAAATAATCCTGCAAGATAGCCGCAATCTTGTGCGACGGCGATGCTCCGGCAAGCCGGTCACGGGCGGCAAGCAACTCGTGACGCATCGAGGCGGCAAGCTCCGGACTGTCGAGAATCATCCCTGCCTGACGGGAGATCTCCGGACCGTTAGCTTCATGCTGGATAAGCTCCGGCACCGCTCTTTCGCTGCTCAGAAGCCCTTTGGCCACAATATTGGCAAGTGAGATGTTTTTCAGCTTGACCAGCCTTCGGCCGATCATGTAGTTTAGCGCTCCGGTCCTGTAAACCACCACCATCGGGCAGCCGAAACAGAGTGTTTCAAGGGTCGCGGTGCCTGAGGTAACAAGAGCCACGTCACTGTACTGCATCACTTCATAGGCGGCGCAGTTGACAACCGTAAGATCGCTGTACTCCTTCATGATACTGTAGGCTGCGGCATCAAGATGCGGTGCACGGCCGAGCAGAAAAACGACCCGGTATTTCCGGTTAAGCAAACGGGCGGCTTCGAGCAGTTCGGGCAGAATGAGGGAAAGCTCCTGCTTGCGGCTCCCGGGGAGAAGGCCTACCAACCTCGTGCCGGGCTGGATCCCATGGCTCCCGGTAAACAAATCCTTTGAAGGAAGCGAAAGTTCAGCCAGCTCTTCAATAACCGGATGGCCGACAAACTCCGCATTGATCTGGTGACGGCGGAAAAAATCCACTTCGAAATCAAAAATAACGAGCAGCCGGTCGATGTAGCGGCGGATCGCCTTGACCCGCCCCTCTTTCCAGGCCCATACCTGCGGAGAGACGTAGTAGATGACCGGTATACCAAGTTCATGAAAAAAGCGCGCCATGACAAGGTTCATACCCGGATAATCGACAAGAAATGCAGCTCGGGGTTTTTCGCGGCGTACCGCCTCCTTGAGGTCACGAAAAACCCTCCGGAGAAAGAGCGAATGCTTGAGCACATCGACAAAACCCATGATGCTCATCTGTGCTGTATCGTAGAGCAGCTCGGCGCCGAGAGTGCGAAGTTTCTCGCCGCCGATGCCAAAAACCCGGATGTCAGGTTCAGCCTTCAGCAGTTCGCTGATGACTCCGGCAGCATGCAGATCTCCGGATACCTCTCCGGCCAGGACAAAAAGCTTGATGGGCATCAATAACAATAGCTAAAAACAATATTCTGAATCCGTTACAGGCTTTTCCGATTAATCGCGACACCTATAATTGGATCAACCGCAAAGAAACCGTATTTTGCGCTTTATTTTTATTGCAACTCCCGCCGGAGTTTTCATTCCCATTATATCAAAATCAATAAATAGAATGCAAGTTAAATTCGGAACTGATGGATGGCGCGCAATTATAGCCAAGGATTATACATTTGATAACCTTAAACTTGCAGCACTTGCCTCTGCACGCTACTTTCTCAGGCATCCAAACCGGGCAAAAGGAGTATGTGTCGGCTACGATACCCGCTTCATGTCAAAAGAGTTTGCTGCATATACCGCCGAGGTCTTCTCGTCACAGGGACTGAAGGTCTACCTCTCCGACAGTTTTGCCTCCACTCCGGCTGTCTCTCTCTATACAAGAGAAAAACAGCTTGCCGGAGGAATTGTGATCACCGCTTCACACAATCCTGCAATCTATAACGGGTTCAAGGTAAAGGCCTCCTACGGCGGCCCGGCCCACCCGGAAGTCATTACGGAAATCGAAAGCTACCTCCCGCTCGTGGACCCGGCAACAGAGATCAAGGCTGATAACAAGCTGATCGAACTGGTTGATATGAAAGGGTTTTATGTGAGCTATCTGAAAAGCCGCATTGACCTGCCGCTCATCCGTGAATCAAGACTGAAAATTGCCCATAATGCCATGTTCGGTGCAGGGCAGGATCTCATCAAGAACCTCTTCGACGAGTCGATGGTCAACTGCTACCACTGTAGCCTTAACCCCGGCTTTGGTGGCATCAACCCTGAACCTATGCCGCAGTATATCGAAGAGTTCATTGAGTTCTTCAAGGAGGTTGAGACTGATGTAGCGATTATCAATGACGGTGATGCAGACCGGATCGGTATGCTCGACGAAAACGGAGAATTTGTTGATTCCCATAAACTCTTTGCCATAATTCTGAAAGATCTGGTCGAGGAGAAGCACCAGCTGGGTGAAGTGGCAAAATCCTTTGCACTGAGTGATATCATCGACAAGATCTGCCGCAAAAACAATCTCATCCTTCACGAGTTGCCTGTGGGCTTCAAGCATGTCAGCAAACTGATGACCACCAATGATATCCTTATCGGCGGCGAAGAGTCGGGCGGCATAGGCATCACCTCGTTTCTTCCGGAACGCGACGGTGTCTATACCGGGTTGCTGGTTCTCGAGATGATGACCCGCAAGGGAAAAACCCTTTCGGAGCTGGTGCAGGAGCTCTACGATGAGTATGGATTTTTCTGCTTCAGTCGCCACGACCTGCATGTCAGCGAAGAGAAAAAGCAGGCAATAATTGCAAGGGCATCTGCCGGAGATCTTGAAACCATTGCCGGTTACAAGGTGCTGAAATTCAACGATCTTGATGGCTATAAATATCACTTTGAGGGAGGATGGATGATGATCCGCCCATCAGGCACCGAGCCGATTCTGCGTCTCTACTGCGAAGCGGACTCCCGGGAGAAGGTAGAGAAGGTGCTTGCCTTTGCGGCAAAACTGGCCTGAACCAGCTCCGACATCCAACATAACACCCAGGGCCCTGAACTATCGGGGCCTTGGCTTTACATGCGAAAGTCGAGTCTGCATTTTTTTTCAACTATCCGCGCATGAATTCAGGGCACTCAACGTCCAACATGCAACAGGTTCTTGAAACCAGATAGCAGATCAGGTTCAATGCAGTGATGAATGATAGAGCAGATGCGACAATTGCCGCAAAGGCAGAAACAAGGTCATTTCAGAAATCGGGTATGACGTCAAAAGAAGAGCTTTTCAGAAGCCTTGTTGCCGAACATCAGGAGATGGTGATCAATACCTGCTACCGGTTTGTCTTTAACCGTGAAGATGCCGAAGATCTGGCCCAGGATGTCTTTGTAGAGGTGTTCCGTTCCCTTGAACAGTTCCGGGAAGAGTCAAAACTCTCAACCTGGATATACCGGATCGCCGTAACCAAATCACTCGACCACCTGCGCAGAATAAAAAGAGTCAAGCGGTTCGGCACCTTGAAAAGAATGATCGGCGTTGAGGACCCTTCGGCAGAACTTCCTGCTCCATTCAGTGAAAATCCTGCCGAAGCACTGGGTGAAAGCGAACGGGCAACAATACTACAGGATGCACTCAACCGGCTGCCCGACAGCCAGAAAGCGGCCTTTCTGCTCAGCAAGCAGGATGGATTCAGCAATCAGGAGATTGCCGATATCCTTAAAACGTCGGTATCCGCCGTAGAGTCACTGATTCACAGGGCAAAAAAAAACCTGCACGACAGGCTCTATAGCTATTATCAAAACCATTGATTTTTTTGGAGGATCGCACAAGGTTTTCAGAAACCTGTCGTCGAACTCAATGAAACAGGAATGAATGATGAAACAGCAGAACGAAAACATAGAGAGAGAGGTCGGAAAAACCCTGCAGCTGCTTGATGAGCTGAAACCGCTTGAGGTGCATCATCTTTTCAGAGTGCGGCTTATGCAGAGGGTTGAGGGTGAGTTCGGCGAGGGATCGAAAAAAGGGAGCCCTGGTTTCAGTCGCTACTTTGATGTCAGGCTTGCCTTGATGGCGCTGCTTCTTGTCATCAATCTCAGTACTGCGCTGCTCTCACTCAAAAGTAATACGACACAGTTCGGTGCGGGAATCAGCGAACTGCTTGACAATATGGGTGATGACTATACAACCCAGGAATTTGCCTACTACGACCAGACAGCAACGCAATCAGCTGATACAGGAACGGATAATAACCCGGCACAATAACGTGCTCCGGCGTGTTGGCTGAAAGAACGATTTTTACACGTCACTGATGAATATGAAACCTTCTAATAAGACAAATAGAGAAACGATGAAAAAGAGCATGATGATGATAATGGCCGCCGGGCTTCTCGGATTCAGTACAGCTTCGGCAGCACCTGCAACAGATTCAAGCCGTCCTTCGGATGCCGATACAGCCTCTTTTCGGGGTACGATGTGCAATCCTCCGGTTAACGGACAAAACGGGGGACAGAATCAATGGCAGCAAAATGGCTACTGTCCAGGACCGAATGGGCAGATGCAGCGGATGAGAAAACCGGGGGCAAGAGGAATGCACTTCGGAGCACGAGCCTGTCAGCAGCAGCTCAAGCTTGATGATCGCCAGAGCGAGCAGATGGCAAAGCTCCAGAAAAAACATTTCGAGCTTATGGCTGCCGAACGCCGGGAGCTGACAACACTGAATCGGGAGCTTCGCACAGAGTCACTCAAAAGCAGCCCTGACAGAAAAGTAATTCAGCGTCTCTCGGAACAAATTGGCAGAAAGCATGCAGAGCTCGCACGCCTTAAAAGCCGCCATATCTCAGAAGTTGGTTCAATACTGAGCCCGTCACAGCGCATTGAAATGCAGAAGATGACCGAGAGTCGTCCGATGCGCGGCAATTGCGGCACGAAGTGCCTGTAAGCAGACCGGCTCCTGATTTTCCCCCGGGAATGTAACGTCAATTCCCGGGCAACCTGATTTGATGATACCATGAATTTTCTTACTTCAAAGAGAGTTGTCACAACACTGGTCGTTTTTCTTGTGCTGCTCAATATCGCCCTGTTGGGATTTCTCTGGCGGCAGAACAGCTGCACCTTGCAACCAGCCGGCACCGGAACCCGCCAATTCCATCGTCAGAATCCCTTTACTCTGCCGCTTGGTCTGAGTGAATCGCAAACCGTCAGTTTCCAGCAGCTCCGCCAGAAACATTTCCGTAACGTACAGCCGGATATGGAGGCGATCGGCGTGCTGAAAAAACAACTGGTGGAAGAGGCTCTGAATGATAAGCCTGACAGTGGAAAGATCTCGACTCTGGCCGCCAAAATCGGTTCGCACCAGGCTTCCATAGAGAGAGAGCTTGCCCTTCATTTTCATGAGCTGGCCAAAATATGCAAGCCGGAACAGCGGGATTCACTTAAAAAAGTACTTGATCGTATCGCCACAAGAAGATTCTCCGGCAGTAGAGAACGAGGGGGCTTCAACCACCCGACAGGTCAGGGGCGGTTTCATCCCGAAGGTCAGGGCGGCCCGAGATAACGCTACCTCCCGAATTTCCCCCTCACCCGGATGGCAACAAGTGCGGCCTCTTCACGAAAGAGCAGCACGGCACAGACAAGATAGAGAAGGAGCAGTCCGGCGTTAAACACAATTGCCGAACCTGCCAGAGGTACAGCGGATGGAAACATGCTCTGAAACCAGGCCAGGGCAACGCCCGCAGCAAGAAAGAGGCCCAGCTTGAGCCAGTCATGGCTGACAGGAAAGAGCCTCAGTGAGTACCATGCCATGACAAGGCACATCGTTAATGTACCGGCAACAATAGCATAGGCGGCTCCATCCATACCGCCGAGAGGAATGAGCCACCAGCAGCAAAGGGCGGTCACCGCAGCCCCTGAAAAGGTTACAACAGGCAGATAACGGGTATTGCCGGTAATAAGCAGACCTGCAGAGAGATTGGTGGAGACCATATCAAACACATAGCTTAAAAATATCCAGGGCAGAACCGAAAGACCTATCCAGTATCGGGGAGGAAGGAGATAAAAGCTTCCCCCGTAGTGATAGCGCACAAGGTCGGGAACAAACAAAGATGCGGCAAGCGCCAGAAACATGGTAAAAAGGGTAGAGATACTCAGGATATGCCGGAAAAGCTGTTTGGCATCAGGATCCTTCGAATGCTGAAGGAAAAAGGGCTGCCAGGCAAAACGGAACACCTGGATAAAGAGCTGAAGCACCACGCCGAATGCTGCAATTCGTCCATAGATACCTACAATATCCGAAGCCTCGAAACCTTTGCCATATATCCTTTCAATTTCCGCTGGTGATATCCTGATCAGAATGTTCCGGTCAATGAGGTGTATCAGAAGTCCGGCAATCCCGGTCGGAACATAGGGAAGACCGATACGCAGCATTTCACGCAACTGCAGAGTTGAGAAAAAGAGCCTGAACTGCTGAAAAACGGGCACGACAAAAATCAGACTGACTAAAGAACCGAATGCCTCTGCAATAAAAACACCGTGCAGCCCGGCATTGAACTGAAGAATAAGCAGAAGAGCACTGATGACAACGGCAATAACCCCGCCGACTCTTGCCATGGCAAATTGCAGCGCCTTTCTTTTGAGACGAAGTTCAGCAAAGGGTATGACCAGAAGGGTATCAAGCCATAAAATCAGTGCCGCATAGCGGATAAATGGAAAGTCAGAAGCCGACAGGCCTATCAATCGGGAAAGTTCGGGGGCAAAAAGTGCTATCAGCAGGGCAAAAAGGGTCGAGGTAAGAAAAAGAGAGATAAACGCTGTTGAAAAAAGCCGGGTTTCATCACTCTCCCTGTTGGCAGAATCAGAGGCAACCTTGAGATATGAGGTCTCAAGCCCATAGGAGAAGAGAACATTGGCGAGCGCTATGTTGGCATAGACAATGGTCTGTATACCATTATCGAATGTCGTCAGCTTGTTTGCGTAAAGGGGAACCAGAAGATAATTGAGACTGCGGGCGAGAATGGAACTCACACCGTAGATAACCGTGTCCTTGAAAAGAAGTTTCAGCTTTGAAAACATGCAGTAAACAGATCAGAACACCTTAAACCGTATCATGAGTTGTGTCGGACGCACCATTGCCATTACTGGCCGCCTTGCGCAACCGGAGTGCCTCCTCGTCAATCTGAAACCTGCCATCTTTTTGAATGACTGGTATTTTTGAAATCACATCCCTGAGGTGGCGCTGAGCCTCCTGCTGATGCTGTTTGAGTTTTTCAAGTTCATCCCCGTAGAGACCGACCGGATTATCCTTGTCAATCAGCGTATCGCGCAGTGACTCTATATGCAGATTCTGCTCCCTTTTCATATACCCGACAAACCTGGTAAAGAGAAAAGCAAAGACGGCAAATAATATCCAGGATAAAAACATCAGAACAACCCAACTCATACACAAAAAGCTTTATGATTAGCAAAGCAACTCATAATTGTTCAATTTAGCCGATATTACAGTTTATAAAAACAGAAACCGATCATCTTTTCGTCATTTGAAGCTACAATTTTTCTGGCAACTATGAGCGAAACTTTAGCGAACCTGCATATAACAGAAACCGGCAAATCAATACTCATTCAGGAAGCACGGGCAATTCAGATGATAGCAGAGCGCCTTGACAGCCGATTTTCAGGTGCTGTTGAGCTGCTTGCATCGTGCAGCGGAAAAATCATCATCTCCGGTATGGGCAAATCCGGCATAATCGGCCAGAAAATTGCTGCAACCATGGCATCCACCGGATCGACCGCTCTTTTTCTTCACCCGGCAGATGCAGCTCACGGTGACCTGGGGATTGTCAGTCGTGGTGACGCTGTCATCTGCCTTTCAAAAAGCGGCACTACCGATGAGCTGAACTTTATCGTGCCCGCTCTGAAAGAGATAGGGGTATCAATCATTGCCATGACCGGTAACCCGCGTTCATTTCTTGCACAGAATGCCGATATCATGCTCGACACGGGTATCGAAAAGGAGGCCTGCCCATACGATCTTGCTCCGACCACGTCAACCACAGCCATGCTTGCCATGGGAGACGCGCTGGCCATTGCCCTCATGCAACGGAAAAATTTCACCCAGCGGGATTTTGCACTGACCCATCCCAAAGGATCACTCGGACGCCGTCTGACCGTAAAGGTTTCAAGCGTCATGGCCAAAGAGAGTGCTGTCCCCGTTGTACATGAAGAGGCTTCTGTGACCGAACTTATCCTTGAAATGACCTCAAAACGGTATGGTGTAAGCGCGGTTGTTAATGAAGAGGGGCGACTCACCGGCATATTTACCGACGGTGACCTTCGTCGCCTGGTTCAGAATGGCACAGAGTTTCTCAGCCGCACCGCCGGTTCGGTCATGACACCGAATCCGAAAACCGTTACAACGACAACCCTTGCCAAGGAGTGCCTTGATATCCTTGAAACCTACAGGATAACTCAGCTTATGGTGTGTGACAGTGAACATCGGCCGGTCGGGCTTGTGCACATTCACGACCTGATTACACTGGGGCTGTGAGGGGATATTAGGGGAAGAGTATTGAAGAGCAGGACAAATGGGACGTATAGAAGAAAGAAGAAGTTTTTAACAAGGATCTTTTGTCCGCAAACAAAAAAGACGCCGGTAATCAAGTTATTATCTTGTCCACCGGCGTCCACTTTTGTCCATACTTTCTTCGTCCACTCAGTCCACTTTGATTCTCTTAGCGACCAAGAGCCTTGAGCATGGCTTCACCGAGATCTGCCGGGCTGTCAACAACATGAATGCCTGCGGCTTCCATCGCTTTTATCTTGTCTTCAGCCGTTCCTTTTCCACCTGAAACAATTGCTCCGGCATGCCCCATCCTGCGGCCGGGAGGCGCAGTACGACCGGCAATAAATCCTACAACCGGCTTTTTGAAATGTTTGCTGATATACTCTGCAGCCTCCTCCTCGGCACTTCCGCCAATTTCACCGATCATGACAAGACCTTCTGTCTCCGCATCATTGGCAAAAAGTTTAATGGCGTCAATAAACCGGGTGCCGATAATCGGATCACCACCGATACCGATACAGGTGGACTGACCGAGACCAACCTGGCTGAGCTGATGCACCGCTTCATAGGTCAGGGTGCCGCTGCGGGAAACAACTCCGATAGTCCCTTTTTTATGGATAAAGCCAGGCATAATACCGATCTTGGCTTCACCGGGAGTAATCACACCGGGACAGTTTGGCCCGACAAGCACAGCACCTTTTTTCTGAACAAAAGCATAGGCTTTCATCATATCATTGACCGGAATACCCTCGGTAATGCAGATGATCACTTTAAGGCCCGCATCAGCAGCCTCCATGATGGCATCGGCAGCAAATGCTGCAGGCACAAAGATAACGGTCGCATTGGCTTCCGCCTTTTCTACCGCATCACGCACGGTGTTAAATACCGGCACCGGTCGGCAAAACTTGTCCTTTTCATTACCGTGATAGAGAACGCCGCCTTTTCCAGGAGTAACTCCGGCAACCACATTGGTTCCATATTCGAGAATCTGGGAGGTATGAAAGGTACCTTCTCCACCGGTAATTCCCTGCACAAGCAGGCGTGTATCCTTGTTAACTAAAACACTCATAGAGCCACTGATTAGTATTGATGGTTATAAAATACGCCCTAAGAAATTATCAGGAAGCCTGCATATGTCTGGCTATACCAAGCAGTTTCCCCTCCTCGAAAAAGTTACAGATAAGGTGCAGACCGACAGGAAGGTTGAGGCTGTCGAATCCGACAGGTACACTGACAGCCGGCATACCGACAATACTGGCCGGAACAGTAAAGACATCAGCCAGATACATTTCAAGCGGATCTCCGGTTTTGTCACCGATACCAAAGGGCGGAAATGGAGAGGTCGGTCCGGCAATGACATCAACCTTATCAAGCGCTTCACGATACCTGTCCTGAAAAACTCTTCGTACCTGCTGGGCCTTTTTGTAGTAGGTATCATAGTAACCGGCTGAAAGCACATAGGTTCCAAGCATGATCCTGCGTTTGACCTCCCTGCCGAAAGCTTCCGTTCTGGAGTTCACATACATAGCCGCAAGATCTTCCGCACTGCCTGAACGATAGCCATACCGTGCTCCGTCAAAACGGGCAAGATTGGATGAAGCCTCCGCCGTGACAAGAATGTAGTATGCCGCGATTGCATAATCACTTTCAGGAAGGGTTATATCAACAAGCTCCGCGCCCTTGCCACGGAGCTCATGAAGCTTGCCCTTTACAAGGCGGGCAACATCAGGATTCAGGCTTTCGTGAAAGAACTCCGAAGGAACACCGATCCTGAGACCTTCAACAGAGACCGCCGCCATGTCAGAGCGATAGTCGGGCACCGCATGCAGTGAAGAGGTGGCATCATGGTCATCCTTTCCGGCCATGACCTCAAGCACCAGAGCCGCATCATCACAGTTCATGGCAAGAACCCCTATCTGATCAAAAGAGGAGGCAAATGCCACCAGACCATAACGGGAAATACGTCCATAAGTCGGTTTCAAGCCGACAATATTACAGAAACCGGCCGGCTGGCGGACAGAGCCCCCGGTATCGGAACCAAGAGCCACCATTGCCAGACCATTGGCCACTGCCGCAGCCGATCCTCCCGAACTGCCGCCGGGCACCCGTGTTTTATCAAAAGGATTGGGAACATTTCCGAATGCCGAATTTTCATTCGAACTGCCCATGGCAAACTCATCCATATTGGTTTTGCCAAGAAAAACAGCATCTGCCTCTTCAAGGCGCAGGACGGCTGTTGCATCGTAGACACTTTCGTAATTCTCAAGAATTTTTGATGCACAGGTGAGTCCGGCTCCTTTTATAGCTATATTGTCCTTTATAGCTATCGGCATGCCGAACAGTTTTCCGGGGTTACCCCCTTCCACCAGTTTCCTGTCAAGGGCTTTTGCCCGGTCAAGTGCCTGCTGGTGGAAAACAGTTATATAGATATTGTCAGCGTGATGCTGATCAATACGGTCCAGATAGAGACGAACGACCTCCTCACAGCTTATTGCCCGGGAGAGAAGTCTTGAACGTAGATCCTCGTAACCACTTAATTGCACGTCAGTTATAAATTATTTTATGATAAGATTTTGCCGTGTCGATTGCTGCTCACTTTAACTATGAAAATGAGGATCTCACTACAGGAGCTGTGTTCTGTCTAAAGTTTGTATAATAAGAAATAACTGCATATTATTCACTCAATTTAAGGTGTTTTCGTCTTCTGAAAACATCAGCAGCTTAGGTTCTCATAGTCCCTTAAGCTATAAGGAGTAAAGAGCGTTATGGCTATAATCAAGACAATGTCTCAATCATCATCATTCAAGCCCCACTGGTTTTCAACTGACAGTGACACCTCTGACAAACGGCTGCAAGCCGAACTTAAATCATCCTGCCAGCTCCCCTGTCATATTGCCATAATTATGGATGGAAACGGCCGATGGGCCCGTTTAAAGGGGAAAACAAGACTTGAGGGTCATATTGCCGGTGTGGATTCTGTCAGGGATGTAGTTGAGGCCGCCTCCCAGCTTGGCATCAAATACCTTACCCTTTTCACGTTTTCTACAGAGAACTGGAACCGGCCCGAAAAGGAGATTTCAGCCCTGATGCAGCTTCTTGTCAGAGTTATTGGCCGCGAGACCAAAAAACTGCATGACAACAACATCCGGCTCAATGTTATCGGAAACATAGCGCGTCTTCCTGAAAAAGTGAGAGCTGTGTTGCAAAACACCATGGAACTCACCAAAAACAATAACAAACTTGTACTGAATATAGCGCTCAGCTACAGCGGGAAATGGGATATAGTCCAGGCCTGCCGCTCCATGTTTTTTGAAATACAGGCAGGAAATATTGATCCGGATGCTATTGACGAGCAGCTCCTCTCATCCTACCTCTCTACGGCATCAATGCCCGACCCCGAACTGCTGATCAGAACCAGCGGTGAGTTCAGGATAAGCAACTTTATGCTCTGGCAGAACGCCTATTCGGAAATATATTTCACCAATGCCTACTGGCCCGACTTTCGTCGGTCGCAGCTTTATGACGCCATACTGGAATATCAGAACAGGGAACGCCGATTCGGACAGACAAGTGAACAGATTCAGAAAAAAAATATAGCTTCAACCAAGCACTAAAAGGATTGATACCTACGTACTTCATGAAAAAAACGCAACCACTGATAACGTTAGTTCTGACGGCCCTTGCATTAAATTTTACTGTTAATACTGTTGAGGCAAAAACACGCACAAAGGTTACTGAACCGGCTAAAGCCATTGAAGCAAAACAGAATTCGTTCACAGTAGCAAAAATATCTTTTGTCGGACTGGAGACACTGAGTGAACAGGAGTTAACTGCAAGCCTTCCGGTCAAGGTCAATGACCGGATCACCATACCCGGAACGGAACTCTCCGGAGCAATGCAGTACCTCTGGCAGCTCCAGCGCTTCAGCGATATCAGTGTTGAAAAAAACGATCTCGGCCAGGGCAGGATCTCCCTCAAATTTACGGTACATGAACTGCGGATTCTTGATAAGGTAACCTTTGAGGGAAACAGAAAGTACAAAAGTGATGAACTGCTTACCAAAACCGCTCTTGTAGCGGGTCAGAAAATCAGCGAGCAGGATCTGCTGACTGCGGCAAATAAGATCGAAAAGCTCTATGCCACAAAGGGCTATCTGACCGCCGGTGCAGAGTTTACTTTGAAGGATAATGGCAAAAATCATGTGGCCGCCCACTTTACAATAAGTGAGGGGTCAAAGGTAGCTATAGAAAAAATAACCTTTCATGGCAACACAGCTTTCAGCCAGAATAAACTGAAAGGGGTGTTCAAGGAGACTTCCCAGAACTCCTGGTGGCGTAAAATCTTCGGCGCACCAAAGCTTGACAAGGATAAATTCAGCGATGACAAGAACCTTCTCGAAGAGTTTTATCGCAACAACGGCTATCGTGATGTAAGAATTCTACGTGATTCGCTCAGCTACACCGCTGATAAAAAAGGGGTATTTCTTGACATTTTTCTTGAAGAGGGCCGCAAATACTCTATCCGCAACATTACATGGAGTGGAAACACCAAGGATTTTGCCACCACAGCAATACTCAACAACAACTTCAGGATCAAAAAGGGTGATGTCTACAATGCCAGAATGATTCAGGAACGGCTGAATTATTCTCAGGATAACAGTGATATCAGTTCACTCTATCTGGATCGCGGCTATCTGGCATTCAATGCAAAACTTGACGAAAAGGTTGTAAAACCCGACTCCGTAGATCTGGCGATCTCGTTACGGGAGGGGGAGCAGTTCCAGCTGAATACCGTCAACATTAAAGGCAACAGCAAAACGAAGGACCATGTGATCCGCCGTGAGCTCTACACGATACCGGGAGATATGTTCAGCCGCAGTAATGTGGTGCGCAGTATCCGGGAGCTCAACATGCTCAACTACTTTGAGCCGGACCGGATATCACCGGACGTTCAGCAGAACCCGGAAAACAACACGGTTGATTTGACCTACAATGTAACGGAAAAGCAGACCGACACCTTCAACGCTTCGGTAGGATACGGGAACACCGGCTTCACCGGCGCACTTGGTGTCACCTTCAATAACTTCTCCCTGAAGGATATCTTCAACCCGCAAGCCTACAACCCCCTGCCGCACGGTGACGGGCAGAAGCTCGGACTGCAATGGCAGTTTGGCAGCTACAATTATAACACGCTAAGCCTCTCATTTTCTGAACCATGGGCATTCGGCGGCCCCACAAACGTAGGGTTTTCAGCCTTCAAAACCCATAGTGCATACGATTATACCGATGACAGCGTCGACAACCCGACGGTCATTGACCAGTTGGGTACAACACTCTCTGTCGGAAGACGACTGACCTGGCCTGACGACTATTTCTCCATCAACTGGAAGCTGAAATATCTGAACAGCAAAGGGGGATTTCTCAGTTTTATCGATCTGCCTGCAGATGCCCCGACAGAAGCCAATGAGTATTCCATAACGCAGACTTTTGGCCGCAACAGTATCGACAGCCCGATCTATCCCCGAAAGGGAAGTAAAAATATCTTCACGGCGCAGCTCGCCGGAGGCCCGCTTCCGGGTTCGGTTGATTTCTATAAATTATCGGTGAACTCCAGCTGGTTCTTCCCGATCTCAAAAAAACTGGTGCTGAACCTCTCCTCTCAGCACGGCTACCTCTCAACATTCAGTGACAGTGACTATATCCCCTATACTGAATATTTCTATATGGGAGGCAGCGGTATGTCCAACCTTCCTACCATCCCGCTCAGGGGATATGACGACCGGAGTCTTGGTTCCCCTCTCGGCAGCACCAGCTCCAGTTCCACCCTCTATGCCGGAAAGATTTATTCCAAATTCTCTTCGGAAGTGCGTTACCCTATTACCATGTCGCAATCGGTAAGTATCTATGGCCTTGCATTTGTTGAGGCGGGTAACCTATGGCGTTCCAAAGGGGAAGTGAATTTTTCAGATCTGAAAAAATCTGCCGGACTTGGCCTGCGACTCTACCTGCCGGTTATCGGGCAGATAGGTCTTGATTACGGTTACGGATTTGATGCCGTTAAAAGCATTCCGGCAAAGACAAAACAGGGATGGGGCCTCCTCTTCAGCTTCGGCACGGCAAATGAATGAAATTAACTATGATCATATTTCTGTAATTTGTAAATTAAAGTGAACTATATATATTTAAGCTATGTTCTATAGTATGATACGGTACGGAAATTTAACCAAATACACAGGAGAGAAGATGAAGAAAACTTATTCACTGCTTATCGCAGCTTTGGGATTTACTCTTTCGGCTGCACCTGCTCTGGCTGCTGACAGGTATGTAAGCATTTTCGGTGGCGCTTCGAAAATTAACAGCGGCTTATTGGACACCGGTCTGGCAGCAACAGCTGCTCTTGGATGTGACTACGGAAGCAACCGGGTTGAGGCTGAAGTAGGCTATCAGAGTAACGGCTATAAAGCCAACACAGACGATGTGAAAGTTGCTACACTCATGGGCAATGGCTACTTTGATTTCGACCTTGGCGGTGTTGATCTCTATGCAACCGGTGGACTTGGTGTGGCTGAAGCTTCAACTGCTTTTGTGGGTAGCAGCAATACCAACCTTGCATACCAGTTTGGTGCCGGCCTTGCCGCTCCCATCGGTGACAAGGTAAAGCTTGATGCACGGTATCGCTACTTTACAACCGTTGACAATCCGGCACTTTCAAGCAACAGTATTCTGCTTGGACTTCGGGTAAGCTTCTGATCTGAACAGATGAACTTGAAAAAGGAGGCTTCGAGCCTCCTTTTTTTTTCAAAAAAAACATACCATCTCAAGAGCTGCTTTTCAGGCGCGACAGTTCATCACGAAGTCTTGCCGCCTCTTCATAGTTCTCATTGCTGATCGCTTCATTAAGCGCATTCTGAAGTTCATCAAGCCGTGCATCCAGACTTGACGATACCAGCGGCATCTCCTCTTCGGCTTCAGCCGGAATCTCCTCTTCTCCCTCCTCCTTCTGCTCCTCTCTTATACCGGCCTCATTCATAATCTCTTCGGTAACAAAAAGGGGGGCATTGAACCTCACCGCAATAGCAATGGCATCACTCGGGCGGGCGTCGATTTCATGCACTTCACCATTTACCTCACAGACAACCTTGGCATAAAAGGTTTCATTATGCAGCTCATCAATAATGATTTCATTGACGTGCAGATGAAATGCATCGGCTATATTTTTGAAAAGATCGTGAGTAAAGGGACGCGGGGGTTTTATGTTTTCAAGTTTCAATGCAATGGCCTGTGCTTCAAACCCGCCAATAATAATTGGAAGCTTGCGCTTTCCCTCCAACTCATAAAGAATGAGGGCATATGCTCCATTGGTATGGGGACTGGTAGAAAGTCCGAGAATATCTACCTGAAGTTTACGCATCGGCTTACAAAAGATATTTTACGTTATACCCGCAAATGAAAAGCGTATCCGGGTATTTATTAACCATAAGGTACAGTTAATCATTTCTTCTTCAAAAATTCCTTTAGCGCTTCGATCAGTTTTGGAAGCACAAGATGCACATCACCCACAATACCAAAATCTGCAACCTGAAAAACAGGCGCATCATGATCACTGTTGATGGCCACCACTATTGCCGATGATGCAACTCCTGCCAGATGCTGGGGAGCACCGGAGACTCCACAGGCAAAATAGAGTTGCGGCGCAACCGTTTTGCCGGTCTGACCTATCTGCTCAGCATGGGGTCGCCACCCTTCATCAACAGCAAATCGGCTGGCGCCGACTGCTCCGCCAAGAAGAGCTGCAAGCTCTTCAAGCAGGGCAAAGCCCGCGCTGCTCCCCATTCCTCTGCCTCCGGCAACAATTATACCGGCTTCGGCAATATCAAGGCTGTTCTGGCGAAGAACAATCCTGCGAACTTCAGCAAGAAGGTTATCGCTGCTTTGTTGATGCAGCTCTATCGGCAGCACCTGAATTGTGCCGTCGGCAGAAGAGCGGGTGACCATTCCCCGGGAAGGCGAAAGATTATAGATGGTGATATTTCGCTGCGGTAAGAACGAAGCTGTGGCCAGACCCGAATAAACCGGACGGAAAGAACCGTCAGGATGCCCCTGCCGGTTGAAAAGGAGATCTCCCGAGAGCAGTGAAGCCTTAAGCAAGACTGAAAGTCGAGGTGCCAGATCCCTGCTTAGAGATGAATCGGCAAAAAAGAGTGCGGAAATACTCTCCTGCTTGATCAGCGAGGTAACAAGACGGGTATAGAATTCCTGCCGGTACGGGCGGAGCAACTCTTCATTTGCATGATAAACGACCCCGTCTCCGGCAAGGAGATCGCCAATCGGCTGCCTGTCCACCGGGCCGGCAATAAGACCGGTCACCATTGCACCCGCAGATAAAGCCGCGATCTCCTGAACCCTGTTCCATGCATCAATAGAGGATTTTTTCAGAACCCCCTCCCTTTGCTCCAGAAACACCAGAAATCTTGTCATTGTAACGGTTTATTAATCAGCCGAAAAAAGAGAACATTCATTGGAGAGGAGCAGTACCAGCTCTTTTTCATCCTCTGCAAATCGGCATACTTTTTTTCGTTCAAGAGCTTTAAAGTCACTCACGAGAACCAGAGGAGCCCCGTCAACCGACACGGCTAAAAGATCTATCGGCTTTTTCCTGGCCTCCATGACGGCCTTGACCGTTGTTTTCCGGGGCTGATTCAACCCTTTTTCGGCACTGATCACGACCGGATAGTGAAGCTCAATCTGCTCAACACCACCCTCAATCTCCCGCTCAAGATGCAGATGCTCACCCGAAACATTCAGAGAGGTAACGCCGCTTACCGATGCTATACCCAGCAATGCTCCGAGCATTGAAGGAACCTCTGCACTCTGAAAGTCGGTAGAGCTTTTTCCGCAAAAAACAAGGTCGGGTAAAATCCCTTCATAAAATTCCATCAGCGCACTCTTCAGTTGCAGGGCTGTAAAATAGGGATCAGAGGGTTCAGCTGCACTCACGAGAACTGCCCGGTCGGCTCCCAGTGCAAGCGCTTTTCGCAGCATATCTTTAGCCGACAAAGGAGCAACAGTGAAGACGGTTACCAAACTCCCCGCAATACGCTCTTTAAGGCACACCGCTTCCTCAAGGGCATACTCATCGTATGGATTCATAACCTCGTTGATTCTCGAACGGTCTAATGCTCCGTCAGCAAAACCGATAACCGACGCACTATCAGGCACCTGACAGAGACATACAGCAATATTCATGATGGGTTCCCTTGATTCCTGACTGTTAGAACAGAACGATCTTCCTTGAGATGGTTCTGTATAGACAAAATACGAGCGAAGGAGAAGAAAAAATGCAAAAAAAAAGCCGCGAAAACGCGGCTTTAATGATTAACAAGTGCCCGAGAGGAGATTCGAACTCCTACACCTTTCGGCGCTACCCCCTCAAGATAGTGTGTCTACCAGTTTCACCACTCGGGCTTGTCAAAATCCAGAAATAACAATACACATCAGTGAGAATAGAAGGACTCGAACCTTCGACCCTCTGCTTAAAAGGCAGATGCTCTACCGACTGAGCTATATTCTCAACCAATAACAAAAGTACAGACGTACCGGAACTTATTTGTTCTGGTATCTCAAGCGCTTCTTGTGCCGGTTCTTACGGCGCATCTTTTTGCGCTTGTGTACCGCCATTTTATGACGTTTTCTTTTTTTTCCGCAGGGCATGTAGTAAATGTCTTTCCACTTGTTTTAAAGGCAGATAATATAGGAAGTTTTCTCAAAAGCGCAAATACAAATTCATCCTTAAACAGTAATTCATTTTTTATAATGGTGTTGCATACGATCCCATCCGGCTTGAGAGCACAATCATGCATTCATGTATTTGAAAAAGTCCTTGTTGTCCTTTGTGTCGGCCATTTTCTCGCGCATGAACTCCATGCATTCGATCGGATTTTTGTCGGCAAGATATTTTCTGAGAAGCCATGTTCTGGAAAGCTCTTCCTGTGAAAAGAGCAGCTCCTCCTTGCGGGTGCCGGAACGGAGAATATCAATGGAAGGAAATATCCGCCGTTCGGAAAGGCGGCGATCAAGCAGAAGCTCCATATTACCGGTACCCTTGAACTCTTCAAAGATAACATCATCCATACGCGAACCGGTATCAACAAGTGCTGTGGCTATAATAGTAAGACTGCCCCCCTCCTCAATATTACGGGCTGCACCGAAAAAGCGCTTGGGTTTGGTCAGCGCATTGGCATCAATACCACCGGAGAGAATTTTTCCGGAGTGTGGAATGATGGTATTATGAGCCCGTGCCAGCCTGGTAATGGAGTCGAGCAGCACCACAACATCACGGCCAACCTCTACAAGCCGCTTGGCCTTCTCCAGTACCATATCAGCCACAAGGACGTGGCGTTCAGGATCCTCGTCAAACGTTGAACTGACGACCTCTGCAGGCACACTGCGTGCCATATCGGTCACCTCTTCAGGGCGTTCATCAATGAGCAGCACAATAAGGTAGACCTCGGGATGATTTTTGATGATCGCATTGGCAATCATCTGCAGAAGCATGGTCTTGCCGGTTTTCGGCTGCGCAACAATCAAGCCTCTCTGTCCCTTTCCTATCGGTGTGAAAATATCCATAATCCGCCCGCAGTATTCCGACTGCTTGGTTTCAAGCTTGAGCCGTTCGCGGGGAAAAAGAGGGGTGAGGTTTTCAAAATAGGGGCGCTCCCGTGTAATTTCGGGATCGTTGCCGTCTATGGTGTTGATCTTCAGCAGTGCAAAGAAACGCTCACCCTCTTTCGGCGCCCGGACCTGGCCGGATACCGTATCACCGGTACGCATGTTGAAGCGCTTGATTTGCGAAGGAGAGACATATATATCATCAGGAGAGGAGAGGTAGTTGTAGTTGGCTGAGCGTAAAAAACCGTACCCTTCCGGGATAACCTGGAGAACACCGGTATTGACCATCACATTGCCACTTTCAGAATCGCTGTTTTTCTGCGACTGGGCTTCGATAATCTTGAAAATCAGCTCCTCCTTCCGCAACCCTGCCGCCGTAACACCAATCTCTTTGGCTAAAGCATGCAGCTCAAAAACTTTCTTTTTCTGGAGCATATTGATGTCCAGACCTTTAAAAACCGGATTGTTCGACATTGTAATGGGATTCAACGCTTGTTATTCAAAAAAATAAACAGGAAAAGAAGAGGATAGCCCGTCATATCCGGACGGTATATCCACAATCATGGTCAAAACCACGCATCTTCGACGGGAGTTAGCTTTAACGCGTTTTCATGCAACATGAAAGCAGGGAAAAAGAAGATGACAGGGGAAGACTTTCTATAATTGAAAAAGGGATAATCACAACAAGGAATTATGAAACGGATGTCTCTCTTGGGTAAATGAAGCATTTATGTGGCTTGACTAAAATATAAAACTTTTTCCGTAAAAAAACTCTCTTCAAACCGCGGCACACTTCAGCAACCTGAAGCAATAATCTCTCCTGCAAGATAAAATGATCCGGTCACAAGAATCAGGTCATCAGGTTTCGAATACTCCCTCAGATACCCGAGCGCCTCACCTCCTGTTTTAAACACCTTTGCCTCATTGCCCTCATCAACGCATAACAGGGCAAGCTGTTCTGCGGGAACGCTACGTTCCGAGGGAATATTGACCGGATAAAAATCGCAGTCAAGACGGGTAAGCTCCCTGATAACCGAAACGGCATCCTTGTCCGAAGCCAGACCAAGAATAACGTGTACAGCCCGGTATGCGCTCCGGAAATCAGCTATGGCATTGACAGTCTGGCGCATGCCATCGGAATTGTGCGATACATCAAGGAGCACGGCGGGATGCACTCCTATCTTCTCCAGTCTTGCCCGGTAACCGGTCCGTAAAAGCTGTTCAAGACCTGCATAGATAGATGCCGGTGCAACACCGGCATCCTCGGCAACCATCACTGCAAGAGCTACATTGGAGGCATGAAACGATCCGCTCAGCGGCGCTTTAAGAGCCGGATAATACCCTGAAGCCGTCCGGAGATCAAGCTGAAGCGCTCCTGCTTCGGCACAGAGAACACTCCAGACCGCATCCTGACCTGCGACAAAGAGCAATACTTCATGCAATCCAGCCACCCAGGATATCGGCTGAAAAGCTTCAGGATCGGAAACCGCAGTAAAAACCCTGCACCCTTTTTTTATTATGGCCGCTTTTTCCTCCGCAATCAGTGCGCGGGTCTCTCCAAGCCAATCCGTATGATCCAGCCCGATGCTTGTAATAACTGCATAGGCTGGATCCAGAATATTGGTGGCATCAAGCCGCCCCCCCATGCCCGTCTCGATAATGGAAACATCAACCTGTTCATCAGCAAACCAGGCAAAGGCTATCGCTGTTGTCGCTTCAAAAAAGGTGTAAGGAGTATCGGCCGCTCGCTCTTTGAGCTGTGAACAGTAACAGGCCACCCGCTCTCCGGGAATCGGTTCACCGTTGATGCGCATTCTTTCACTGAAATCAACAAGATGAGGAGAGGTGTAAAGTGCGGTTTTTTTGCCGGAAGCCTGGAATATTGATGCAAGAGCGGCGGCAACGGTCCCTTTTCCATTCGTACCGGCAATATGAATCACCAGACCGAGACGTCTTTCGGGAGAACCAAGGTGATCAAGCAGCGAGCGCACAACGTCAAGACCCGGCTTTATGCCGAACCGGTGAAGCGGGTAGAGAAAATCAAGCGCGTCCTGATAGGTCACCGTTATCTGCTAACTGTTATGAATTGAAACAAGAGCTGATTTGATTACCTCCTCAACACTGAGAGCGGAATTTTTTTCAAGAATGGAGTCCACAGCTTTCTGTACTGTAACTCTGGAGAAACCGAGCGTCACAAGGGCGTTGATTGCATCATCCCTCATCCGGGAGGAGAGCTGTGCTGCCGGTGCCGCAATAGTCCCGGCAGGAGACAGTTTCAGGATTTTATCCCGCAATTCAAGAATTATGCGTGCGGCGGTCTTTTTGCCTACACCGGTGATCCCGTAAAGCCGTTCAGGAGTGTTCGCCAGGATGGCGTCATAAACTTCCGCAACCTGCAAGCCGGAAAGAACCGCAAGAGCAAGCTTTGGCCCCACGCCGGAAGTCAGTATAAGCAGGCGGAACATCTGCCGCTCGGCTTCCGTAAGAAAACCATAAAGCTGATGGGCATCCTCTCTGACCGAGAGATGGGAATAAAGCAATACTTCACTGCCCGGTACAGGCAGCTGTCGGCTGGTGCTCGCGGAGATAAGAAACCGGTAGGCAATCCCGGAAACTTCTACAACCGCCTCTTCCGGCAGGAGTGAAACAAGCCTGCCACGAAAATATGCAAACATGAGAGAAGGAATGGAAACCCGGACTGAAAACCGCTCACAGAGCGTCTGTTACGGATTTTTCAGGCCGGATGTCAGAGAATGAAGATCAGTATTGAACCGGAAAGCAGGCATGCAACGCTTACTCGGCTTTGCCGTAACTGTTCAAGAGACGAGTCAGTTGTGACTTCTTTCTGGATGCTTTATTGGCATGGATATAGTTCTTGACGCCAAGACGATCGAGTTTCTGAACAGCCGAACGATAGGCGACCTCAACTTCCGCCTTGTCTGCACGGGTATCAATCAGTTTCTGCATATTTTTGACAAGAACTTTAAGCTCTTTTTTCCTTGCTCTGTTCCTGGCATTTCTTCTTTCTGACTGCCGCAGTCTTTTTTCAGCCGATTTGTGTAAAGGCATATACGGTTGCTGTTAGGATATAAAATTTTTCAAAAGCCTCCTTGCTTCAATAACAAAGGGCATATAATATAGAAGAAAGGAGGAAATAATCAAAAGAGTATCAAGAAATCCTGAAAAAGCCTTGCAACTCTCTTCCGGTTTCAGTAAACGCAGATCCAGGTACATGCCTGCTCCATTCCGACTCGGAACGTCATTCAGAACTCGGAGCTTTTTCCTTATATTGCGCCAGATCTTTTTCAATTCATTCAGTGATTATTATGAGCCTGATGATCAGCGTTTCCGGCATACGCGGTATAGTCGGTGAAAGCCTTACCCCAAAAAATCTTACCGCTTTTGCCATGGCCTTTGCCTCATGGATTCTTCGCCGTAAGGATGACCGGACAAAACATCCAAGGATAGTCATCGGCAGGGATACCCGGCCTACAGGCAAGGCTATCGGTGATCTTGTCAGCAATGTTCTGGTGCTTTGCGGCTGTGACGTTATCGACCTTGATATCGCAACAACACCAACAGTAGAGATTGCCGTCACCTCCGAATGTGCCGACGGAGGACTGATCATTACCGCATCCCATAATCCTGTTGCCTGGAATGCGCTGAAAATGCTCAACCACCTTGGCGAGTTTCTGACTGCCACAGAGGTTGATGAGCTGCTTGCCATAGCAGACAGGGAGCAGTTCTGCCCGGCTGGATGGGATCATATCGGCGTTATCACCCATGATGATCGCTATGACGACCTGCACATCGAAAAGATTCTGCAACTTTCTTTTGTTGATACAGCAGCAATAGCAAAAGAGCAGTTCCGGGTGCTCGTAGACTGTGTTGAGGGTGCCGGTTATGCCGTTGTGCCGAAGCTGTGCAAAAAGCTCGGTATGGAGCATATTGTTCCGGTTGCCTGCGGCGGTAGCGGCCTCTTCCCCCGCAATCCTGAACCGATTGAGGAGAATCTTTCGGCAACCATCGCCGGACTCAAAGAGAGCGGATGCGATTTTGCCATTGTTGTTGATCCGGATGTCGACCGGCTCGCACTCATCTGTGAAGACGGGACTCTGTTCGGCGAAGAGTATACCCTTGTAGCCTGCGCAGACTTTTATCTCAAACAGCACCGTGGCGCTGTGGCAAACAACCTCTCCAGCAGCAGGGCCTTGAGAGATATTGCCGGAAGGTACGGCGTTGAGTGCTACAGCGGAAAAGTCGGAGAAGCCAATGTTATCGAAGTGATGAAAGAGAAATCGGTTGTCATTGGCGGAGAAGGCAATGGCGGCATTATTCTTCCCGAACTCCATTACGGAAGGGACGCTCTGGTTGGCATTGCGCTCTTCGTCCAGGCCTTCACTCACTGGCGCACAACAAACCGTAACGGCACTCTTTCAGCCTTCAGAAAAGAGTTTCCCGACTATGTGATGTCGAAGCAGAAAACTACGCTCGGAAAAACTGACCGTTCATCGCTCGAGAATATTCTGACCGATATTGCCTTGCAATACCCTGAAGCTGAATCAAGCGCTCTTGATGGGCTGAAACTTGATTTTGCCAGCAGCTGGGTGCATCTGCGTCCGTCGAACACCGAACCAATTATCCGCATCTACTCCGAAGCACCGTCAAAAGAGGAGGCTGAAGCGCTGGCTGATAAACTGAAAAGGGATATAGAGAAAAGAACGCAGGGGCATGAATGACCTGAAACGGCAGGTATTTGGATGAAAAATAATGAGTAAAGAGCAGAACAAAAGCTTCCGGACGCAACAGGACGAAACACTTGGAATAGAGAAAAAAGGCTCGGTTGACAGCTATATTGTCTCCCGTCTCTTCGCCTATATCAAGCCATTTAAAACCCTTGTAGCCGCCTCTGTTGCAATTACCATTGCAGGCTCTTTTCTTGGTCCGCTTCGGCCCTATCTGACAAAAATCGCCATTGACGACCATATCGCCCGTGGCGATCTCAGGGGACTCGCCTTTATCAGCATCCTGCTTGCAGGAGCCATACTGCTTGACGGCATCAAGCAGTATATCACCACATGGTTAACCCAGATTATCGGCCAGAAGGCCGTATTCAACCTCCGGATGGATATTTTCACCCATCTGCAAAAACTGCCGGCACGGTTTTATGATCGCAACCCCATAGGACGACTGATCACAAGAACAACAAGTGATGTTGAATCGCTCAACGAGATGCTCTCAAGCGGCATTATCACCATTCTCGGCGATATCCTGCAACTGTTTTTTATCGTTGTCTTGATGGCTTGGATAGATTGGCAGTTGACGCTTATTGTACTCGCCGTTCTCCCCCTCATGCTCTATGCAACCATCCTGTTCAAAAACAGGGTACGGGTTGCGTTTCAGGATGTCAGAACCCACCTTGCACGCCTTAACACCTTCTTTCAGGAGCATATTACCGGCATGAGCATCGTACAGCTCTTCAATCGCCAGGAGCAGGAATATGAGAACTATGCCGCCATTAACCGCGATCACCGGGATGCAAACATACGCACGGTTTTTTATTTCTCCATCTACTATCCGCTGATTGAAGTGCTGAGTGCTGCTGCTGCGGGTCTGGTGATATGGTACAGCGGCGTGCGCCTGCTCAAGGCTGACCTCACCATTGGAGTGGTTATCTCGTTTGTGCAGTATATATGGCTCTTTTTCCGCCCTCTTCAGCACCTTTCCGACCGGTTCAACGTTATTCAGACGGCAATTGCCGGATCCGACCGGATTTTCAGACTGCTTGATGAAAAGGAGGGGATTGAAAACCCAGCAGAAGTTCAGCCCGTCTCAACCTTCAGGGAAAAAATAAGTTTCAGTAATGTCTGGTTCGCCTACGACGGCGATAACTGGATACTCAAGGATATCTCCTTCGATATCCGGCATGGCGAAAAAGTTGCCATTGTCGGGGCAACCGGGAGCGGGAAAACGTCAATTATCAATATTCTCTCCAAACTCTACCCTTTCAGCAAAGGCTCCATCACCATTGACGACATCCCGATCCGGGAAATCGAGGCGAGTTCACTGCGAAAACTTGTCGGGGTTGTCATGCAGGATGTCTTTCTCTTTTCCGGCACCATTCGCGAAAACCTCGCCTTCGGCAATCCCGATGTCTCCGACGAGGCCCTGCGGGAAGCGGCAAGAGTGGTTGGTGCAGACCGGTTTATCGAGCAGCTCCCCGGCGGCTACCAGTACAGGGTGCTTGAAAACGGCACCGGCCTCTCCTCCGGCCAGAAACAGTTGATCGCCTTCGTGCGGGCACTGCTCTACAATCCGGAAATTCTGGTGCTTGATGAAGCAACCAGCTCTGTTGATACGGAAACAGAGACACTGATCGATGCGGCAACGGCGAAACTCATGAGTGAGCGTACCTCGATTATTATTGCCCACCGGCTCTCAACCGTGCAGAAAGCTGACCGGATCATCGTTCTGCACAAGGGCGTGATCCGGGAAACCGGCAACCATCAGGAACTTCTGGCAAAACGGGGCCTCTACTACAAGCTCTACCTCCTGCAGCACCCCGAACAGACCACTCAAAAAGAGGTTTGAACGCTCACCGGTATTTCTGTTAACCGTCGTGAGCGGTTTAAGGGCAAGGCGGACGGAGCGCAGAAACCGGAGTGTACACAAAAGTACATGAGGATTTCGAGCACTGCCCAACGCAGCAATCGAATCGCGCAACAGGTTAACAAAAATACCGTTACAGGCTGCTGTCGCGAAGCACACTCACCGGCTCCAGCTTCGCCGCTCTTGCTGAAGGGAGAATTGCTGCGAGCGTACTTATAAGCACCGTCACCCCGATGACCACAAGAAAATAGATGGGGTTGTAGGACATACTGAAGCCTGTTTTGGTCAGGGGCCCCTGGGAGCTCTCAACAGGCAGGCTGGCAAAGAGATTGATAGAGCCTATGGCGAGGACTCCGCCGGCAAGAGCACCGGCAAGTCCCACAATAAACCCTTCAAGAACAAACATACTGACAAGCTGCACGGCGGAAAAGCCGAACGACTTCATGATGGCAATGTCGCGGCTCTTTTCAAAAACCGTAGTAACGAGAATATTGGCAACCCCGAAACCGGAGACAACGCCGACAAAGGCAACGAGAGAAAAAACGATATAGCCGATACGTTTAAAGAGGGAGAGCACACTCGCATTTTCCTCCTGCCAGGTCAGGCAGCGGTAACCGGTTATCTTCTCCAGCTCTTTTGAAAGCCCTGCATTATTAAACGGATCGGCCACCTTTAAGGCTATACCCGATACCTTGTTGGCCGGAAGCCCCTCAATGATTTGACCAAGCTTGAGAGAGACCAGAACACCATTATCAACAGCATTGACGCCGGAAAAAAAGATACCTGCCACCTTGCACTGACGGCTCTTTCCTGATGAGGGGATAATAACCACATCATCACCGAGCTGAAGATTCATATCCCTGGCTACCGTACGCCCAACCAGAAGAGCATTGGGTGTTTTTTCATAGAGGGTGATATCGCCGGAAGTAAGTTTTTTCCGAATTCCGCTGATGGCATCCTCCCTGTCGATTATGACACCCTTAAGCAGAAGAGGCTGGTTGCGGCTCCCCTTTACCGCCATAACCTGTGACTCAACATAGGGGGAGGCGGCAACGATCTGCCTGTTATACTGGGGCAGGTTGAAAACACCGAGAAGCTGGCCGTAATTGCGCACCTCATCACGCTCCAGCTTCTGGATATTATCTTCAACAATGGCAACAGAGGACTCCTTCTGGCCGGCAAGTATATTGACCGGCACAGGATTCATCTTCTCCCCCTTGACGGTGATATGGGGCGCAACATTGACAATGGTTTCAATAAAGGAGTCAAGCAGACCGCGCGTAAGAGAGTTGGTGGTGATCAGCACCATGGTGCTCACTGCAACTCCGAATATAGTTGTGAGTGTCTGTCGCCGCCGCCCGAGCAGATGCCGAACAGCTATATCGAATAATGTTTTAAACATGGTTAACCCGCATGATAATAGTGTAGCGAACAGCAATCAAGAGTGCTGTAGCCTGCTGCTTTGAATCAGGCATTGGCGTGACTCCTGATAATTTCTTTAGGTGCCAATAAGTTATGGGATATTTTTATTAAGTTATACCATTAAAATCCAGCATCAGAAATCCTGCAAGGAATCTACCGGGGCGGAATGAAAGAGAGTGAAAGCAATATAACAATTGAGCGCAAGCACAGCCATGTGGATATCTGCCTGCATGGCGATATTGCCTTCAGCGGCAAAACCACCGGTTTTGAGCGCTACGAATTTGAGCACAATGCCGTGCCTGAAATCTCTTTGGCCGATATCAGCCTCTCAACAACGTTCCTTGGCCGCACAATAGCAGCGCCATTCATGATCTCCTCGATGACAGGGGGATACAGTGAAGCGACCTTTCTGAACCAGCGCCTTGCCGAAACGGCAGAGCAGTTCAGAATTCCTCTCGGTGTCGGAAGCATGCGTCAGGCTCTTGAAAACAGTACACACCGTGAAAGCTTTGCCATAGTCAGAAAGTACGCACCATCAATACAGATTTTTGCCAATATCGGAGCACCGGAGATCGCAAAAGGGCTTACGGATAGCGATATCAGCGTCATGCTTGATCTCCTTGAAGCCGATGGACTCATTGTACACTTCAATGCCGCACAGGAACTTTTTCAGCCTGAAGGCAATACTGATTTCCGCCATGTGCTTGATCATCTGAGCACACTCACGGCAAGAATCCCTGTCCCGGTTATTGCCAAAGAGGTCGGGAGCGGTATTTCGGGCACGGCTGCATCTCAGCTTTTTGAGGCCGGAGTCAAGGCTGTTGATGTCGCAGGCGCAGGGGGAACCAGCTGGCAGAAAGTTGAAGAGATCCGTTATACACGCCAGTTCGGCACTGAGAGCCGTTTCAGCACGCCTGCGCTTGAAGAGCTGCTGAACTGGGGAATACCAACAGCTCAATGCCTGAAAGAGATCGCGGCCTTGAAAATATCGAACAAAATTTTCAGCACAGTAGAGCTCATCGCTTCAGGTGGCATAAAGAGCGGAATGGATATTGCAAAATCGCTGGCGCTTGGCGCAAATCTCGGAGCATCGGCAGGCCATCTGCTGAAAGCGCTCCATGAAGGAGTACTTGAACTGACCATTGAATCATGGCTGAACGATCTCAGGGCCGTCATGTTTCTCACCGGAGCAGCTACCATCGAGGAGCTCCGGAGCAAAAGCCTTATCGTAAAACAATGACCGACTTCACCATGAATATACCCGTTACACAGGAACTTGTCGAGAAAAAGTACCGGCTCTACCACACCAAAATCAATGATGCTCTCGGAACATGTTTTGAAAAACAATCTCCGGTAACACTCTATGAGCCAGCCAGGTATATTCTGGAAGGAAAGGGAAAAAGAATCCGCCCGTTCCTGACTCTCCTTGCTTCTGAAGCCGTCTCCGGCTCTTCTGAAAATGCCCTCAATGTTGCTCTTGCTGTTGAGGTCCTGCATAATTTCACCCTGATGCATGACGATATCATGGATCAGGCCGACCTTCGCCATGGCAGACCGACCGTTCACCTTGAATGGAACGTCAATGCGGCGATACTCTCCGGAGATATGATGATTGCCTACGCCTACGAGCTTGCACTTCAGGCGAAAAGCAGCCGTCATACTGAACTGGTTCACATTCTCAACGATGCCAATATCACAATCTGTGAAGGACAGGCTCTCGATATGGAGCTCGAAGAGAAAAAAGATGCAACAATTGCCGACTACCTTGACATGATTGCCAAGAAAACAGGGCGCCTGATCTCAGCCGCGCTTGAAGCCGGAGGTGTTGCAGGAAATGCTACGGATGAACAGCTCAGAAGCCTGGTGCTCTTTGGTGAAAAAATCGGCCGGGCATTTCAGATTCAGGATGACTATCTCGATATCATGGCTGACGATGGCAAATCAGGCAAGATTGCCGGCGGCGATGTCATGAACGGCAAAAAAACCTATCTTCTCCTCCGCTCGCTTGAACTGACCTCAGGCAGGGAACATGATCTCCTTCACTCCATCTTCATGAATAAAGGGATCAGTGCCGACAGGGTGCCTGAAGTAAAAGCCATCTATGAGCGGTGCGGTGTACTTGAGGAGACTGCCGCACTCATCAACTCGATTACCGAAGAGGCTCTCTCAGCCATTGACTCGCTCCCCTATGCCGAAGGCAGAGATTACCTTAAAGGATTTTCAAACATTCTCATGAAGAGGGATTTCTGAGTTTCCCGCTTCTTTCAACGGAAGCGCACCATGGAAAAGAGCATGTTGCTTCTGGCACTGACCCTTATTCCGGGAATCGGACCATCAAGGATCAAGGCTCTCATCAACCAGCTGCCAGACATCATCGATGTGCTGCAGGCTGATGTTGAAGAATTGAAAACGATACCGGGCATAGGAGAACCTCTTGCGCGTCAGATTCATGATTTTCTCGCTCACTCCGAAACAAGAGCTTCTGCTCTGAACACAGCAGAAGAGCAGATTGCTGCCCTGCATCGCTGCAATGCTAAACTGCTTACCATTCTTGACCCTGACTATCCTCCCCTTCTGAAGGAGATCTACGACCCGCCGCCATGCCTCTTCATCCGGGGAACAATGCCGGATCCTCACACGCCCGGCATTGCCGTTGTAGGCACAAGAAAGGCCTCTCCATACGGCAAAGAGTGTACCGAAAAGCTCTGCCAGGGGCTGGTATCTCTCGGTGCGGTCATTTTCAGCGGTATGGCTTACGGTATTGATATGACTGCACATCTGGCGGCCCTGAAACATGGAGGTACAACTGTTGCCGTTCTTGCCAGTGGCGTTGACACCATCTACACCGATCCACAGGGGAAAGTATGGCCTAAAATAGTAGAGCATGGCGCTCTCATCTCCGAAGAGTGGATCGGTTCATCCCTCTCTCCGGGAAAATTCCCGAAAAGAAACCGCATCATATCAGGCATCTCTGCCGGAACTCTGGTGACAGAATCAGATCTGAAAGGAGGCGCACTGATTACTGCCGCAAATGCTCTTGAGCAGAATCGGGAGGTTTTCGCCGTACCCGGAAGTATTTTCTCCCGGAGCTCAAGAGGAACAAACCGGCTGATCCAGCAGGGACAGGCAAAAGCTGTCATGTGTGTTGAAGATATCATTACGGAACTCTGGCCGCACTTTGCAAACACACTCCCGGAAACCGCCGCTCTCCCGCCTGACAATCTCTATCTGAAGCTGAATGACCATGAACGGGCTATATTGGAACGGATGACGAAAGAGCCGGTACATATCGATACCCTGGCGGCAGAAACGGGAATGGATGTCTCATCACTGCTTGTACATCTTTTTGAACTTGAACTGAAAACCGCGATCATGCAGATGCCTGAACAGTTTTTCCGGAAAATATAGCAATCGGCCAATTATACAGAACACCAGAAACTCCTTTAAGCCCTGCTCCAGCTCTCTTCCGGGCCTGTCAGCCAACCACATCCCGTCATCCCGGAATTGAGCCATCACAAAATCCTCAAGCATGCGGGCTTATCAGCTTTTTATAGTATTTTATCGGGGAATTATTACCTTTGAATGTATAATTTTGTCCAGTTACACGTTATACGATTTCGACTCATAAACATGATAACCTAAACCTTGAAATTGATGAATCATTCAGGAGGATTTATAAACGTTTCCCGCCGGGCCATTGTTACGGCGGCATTGTCCCTTATGCTCATTGCTCCTTCCCCGGTCCAGGCCGCGCAGGAGACCGGCAAGGTTGGTGTTGTTGATTTCGGAAAACTCATCCAGCAGTTGCCTGAAACCAAACAGGCGGAAACCACCCTGCAGGCAACTGCAGCACCGCTCCAGAAAGAGCTTGCCCGCTTGAATGCAGAGTATCAGAAATCAGTAGTAGCTTACCGTCAGCTCCCTGCTGCTACAACCAAAGCGGCGAGAGATCAGAAAGAGCAGGAGGTAAACAGCAAGGCACAGGCACTCCAGAAGTACCAGCAGGAGCAGGGTGGAGTTGTTGAAAGAAAGCAGCAGGAGCTCCTGACTCCTATCCGAGAGAAGGTACTCTCCGCAGTCAAGGCAATTGCCCAGCAGGACGGATTTACCCTGGTGATTGATAAAGGCGCCCAGGTTTACGGCACACCTGATCATGATCTGACGTTCAAGGTAATGAACCAGTTGAATATCAAGTAATGATCCACTGTGTTCGATAAGTCCATCGTTCTTTTTCTGCTGGCTCTTCTGTTCGTCATGACGGGATGCGGCGCTTCTCAAAAGGAGCGTCGTTCTCCGGAGACCCGCTTTATAGGTATCAATCATCCCGTTCAGGAAAGCTGGACGGCGAGGCTTGCTATTACCGATTCGGGTAAGAGAACGGGAGTTATTGAAGCCGGGCACGGTGCGATATACAGAACAAACACCGGAGATGAACATCATCTTGACGGGGGAATCAGGGTTACCTTCTTTGACGTCAACGGCCTACCCTCGACGTCAATAACAGCAGAAAAAGCTGTTATTCATGATAATCAGGATATTGAAGCTTCCGGTAATGTTATCATTACCTCCGCCGTGACAACGGTTATAAGAACCGAGTATGTCAAACGGACAACCAAAGACCGGATGATCCGCTCAGACAAGTTTGTAACGATAACAAGGCCCGGAGAAACCATACGGGGATATGGTTTTGAAAGCGACCAGGGTTTGAAGAAATACCGCATTTTCAAGGGAAGCGGCGAAGCATTTATACAACAATAATGAAGTCAATCTGTTCATGAAATTACATGTATTGAAATCAAAAATCCACAACGCTATTGTAACCAGTGGTGATCTCGAATATGAAGGAAGTATCACCATTGACAATGAACTGCTTGAGATGGTAGATATGATCCCCAATGAAAAAGTGCTTGTGGTCAACAATAATAATGGTGAACGGTTTGAAACCTATATCATCAAGGGAGAACATGGCTCCAGGGTGATTCAGCTCAACGGAGCCGCTGCACGCTGTGCACTTGCAGGCGATGAGATCATTATCATGACCTTCGCGGTCATGGACGAAGATGAGGCTCGAAACTATAAGCCGATGGTTCTTATTGTCGACAGAGAGAATAACCCTAAAAGCCGTCACCGCGTCGGCGAAATGAGTGAACCGTTATCGTAACTCCCCCTTACTCCAATCGTTTATAATATTTATGGGACTTGCAGTAATCATCATGGCGGCCGGAAAAGGTACGCGCATGCATTCAGACCTTCCAAAAGTGCTGCATAGAGCAAATGGAAAGCCGCTTGTTGAGTATGTTCTCGACACAGCAAACGCACTTGACCCGGAAAAAGTCGTACTCATTGTCGGCCATCAGGCTGAACAGGTAAAACAAGCGACTGCCGGCTACGCTCTCATCGCTGCTCTTCAGGAACCTCAGCTCGGAACAGGTCATGCCGTCATGCAGGCCAAAGAGGCTCTGAAGAATTTTGACGGTGAGGTACTCATCCTCTCCGGAGATGCGCCTCTTGTCACGCTCCGGTCGCTCCAGGAATTGATAGCGTTTCACCGCAGCCGGAGTGCGGTCGCTACCGTTCTGACGGCTGATCTTGCCGATCCTTCGGGCTACGGCAGAGTCATCCGGCACAACAACAGCGACATCGTTCTGAAAATTGTTGAACACAAGGATGCTACTGAAGAGGAACGCGCCGTGAGTGAAATCAACTCCGGTATTTATCTCTTCGATGCACCGGTACTGTTTACGGCACTTGGAGAGATCACCACCAATAATGCCCAGAATGAGTACTATCTCACCGATGTATTCAGCATCTGCTTTAAAAGCGGCAAACGGGTTTGTGCCTTCAAAACCGGGAATCCGGATGAGATACTTGGAATCAATACGCCGGAGCAGCTAAAAGAAGCTGAAGCAATACTGCTGAAGTAACTTCAGGAATAAACAAGAATAGTACTCAGAGGTAAGAAGGTTCTTAAATCTCCCATAGGTACTATACGACCTATGGGACCTATGGAAAAATAAGAGCGCTTCGGGGGAGGATAACCAGGATTCCGGTATCGGCAGAAATGGTTTATTTCCTTGAACGGCGGGGCTTTTGAAGTTCTTTTTCCTCCGAAATTTTCGGGCGACTTCCACCTGCAAGCGCACCGGGAGTGGAGACATCAATATCAGGACTCTCTTTCTGGATTCCGGCTTCATGCATGGAGTAAAACTCCACAAGATTTCCGTCCGGATCCATGACAAAAAAAGCCCTCCCCTCACGTCGATGGGCGGGTCTGGTCACGAGATGTACTCCGCTATCGTCAAGATAGCGTGCAGCAGCATCGACTTCAGCATCGGAGGAAAGCCTGAACCCGAAATGGTCAACCCTTATATCACGCGCTTCGGGAGATCCCGGGGTTTCGGCTTTTACCAGTACCAGAAGGTCAGAGTTGATACGCAGATAAGAGATATTAGCTCCAACCCGGTGGTCAAGCTTGAAACCAAGAATGCCCCCATAAAATGCTTCGGCAAGACGCAGGTCATTGACGCGAAGGGTAATCTGATTAATCCCCGTCAGTTTCATCATCTTCTTCTACTTGAACAGGCTTTTTCTCGGCAGTTTTCTCCAGGGTATAATCATATTTGTGTTCGAAATACTCCGCAACTGCTTTATGCGAGGCCTTTTCACGGACTTCAAACTCAAGGCTGATAGCGATCTGTTCAGGGAATATCTTGTCCGATTCAGACTCACTGCTCGGGTTGCGGATCATCTCCTTGTAGGGGAGCAGCTTGTCTTCAAGATCAGCGCGCTCCTCATCATGTATTTTTTTAGCTCTTTTCGAAATCGCAACTACCGTCTCGTACAAATTCGAGTGCGCACTTCTCAGCTTGTTCAAATCAACAGGTTTCACCGACATTGCACTATAATTATGACGTTTATAAAAGAAATTTTCTGACTTGTTCCGTGACCGTCTCCACGGTCAGATCAAGATTGTCGTTTACAATCACCTCATCAAACCGTTCCGCATACTCAAGTTCAAGACGGGCACGCTCAAGGCGCAATTTCAGACTCTCTTCATCTTCACTCTCCCGTCCTTTGAGTCTGGCTTCCAGTATCTCCATACTCGGCGGCTTGAAAAAAATCAATAACGAGTTTTCAGGAAACAGCCGCTTGAGATTCAGCGCGCCTTTGACGTCAAGATCAAGAAGAAGATGGCTGCCGCTCTCAATTACCTCACGGGTTTTATCAAGCAAAGTCCCGTAATGGTTTCCGAAAAAAAACTCATGTTCAATAAATCCACCGCAGCGGATCTTCTCCTCAAAATCGTTTTTACTCAGGAAATAATAGTTAATCCCCTCTACTTCACCAACCCTCTTCTCGCGGGTTGTAGCAGATACCGAAAATCTTATATCAGGAATCCGCTCCAGCAACTGTTTGGCAATTGTTGACTTGCCGGTACCGGATGGTGCTGAAAAAACAATCAGTTTCCCCTGCCGTTTCCGCTCTTCAACCATAACATCACTCTATATTTTGCAGTTGCTCCCTGACTTTTTCAAGTTCTTCCTTTATTCGAACCATTTTCTGGGATATTTCCGCATTCTGGGATTTAGAAGCGATGGTATTGGCTTCACGAAGCTGCTCCTGAAGAAGAAAGTTCAATTTTCTTCCTGTACCGCTCTCATCATTTCCCAGCTCTTCAAGGAAAAACTTGTTATGGCTGGCGAATCTGGTCAACTCTTCGGTAATATCAAGCTTGTCGGCAGCAAGCACCAGCTCCATTTCAAGACGATCCCTGCTGTATGCCAGATCCTTTGAGGCTATTGCCTCTACTTTTGCCGCCAGTCTTTTTCTGACCGCTTCAAGGTTTTCTGCCGAAAGCGTGGAAACGAGAGCGAGTGTCTGTTCAATCTCCGCAATGCGTACACTGAAGTCAACCAGAAGCTCCTCCCCTTCCCTTCGGCGCATCGCCTTGAGACGATCTATGGCCTCCTGGAGCAGTTTTTTTGCGACAGGCCAGAGCTTTTCGATCTGGTCAAGTGAAGTTGTACCGTTATCGAATACTTCCGGAAAACGGAGCAGATGCTCCAGCGTAACCGGTGTAGTGAGCTGGGCTTCTCTCTGAAGGGTCTCAAGCAGTCCCTTGTAGGCTTTAACCTTTGACGCGTTGACGCTGACAGCTATAGGCTGCTCTTCATCAAGCTGAACCTGAATAAACGCGGATATTTTACCCCTTTGAAAATGGGCCCGTATCATTTCGCGGACTTCAAGTTCAAACGAGAGTAATTGACGGGGAAGCTTTACACTGATTTCTGCAAACCGGTTATTGACTGAGCGTAGCTCAACAAGCGTGCGAACACCGTTTTCAACTGACTCCGCACTGCCATATCCGGTCATACTTTCCAACATAGGCTTCCCTGCTTCATTCGTTGTTAAAAAGATAACCTGCAGAGCAACAGCCCTGCAGAGATCGGGCAAAAAGAGTTCGGATAGAACTGCTTACTTGCGGAGATCAAGTTCGGCAATCACCTTACGGTAACGGTCGATATCAACATTCTTTATATAATTCAAAACTTTTTTGCGCTTGCTTACCAGCATAAGCAGTCCACGACGGGAGTGCTTGTCTTTCGGATGCAGCTGAAGATGGCCGGTAAGATCGGTAATTCTGCGGCTGAACAATGCCACCTGAACTTCAGATTTTCCGGTATTCTTCTCGGAACCGCCGAACTGCTGGATAACTTCCGCTTTATGCTCTTTTGTGAGACTCATAGCTCTTCATTTGTTATGTTAAATCGATTGACCTGCAATATAATATTATATACTATACAACTCCACCGTTTTTTTATCTTTTTCAAGCTGGTTTTTCAGCTCATCAAGTGACGTAAACTTGCGCTCCTCCCTGATAAAGCGAAAAAGGCTGAACTTCAGAGTACGACCGTAGAGCGCGCCGGAATACCCAAGAATATAGGCTTCGACGGTTGTAATCCCCTCTGAGGTGACCGTCGGACGCACGCCGATATTCATCATAACCCTGAATGAACGACCGTCAAGCTCGGTTCGGGCAAGATAGACCCCGCTCTTGGGCAGCAGCTTGTCCGGATCGGAAAGCTGGAGGTTAACCGTTGGAAAGCCGATCTCCCGGCCCCGTTTGTCACCATCAACAACTACTCCGCTGATCATATAGGGAGAGCCGAGAAACTCATTCGCCTCGGCAATCAGACCGCTTGCGAGGAGTTGACGGATTCTTGTACTTGAGAAATGCTCGTCACCGATCAGCAGTTCATCAAGCACCTCAACATCAAAATCCAGCTCTCCGCCGAGATGCTCAAGTGTTGTGCCGCTGCCGCTCCGGTCGCGTCCGAAAGCATGGTCATATCCGATGATGATGCTTTTTGCCCCAATAAGGCTGACCAGCACATTGCGGATAAAATCCTCCGAGCTGCGTTGGGCAAAATCCGGTGTAAAACGGACAACAAAAAGCAGATCAACCCCCTCCCTCGAAAGCAGGTTGATTTTTTCCTCCAGTGTGGTAAGCAATCCAAGCGGGCCGGTAACGGCACCTTTGAGCACTCTTCTTGGATGGGGTTCAAAAGTCACCACCACGCTTCGCAATTGACGACTGCGGGCAAGAGCAACAAGTCGGGCAATAATCATCCGGTGGCCCTTATGCACCCCGTCGAACGAGCCGACGGTTACCGCCGAACCTACAACAGGAAACTCGACAGGAGAGGCAGTGCCAAAACCACAGACATGATGATTATCATATTCCACAATACGCATACTTCCGTTATCTCCCTTTACAGATCGGGTTGATGGGTGCTTTGAACAATATCCTTGATAGTATCAGGCAGGGTCCTGGCAGAGCTCAATTGATAGGGACCGATAGCGACTCTTCTCAGTGCGGCCAGGTAGCCGCCAGTGCCAAGAGCATGGCCGAACTCGTGAGCAATAACCCTTATATAGGCACCCTTGGAGACATGCAGAACGAAATAGACCATCGGAAGGTCAATCCGGGTAACTTCAAAGCGATGAATCACAATCTCCTTTGCCTTCCTCTCCCGTATCACCTCTCCTTTGCGGGCATGTTCATACAGCCGTTTTCCCTTGTGCCATGCAGCCGAATGCATCGGGGGCTGCTGCTGATGGGTCCCCACAAAGCGTGAAGCAGCCTCTCTGATCTGCTCCACTGTCAGGTGAGCGGTACTGCAGTGACCGTATTCACTGGTTTCACAATCATGGCTCTCCGTCATAACACCGAGCTTGATGGCGCCGTCATAGACCTTGTCAAGAATCTCAAGAGTGGAAATTTCCCTGGTTTTCCGGCCGGAGGCGAGGATAAGAAGACCGGTGGCTTTCGGGTCAAGGGTACCGCAATGACCAACCTTGCGCTTCAGACCGCTCTGGCGGTAGGTATTCCTGATTTTGGCAACCACATCAAACGATGTCCAGTCCAACGGTTTGTCAATCAGGAGAAATGCACCTTCATCCTGAAGCTGCTCCCTGTTTTGCTGTTCATCCATACTCACTGCCTGCAAAAAAGCTTACTCTTCACGGTTTTCAGGGGCGCTTTTACGCACACTGCTCAACAGCTCTTCAATCCTTGTGGCTCGCTCATAGAGATGATCTTCATGGAATTCAAGTTCCGGAATACGCCGGAAGTGGTGGCGGATTCTTGCGGAGAGAATCTTTCTGATACTTTTTGTCTCCTCACGCAGATATGCCATGGCTTCGACCTGCTCTTTGGATGTCCCGATAATGGAGACATATATCCTTGCTATACCGAGATCAGCCGTAACCTTTACATCGACAACCGTGATAATCGGCCCGTTTCGGGGGAGCTCTTTCTGCATAATTGCTCCGAGCTCCTGCTGCAGAAGTGATGCTACTTTCTCAGTACGTATGGACATAACTCAACAATAAGAGGTTTACAATTTCCGTTTTTTCTCTACGATTTTGTAAGCCTCAACAATATCGCCAACCTTGATATCATCGTAATTCTTGAGACTCAGACCACACTCGTATCCGGCATCCACCTCTTTGACATCATCCTTGAAGCGTTTGAGTGCTGCAAGCTGCCCTTCATAGATCTGCACACCGTCACGAAGCAAACGGACCTTGGAGTCACGGAATATTTTACCCTCAAGCATATAGCATCCACCAACGTTACCGATCTTCGGCACTTTAAAGACCTGGCGGATTTCAAGGGAGCCAAGACTCTCTTCATGAAGTTCCGGAGAGAGCATACCCTCAAGAGCCTTTTCGACATCTTCAAGAACATGATAGATGACGCTGTAGAAGCGAACATCAAGATCTTCCTTTTCAGCAAGCTTCTTGGCATTGACATTAGGACGTACCCTGAAGCCGATAATAATAGCATCTGAAGCCGCAGCAAGAAGCACGTCGGTTTCGGTTATCTGACCGACACCCTGGTGGATAATCTGCACCTTGACCTCTTCATTCTGAATCTTCATGAGTCCGTCAGCAAGAGCCTGTATGGAGCCATCAGTATCAGCCTTGATGATAACACTCAGCTCTTTCATGAGGCCCTCCTTGATCTGGCGGGCAATACTGTCAAGCTTGACACGCGTACTGCGACGGAAATCGTGCTCGCGACGGATGACCTGCCGTTTCTGCGCCAGGTCACGCGCCTCCCTGTCAGTTACCATAACCGTCAGAACATCACCGGATTGCGGAAGATCCTCGAATCCGAGAACCATAACGGGCTGTGAAGGGCCGGCAGAGGGAATTCTCTTCCCCCTCTCGTCCATAATGGCCCGAACCTTGCCAAGTGTATTGCCTGCAACAAACGGATCACCAACCTTGAGGAATCCGCGCTGAACGAGAACCGTCGAGATCACACCCTTGCCCTTGTCGAGCTCTGACTCAACAATAATACCGCTTGCCGGGACCTCTGCGGAATAGTTGCCGCGCAGTTCACGCATCTCAGCCTCGGTCAGCACCTTGCCCATCAGCTCTGAAATTCCAAGACCTTTCTTGGCAGAGATCTCCTGGCACTGATACTCGCCACCCCACTCTTCAACAAGCACTCCCGCTTCGGAAAGCTGTGTTTTGATCTTCTCGGGGTTAGCTTCAACCTTGTCAATTTTATTAAGGGCAACAACAATCGGGACACCGGCGGCCTTGGCATGATTGATCGCCTCTATGGTCTGGGGCATTACGCTGTCATCTGCAGCTACAACAAGGATAACAATATCGGTAACCTGGGCACCCCTTGCACGCATGGCGGTAAAGGCTTCATGGCCCGGTGTATCAAGAAAGGTGATCTTGCGGTTTCCGTCAACTGTAACTTCATAAGCACCGATATGCTGGGTTATTCCGCCGGATTCACCGGCAACAACATTGCTGTTTCGGATATAATCGAGCAGTGAGGTCTTGCCGTGATCAACATGTCCCATGATGGTGACAACGGGAGGACGGGTCTGAAGATCCTCTTCAGCATCCTCCTCGGCAATAACGGCTGTTGCTTCAACTTCAGAGATGAATTCGGCCTCATAGCCAAACTCAAGAGCAATAAGTTCAATAGACTCCTTGTCAAGGCGCTGATTAATGGTAACAAACTTCCCGAGAGCAAAGCACTTCTGGATAATATCCTTTGCCGTAACGCCCATAAGTTCGGCCAGTTCGTGGGGTGAAGCATACTCGGTTACCCTGACAATAAGCTGCTGTGACTCACGCAACGCGTCAGCCTCCTCCTGCTCGCGCTCCCGATCGATCCGGCGCATCTTGCGGAATTTCTGGCGCGAACCGGTACCGCTGCCATCCTCCATACCGCTGATCGTCTTCTGGATGTTTGCCGAAATCACCTTGTCATCCACTTCCGGCTTCTTTTTCTTCTTGCCCTTTTTCTTTTTGCCTGCACTGTCATCCAGCAGCGCTTTCGGCTTTTCGTCCCCGGCAGCTTTCAGCGGTTTTTTTACCACAGCGCCTTTCTCATCAACATGCACTTCTTCAGTGACTTTCGTCTCAAACTCGTCTTTCAGCGCATCTGCCTGCTCCTTGAAATTCTTTTTCCGGTTTTTCTTGTTCCTTCCGGCCTGCATATCAAGCGTACCAAGTACGGTAAGGCCGCCCATATTCTGCGGACTGTCAAAAGAGACCAGATGTTCGTTGATTGACGGTTCAATCTTTACTGGATCAAGAACTGAATCTTCGCCAATAAGCGGAAACAGCTGCTCAGACTCAGCAATCTCTCCATCGTCAGCAACCGGTGATGGCTGATCAATAACAGAAGGTGCTGGAAGATCGCCCGGAAGAGAGTGCTCAACATCATCTTTTTTTGCATCCCGGGTCGTTACGGCAGGAGCGGACTGCGGACTAAGGGTGTCACGCAGCTGCTTCTCTTTTTCATACGTTTTGCGTGACTGCTCCTCAAGTCTTGACAACCGTTTCTCTTTTTCCGCCCGGATTTTTTTGGTCTCATCAACCATTTTCTTTTCAACACTGAAGTGGCTGAAAATCAGGTTATGCATCTCTTCACTTACCATAGAGGATGTAGAGGCCACCTTGCCTCCTTCCTGCTTGACAAAAAGTAAGACTTCCTGCGGACTCAACTGCAGTTCTCTTGCTATATCACTTATTCGATATCTCTTTTCCATGTCCTCAAGGGCCATTACATCCTCCTCTGGATTTAAAAACTCTTTACTCTTTATCCAATGCTGACATCTACAGGGACTACTCAGGATTCATCCGCCACCGGCTCAACTGAATCCTGATCGGCATCGTCATCAAAAAGACCCTGCAAATCCGCTTCGGTGAACTGCTCTTTAACGGTTTTATAGATGTTCTCGGCAATCTTTTTCCAGTACCGCTTTTCATCCTCGGTTACTTTTCGCTCTCTCGGTTTTATGCCTGGTCTGCGACCCTGTGGCTGGCCAAAAACTGTTACCTCTTCAGGCTTGGAAGGCCCAAGCAATGCATTTTCAATCTCTTCAACTCCGGCTTTCAGCACTTTTTTAGCCGTATCAAGACCGCCATCCAGAAGCTGGTAGATCATATCATCACCAAACTCTTCACGGAATTCGATGATATCAATATCGGTCGGATCTTCCATCGACTTGTCGATAACATCACGATAGACGTCGATCTCATAGCCGGTCAGTTTTTCAGCCAGATGAATATTGTTACCGTTCTTTCCAATGGCATACTTGATCTGGTCCGGTTTGAGCATAACCCTTGCTTTCCTTGTTTTCGGGTCGGCGTGAACCGTAAGCGGATCGATTTTTGCAGGCTGCATCGCACGTGAAATATAGATCTGCGGCTCATCGGTGTAGTAGATCACATCAATGTTCTCGTTGTTCAGCTCCTTGACAATGCTCTGAATACGTTTACCGCGGTACCCGACAGTAGCCCCTACAGGGTCAATCCTGGCACTGGTGGATTCAACGGCAACCTTGGCTCTCTCACCCGGTACTCGTGCAATAGCCTTGATAACAATAAGACCATCCAGAATTTCAGGAACCTCATGTTCAAAAAGCTTGTAGAGGAAACGGTCATCAACTCTTGATACAATCACCTTCATGCCGCCGTCCGCCTTTTCGCGCTCGACCACATTACCGTCATCAAGCTTTGTCTTCACTTTCTCCCGCTCAATGCGTTTGATATAGAGTTTCATCCTCGGAGTTCTGCGGGGATTATCCTTTTTCATCATCTCCGACTTCGGCAGAACAAGCTCAACGCGGTGATCTTTTGAGGTGTTATAGGTAAAAATAACCTCATTCGAACGGATCTGATAGACCTCACCGGCAACGACTTCGCCCACCTTCTCAAGGCACTCTTCATAGACTACGAGACGCTCAAGATCCCGGACTTTTTTCTGTACGGACTGCTTGATGATCTGAATGGATTTACGGCTCAGATAATCATCCAGCTTGATAGGGCCCTCTTCATAGTAATCGCCGATGTCAAGGGAGTCATCAATTTTCCTCACCTCATCAAGACTGATCTCAATGCTTTCAATGTCTACTTCCTTGACAATCTTTTTCAGAATATAGACTTCAAAATCTCCCCTTTCCGGGTTGATGAAAATGTTGGACTCAACTTCAGGATCATAATCTTTTCTGAGCTGCTTCTGGATGATATCCTTGAGAAGATCGGCAATATCCATTTTAACAGCCGCACTTTCCGTGCGCTTGTCCAGAAAGATCTTGGACTGCTCGATTTCCCCGAAGGCACTGGCAATCTGTGCTCTTCTGTCCACTCCCTCATCTTTTATCTTTTTTCTGACCATCTCTTTCTTGATTGTGCTTTTTGAAAAGATAACTCCCGCTGATCCCTAAAAACCTGTTATAACTGCGCCAGAGGAATTGCACGGTTTACCTGATCAAGGTACAGTGTGACTTCCTCTCTGTTTGGCGTACTGCCTTTTTTCCTGTTTTTTTCCGGCATAATCACGATATGCGGCCGGCTCTCTTCCGATAGTGATACCCGCAGAAGACGGCCTCTGAGCTCTCTCTGCACCGCATCCTCATCCGTGTAGGTTACCTCAATAATTTTTCCGCAATGCCTGACATACTGACGATGAAGCATGAGTGGCTCGCCAAGCCCCGGAGAAGAGACCGTGATTTCAAAATCCTCTCCAACCAGCGCAAGAAGCTCCTCATCACCCTCAAGCAGCTCCCTGAGTCTTCTGCTCAGCCATGCACACTGATCAATGCGAACACCGCTGTCGTCATCGACAAGTATCTCTATTTTCCTGGCTCTCTGTGGGCCTTTCACCTTGAGATCAACAAGATAGGCCCCCTCACCTCTGGTGCCTGCAGACCCGTCAATAATTTGGAGAACACTGCTCCTGATGCGCTCTTGCATGATCACCCCGTACAAACCTTTTGGAAAACAAAAAAGTGGGGAACCCCCACTTTCAGATAAGATAATTCTCGCGTCGTCAAATCAAGTGTACTAATGTACAAAAAATCCTTCAACAGCCAAATAGTTACACAACATCCCTCTCCTTGTCCGGAAGATGGCTCTCTATAACCTCATAGTCTGTCTCTTCAATCTGCTTCGGTGAAGCAGAAGAGCCTGGAGAGTTTTCCCTGTGACGGGGGACTCCATAATAAAAAAACAGTCCGCCTCTCAACAGACGCCGCACCATTCTGAACAGCAGGTAGAAAACAATAACAAGCAGAATAAATTTCAGCATTGCGGGAAGCTCCGGTCTGAGCAATTAAACTATTGGTAACCGAACCGTTTCGGTAGAGAATTTCATACAAGTAACAACAGGGAGTGCAAAGAGTTCAAGGACAAAGAGAAAACTTTCCTGCCACTCTCTCCTGTCAGGCGGTCAGTAATGATCGCAGTTTGTTTTCGTTTACCCGGTAGTTGAATACCCTGACACCGTCAACATAGATAACCGGTATCTTGAGTCCGAACTCCTCTTGCAGCCGGGGATTGCCGGAAATATCTATTTTCTCAATCTCGAATGGAACTGAAGCACGTACCCGTTCAAGCAGCTCCATAGCCTCATCACACAGACAGCACTCTTTTTTACCGTAGAGCGTTACACGGTGGCAATTGTTGCCGGTCATCATTTCTGCAGCTCTCCTGACGCCGGTTCATGAAGAATCTCAAGCACTGCCTCCATCGAAAGGGTTGTCTGCCCCGAGGTAACAAGATTCTTGAGCGTGTAAAGCCCTGTTGTCACTTCCGAAGTACCGATGAAAAGAGCATAGGCAGCTCTTGCTCGATTTGCTTCCCTCATCTGAGCCTTCATGCTCCTTGCGGCGAGGTCTATTTCCGTCCTGATTCCGGCTTTTCGCAAACGCCATGCGACCTGCATGCCGTGATCAGCAAGCTCTGCCTGCTGAAGAACAACATAGACGATCGGCCCTTGAGGGGTCAGAGCCGCAAACAGTCCCTGTTTTTCCATGGTCAAGAGCACTCTCTCCATACCTGCGGCAAAACCTGAAGCCGGCACTTCTGAGGAGCTTCCAAGCTCACGGGCAAGGCCATCGTATCGACCTCCTCCCCCTATGGCATCCTGGGCACCAAGCTCTGAACTGGTGACTTCAAAGGCTGTATGGCAGTAATAATCAAGCCCCCGGACAAGACGATGATCTCTGTCATAGGTAATCCCCCGTTCGTCAAGATAGTAGAGCACCTTTTCAAAATCTTCAACCGAAGAGGTTGAGAGGTAGTCATACAACTGTGGGGCTCCTGCAATTATATCCTGAAGGGCAGGGTTTTTTGAATCAAGAATCCTGAGTGGATTTTTTTCAAGGCGCTCTTTTGAAGAAGCATCAAGTATCTCTTCAAAAGGGGAAAAATAGCTTTTCAATGCCTCTCGATAACGGTTCCTGTCGTTCACGTCACCAAGCGAATTGACTCTCAGCTTCAGCCCGCGGAGCCCAAGAGCTTCAAAAACATGCATCATCAGAGTTATAACCTCAGCCACTGCTGCCGGCGTTGAAACGCCGAGCAGTTCTGCTCCGAACTGCGAAAATTGGCGCTGACGACCGGCCTGGGGCCTCTCCTTGCGAAACAGTTCACCGATATAGTACAGCTTGTGAACCGGGGCAGCAGAGAGTATGTTTTTCTGCAGTGCCGCCCTCATTACTCCGGCGGTCATTTCCGGACGAAGCGTAATGGAACGCCCGTTTGGATCCGGCAGAAAAGAGAACATCTCTTTCCCCACAATATCCGTAGTCGAACCGATACCTCTCTGGAACAGCTCGGTATATTCAAAAACAGGAGTCCTTATTTCGCTGAACCCGTAAAGAGATGCGACCGTATGAATAACTCCTTCAACATATTTCCATTGAGCAGACTCTTCCGGGAAAATATCCCTTGCTCCCTTTACTGCCTGATACTGCGGCATAGCTTTAATAATCCTCTGATAGTAAAAATGATATGGGCATAGAACAAGAGTCGGTTTGCCCCGCCTGTATATAGTTTATTGACAATTCAAGGGGCGATCCCGTTAAATCTGGGGCAGATCCTTCTCCTCTTCTCTGAAAAGGTCAAGTACCTCGGATGGCGATCTGGCAAGAAGAAGGCTCCTGCGAACTTCCTCACGACCGGCAAGCCTTGTAATACGACCAAGCAGTTTCAGATGTTCAGCAAGCATCTCTGCCGGAGTCGCAAGAAGAAAAACAATCTGTACAGGCTCATTGTCAATCGAATCGAAATTGATCTCACGCTGAAGCGTTGCCAATGCCAGAACCGGCTCTGTGACCGCACTGGTCTTGGCATGGGGAAGGGCTATTTGTTTACCGATACCGGTAGACATCTCCTCTTCACGCCGGACAACATCCTCCCGTAGCTTATTGATATCCGTCACTCCGGTATGAGTGGCCGCAATAGAGAGCATTTTTTCAATAACCTGGCGTTTTGTTGCCAGTTCAAGATTCAGAACTATATGTTTTTCGGAAAGAAGACCTTCAATTTTCATTATGACAATCTCTTGCAGTTAATACGCTTATACCGGGGGAAACACACGAGACCTGGCCACCCGTTTAACGGGTAATATAAAACATTTATAATCCATACCGCATGTTGCTCCGGCTGGCAGCAGGCTCAGAGGTAAAACGCTATAAAATAAAGAAATGGCGATACAAACATGATGGTATCAAACCGGTCAAGCACCCCCCCGTGGCCCGGTATCAGACCGGATGAATCTTTGACTCCGGCATCCCGTTTGAACATGGACTCAACAAGATCTCCTGCCGGACTGGCAACCCCGATCAGCAATCCCGTCATCAGCGCGGTATTCAATGGCAACGATGGAAAAAAGTTACCGTATATCAGTGCCGCCGATACACTGCCCGCCAGACCGAACAGAAATCCCTCCCAGGTTTTATGCGGGCTCAGACGTTCAAACAGTTTGCGGCGAATAAATTTTCCACCGAGGGTGCTTCCGCCGAAATAAGCAAAAATATCAGCAGCCCAGACACAGAGAAAAAGAAGATAGACCATGGCAACACCACTTCCCTCCGGAGCATCAAGACGCAGCCGTAAAAGGGCGCCGAAGGTAAGGTTAACATAGAGAAGACCGGGGAAAACCGAACCGAGATTGAGTAGCGGTGAACCCTCCTTCGAAAACAGTTCGAGCACGAAAAGAAAAAGCACAACCGCAAGCAGCAGCTCCCATACCTCAACAAGATGAAACGCAAAATCAAGCTGAAAGAGCAGTGTTATCAGCACTGCCAGCCAAAGGGGTGGAGGAGAAGCCTTGTGCGCTGCAAGATGATGAAACTCATAGACCGCAAGCAGAGCGAGCAGTGAAAAAAAGCCGGAAAACCACACCCCGCCAACGTTGATCAGCCAGAGCAGAAAAGGAATACCGGCAACAGCCACCACTACCCGCTGCAATAAATTTATCGTTAAGAGTTTAGACATAGATCATGGTTTAAACATCTGACCGGTATTTTTCTTCCCCCTCTTCCGCCACTGAAGGCATGACCGGAAAAAACCGGCGAATCACCAGAGCAAACAGAGACAAGCTCCCGGCGACAACAACCCACCACCAGACACTCCGGAGAAGCGGTATCTGAGCGGATACGTTCAGAGAAAATCCGCTCTCCGCAGCATAAAGCATGAGGAGCGCGGCGAGATTGTTTGCTAAATGCACAGCAAAAGGCACCATAAGACTGCCTGAAGCGCTGTAGACATACCCAATATACCACCCCAGAAACGCAAGAGGAAGAAGATTCGCCGGACTCAGATGAAAGAATGCAAAAACCACTCCGGTGAGTAAAACAGCTTTGGCCGATGACATCGACCGGGTATAATTCTGCTGGATATATCCCCTGAAAAAGAGCTCTTCACACACCGCAGGAGTAAGAGAAAAAACCAACACAACCGAAAAGAGCTCCGGCGTCGAACGCACAACCGCAAGTGCCTTGATAAAAGAGTCCATCATATCCCGCTGGCTGACAACAGCTGAACCCGCAGCGCCAAGAGCCGGCCACAGATAAAGATCCTGAAGAGCTGTTATGGTAAACAACGCCGGTTGAAGAAGGAAAATACCAGCAACTGCAGGAAAAATGGCACCGGAGTGCGGATGCATCCCAACCCCCAGAAAGGCAAGGCTTCGCCGGGAAAACGCATTTCTGCTGCCGGTATGCCAGCCGGCAAGCAGGATAACCGGAATGGCAAGAACAAAAATCTGACCGGCAACCTGAATCAGCCGCATAAGGGGAAGCATGGTACTCACCGTATGCATCAGGGAAAGCGCATCAAGGCGATCTCCATTGATCAGCCAGAACAGAAGCTCTCCTGCAAGAGAGTAGAGCACCATCAGAAGAGCCAGAATAAGGGTATTGACCAGAAAAGAGGGGCGCTGTGCCGTAAATGAGTCTGGAGAGGAAAATATCCGCATTGATTATCTGTTACAATGAAACTCCTGAAATTTGATACTTTATCATCCTGAACACCCTGAATTCAGGCCTTATGAACAGATAGGTATTGGCGAGAGAAAAAACAAGCAGAAACCATAACTCTCTATTGAAAGCGTACCCTGCTGGCAGAAAAAACAGCATCCGCAGTTGTTACAATACCTTGCCGGCGAGCTGCCAATAAACGATACAACCGGGTTTATCCATTTTCAGAATTTCTCGTCAATAAGAGCAGCCACAGATGAATCTTATGATATTTGATGCCACACCCCACTGGTCTGGCGGCGCAAACAGAATTCTGCTCTTCAGCCGGGAACTGCAAATGCGGGGTCACAAGGTCGCGGTGTGCTGTTTACCCGGAAGCGGTCTTGCACTCCGGCTCCCAGGGGAGAACATTCCGGTTTTCACTATCGACCCGAAATCAGATATAAACCTGTTAGTTATCCCGGAGCTTATCCGGATTATAAAAGAGAACCATATTGATCTCATCGAGATCTGCTCCCCAAAATTTTATTGGGTCGCATCCCTTGCCGCAAAAATAGCAAACAGAAAAGTAATCCTGACCCGTAATGTTCCCTACAGAAAAACAGGATTAAAAAAACAGATCAATAAACTCCTCTACTCCAGACTTATCGACAGAATCATTGCTGTTTCTGATAAGATAAAACGTGAGCTTGTTTCAGATTTCTCTATCCCCGCAGATAAAATCACGGTAATTTATGACGGCATCGAATTGAGCCGGTTCGACAGTAATGCAACCGCATCGCAAAAGGAGAGGGTTTCGCAATACGTGGTTGCCATCATAAGCCGACTGGACGAAAACAAGGGCGTTGAATGCTTTATGGCAGCAATCCCGGAAATAGTTAAACAAATCGGTTCAATCCGTTTTTTGATTGTTGGTACAGGCAGTCTCGAAAAGAAGTTGAAGACGTTAACAACACAAAGTGATCATGAGGAAAAGGTGCTCTTCACCGGATTCAGAACAGATATTCCGGAGATACTCGCCGGAGTGGACATGACCGTTATGCCCTCACCCGAAGAGGGCATGTCGATGAGTGCACTTGAATCCATGGCGGCGGGCAGACCGGTTGTCGCCACATCCGGAAGCGGACTGGTGGATGTGATTGTCAACAACCAGTCCGGCATCATTGTTAAACCCGGCAGCAGTCAGGCACTGGCTGAAGGGGTAGCAAAAGTTTTGAAATCCGACTATCGTGAGATGGGAAAAGCGGCACGAATGATCGTGGAAGAGAAGTTTGACCTGCAAAAAGTAGTTGACCGGTACGAGCTGCTGGCTGATAAATTAATAGAACGCACGTAATCGTCTACACAGGAAGTATGAAATCGAAAAAAAAGGATCATCGGGTATTTCGTCAGCGCTTTGCAAAGAGCCTCCAATTCGTCGGAAAGCGACCTGAGAACATCCCTCCTTTTCAGGAAACACCCGAAAGCATCGTTATTCTCGCCCGGGAGTGTTATGGCGACTGTATTTTATTGACACCCCTGATCGGCACCTTGCGAAGGGAGTTTCCTGAACTCGCAATCCATGTCATTGCCTTCAGCCAGATTATTTTCAATTTTTTCAGTGCAGATAAAAATGTCACGGCGGTTTATCATGCAAAAAGAAACATGCCGCGATACTATAAAGGGATTCTTTCAAAAAAATTTGATCTGCTTTTCAATCCAAAGGATCACCCTTCATTCCATTTTCTGATCCAGTCGGTACTTGTCCGCGCCCGAAGCAAGGTAAGCCACTTCAGCCCCAGTCATGAAGGTCTGTTCGACCACCTTATCAGTATGGAGCCAAACACCCATGAGTCACTGAAAAACCTTGCTCTGCTGAATTTCCTCGGAACAAAAACGTTAGAACAGCCATGCAGACCGTATCTGCCGGTGATGCCGGTATCGCATGAAACGGAAGCTTTCCTGAAGAGTCTTGAGCCCGGAAAATACATAGGGATTAATATCAGTGCGGGGCATATTGGCGGACACCGTACGTTGCAGCAATGGTCGGAACTCGTTCAGGCCTTCCCTGACGAACGGTTTATAATCTTTTCTACGCCTCAGGACCTTGAAGAGAAAAGAGCACTTGAAAAGCCGCATACCAATGTCATTGAATCTCCGTCAACCCGTAACATCTATGAGGTAGGTGAAATCGTCAGGAAGCTCAGGCTCCTCATCACTCCAGACACCTCCCTGGTCCATATTGCTGCCTGCTCCGATACGCCCCTGATAGCACTCTACAGGGAGTATCTCGCTGATCGAACACAGTTCGGGCCGTTGAGCACCATACAGAAGGTTATCATATCACAGACACCTGATATCATTGATATCGATCCTGCCGAAGTCTCTTCGGCACTCCGGGAGATGCTCAAAAAACTTTCATAACCGGCGGCGTTACGATCACCGGTAATAAAGTGGCTGCCGGGCTATGGCATGCAGCACTCACTTCCAGCAACCATGTATAGAAATCGTTATGACGACAAGCTTATTGCTGATCATCCTTCCTGCCATTGCGATTTTGCTGATCGTCACTGCCCGCTATAGAAAGCATTACAAAAAAAAGATTCTCAGGCGCAGCAGGGAAACCTGGGCAATCGGTATCTATGAAGGGCACTCGCCCATTGAGCTTCACCCGCCGACAGCCATTGAAAATCCTGTACTTACCGCAAAAGATATCACCGATATCTCTGCCCGCTTTGTTGCAGACCCGTTCATGATAAAAACGGAGAGTGGCTATCACCTCTTCTTTGAAGTATTGAACAATAAAAACAACAGGGGGGAGATCGCTTATGCATTCAGTAAAAACGGCATAGCGTGGCGGTATTGCCAGGTTGTTCTCAGAGAGCATTTTCACCTCTCCTATCCCTATATCTTCATGGCAGAGGAAAACTATTACATGATCCCTGAATGTATGGGCTCAGGGGGCATTCAACTCTACCGTGCAGTTCATTTTCCTGACCAGTGGCAGCATCTGACAACACTTGTCCAGGGCAAAGACCGCTTTGCAGCACTGGTTGACCCGTCAGTTATTCACTATCGGAATCGCTGGTATCTTTTCAGTTATTCCCTTAAATCAAAAAACCTCCACCTGTTCACTTCTGAAACTATTACCGGGCCATGGAAAGAACATCCGAAAAGCCCTGTAGTGTGCAACAGTCCGAATTTTGCCCGTCCCGGAGGAAGAGTAACGCTTTATAATGGAGTCATCTATCGATATGCACAGGATGAGATTCCGAACTACGGTACAAACGTGTGGGCGTTCCGGATAACTGAACTCACAGAAAACACCTACAGTGAAGAGCCGGCAAGGGAGAAACCGGTGTTACAGCCCGGCGATGAATGGTGGAACAGCGATGGTATGCATACCGTTGACCCCTTTCAGAGAGAGAACGGAGAGTGGTTTGCTCTGGTAGATGGATTCTCAATCGATCGGCAACAACCGAAGCATTGAGCAGCTCTCCCTCAATTGCAGGCCTCTTGAGTGGCTGAAAGTTCGGATAATCCGCACAATTTCTCCATTGCCTCCGCTACAGCTTCCGGAGTAATGTTTGCAAGACAGCGATAGTGGTGGTACCTGCAGGTTCTCTGGAAACAGGGGGCACATGGCTCGGGAAAGTTCATGGCAATGCTTTTTTTTCCGAGAGGACCCGTCCAGACCGGGCTTGTGGAACCGAACAGGCCGATGACCGGAGTGCCGATGTAGCCGGCAAGATGCATCAGCCCGGAGTCGTTCGAGACCACTCCGCGAGCGGCTGACAAAATCGCTGCAACCTCCTTCAGCGAAGTCCTTCCGGTAAGGTCCGTAACTCTTCCGGGCGCCATACCTGCGATCTCCTCTGCGGACTGCCGGTCTTCTTTCATTCCAAGAACAACAATGTTGTATCGCTCATGCAGCCTTGCCAGTTCAGGAAAATGAGGCCATTTCTTGGCCGGCCCGTAGGCGGCACCGGGGCAGTAGACAATTGAACCGGCGTGACTCCTGCCTGGCGTAACCTTTACACCGTTCCACTCTTCAGGGGGAAGATATGGCGTATCAAGAATGGCGGCATATTCTCTGGTAATATGAATCAGCTTGTTATCACTGAACTCTTCGGAGACCGGATCAGTCAAAAGAAAACGCCTCATCTCTTCCGGCAGGCCTCGCCTGAGCGGCACCCTTGTCTTCATCGCAAACCATGCGGAAGAAAATGAAAACGGGAGGAGGTAGAAGGCGTGAAACCCCCCGTTGCGCACAGCATTCAGCGTACGTTTGCGCTCTTCGGCACTGTTACGGAGATACTCAATCCGGGGCAGATTGCAGAGCTCCCCGACCAGGCCGCTCATCTGAGGCGGCACAAGAAGCGTGGTTTTTGACCGACGACTTTCCGGCAGTCTCATGACCAGTGAAAGGGCAAGGAGCATATCTCCAATCCAGTTCGGCAAAAGGACAATGGAAGGGTTCATAAACGAACTGCAAATGGTGGAGAAACTGTCTGCTGTGAATGTTGTCTGCAGGGATTTTCACTCACGGGTTACGGGATCAAAATGTTTTTTACTCAATTCCATCCCGAACCACCGTTCAAGATGGAGCATGAAGCGGTGTTTTTTCTCCCGCCGGGTCAATGTATGGCCGGGATTGGCCCGAAAAAGGCCCTCTTCTTTCGGAAGCCAGTCACGAATAATTGCAGGATGTGAGCCCTTGAACTCGCGAACAATCTTCTGATCGATCTCACCATAGTCGATCCGGCTATGGTTTTTATTCCAGTACTTCTGAACGTTTTCCGATTTCCGGTTCATCTCCGCCTCGCTCCGTACCCAACCGTAGTGATAGATCGACGCCCCGGTATGGGCACTCCTGGGATAACGTGAAACCTTGTTGTTGTCGGTAAGCACATGCCAGAAAAGCCCGTCAGGAGCTGTCGTCCTGATGGAGTTTCTGATAATTCTGGCCGCACGACGGTACCATCCCGGAGAATCGAGATAACTGTTCGCATTTCCATAGAAATGATAGTAGTCGAAGGTGAGAGCCTCAATTCGCTCATCATCCAGATGGGTCCGGCAGGCCTCGACAATTTTTCTCAGCTCCTCTTCATGCACAATTTCGTCTCCCTCAAGATAGAATGCCCAGTCTCCGGTACAGTTGAACTGCGCAATCATTTTCTGCTGGCCATAGACATAGCCGCCGACCTTCATCCTGTCGTTCCAGTGTGACTCTATGATCCGGATTTTCGGGTCATTGATCGCCCTGATTCTTTCAAGGGTATCGTCATCACTCAACCCGACGTTAACAACAAATTCATCAACAATCGGCAGCACGGAACGAATTGATTCCGTGTAGGGAAAACCGAAGATGGTTCCGTTTTTGATAAAGGTAAAGGCGCTGATTTTCATAATTATCTCTTTGCCAGGTATTTATCGATGCCATTCGTGCAGGTGGTGATCCTGCCGACAACAGCCTGTTCAAGTAAACGGTCATTTGCAGAGAGCTGGTGCTTGGGGCTCTCCGGATGCCAGAGATGGGATGCTATGGCGCTGAAGCGGACATTGCGCCGGAGAATGCCGCTGTTGATCATACGGAGAGCAAATTCGCTGTCTTCACGGCCCCACCCGATAAAATCCTCATTGAACCCGTTGATACGGAGGCAGTCGTTTCTGAAAAACGACATATTACAGCTTCTTATACCGCTCAGGGAGCTGCTTTTCAACGCAATGAGCTTTGAAAGGAGCGGAAAGTGCAGAACATTTTTACGGTTTTCAAGCCCCTTTTCGAACAGGGAGACGGTGATATTCTTCGTAACGAACCGCTTCAGGGTATTCTCCTTCGAAAGCAGCACTCTTGAACCCTGAATGAAGGTACCTGCAAGCGCCAGCCGTTTATGGTCCCTGATGAAGTCGCGATGCATCAGTATATCTCCGTCAACTATCACGATATAATTACCCTTTGCCGCGGCAATCGCCCTGTTCCTCGACGAGGCTGCCCGGAACCCCCGGTCTTCCTGCCAGTGGTGAACCAGCGGCACGCTCGCACGAACCCTGTGCGTTTCGATGAGCAGTGCGGTATCGCTCGTACTGCCGTCGTCTGCAATAAGGATTTCAGAGGGCGGCTCGGATTGCGCAAGTGCGCTCCGGATGGCAAGATCCAGCAGATCAGGTGCGTTGTAGGTCGTGATGACCAGACTACAGGCTGTGAGATCTGTCGGCTTCATAGAGCTTGATGTATTTGTAAAAAACCCCGTTCGCATTCGAAATCGAGATCAGGAGGCCCTCGTAACCGTAAAGCCATCCTTTCTTGAACAGGTATGACTTGAAAAAGGTGAGTACTCCGTAGAAGAGCGCCTTGAAGGGGGATGCTTTTTTTCGGCCCAGACTCTCCTCGGCCCAGAGCGTGGAGTAGTGCTGCATTTTCTGGATGAGCTGCGAAGCATTGTCGTAGGGATAATGGTTCAACCTGCCCTCCAGAAGCTCCGTTTGAAGCTGGTCATCCATTTTGAGCCCTTCATGAACCAGCTTGTCGTCGTATCGGGTACGCTTCCTGTTGAAGAGCCGCTGGACCTGATCGTTCTGCCAGCCGCATCCACAAATCAGCCTTCGACGGTAATGGTTATCACGCCCCACCGCATAGATGCGGCTGCTGTCCAGCTTGAGATTCAAAATCTCGGCCGTCAGCTCCGGAGTAACAATTTCATCGCTGTCAACCGAGAAGATCCAGTCATTGGCGGCTTTGTCGACTGCAATGTTCTTCATCGGGCCAAACCCGGTGAAGGGGTGTTCGAAGAGTCTGACGTTCCTGAAGCGTGAAGCGATAGCAATTGTATCATCGGTCGATCCATTGTCGACAACGACAACTTCCGTAAACGCCTCAAGCGCACCGAGGCACTCAGCGAGAAAGGCGGCGGAATCTTTGGTAAGGATCGTTACCGAAATGTTGTTAGCCAATGCTCAATTTCGTTAGTGATGAGATCGGGATCAATATGGTAAAGGCATTCGCTGACACCGTGTTGATCATCGCAACCAGCGCGACCGCAGGAAACACAGGGCATATCAGCCTGAAAGATGGTAATAGTGCCATATGTCTGCAAAGGCCTGTTCAGCCTGGTTCCGGTGTGGAGCGCGTTGCACCAGGGAGACCACATACCGGGAATTGTCGGGCCGAAAATGGCAAAAATACGTTTGTTCTGCGAAGCAGCAATGTGCATGTTCAGCGTATCGGCTCCAATATAAGCAAGGGATCGGTCACTCAGCGCTATCAATTCATCCATACTTGTCCTGCCGATAAAATCATGAACATTTTCAAGCTTCGGCACTGTTTTTTTGATCTCAAGGTCAAGCCGGCTCTTTCCGCCGGTAACAACTATCGGTATACCGAAACGGTTCAGGCGCTCAAACAGAGCGTTTCTGAGCCGCTCGGGATATACCTTGTAGTTATACTGAGCTCCGGGATGAACTATAATAAATTCGCCGATACCGGCCCCTTCCAGCATCTGCCTTACACGTTCGGCAGCCTCCGGCGAATGGCAGGAGCTGACGGTCGGCTTGCCGGAACCAATGCCCAGAAGGTCAAGAGCGGTGGTGTTGTTCTCAATGATGTGCCGGGAGGTGTCAAACTCGTAATGGGCCGAAAGCAAGAGGCGCTTCCACCAGGATTTTTTCCGGTCGGGCTCCACTGCGCTTATGGCTCTTCGGCCGGAAAGCAGAGCAAACAGAACTGAACGGTCACTTGCAGTCAGATTGATACTCAGGTCATAGCGGCGGAAAATCCTTTTCAGCAGATCAGCAGTCTGGGAACCCCTCCCCTTTCCCTCGACATTGTAGGAGAACTGATGTATCTGCTGTATATGCGGCAGCGTCTCTGCTACGGCAAGCGTGTCGCTGTTGACCAGCAGATCGATGCCCGGGCGGCCATAAACACGGAAAAGCACCTCGATCAACGGCGAACTCAGAAAGACATCGCCGTTGGAGCGTTGTACAATAACAAGTATGCGTCGCGGATTGCCTTTATGCATGGTCATCGCTCAAATACGGCTGCCGCCGCAAACATTAATCCCGTAAGAGTATTCCATATAATCAATTATCATCAATGGCCGGATGATCAACGAAGCTCCCATACTCCATCCCTGCGTATCATATGCAGTGAATAGCCTGTTCCTGCCCGTTCATCGTTGATCCATTTCCTGAAAATAAACTTTGACAAAAATTTATCCCGCTTCCTTGACCACCATTTTGAACCAACCCTGGAGCGGAAATACTTGAGGTCCCCGAGAGATTTCTGTCCCGTCTTCTGCTTGATGGCCTTCTGGGTAATAGAGCCGAAGTGGTGAAAGACCGAATCACCGACAATTCCGACCGGAATCCCGGCTCGCCGGCAGCGGACGAGAAACTCGGCATCTTCATATCCCCCCAGACGCCGGTCGGTGTCCGGAAAACCGATTTTCTCAATAACGCTCCTGTGAAGAGCAAAACAGACCCCGTGGAACCGGTTCCGTCGAATCATGCCAGACATGCTTTTCTGATATTGCCGGGCGAAATTTTCAAAATCGTAGTCGTTCGGACCCTCTAACAGCGCCGGACTTACGACTCCAAGCTTTGAGCGTTCGGCCGCATCAAGCAGGTTATTGATCGCTGCAGGCCCCGAAAGCACATCGTTGTTCAGGAGTACTATCCATTCGGCATCCGGACTGAGAACAACGCCCTGAGCCCAGGCACAGCCGCAACCGAGATTGACCTTGTTACGGAGATGTTTCAATTCGGAATGTTGCGCCAGCCAGAGCGGTGTTTCATCGCTGCTGGCGTTGTCGATAATCAGGATCTCATCCGTTTCGACACATTGCCTGAGCAGGCTTTCAACACACTGCGATGTGTAGTGGAGCTGGTTGAATACCGGAATGACGACAACAAAACGATTTGGAATATTTGCCATGGTTGCGGAAGGATTGAAGGGATAAAAGAGCACCCGTACCAGTCGGCATTGGCGGTATATTCAGGAAGCAACCGGCGTCCGTTCGGACTCCTGCGTCTTGCCGGAAAACTGAATATCATAGAGCTGCCTGTATAAACCGCCACGAGCGAGAAGCTCTTCATGACTACCGGATTCAACCGCTCTACCCCTCTCCATGACAATGATCCTGTCGGCATTCCTGACAGTTGAGAGCCGGTGAGCGACAACCAGAGCCGTACGGTTTTCAAGGGCATGGTCTATTGCCTCCTGCACTACCTTTTCGGATTCATTATCAAGAGCACTGGTCGCCTCATCGAAAACCAGCAGTTCAGGATTCTTCACCATGGCACGGGCAATAGCAAGGCGCTGTCGCTGTCCGCCTGAAAGCTGTACCCCACGGTCTCCGATCAGTGTATCATACTGCTCGGGTTTTTCCTCAATGAACTGATGGGCATTGGCCATTTTTGCCGCCATGATTACCTTCTCCTGGCTTATCTCTCCATGGATCCCGTAGGCAATGTTCTCCTTGATGGTATCATTGAAAAGGATCACCTCCTGGCTGACCACACCGATCATCCGGCGCAACTGCTTGAAATCATACTCCCGGATATCGATCCCGTCAATGGTAATACGGCCCGAATCAACATCATAAAAACGCAGAAGAAGATCAACCGTCGTCGACTTTCCTGATCCCGACTGGCCAACGAGGGCAACCATCTCCCCTTTTTTCAGTTCAAAAGAGACATGGTCAAGCACATTGGGGGCATCAGCCTCCTTGCTGTATTTAAACGAGACGTCCTCAAAGCGGATCTCATGGGAAAAACCTGTTATGGAGCGACTCCCGTTACTGATATCCGGCACGGTATCAAGCAGCTCAAAGAGCCGTTCAGCAGAGGCCTTTCCGACAGCCATCTGGCTGCTGATATCTCCGAATTTCTTGATCGGCCCCATGGTGGAGTAAAGCGTAAAGGCAAAGAGAATCAGTTCAGAGGAGGTCATCCTTCCCTCAAAGACCTGCAGTCCGCCAAACCAGAGCACAAGGGCAATGGCCGCAACCAGCAGCGTTTCATTAACCGGACTGATAATATTACGAAGTCTTGCAATCCGGATATCGAGTTTCCGGAAATCCCTTGTAAACGATTGAAAACGCTGAAGTTCGACATTTTCGAACGCACTTGACTTGATAACCTTGATCCCGCTGAACTTCTCCTGCAAGACCGAGTTCATATCACCCATTTTTGTGCGGAACGTTGCCGCCAGACCCTTCACCTGCTTGCCGATTATGCTGATCACAAAAAATATCAGCAGCGAAGTCACCGTTGCAAAAAGAGTAAGCTTCCAGCTCAAAACAAGAAGGACACAAGCATAAACAACTACCGCAAACGGGTTCTGCAGAAAATTGACAAAGGTGGAACTTACCGATTCATTAACCGTCTGAACGTCGTTGTAAACCAGATTCATCAGATTGCCAACCCGGTTCTTGTTAAAATAATCCAGGTGCATCTCAATGATATTATTGAATACATCATCCCGGAGCTGTTTGGCCGTCTTGGTCTGAATCCGGTAGAGGAGCTGACCGTTCATATAGACAAACAGGTTTTTTACGGCAAATGCCCCTATCAGAAAGAGGCAGATATTGAGCAGGGTTCTCTCTTTGGTCTCGGCATGAAACGCTTCTGCAAAGGACTCCGTCACCGAAGCCTTGAGCTTTTCGGTATCAAAGCCATTAAAAACAACCGGAACCTGGTCGGAACTTTTTTCAGGCGCCCTGCTCTGCAGCGCGGCTGTTTCAGGAGGGCCCGAACCCGCAATCGTGCGGTCGGCAGTAAAAACCGCATTAAGAAGAGGAAGGACTGAATAGATTGAAACAACCCCGAGCAGCGAGGTCATGATGCTGACAACCAGAACAAGTGCAATCTTGCCTTTTGAGGGGAGCAGATAGCGAACAATCCTTGATAATACTTTCATAAAGAGGTTATTGTGACAGCAAGCAATGCCCGAACGCAATCTACATTTTCAGCCCCTCTTATACAAAAAGGAGCCGGTGGTAAAACCCTCCTCAGGGTTCTGAGCGCTTCCAGCGGTTATGCAGCCAGAACCACTCTTCAGGATATTGATAGATAAAGCGTTCGATCACCTTTGTATACCGGCGTGCAAGCTCTTCGGCATCCGCCTTTTTGCCTCCAAGATCACTCATGTCAATCTCTTCTATATCGATGGTATAACGTCCGTTTCCTATACTGCGACACATCACAACAAAGAGCGGCACTCCCGCTTTCAGGGCAAGAAAGGCCGGACCAAGAAATACGGCGGTCCTTCTTCCGAGAAACTCGGTAAAAAATGATCCTCCCGAATCAGACTGATCACCGAGAATTGTTACAATCCCCCCTTCCCGGAGCGTTCGCAACCCCGTACGAAGCGCCTGCCAGTCATAGACGATCCTGTTCCCCTGCATCGTCCTCCAGCTATTGATTTTACGATCAATAGCATGATTCTTCAGCTCCTTTACCACGATTGTAAAAGGGGCCATCAACAGTCCGGAACAGAGCGCCATCAGCTCCCAGTTGCCAAAATGAGCCGAAACCAGCACGCAACCTTTCTGCTGCTCAAGTGTTTTCGAGAGCAGCAGACGCGCATCAAGCTCAAGAAGCCGGGCGGCATCTTCGGCTGTTTTTATCATGGGAAGACGGAGCATTTCTATAAAATTCTCAGCCTGGTTGCGATAGACCTGGAGGGCAATCGCAGAGATTTCTTCACTGTTTTTTTCGGGGAAAGTCAGGGCAAGATTCTCTTCAACAAGAGAACGCCGGAGTTTAGGAACCCGGTAGATAAAATCACCGAGTGCGCGAGCTAATGCACTTGAATGTTTACGACTTATCGTTCTGACGAACCAGCCGATCATCATAATTAAACCATAAAGCACCCGATCGGCCACCCCGTCACTATCCTCCCAGCTTCGCTTCATGGTAAGTCTGTGTTTTAGCATGCGGACAATCGAAGAGTATAAGCTAAATTGAAAAAAATTCGGCGACTTATTATTCATACACTACCGGGCAAAGTATAGCAAAAAGATGGCAACTATGCATGGTTCCCATAAGCTGCTGAGCCGGAATGAGGCTCTTCTCAGGGTTCGGGCATGGCAGGCTGCCGGTAAAACCGTTGTATTTACAAACGGCTGCTTTGATATCCTGCATGCCGGACATGTCGGATATCTGAATGCTGCAAAACAACTGGGAGATATTCTCCTGATCGGTCTCAACAGCGATGCGTCGGTACGAAGACTGAAAGGCCCGAATCGACCGGTCTGTTCCGAAACCGACAGGGCTGCCGTCCTTGCGGCACTTCAGGCGGTCGATGCTGTTACCCTTTTTGAAGAAGATACGCCCGAATCCCTTATCACTCTTCTCTTGCCGGATATTCTGGTCAAAGGAGCGGACTGGAACGTTGAGCAGATTGCCGGAGCAAAGGCCGTTCTTGAAGGTGGCGGCAAAGTACTGACCGTACCGCTGCTCGACGGCCGGTCAACAAGCAATATCATTGATAAAATTCTTCAGCTCTACACTAACCCATCACCCGGCAGTGGAAAGGATTAAACACTACACCATCAAACTGCTGACAGTTTTCACGGCATTCATTTTTCTTCTGTCGCTTGTCGCTCTGTTTGTTCTGAACAGCGGAGTCATTGACCTGCTGGTCAAAGAGCGGGCAACGGCTCTTTTTAATGAAAACTTTGTCGGTCGTCTTGAATTGGGCGAACTTCACCTGAAGTTCCCCAACAGTGTCACCCTGATCAACCCCCGTATATACAGCCCCGGCGAAGCGGTTCCTGCGATTGAAGCGCGCAAAGTTTCAGCAAAAGTAAACTTCCTCACCTTCCTCCAGCCTGAAATCAGAAAACTCTATCTGCGGCGGCTTGTTGCCGATTCGCTGAACGCGAGAGTTATCGAACAGGAAAACGGCAAACTCAATATTGAACAGCTCTTTGCTTTTCGCGATCCCAATATAAAGCAGGCTCCACTCGATCATTTTTTCAGCAAAAAACTGCATCTGAAAAACAGCACGCTCACCTACACCGGAAAGAAGAGCAACCCGAACGCCCTTCAGCTCTCGGTGAACAATATCAACCTGGAACTCTCATCGTTCACCATAAAGGACAAATTTCTGAAGGGAAAACTTGATACACTCCGACTCAGACTCACACTCCCCCGCGAAAACATCACCCTGCACCATGCATCGGGAAGTTTTCTCTTTTCGGAAAACCGCGCAGAAATAATTGCACTGAAAGCCGAGGCAAATAAAAGCAAAGCTGAACTCTCGGCCACTTTTGACAATTTTACTATCTTCTCCTCCCTGATTCAAAAGCAGCTTTTACGCGCCGACTCATTTTTGAATATTCAGGAGCTCTCCCTCCACAGCAGTGATCTGAAACAGTTTTTTCCGGAACTTCTTCTTCCTGACGGAATGTACACCCTGAAGGGCAACGCAAAAGGAAAAAAAGATAATGTCAAAATCCTGGATGCAAACCTGACACACCTTAAAAACCGGATCATCGTTAAAGGAGAACTGCTCAACCTGCAAAACAGAAATGCCCTGGCTTATCAGCTTGAATGTGACAGCTCAAGGGTTGAAGGTGCATTTATCGAGTCTCTACTGCATGAGAGTACCTACCGGGAGATCGCAAAAAAAACCGGTAACATTACCTTTCTCGGACGGGTAAAAGGTAGTCTGAAAACGGTCAAGTCAGAACTGACCCTTCGAACTGCTCCAGGAGATCTCTCCCTGAATGCAGAGACATCAAAAGAGGGATCGGAACAGTTTTCCTCCAAAGGCTCCATGGTGCTGAAAAACCTGAAACCTCAAAAGCTGGTTGACGCGGGTGGAGAAAAAAGTCTGATCAACGCATCCGGCAGCTTTGAAGGCGTTATGGTCAACAAAAAAATCAACCGCCTGAAGCTTGACATGAAGCTGGCCGACTCCTACTGGCAAAATCAGCCGATCAAAGAGGGAAGTTTGCTGCTTGACTTTGCCAATGACATGATGGCAGCTACGGTTTCCCTCAAAAACAATCTCACAACATTCAGCCTTGACGGTGGAGTCGACCTGAAAAATAAAGCAACCCGTTACCAGGCATCCGGCAAGGCCACGGCTCTTGATCTATCAAAAATCCTCGGTTCAGAGCAGTATAAAACCGATCTGAACGGCACATTCAGCATGAATGGATCAGGTGTTGACGCGAAAGCCCTGAATGTTTTTGCCATGATGAAGTTCGCGCCCTCTCTCATCAACAATATCCGGCTGAAAGATAATTCAAAGGCATCTATCGAGATTGTACAGAAACCCGGCAGCTCCAGAACCACGATCAACAGTGATTTTTTTGACCTGCTTACCGAAGGAAATTTTTCATTTGACGAGCTGATTGCTCTTGGCAGACTTGCAGGCTCCGGAATTGCGAGGGAGATCGCATCACAGAATATATGGCAGACAACCATGCCTGCCCCTGAAAACAGCTCGGGCAAACTGACAAAACCATTCACGGTCAACTACCTGGTAACAATCAAAGATCTCTCACCCTTTCAGCGACTCTTCCCTGTTGAGGCGCTCTTTGTGAAGGGACGTGCTGAAGGGAGAGCCATGTACAGTAATGGCGAGTGCTCGATAGAGAGTGCAATAAGAGTCGAACAATTGAAGGCCAATAACAATGTGCTGATAGAGAAGCTCGCTATGGCGGCCGGGCTGGAGTGTACTGCCAGCGGGACGAAAAAAGCATCGGTAAATGCAAAGGCAGCATCACTCTCCCTGGCCGGCAAAAAAACAGGTGCGGCCATCTTTACCGCGCTGTATAGCCCTTCTCGGCTTGAGACCTCTCTCGACATCTCCACCCTTGAACCGCAGCAGAACTTTTCGGCAAAACTGTCAGCCGCAAAAAGCGGCAGCAGCTATGATTTGACCGTTAATCACCTCTCCCTGAAAGATGCTGAAGGTATCTGGCAGGCATCTGAAAAGTCACATATCATGCTCGGCAGAACATCGGCACTCTTCAACCGTTTCAGTCTGATGAAAGGGGGGCAGCAGATTGTGCTTAACGGAGAGCTCAGCAACTCGCAGTCAGGTACCTTTCAATGTATACTCTACAAAGTTCAGCTCAGGGAGTTGAGACAGTTAATCATCAATCCATCACTTGATCTGCTTGCAGGATCCATCAATGCCTCTCTGACAGTCAGCGGCACACCCGGCGCAAAAATAACGGCACTCAAACTGAGCGGTGAGGATATACGCTATGATAAAATCCGGATAGGAACCGTGCAGGGCACAGCAAGGCACAGTTCCGGCCAGCTTCAGTTTGAGATGCATAACAGCTCACCGGGCTCACTGAACAGTGCAAAACCGATAGTGGTAATGAACACGTTCGAGGGAAGCGGAACCATTCCGCTGGAACTCAGCTACTACCCCCTGCAGATCTGGACTGCACCGCAACAACCCGTCAGAGTTTCATTCCGCTCGGATAATCTTTCCGCGCAGTTGCTGAAATACGCGATCCCGATCATTGATGATGCCGAAGGCATAATACCGACAACACTCAAAATTGAAGGGAGAACACCGACACCCGATATCTATCTGACAAGCCGGCTGCTTGATACAAAAATCAGAATTGAACCCACCCAGGTTACCTATCTGCTCAATGGGGACCTCTTTATAACCCCAAAAGCGATCGAACTTCGCGATATCAAAATCCGCGACAATCTCAAGGGCACAGGGCGTATCAACGGAGTGGTAAAACTTGACAAACTGGAACCGGGAGCACTTGCTCTTGAATGCCGGATTGACAATCTGTTACTGTTCAACAAAAAAGACCGGAAGGATGAAACCTCTTTTGGAACCATAACCGGTTCTACAAACAATCTGCTGCTGCATGGCACATTCACCTCCCCGCTCGCCGAAGGAGAGTTGCGAATCAACGCTGCTGATTTCTCTCTCTATCGGGCTGGAGCCAATGAAAGCGCGAAGTATATTGGAGTCAACAAGTTCATTGAATTTGTTCCCCGCTATCCATCACAGAGTTCAGCTGAGATTGCCGGAAGTAACGCAGCCGTTCAACCCGCAGAGTTTTACTATTCACTGCTTGATATCCTCCAGATAAAAAACCTGAGGCTGACAAGTAATGTACCGATCAAGTGCAGTGTGATTTTTGACCGCCTCAGAGGCGAACAGATTGAAACAACGGTAAACAATCTCTCACTTGTCGTCAATAAAACCGATCAGCTCTACCGGCTGTTCGGTTCGGTGAATGTCATCGGAGGTAAATACAAATTTTCCAACTCAAATTTCGATCTGCAGGATGGCGGCAAGGTAACCTGGAACAACGCTGATATCCGGGGCGGCGTTATGGACAATCTGTATGGAGCCAAATACGTAACGGCTGTAAACCAGCAGACCGGTGAGCGGGATAATGTAAAACTGCTGCTTGCCATCACCGGTTCGCTCAATGAACCACAGGTGGAGATGGGCTATTACCTCAACGAGCAGTCTCAACCATTCTCTTCCCAGAACACCATCGGCGGACAATCAAGCCAGATAGACCCGAACGCGCAGCTGAATGTCATCACCATGCTGCTTTCAAAACAGTGGTATATCAGACCGGGCAGCAGCAACCAGAACACCGGCTTTGCATCAAACGTCGGAATATCGACCGGAACAGGTATGATTTCTTCACAGCTCTCAAGAGTCGTGCAGGATATTGCCGGAATCGAAAGCTTCAATGTCAATGTCGGCGTGGACAACCGCGGAGCCCTTAGCGGACTTGATCTTTACTTTGCACTCAACGTCCCCGGTACCGGCGGAAAAGTCCGCTTTGTAGGCACAGGCAGCTCACCGAGCATGAAACAAACTGTTATGTCAGACTATTACGGTACTGCACAGAAAATCGAATACCGTGTAACTCCGAAAATATACCTGGAGGCCTATCGCTCTTACGGACAGATCGGAAATGAAACATCGAGCATCAATCTGCAGAAACCTTCGGAAACATGGGGTGCAAGCGTCTCCTTCAGGGAGCGGTTCAACTCATGGGATCAGTTCTGGAAACGAATTATCCCTTCATCCGGCAAAAAAAAATAAATCCTGCTGTTTTTGTAAATTGACAGGTAAACCAATCTGAAATAAATCCACAGGAAATAAGCTCTTGAGAGGCAAAAACATCATCATCGGCATCTGCGGCGGCATTGCCGCCTACAAAACGCCGCAACTGGTAAGAGTGTTGAAAAAAGCAGGGGCAAATGTCAGGGTTGCCCTTACCGACGGCGGTGCCCGTTTTGTCAGTGAACTTGCCCTTGCAACCGTTTCCCAGGAGCCTGTCTACCGGAATATATTTCCTCCTGCTGACACACCGGAAACCGATTACACACACCATATCTCGCTTGGCGAGTGGGCCGATGCGCTGGTCATTGCCCCGGCCACAGCCAATACGCTTGCGCGGCTGGCCGCAGGCCTTTGCGACGATATGCTCACAGCCTGCTTTCTCACACTGCGGCCAGGCAAGCCGGTACTTGTTTTTCCTGCCATGGATGGCCAGATGTTTCTCTCTGCATCAGTGCAGCGAAATATCGCACTCCTTGAAAAACAGGGCTGCCTGGTCTTCAAACCTGAAAGCGGAGAGCTCGCTTCAGGACAATCCGGAACCGGCCGGATGCCTGAGCCCGAAACCATCCACACGCATCTTGAAGAGGCCCTGCACTCATCACAGAAAAAGTCCCCCCTGCAGGGGAGATCCATTGTTGTGACAGCCGGACCGACAAGAGAGAAAATTGATGGCGTGCGCTACATCTCCAACTACTCTTCGGGCAAGATGGGATTCGCCATAGCCGGTGCTGCGGCAAAACGCGGAGCACTGGTCACGCTCATTACAGGCCCGGTTCATCTTGAAACTCCTCCGGGAGTGCAACGCATCGATGTTGAAAGTGCTGCGGAGATGCATGCTGCCGCCCGAACATTTTTCCAAAGCTGCCAGATCTTTATCGGCGCGGCGGCTGTAGCAGATTATCGACCGGCCGCACCATATGAAAGAAAAATGAAAAAAGAGGCCGAAGAGATCGAGATTACGCTTGTAAAAAACCCGGATATCCTTGCAGAGTTCAGTCTGCAGAAAAGCAGCAAACAACTTGCCATAGGATTTGCACTCGAAATGCAGTCAGATATTGATAATGCACGCAAGAAACTGGAATCAAAGCAGCTTGACCTGATAGCATTCAACTTTTTTGATCGCAAAACTTCCGGTTTTGAAGTTGATACCAATATTCTGACCCTGATAGAGCGTAGCGGCAAAACAACCGAGCTGCCTCAACTTTCAAAACATGACGCGGCAGAGCGGCTGCTTGAGGTCATAGAAAAACAGTACGAGAGTAAGTCTCCTCTCCATAAAAACAGCCGATAATTGCATGGAAGGCCTGTTATTTGATCCTGTAGTGAGCACACCGTCCGGCAGTGAACACCCTTCCGCTTCGGCAGCTGAAAAGCTTGCGGAGCTGCAAAAAGCGGCAATGGCGTGCCGAAAGTGCCGGCTCGCCGAAACAAGGCGGAATGTTGTTGTTGGCGAAGGGAGCCCTCTTGCAGAAATTGTTGTCATCGGCGAAGCCCCCGGAGCGGAAGAGGATGCGTCGGGAAGGCCTTTTGTAGGAAGATCCGGCCAGCTCCTCACAAAAATTCTGCAGGCGGTTCATTTTGAACGTGAAGAGGTCTATATCTGCAACATTCTGAAGTGCAGGCCGCCGGGAAACCGCAACCCGCTTGAGGATGAAATCGGATTCTGCCGGCCATGGCTGCAGCAGCAGTTGCAGATTGTAAAGCCTAAAATCATTCTTATTCTTGGAAAGGTTGCCGCAAATACCATTCTTGGAAATAACCTCTCCATGGGAATGATGAGGGGAAAGCTGATCGAATGGAAAGGGTTTGACTGTTTTGTGACCTATCATCCGGCCGCACTGCTGCGTAACCCCAACTGGAAACGGGCCTGCTGGGAGGATGTGCAGATGATGGAGCACCATTACAAAAAAACGGGCGGAAAAGAAACGCTTCACGACAAGGATATTGCATGATGATCAAGAAAGCTGCGGTTGCCATAGATTTTGACAAGGATATTGATTTCAGTCAGGAGAGCCGCGTTCCTCCCTATTCTACTGAAATCGAGCAGGAGGTGCTTGCCTGCATTCTTCTCGAAGATGACCCTATTGAACAGGTCATCCAGATATTCGGTGATAATGGTGAAGAGGTTTTTTATGAAAAACGTCACCAGATCATCTTCAGGGCGATGATGCAGCTCTACCATAAACGGCAGGCAATTGACATTATCACCGTCAGTGAAGAGCTGCTGAAAATGAACGAACTGGAGCCGGTCGGAGGACGGCACTATCTGGCGGAACTCTCCGGCAAAGTTATCAGCGCCGCCAATATCGAGTACTATGCCCGCCTGGCAAAGGAGAAGTACCTCTACCGGAGGATGATCTCCATATCAGCCAAGATATCCGGGGCAGCCTACAGCTCATCAATGGATATTTTTGATCTGGTTGAACATGCCTCCCAGCAGTTTTTCAATATCTCCCAGGCGGGTATAAAAAAGAAGGCCTCACTGATAAAAGAGCTGGTGAAAAACGGCATTCGGATGCTTGAAACCCTCAGAGCATCACAATCCTCCGTCACCGGCATCGGATCGGGATTCTCTGAACTGGATCAGATGACGGCCGGATTCCAGGGCTCCGACATGATTATCATTGCGGCAAGGCCTTCGGCCGGTAAAACCGCGTTTGCGCTCGCCCTTGCCCGGAATGCAGCGGTCGATTTTGATACACCGGTTCTTTTTTTCAGCCTTGAAATGGCTGAGGTTCAGCTTGCCGTAAGGCTCATGTGCGCCGAAGCCTATGTTGAGTCCCAGCTTGTCAGAACCGGGCGTATAACGCCGGAAATGATGGGCAGGATCATCAACAGCATGGACAAGCTCAATGAAGCGAAACTCTTTATTGACGATACACCGGGGATCTCGATTATGGAGCTTGCCGCCAAAACCCGCCGCATGAAGCAGGAGCACAATATCGGTATGGTTGTAGTCGATTACCTTCAGCTGGTCACTCCTGTACGTGACGGGAAAACAAATCGTGAACAGGAGATTGCGCAGATTTCAAGGTCGCTGAAAGCACTGGCAAAGGAGCTGAACATTCCCGTCATCGCGCTTGCCCAGCTTAACCGCTCGGTTGAACAGCGCTCGGGCGACCGTCGGCCCCAGCTCAGCGATCTCAGGGAGTCGGGCTCTATCGAACAGGATGCAGACGTCGTCATGTTCCTCTCCCGGCCGGAAATGTACGGTAAAACAACCTTCGAGGACGGCTCATCAACCAAGGATGTTGTAGAAATTGTTATAGGCAAGCAGAGAAACGGCCCTATTGGCGACATCCGTCTGCTCTTCCTGAAAAACTACGGGCGGTTTCAGTCAACGGCAAATACCTATATCACCGCCGGCGACGCTGCTGATACATCCCATGAGCCTGAACGCTACGCGCCCTCACTGCCGGAATCCGGTAAATCCAATGCCGGAGTATTCATAAATCAGGATGAAGCACCCTTTTAACCCTCACCTATGTCAGATAATACTCACTCTCCGGTCTCCGGAAAAACAGATGGAGCACCGGAACCGGCGATCAAAAACAGCGACACAGCGGGACAGGAAATGGAGCTGTCCTATGCAGGGATCGGTGCATCCAAAGGGATAGCAATCGGAACATGCTATAGTTTTGTCAAGGAGACCGATCATCATGAGATCCAGGAACTGAAACACGGGGATATCAATGACGAGATTGAACGTTTTCTTGCCGCACTGAACCGTTCCGAGAAAGAACTGAAAAAAATCGAGCGGGTAACAACAAGAAAACTCGGTAAAGGATACTCCAATCTGTTTCAGGCCCAGATCATGATCCTGCATGATCCGGTACTTATTGATACCATCTCATCGAGAATTCTCTCCGAGAGAAAACCGGCACATATGGTCATAGAGGAGGAGTTCAACCTCTATCTTGAAAAATTCAAAACTTCTGAAGAACAGATATTCCGTGAACGGGCTGACGATCTCCTCGATATAAAGGACCGGATCATCAGAAACCTTCATGTACGAAAACTGCACTCATGGATTCCTGAAGGTGTCATTGTCGCATCCTATCATCTCTCTCCTGCCGATGTGATCCTGCTCAGCCGAAGCAATGTAAAGGGATTTATAACCGATTCAGGTGGAACAACCTCCCATATCTCCCTGATATGCAAGTCACTCAATATTCCGATGGTCGTAGGACTCGGAAACCTCTCTCACAAGGTGACAACCGGCATGCCTGTGATCCTTGATGGAACAACGGGAGTCGTAATCACCAATCCCGGTCAGGAGCGAATTGATTGGTATGAAAGGAAAAAAGAGGAGGAGAAAGAGCATGAAGAGAGTGCATCACTGACCGCTACGCTGCCGGCAACAACAAAATGCGGTGTCAGAATCACCTTTTTCGCCAATATCGATTTCAAGGAGGAGCTCCAGAACCTGACGGCTTCGGGTGCGGAAGGTGTAGGGCTTTTCAGAAGCGAGAACCTCTTTACTGACGGAACCAAAGTGCCAAAGGAGTCCGAACAGTACTCCTCTTACCTCGATATGGCTGAAACGATAGCTCCCATGCCACTTGATATTCGACTCTTTGACATCGGAGGCGACAAACTGATCTACTCTCCCGTAAGGGAACCAAATCCTAACCTTGGATGGAGGGGGATCAGAATACTGATTGATATGCCTGAAATACTTGATGACCAGATACGGGCAGTAATCAGGGCTAATGTTCACGGCAACATCGATATTTTGATCCCCATGATCATCTCTCTTGAAGAGATTCACCATGTCCGGAAGGTGATCGACCGACACATCGAGGAGCTATCCAGAGAGATGGAACAACCGATTGACAGGCCGGGAATCGGGGCAATGATTGAGGTCCCGGCAGCGGTGGAGATCATTGATGAAATCACCAGACGTGTAGATTTCATCAGCATCGGGACCAATGACCTTACCCAGTACACCCTCGCTGTGGACAGGAACAACGTTGTTGTGCAGGACCTCTTTGAAAAATTCCATCCGGCAATTATACGCCAGCTGCACCGGGTTATTGCTGCCGCCAACAGAAACCACTGCAGGGCAATGATATGCGGTGACATGGGTTCAGACCCGCTTGCCCTGCCTTTCCTGATTGGATGCGGGCTCAGACGATTCAGTGTTGTAGCCTCGGATATACCGAACCTTAAATCACTGGTATCACACTACACCATTGCCGAAACCGAAGAACTTGCCGGGGAGTGTCTGACACTCGACAGCGCCCAAGCCATCAAAGCCCGCCTGGAAACCTTCCAGGCGGCTCATTGATCCAAATGCGGGGGGTGATCAGGGTCGCAAATCCTCAACTTTTGCGTTTTTGCGAACCGCAGCAAAAAATTCAGCAAACAGTTGCTCCTGTTTTGCCCGAAGCAGCTGTGGTGTTACCGTGACTTTTTCCACTTTGGGATCCAGCCCCTCGGGAAGCGCTCTCTTCGTGAGAAGCACAATCGCATATCCATCGGTAGTTTTCACCGGAGAGGAGAGTTTTCCAACCACCATTCCTGACATGGCTTCAACAAGAGGGCGGTCAACGCCATAACCCGGAATAAGCCCGTCACTCCACTGGATATTCTCCGCTGACACGATAGCCAATCCCTGATTTGCCGCAGCGATCTTTTCAATAGACATTCCGGCTCCCTTCGCCATCGCAGAGAGCTTTTTCTCAAGAGCGGCACCTTTCTTCTCCCTTACCAGCTCTGCCGTAATCCTGCTTTTCATATCCTGATCCAGCAGCCGGTATCCGGTATCATTCTTCTCCGTAAGACGCATAACATAAAACCCTTTTTCAGTCTCAAGCAGATCTGAAAGGTCTCCTTCGGATGCCTTAAAGGCAAAAGCCGTTACCTTATCACTGTATCCGATCTGCGCAACCGCCATATGTTTACCAAACTCTCCGGTCTTGTCAATACGCAATTTCGCGGCAGCCGCAGTCTGGTCGAAACCCTTCTCCTTGGCCGAGGCCTGAAAGGCAAGTGCCTGACGCCTAACACTCTCGACACTCTCCGTGGAGGGGCGGATGTTGCGAACTATCTCCGAGCAGACCACCGCACTCTGGTCAAAACCGGTAACCTTGATAATATGCAGTCCGAACTGTGTCTGAACAGGACCGATAACCGCACCGGGACGGGCATTGAACACTGCTGCAGCAAATTCAGGAACCATACGTTCCCTGCTGAACCATCCGATATCACCGCCATTCAGCGCACTACCGGGATCAGCAGAATATTTACGTGCAAGAGACTCAAAAGGAACACCAGCCTGAAGCTGTTGTGAAATCAGCAGTGAAAGCTCCCTGACTTTCTGCACTTCAGCACGGCTGGCCGGATTAAACCTCAGAAGAATATGTGAGGCCCTTGCCACTGGCTGCCGGGAGGTAGTAACCTGCTTGATTTTTATCATGCGGTACTCACCCCGATCAGCTAAAGGACCGACAATCGTTCCCGGCTTGAGATTTGAAGGATTAAAGAGCGTTGCTCCGGCTGCAGGTGAAAAATCGCTCCGGTTATAGGCTACATTAATCCCTGTTGGACGGTCACTCTGTACCTTCACATAGTCGCTGTCATTAACCGTTGGAGCAGAAAACTCGGCCCTGATCGATTCAAGCTCGGTTCGAACGGCAAGACTGTCTTTTGCTGAGGGAGTAAGAGGGAAAAACACAAAATCGGCTTTTCTTGAAGGTGCCTGCCGGAAAAGCTCCTTGTGATCATCATAATACTTTTTGATCTCCTCTTCCTTTACCGGAAAGTTACTGTCAGCACCGGCAAAGCTTAAGGGAACAGGTATAAAAGAGGCAGAAAACCTTGAGAACTGCCTGTTTATAATATCGTCAACCTCCCTGCCGGTTACATGGTCAAGAGTTTGCAATGCCCTGATCAGCTTGTTGACCTTCAGCTCCTGACGGACAATCTTCTCTATCTGCAGCCACAACTCCTTGTTGCGGGGATCACGACGTGCACTGTCGAGCTTTTTTCGATCAAGTGCTCCGGTAGCCGGATCACTGAAATTCTGACGGATCACCTGGGGCGGAGCAGAACTATCCAGAGCTTCAACCACCTCCTGATCCTGCAGGGAGATGGAGAACTTTTCAAACTGCTGTTCAAGAAGAGTCTGATCTACAACCGTATTCCAGGCCTGCTCACGAAGCGCGAGTTCGGCTTCCGGAGTCAGTTCCGCTCCGGGATTGGCTCTTCGATAATTTGCAGTAAAATTTTTGTACACCTCATCATACTCTGCCATGGAAACCGTCTTTCCATTAATTTTACCCGCCTGATTTGCCTTGGTGGTAAATCCGGTAAAATTCATCCCCCACTCAAACACAATCAGCGCAAGAAATGCCGCCATGAGCGTATAGAGTATAATATGAGTCTTGTCACGCAAGCTGGACATGAGAGCCATAGATCATCCCTTCAATTATGATGTTATTAAATATAAAAATCGTCTGTTACAGGTCATCGCTCCAGCCCTCCCTGCCAATCAGCGGCACAAAGACAAACTGCTGAAACACCTCTTTTCTAAGTTCGTCACCAACTCGCTGCACAACGGTCATCTGCTGTGACACCGTCTCTCCAACGGGTATAACCATGCAACCGTTTTCCGCCAGCTGTCTCAACAATGGCGCAGGTTCTTCCGGAGCACCTGCAGTTACTATGATCCCGTCAAACGGAGCCTCTTCCTTCCAACCCAGAGTGCCGTCATCATAACGACATGCAATAGGTAAACCAAGCCTCGAAAAAAGCCGTTCAGCACGCTGAAACAGCTCATTGATCCTTTCAACCGTATAAACCGAATAACCAAGAGCATCAAGAATTGCCGCCTGATAACCTGATCCGGTTCCAATTTCAAGCACTTTTCCTGATGGACATCGATCAACGAGCAGAGTTGTCATATAAGCAACCGTAAAAGGCTGCGAAATGGTCTGACCGAACCCGATGGGATAAGCTCCATCGTCATAGGCCAACTCCAGGGCATCCTCAGGAAAAAAAAGGTGCCGCTTGACCTCCAGAAAAGCATCAAGCACCCTGCTGTTTGTTATCCCGTAACGTTTCAGCGCCTCAACCATCTCCCAGCGCCTCTGCTCCATATGTTTTTCCGAAACGTTCATCGAAAAAAACATTGCCCCGTTAGCTTCGAAAACCCTTACTTTTCTAACTGCGTTGAAAGCATCCTGATTCACTACCGTATAATAATAATAACGATCACGCTGTAGTGAGTCGCTGCTAATATTGCATCAAAAACAACAAAAAACAATGTCCGTTCGCCAGTTTACCATTTTCGGCAATAAATACCGCATGGGTTCCTATATCCTCCTGATACGGCTATCCTGTTCGGTTAAGCTTGCATTCGGACGGTTTCAGTTTGGCCGCCTGATCACTTTCACCGGGGGAGAGTACCTCTACATCGGCTCAGCTTTGGGAAAAGAGGAGAGCACAGGAAGCCCGCTCGCCCGGAGAGTGATCCGCCATGCATCAAGAAGCGAAGAGAAAAAGCCCCACAAAATCCGTCCCGCCCTGTTGCAGCTCTTTTCCGGAGATGACTTTGCCAGTAACAGCAACCGTGCTCCTTCCACGAAAAAACTCCGGTGGCATATCGATTATCTCCTTGATCTACCCGAGGCGGAAATCACCCATATCGTCATCATGCGAAGCCCGCTGAAACTTGAAGACAAACTTTCGGAACTTCTTGAATCCAGCAATGCGACATCAATAGTAGCTCCTCACCTTGGTGCCGGAGATACCCGAAACAGCACGCATCTTCTAAAGATCACCGATCACAACCAGATTCTTGACCTTCTTCACCACACCATTCCGGAAATGATAACTGTCCGGGACTAATGGCTGGTGCGACCCAGGAGCGCTCCGACAAACTCCGCACGATCAAACAACTGTAAATCATCAATCTTCTCACCCACGCCGATATATTTGACAGGCAGACCAAGTTCACGGGAAATGGTGAGCACTATTCCGCCTTTTGAAGTCCCGTCAAGTTTGGTAACAACAAGTCCGGTTACCTTGACAAACTTTGTAAACTCCCGGGCCTGCTGCACCGCATTCTGACCGGTTGTACCGTCAAGCACCAGCAGCACTTCATGCGGCGCTTCAGGAATTTTCTTTTTGGCCACCCTCATGATCTTGGCCAGCTCCTCCATGAGATGGCTTTTGTTGTGCAGCCGCCCTGCGGTATCGACCAGTACAACATCAGCATTTCGCGCAACCGCAGCGCTGACTGCATCATAGACCACCGAGGCAGGATCGGAACCCTGTCCCTGACCGATCATTGGAACACCTGCCCGGTCCGCCCATATCTGGAGCTGTTCATACGCTGCGGCGCGAAAGGTATCGGCTGCCGCTATAATGACTTTTTTGCCTGCTTTATCATAATTGTGGGCCAGCTTTGCAACACTGGTGGTCTTGCCGGCACCATTCACTCCCACGATTAAAATCACATAGGGTTTTGCCGGCAGAGGTGCATCAAAATCAACCGGGTGATCCACTCCGCTCTCCTGCAGCAACTGCTGAATCTCTTCCATCAGCATGTTGTTGAGCTCCGTTTCCGAGCGGTAGGTCTCCTGTTTTGCACGTTCCGTAATAGCATCAACGATCCCGAGTGTTGTTTCTACACCGACATCAGCCGCGACAAGAATTATTTCAAGCTCTTCGAGAAACTCCTCATCTATCTCCGTTTTCCCCTGTGTGATAACCGAAAGCTTGTCCCGAAGGGTATCGCGGGTTTTTCCGAGCCCTTCCGTCAGTTTTGATAATTTGAACTTGTCAAAAAAACCCATAAAAAGAAGATATTGTCTCTGTTATTGAAAGAGTAGGGAACCGGCCGGGCTGTTGACAACGCGACGATCCCCGGAATGGTTCAGAGTGAACTTTAATTTACGCAAAAATATGCCATATAAAGCCATCCGGGATATCGGGGAGTTCGGTCTGATCGACAAAATTGCCGCCCTCGCAGAACCAACCCTTCAAGCGGTACCTGAACTGCTGAAAGGCATCGGTGATGACTGTGCAATCTATCAACCCTCCGGAAAACTCCTTCAGGTCGCAACAACCGATCTGCTTGTCGAACAGGTACACTTCGATCTTTTGACAACACCGCTTAAACATCTTGGAAGCAAAGCCATAAGCGTCAATGTCTCCGATGTCTGCGCCATGAATGCCTTTCCCCGCTTCGCGCTTGTCTCCATTGCCATCCCTCCCTCATTTTCAACAGAGATGGTTGAGGAGCTTTACAAGGGAATGAGCCATGCGGCAAAAGAGTACGGCCTTGCCATCGCCGGTGGAGACACCTCTTCATCCCGATCTGGGCTGATCATCTCCGTCACGATAATGGGGGAGGTAGAACCGGAAAAGCTCACAAAGAGAAACGGAGCCAAACCCGGAGAGCTGATCTGCGTTACCGGCTCACTCGGGGGTGCCGCTGCCGGTCTCAAGCTCCTCATGCGTGAAAAAGCCATCATGCTTGAACATTTTGAAAACAATGAACCGTATAACAAAAGCGTTATGGCCGACCTGAAGGAGTACAGTGAAGCCATACAGTGCCAGCTGCTCCCCACGGCCCGTCTCGATATCGTAAGATTCCTGCACTCAAGAAACATCCGGCCAACATCGATGATCGATATTTCCGACGGACTCTCCGGGGAACTGCACCACATCTGCAGCCAGTCAAACACCGGAGCGCTGATTCATGAAAGCCGTATACCAATCACACCCTCAACGCGAAGGATTGCCGATGAGCTCCAGGATGATGCCATCACATGGGCACTGACAGGAGGAGAGGAGTATCAGCTGCTCTTTACCATCCCGAAAGAGGAGTACGAACTCATTGATGACTACAAGGAGATATCGGTAATCGGTGAAATGACCGATATAGATACCGGTCTGTTTCTATCGGATATTTACGGCATGAGGATTGATCTTGCCTCGATCAGGGGCTTTGATCATTTCGAAGCCTGAACGGCTGCGTTTCCGCTGCAATAAGTGGCGTGAACGGGGCGATTTATTTTTTTGGGAAACCCTGTGAAGATAGTAAATTACCGGCCTGTCTGGTATCGTTGTACCGAGCAGCCGAAGTGGCGGAACTGGTAGACGCCCGGGACTTAAAATCCCGTGTTCAGCAATGGACGTGCGGGTTCGATTCCCGCCTTCGGCACTCTTGCAGCAGTTCAACTGCCATGTAATACATTCAGGAAACCGTTTCCCGGTTTTATGGTATGACCCTCGCTATCCGTTACACTCACCCTTGCAGTACTACTTCACCCTAAATTCAGAGTAATCATGAGTTCTGAACCCACGAAGATCCTGCTGACTGAAGATGAAATGCCTCGACAGTGGTACAATATTCAGGCAGATCTCCCTTCACCGCTCCCTCCGCCACTTGGTCCTGACGGCACCCCGATAGGACCGGATGCTTTGGCAAAAGTTTTCCCCATGAACCTGATTGAGCAGGAGGTAAGCACTGAACGCTGGATTGACATCCCCGATGAGGTGCAGTCCATTTTGAAACTCTGGCGCCCTTCTCCGCTCTACCGGGCAAAACGGCTTGAAGCGGCACTCGGGACTCCGGCAAAGATCTACTATAAAAACGAAGGGGTCTCTCCGGCGGGAAGCCACAAGCCGAACACGGCTGTAGCCCAGGCATGGTACAACAAACAGTTCGGCATCAAACATCTTATCACGGAAACCGGAGCCGGCCAGTGGGGAAGCGCGCTTGCCATGAGCTGCAAGCTCATCGGTATCGACTGCAAGGTCTTCATGGTCAGAATAAGCTTCGACCAGAAGCCCTTCCGCAAAATCATGATGCGAACCTGGGGCGCCGACTGCATAGCCAGCCCAAGCAACCAGACTGCGATTGGGCGAAAGATACTCTCTGAAATGCCTGATACCCCCGGCAGTCTTGCCATTGCCATCAGCGAGGCAATCGAACAGGCTGTGGAGCGTGACGATACCCGCTATGCTCTCGGCAGTGTGCTGAACCATGTCATGCTGCACCAGACCATTATCGGCCTTGAAGCACGCAAACAGCTTGAGAAGGTGCACCTCTACCCGGATATCGTCATCGGATGTGCCGGTGGTGGATCAAATTTTGCCGGTATCAGCTTCCCCTTTATCTGCGACAAGATCCACGGAAAAGAGGTTCAGATCATTGCTACAGAGCCGGAAGCATGCCCAACACTCACCAGAGGACCCTATATCTATGACTCGGGTGATGTCGCAAAAATGACCCCGTTACTCCCCATGCACAGCCTTGGCCACGGGTTTATTCCTCCTGCCATTCATGCCGGCGGATTGCGATACCACGGCATGGCCCCGCTGGTCAGCCATGTCAAACAGCTCGGACTGATCGATGCCACATCAATCGGCCAGACGGAGTGTTATGAGGCCGCACTGCTCTTCGCCCATACCGAGGGGTTCATCCCTGCACCGGAAACATCACATGCCATCGCGCAGACAATACGCGAAGCCAAAAAGGCAAAAGAGGAGGGAAAAGAGAAGGTGATTCTTATGAACTGGTCAGGCCACGGTCTGATGGACCTCCAGGGATATGAGGCTTTCCTCTCGGGCAAACTCAGCGACTATCCTCTGCCTGAAGAGCTTCTTCAACGCTCTCTTGCCTCGGTCAAAAACCATCCTGCAGCACCGCAGATGTAGCCATAAAAAAACCCCCGGGCTCCGGGGGTTTTTTTATGCATGACAATCAAGCTGTTTATGCTTCTCAGGCCTCTTTTTCACGCTTGGCTTTTTTAGCAGGTGCCGCGCCATCAAGAAACCGCAGTTCATTCTCCTTCTCGTCAAACGAGATCCTGATGGTACTGCCCTCAGTAAACCGCCCTTTAAGCATCTCCTCGGCAAGCGGGTCTTCCACATATTTCTGCAGCGCCCGTTTGAGCGGCCGGGCACCATACTTCTGGTCATAACCCTTGTCAACAAGAAACTCCTTGGCTTTCTCATCAATCTCCACCTCAATACCCATCTCACGAATCCGCTTGAAGAGCTTGCCTGCAGTGATATCGATGATCTTGAAGATATGCTGCTTTTCGAGCGGGTGAAAAACGACAATATCATCAATACGGTTCAGAAACTCGGGATTGAAAACCCGTTTGAGGGCATCCTCAATGGTGGACTTCATCGCCTTGTAACTTCCTGTTGAATCATCAGGCGCAGTAAAGCCCATACCTGCACCGGCGCCAAAACTCTTGATATCCTTGGCTCCGATATTGGAGGTCATGATAATGATGGTGTTGCGGAAATCAACTTTCCGCCCAAGTCCGTCGGTCAGAACACCCTCATCAAGCACCTGAAGCAGGATGTTGAACACATCGGGATGCGCTTTCTCGATTTCATCAATGAGCACCACAGAGTAGGGCTTGCGGCGAACCTTTTCAGTAAGCTGCCCCCCCTCTTCATAACCGACATATCCGGGAGGTGCACCGACAAGCCGGCTGACCGAGAACTTCTCCATGTACTCGCTCATATCAGCCCTGATCATAGCATCCTCGGTATCGAAGATATAGCGGGTCAGTGCCTTGGCAAGCTCGGTCTTGCCGACACCGGTAGGGCCGAGAAAAATAAAGGAGCCGATCGGACGGGAAGGATCTTTCAGTCCGGCACGGGTACGCTGGATAGCCTTGGTGATCTTTTTGATCGCCTCATCCTGCCCTATCACCTCTTTGGTAAGATCTGCCTCCATGGAGAGCAGTTTCTTGGACTCGGATTGAGCTACCCGATCCACAGGAATACCGGTCATCATGGCAATAACGGAGGTGATATCAGCTTCTGTGACATCGTACACGCTTTCTGAAGCCCTCTCCTCCCACTCCTGTTTGGCCCGGTCAAGCGACTCAAGCAGGTTCTTCTCCTTGTCGCGAAGCCGTGCGGCCTCCTCGAAGTTCTGCATCTTCACAACCTGATTTTTTTCGGTCTTGATCTCCTCAATGGATTTCTCAAGCTCAAGAATCTCAACAGGAACGTGAATATTGCTTAAATGAACACGGGCTCCGGCCTCATCCATCACATCAATTGCCTTGTCAGGCAGAAAACGATCGGTGATATAGCGCTCGGAAAGCTTGACCGCCTTCTCAATCGCATCCCCCGAATAGTTTACATGGTGGTGTGACTCATATTTCGACTTGATGTTGTTGAGAATCTGGATGGTCTCATCAACAGAGGTCGGCTCAACCATGATCTTCTGAAACCTCCGGTCAAGCGCGCCGTCTTTTTCGATATACTGACGGTACTCGTCAAGCGTAGTGGCTCCTATACACTGCAATTCACCGCGGGCAAGAGCCGGCTTGAAAATATTGCTTGCATCAAGCGAACCCGATGCACCGCCTGCACCGATAATGGTATGCAGCTCATCAATAAAGAGAATCACATCCCGTGATCGCTCAAGCTCGTTCATAAGTGCCTTCATTCTCTCTTCAAACTGCCCCCTGTATTTCGTGCCGGCAACAAGCGCTGCAAGATCAAGCGCAACAACACGCTTGTCATAGAGAACCCTTGATACCTTGCGCTGCACAATCTTGAGGGCAAGGCCTTCGGCAATTGCCGTCTTGCCGACACCGGGCTCGCCGATCAGCACAGGGTTGTTCTTTTTGCGGCGGCTCAGAACCTGGGCAACACGCTCTATCTCCTTTTCACGGCCGATAATGGGATCCAGCTTGTCATCAAGCGCGAGCCGGGTGATATCACGACCGAAATTGTCGAGAACCGGGGTCTTCGTTCGCTCCCCTTTGCGCTGTTCCGGCTTTTTTTGCTGACGTTCACCGCTTCCTGAAGAGAAGGCGCCCTCCATCGGCGGCTCATCCGAATCGCCCGAGCTGCTTGAGATATTCATAAGCTCATCCTTGACAAGATCATAGGTCACGCCGAACTGTTCAAGAATCTGGGCGGCAATGTTATCATCACCTTTAAGAATGGAGAGAAGCAGATGCTCCGTGCCGATAATATTCGACTTGAATATTTTGGCTTCAAGGTAGGTAATTTTAAGCACCTTCTCTGCCTGCTTGGTCAAAGGCACGTTCCCCATAAGGGTAGCCGGAACTTTCGGATGCGTACTCTCCTCAATTTTCTGCTTGAGGCTGAAAAGATCTATCTTGAGGTTCTTCAGTATTCTGGCCCCTATACCTTCTCCTTCGCGTATGAGACCAAGAAGAAGATGTTCGGTACCGATATAATCATGTCCTAACCGGAGGGCTTCCTCCCGGCTGAGACGGATAACATCCTGAACTCTATTTGAAAAATTTCCTTCCATTATGTATGTATCGGTAAAATTATTATGGGTACCCTCTCTCATCATCTCCCGGCATGGAGAGGGTAAAAATCTGTGTATTAAATAATTATATAAAGATCGCGAGTTAAAACCAATTCCATAAAGAGAGAAAACTCTGACGGCCGGTAAAAGGTTCGCTCAATCCCTGACAAGCCATGAATGTTCAATACATCCTTCTTGACGATAGCAATCCGCAACACCGTGAACTCTCCATCTACCGGACCGGTACCATAAACCGGGTCAGGCTTGAGGATAAAGCCTACAAAGCCTACAGCTCATTGGAGATCGGAGCCCACGACTATGCAGCTTTTTTTCACTACACTGTTGCCGAAGCGCTGAACGCTCTTCCCTTCTTTTCGGAAAGCGGAAACGGGCTTGACAGCTGGGATGAATCCTTTCTGCACAACAGCAGCCTGAACGAAATGAAGCGGATAATCGGGGAGTGCAGAGCAGAAATCAACCCGAAAAAAAATGAAACGATCCTGCTCGGATGGCAGGATCAGCCCATAGGGGTGGCCTATATGAGGAACATTGACGCTGCGAAATTTATTGCCTTTCTCGACACCCTCATGCAGTTTGTCGAAGAGACAGACGCGGAAGGGTGCGATCTTGAATTCATCCTTTGAATTCAGGTACTTAAAGGACTATAGGAACAGCAGGGACAAAAAGTCTGATTAGCAAGCGTTCTTTAGAAAGCAACCAGAAAAAACTCGATACTATTTTACTCATAACTGGAATTCACCGATTCATCTGAATGGGAGATAAATTCTTTAAACACTACCAACTTAAACAGAATCAATCAGAGGAACAACCACTTAGCTGCGGCATCAGAGCAAAGAACTGTTCACATTTTGACTCAACTGCATCAAGAGATTGTGACCGGAAAATTTCGGTATGTAAACGTTCGCAACCTTCCGTAACACATTCAATTGCTGTCTTCTCCCAAAGCCTACGGCAAGGCCATGTTTTGACTATTTGTGTGAAAGGAGCCGAACATCGATGTTGGCGCAAACGGTCAGGGAGGTTACTTGCAAATCCAACCATGAAACGGCATGGATCATGCTCTGGCTCTAAGCACAATAGATAGAAAACACCGACATCATATAAGACGGCATCTGAAAAAAGTCTCTCCCTTCTTTTCCATCTTGGGTGCGACGACTTGATGCAAGCGCTTCAAGTAACCGTTGAGCATCCTCTTCGGTGATATAAGAGATGGTTTGTCCTCTATTTTGTTTACCACCCCGCAACTTTGCAGGTTCAATTTCCAGGCGCTTTATAACCTTAAAAACGGTCTGGCGATATAGGCCTTGTTGATCCGCAAAATCCTTTATAGAAATCAGGTGCTCAGTCATATTACTCGTAACTCAGCCAAATTAATGAGATCGACTAGACTGCATAAAAAAGAGGTGTGTTTATTTGCACGTATAAACTCTTTAAATTACAGCCTCTAAAATCAGGAACAACACTGCACACTATATCATCTGAGACATCAATCAGCCGAGCAACCGGTCATAATCAGCGTGACTCCCGATCCAAAACCATTGAACACCTTCTTGAACCGGAATGCCTAATGCTCTGTATTGCTTACCGATACGTACGCTTCGATAGTGACCGTTTTTTACTTTTTTGAAATGTAAAGAGGGATGAGAGGAATCATGCCGAAGGAGCTTGTAGCTCTCTTTTGCCAACTCCTGTAATGGTTTCGGGAGAGAGTGGTAACAAACCCAAAACCGGCTTGATGCATAGTGTTTCAAATCTCCGTTGACTTCCCCGCATTGTACTCTGCAAGGGCTTCGGCAGCAAAAGCGTCAAGCTTTCCCGCTTGAGCGTCCCGCTCAATCTGGCGATCCCAATCGTTGGCATCCCATTCGAGAAACCACTCGCGAAACTCTTGACGTTCAGTCGGCGTAAGTTGTTTGATTTGCTTTTCAAGATATTGGATTGATGTCATAAGAACACCTGCCTTTACTCTCTGTTGGACACCTGTTTTTACTATCACAAAAGATAAAATAATCAATAACAGAATTATTTTCCGCAATTTTTCACTGCACGCTCACAACATGCATTGAGCTTGTCAACAGGGCTTTTATCCTGTTTATACTGGCAGATCCGGATGAATAAAGTTGTAATTCAGTGCGCTCACGAGCTTGTCACTGTTTACAAGCTTGAATGCTGCGGGCTCATCTGAAGCTCCAAGCGGGGGCTGCGCAACTCCCGCAGCTTCAGCCGCTTTGCTGTAGTACTTATTTCTCGATGGATGAGCCGGACTGCAGGCATTGAACACCTCTCCCCACTGCTGCAGGCGGATGATTTCCGAGATGATCTTCACACAATCGTCCCGATGGATAAGGTTCATCGGCTGATCGGGGTTCGCGATCTCTTTCATGCTGCCGAGATATTTTTCCGGATTGCGGTCATAACCGACAAGTCCGCCAAAACGAACCACCGTGGTCTGAAACCCCCGCTCCTGCATCAGCATCTCCTCAACAAGAAGCAACGCCTCTCCGGCAAGGCTCTCCGGAGTTCCTGCATCCTCTTCGGTAACCTCCCGGTTGAGCGACGCATAGACGGAGGTGGAACTGACAAACAGCACCGAGCGAACCTGCGACTGGCCGAGCGCGTCTATCAGTGAGGAAAACTGCGCTATATGGTACTCAACAATATCATCCCGACGCTCCGGCGGAATATTGATTACGAGAATATCACTCTGCAGAAAATCGGCAATCTCTTCACCATTCACCTCCTGGTCAATCTCCACGAGATAGGGTTCAATACCTGCATCGCGAAGCTGTTCAAGGTTCTCCTCTCTTCTGGTTGACCCCTTGACGGCATAGCCCTCCTTGATGAGCGCTTTGGCAAGCGGCAGACCGAGCCAGCCGCACCCGAGTATGGTAATGGTTTCCTTTTGCATGGCACTGTTTTGCGGTTACTGTTTCAATGACCTAATGTACAGGATCAGGGAGTGCATAGCAACTGAATTCACATCAAGTTTTGTACCCTGCAGCGGACCGGCAATACAGGTGTTGATCTGCCCGGAAAGATTGGGATGTTTCCAGCCTTTTTCGAGCCCCGAACCTTTCGGATGGCAGGAGTTACAGCTTTTACCGGAAGTTGCACCCGCAAGCGTAACGGAATTGAACAACTGCCGTCCTTTTTCAACAGAAGGCCTTTCGGCGGCAAGAACTCCACAGGAAAACGCGGAAACACTCAACATGCCGGCCAGTGTACATGCTATAACTCGCTTCATCACTCTCCTCCCTGGGTTAAACACCATTGCATTGTTTTGTTATAAAATGAAACCTCACGCTACACCAAGCAGAAAAAGGTGCTGAAAGTTTGCATGAATGCACAAAAAGTGCATTAAAGCTTTTCACCCGCTTTCGCTTTCTCTGTCAGCCGGTCAAGACAGTTGCTGCAGACACATGTCTCGTATCGTTCAGCAAGATACTCCCGCACTTCAGACGGAACCTTCCTTGTACTGCACCAGCAGGTAGCGGCACGTGCACAGGTAAAAGAGGTACCGCACATCGGGCAGGTTTCAACTGCCGGGGTACCGCTCTCATGTTCAATTGCATGGGACATATGTAGTCGACGTTAAAGTTTATATCGCCAATATTCCTGAACCTTTACAGAGTCAGAGTCTGTCGCACTGCTCTCTGCCACCCGTTGAGCAGCTGCCATCTCTCCTGAAGTGCCATATCCGGCACATAGGTACGTTCAGCCTTATGCAGCTTCACCAGCTCATCGCCTGAACGCCAAACTCCGCTCTGCAAGCCTGCCAGGTATGCCGCCCCGAGCGACGTTGATTCAGCATTGGAGGGAATCAGAATCGGCACATCAAGCAGATCAGCCTGAAACTGCATCAGAAAACCATTGCTCACCGCCCCGCCATCAACCATTAGCGCTTCCGGAGAAAACCCGCTATCGGCTACCATGGCCCTGAAAACATCATATGATTGATAGGCAATCGACTCAAGAGCCGCACGGACAATATGGTTCCGGTTGGAACCTCTCGTCAGCCCCGCAATTGTTCCCCGCGCCTCCATCTGCCAGTGCGGTGCGCCAAGACCGACAAAGGCAGGGACGATATAGACTCCGCCATTATCCCCGGCATCCCTTGCCATGGCTTCAGACTCCACTGCATCCCGAAGCAGTTTCAACTCATCCCTCAGCCACTGAATCACTGCACCGCCAATAAAAACCGATCCTTCGAGGGCATAACAGGGCTTTCCATCAGCTCCAAGTGCGAGGGTTGTCAAAAGACCGTGCTCTGACCTGATAAAGATATCACCCGTATTCATCACCATAAAACAGCCGGTACCATAGGTGTTTTTAATGGAACCGGGCTGAAAGCAGCACTGACCGAAAAGGGCTGCCTGCTGGTCACCGGCTACTGCGGCAATCGCAATATCATTGAGTTCCTCAAGTGCGGTCACCCTGCCGAAATCATCCATGGAGCTCTTTACCTCCGGCAGAAGTGAGTGAGGAATACCAAAGAGATCGAGCAGCTTCGAGTCCCACTGCTTCTCCGCTATATTGTAGAGCAGTGTTCTGGATGCGTTCGTAAAATCGGTAGCATGCACCCTGCCGCCGGTAAGCTTCCACACCAGCCAGGTATCAACGGTACCGAACAGAAGATCAGCAGGATCAAGGTTCGGGCAGTGATCAAGAATCCAGCGGATTTTGGTTGCACTGAAATAGGCATCAAGCGGCAGGCCGGTTTTGGCGGTAATCATCTCCCGCTCAGCCTCATAATTCCGGCACAGCTCGCTTGTCCTGCGGCACTGCCAGACAATGGCGTTATAGACCGGCCTTCCGGTTACCCTGTCCCATACAATGGTTGTTTCACGCTGGTTGGTTATACCGATGGCCGTAATGGAAACATGAGTACCGGCTTTCAGCTCCCGTACTCCGCTGACCACACTCTGCCAGATCGCCTCCGGATCATGTTCCACCCACCCTTCATGGGGGTAGATCTGAGTGACCTCCCTGTAGGCTCTGGCAACCGGATCACCTTCCTGGTTATAGAGGATACAGGTGGTTCCTGTGGTTCCCTGGTCAATTGCGAGAATGGCCATGGGCTTCTACTGATACGTTATAGGTATTTCAGGTCAATGTTGAGTATTACCTCCCGGCTGTCAAGCGTAAACTTCGCATCGTTGAACGAAGGGGGGCCAAAGCTGCTTTTCGGATTATTCGAGCACCCGACACCCTCTTTGGGTATTCTGATCAGAAAGACCGAATCCACTTTACCGTTGCTGTTTTCATCGTGAAAAACGCTGAGGGCATAGCTACCGTAAGGAACATTCTCGAAAACCACCTCATCTTTAGGATCGTTTGCCGGAATGGTCTTTTTGGCAAACGCCTTGGCGGATTTCACAGGAAACCCCTCTTTTTTATTGAAGAGAGAGACAATCAGATCGCCTTTGGTATTGCGAAGTTTGCTAAAGTGAGCCTTTATGGTTCCGGCAGGCTGAGCAGCATCAACCGGACCCTCTCCGGCAAATGCCGACATGGAAAGGGTTGTCAAAAGGAAAAAGAGCATGAAAAATTTTGTCATCGGGCTGCTTTATATGGTTGCTGAAATAATGGGTCTGCCTTCGGGAGCATTTTCCTGATAAAATACCGATTCATCTCCAATATCGTACTCCCCGAAAAACCGTTTTCTGCCAATAACTTTTCAGGATCATTTTTTTACCTTGAAAAAGTACTTATCAAGGTAAAAAACTATCGATGGCCAACTTTTCTGACATTGCATCCAAATACCGCCAGACATCCCTTGTACAGGCCTCGGCAGGCGGGCGGTTGATGGAACTGCTCGAAATTCCCGGCAATGCCGATATCCTCGATGTCGGCTGCGGTACCGGCAACCTGACCGCAGAACTCTCAAAACAAACTACGGGCAGTGTGACCGGAATCGACCCCTCCGAAGGGATGATCCGCGAAGCCTCGCGTGGATATTCGGATCCACGGATCAGGTTTCTGGTAATGGACAACAGGGAAATGAGTTTCCGGGAAGAGTTTGATAGCATCTTCTGCAACTCCGCATTCCAGTGGTTCAGAACACCTGACCGTTTCCTTGAAAAAGCTTATGCGGCGTTACGTCCGAATGGCAGAATCGGCATACAGGCTCCGGCAAAAAAGAACTACTGTCCGCTCTTCCTGAAGGCAATCGGAGAGTGCTGTACAAACCCTGAAATCGCAAAGGTGTTTTCAGCTTTTCGCCCACCCTGGTTCATGCTTGAATCAGGAGAGGAGTACTCGGCCCTCTTCCGTAAAGCAGGTTTCAGGGTGACACAGTGCTCACTTGAAGAGAGCCGCAACCGCTATACGCCCGAAAAGGTCTTTGATGTATTCAGCTCCGGCGCAAAGGCAGGCTACCTCAACCCTGCATACTATAACACTCCGCTGCCTGAATGGTTTGAAGAAGCCTTTCTGAATGGTCTCAGGGGCTCCTTTGAGCGGCAGGTTGAGCCTGACGGTCTGATCGACCTGCTTTTTTACCGGATATTTCTCATCGCCGAAAAATAAAACCGGCGCTCACGCCAAAGTCTCACCGCTCCCTGCGTTCACCCTGTAATCATGAATATCGAGGTGAATGAGTACCGGTCCGCCGAGAGGCTTCCCGTTCGGCCCCGTCGGGGTTACCCGTCTGACTGAAGGATAGAGAATACCTGCACTGTTTATTGCATGATTGAGCACAACATTGGATGCAGCGGCAAGCGGGCTGATGATCTGGGCGGTATAGTCGTGCTGAATCAGAAGGCCGGTCTTGCGATCAAACCTGAAGCGCTGCACCCGGCTGTGGGTGGGAATCTCATCAGGAAAGCGAGCCTCCAGCAAGCCCGGCTCAACCTCCCGCCAGTTGATATCTTCCCGCATCAGCAGCGCCGGCAGGGTGAAGTAATTCCATGAGGCATAGTTGGCAAAGTAGCTCATATCAAGGTCATCCCAATAAAAGAGCCTCCGGCCGACTTTGAAATAGTCCCGCGCTTTTCTCCGCTCTACAATGACCTCACCCTCTTCATTTTCAAGACGTACATCCGGACCGTCAAGAACACCCGTGACCGCGGGGTCAAGACCAATCGGGATCAAGGTGGCGTAAGGACGATGAACATCGAGCACCATTTTTGCATGGCTGAAAAACGGCCTTCGTTTCAGGGTAAAAGCCAGTCCCCGTGCACTGATCTCAACCTCAAGCTTTCCGGCACTCTGCCAGAGCTCGCGCCCGCCATACGCGGCAATTGCCTTTTCAGCTGTGTCGGAAAGGGTCATATGGGAAAGTGTTGGGTTTCTGAAAACGTTTGTATACGGAAATGAGCTTTGCAACTACTGTTTGCTTCGACGATTTTGCGAACGAATGCGATACAACCGTTCTGTAAAACCACCTTCTGTTTCAAATGAAGTAGCAAGTTCCTTGATCTGGCGATCCAGCAAACTGCAGGCAACAACTATAAGTGTTAAAACTGCATTCGCTGCAAGTTCCGCCATATTGGACGACATGGACGGTGTGGACGAAATCAGAGCATGTTGTCCATGAAGTCCATGTTGTCCACGCTTGTACTCTTCAAGCACCCAAAAAGCCACCTCATCAGCCGAAATACACCTGCGTTCAATCAGTCGTTTCCGGCGAATGTCATCACGCGCCCAGATATGCCACCCTCTCTGGCGCAGATAGTCCTCGTAATCAAGTCGCAGCTCTTCGATACTGGCCCGGGCGACATTGGTAAGTTTGAGTTCGGTTTTTTTTGAAGTTCCTGATGCCTGGCTCCCTTCTGCAATGTTCTGTACTCCGGATCGGGCAGCCTGCACCATTTGATCATGAGTTCTGCTGCGTTTTTCAATATAGCGGTTACAAAAACGAACGGTCACATCGTAAATGAGTTGGGCAATCTGAAAGCTTTTCAGATTACGATAGCCTCCGTGTAGTGGAAGGAGAGGTTCGCTGTTCATGAGCATGTGGCGAACTGTTTGAAATAAAGACTCCTTTTAACATTACTCACTAAACATCAAAAGCAAATTAGCAGTAAATTCAAAGTTTTCCGAACAACTAACACCGTTCACTCCCCCTGCTTCTCGGTGAGATACTTCCAGTACTTCATCGGCATGTTGGATTTCTGGAGACGGGGGTTTTTGCGGTCGGGGATGGCTATGGTTTTAAAGAAGGCCTGCCACATCGCCTGTATCTTTTTTTCATCGTCCGAGAGTGCCGGAGCGGTGAACTGCTCGATGGTACCGAAGCGGAGCGATCCCTGGTTCCAGCTTGCGGCGGTGCGGCGTTTCCGGTCGTAGAGAAACCAGTGCTGAGCCCTGAGCCTGCGGCTGAAGTGGTAGGCGAGAGGCTGGATAATGTTGTGATCAGGCTCCATCTGGGCGAGATAGGCGCCGTCGCGGAGCTTCTCAAAACGAAGCAGCCCCTTCATGCGGTGCAGCTCCCTTGCCGCTTTGCGGGAGACCGTCACGATATCGCGCACCGCCGGATGGGTAAGGTAGCCGTTTACCTTGTCGCCATGCATGAAGGCCTGCTCAATGTAGTGCAGAAGGCTGTTCTCCATCCCCTCCTTTTCGGCAAGCATGAAGAAATAGAGGGTATGCGCAGCATCGGGAGCTCGCTCCTTCAGGCGGGAGAAGAGCGCTTCAGCCCGCACCGGATCGGTTGCAATAAACAACCCCTCTTCAAAGAGAGTATCCTCACGCGCCGAGAGCGTAACCTCTTCAGGTTTCGGCTCCTCCTCAAGAATCGAGGCAACGGCGGAGAGGAGTCCGTCTGAGGTGCCGTCACAGATATATCGTTTCATGACATTAAACATAGAGGCCCGGAAGTACCAGTTGACGAGGAGCTTCACTGCTCTCTCCAAGCAGCAACTGCTGGCGGAGAAGCGCCGGTTGACGCTCTATCTTTTCAAAATGCCGGTCTGAACAGGTGATAAAATATTTGGCCCGCTTCATCACAACCCCGATCTTTTTCATCCCTTCAGGGGTAATGCAGGAAAAGCGTCGGGCGGCAACAATCCGTTTGGCCGACGTAACCCCTATGCCCGGCACGCGAAGCAGGGTGGCGTAGTCGGCACGGTTGATCTCAACCGGAAAAAACTCTGGGTGACGCAGTGCCCATGCGGTCTTTGGATCGAAAGCCTCATCGAGATGGGGCACATCGTCCGAGAGGATCTCTTCGGCGGAAAAGCCGTAGAAACGCAGAAGCCAGTCAGCCTGGTAGAGCCGGTGCTCGCGAAGCAGCGGAGGTGCAGCAACAACGGGAAGGCGGTTGTCGTCGCTGACCGGCACATAGGCCGAGTAGTAGACCCGCTTGAGGTTCATTTTTTTGTAGAGCCCCTGTGAGAGGCGCAGAATCTGGAAATCGGTTTCGGGACTTGCACCGATAATCATCTGGGTACTCTGTCCCGCAGGCGCGAATCGGGGAGCACTCCGGATTTTTTTACGCTCCACAAGGCTCTCCTGAATCTCCCTGCCGATGAGCGACATGGGGGCCAGAATCGCAGCTTTCTCTTTCTGGGGTGCAAGCCGCTGCAAAGAAGCCTGTGAGGGGAGCTCAATGTTCACGCTGATACGGTCGGCATAGAGTCCTGCTTTGCGTACCAGTTCACTGCTGCTTCCTGGAATGATTTTCAGGTGGATATAACCGCCGAACCGCTCTTCAACACGCAGGGTTTCGGCAACCCTGACCATGCGCTCCATCGTCTGGTCGGGGCTCTGCATCACCGCAGAGCTTAAAAAGAGCCCTTCAATATAGTTGCGCCGGTAGAACTCAAGCGTCAGATCCACCACCTCCCTCGCCGTGAAGGAGGCCCGCGGAACCTGATTGGAAACGCGGTTCACGCAGTAGGCGCAGTCGTAGCGGCAATCGTTGGAGAGCAGCAGCTTCAGCAGCGAAATGCAGCGGCCGTCGTCCGACCAGGAGTGGCAGATGCCGCTCTGGGAGGTATTTCCGGTACCGCCTGGCGGCGCTCCCTCGCGCCTGCTCCCGCTTGAAGCGCACGAAGCATCATAACGTGCCGCGCCTGAAAGAATCTGTAGTTTCGCAAGGGTATCCATAATGGAAATATAGTCCATTATGTCCCGTCTTCAACCTCACATCCTGATTTTAGCCGCCTGCCGGGAAACAAGTTCCACGGCCCTGCGTGCTCCGGTGACCACCCCTGGAAGCGACTGGCCGGGAAAAATGGAATCACCGACAAGAAAGAGGTTATCAAACCGGGTTCGTGGTCCTCGCACCCTGAAAAGCGAGGTCTGGGGATATCCCCCTACGCACCCCATTACCCTTCCGGTATAGCGCTCCCAGCTGACCGGTGTTGCCGCACTCATACTCCGGACCGCTTCACGGGCAGCAGGAAACTGTTCCGAAAAGAGATCAAGCACGCGCCGGGTATAGAGACTCTTCATCTCCGTGTAAGCAGCTTCACCGCTCTTTCTGGCCTCAAACCACTGCTCCGGACGGGTGTGGGTGGAGAGTGTTACCGCACAAAGCCCTTCAGGTGCCCGGCCGGGCTCATCCCGTGGCGAGGCTGAAACAAAAATGGAGTCGCCTTCAGCAAGCTCTTCTCCCTCTCCGATGATCTGGATATGATTGGTCGGCAGCGTAGTGAAAAGCTCAGGATCCATACCGAGATAGAGCACGAAGGCACTCCACTCCCGGCTTTCGCTGTTGAGCACCGGCAGATCAATCGCCTCTTCTGAAAGCTTCGAAAGAGATGCCGGAGTGAGGTTTGCCAGCACAACATCCGCAGCAAGGGCACTCCCGTCCGAAGTTTCAAGACCGAACACCTGCCTGCGCACCGAATCGATCCGGTCAACCTTTTTTCCATAGAGCACCGCACCGCCGTTCTTCACAAGAGAAGCGACAAGAAGTTCGGCAACCGTGCCGATACCTCCTTTGAGAGCATAGGCACCGGAAACCGGAAGATCAAGCGCTATGGCGGCGTTGATGGCATTGGCATGCCTTGAGGTAGTCTGCACGGAGATCAGAAGCTGGGAGTCGATGAATCGGACAAAATCAGGATCGGTGTCGAGGCTGTGCGATTTAAGCCAGTCGAAAGCCGTACGTGAAGCATATTTCAGAAGATGCAGTGTCCCCGGAAGTCCGCCGACAGCTTTGGAGGCAAGACGTGCAAAATCACGGGGACCTTTCGGCGGCCAGGAGAGCCCCCCTTTTGCGAGAGTCCAGAGGAGTTTTGAAAGCCCTGCCTGTTCAGCCCAGAAAGCTGCGGAGCGGGGAAAGTGCTCCATTATTTCAAGTCGCTCTCGCCTCAGATCAAGGTGAAGCGCCTTATGGCGGTACTGCCAGGCCACCGGTTCCGGCGATGCAGGCCAGACAATTCCAAGCTCTCTGCCGAGCAGCTCCATCGGTCCGCCTGGATGAAAGCCGCAACCTATTGTAGCACCGGCATCGAACCGGTAGCCGTTGCGGGAAAAGGTTGCAGCGCACCCTCCGGGATACTCCTCTGCTTCAAGCACAGTCACCATGGCACCTTTATCGGCCAGCAGGGCTCCTGCGGCAAGTCCTCCGATTCCGGCGCCAATGACAACAACATTCAGATCGTTCAATTCCATAGCTCTCCCTCCGGTTTATCACTCCTGTCGTAAAGGATAAACCGGAGAACGCCTTATGAAGTTCTAACCTTCTATGTCTATGTATTGTCGGGAGCACCCCTCCTAATCAGCCAGCAGAAGCGATATCTCTGTCTTCAGCAGCTCCTCGGGGGTAACCGCAGGATCGTTGAGATAAACCTCACAGGCGGTACCACCGGGAGTGAGCATGTTGTCGGTACACCATTTCATAAGCGAGTCATAGGCCGGTTCAACCTCGTTATAGGGACCGATATAGAGCGTAGTGACCGCTTTGCCCGAAGGGGTGGATGAAGCGATAATACGGCCTGATCCCTCAAGTGGTGTTTCAACGGGAAATCCGAACTCCACCTCGAGATCATCCATATCCATATTGAAGTAGAGTGCGAAGGGTGGGCCAGCCGGATGCGTGCCGCGTTCTTTGAGGAATCGGGCAATTTCACCATATCCCTCTTTGAAAAGGGGGGCTATGCCGCTCACTTTTGTTCGGGTTTTGATGGTCAGTGCCGGGCGGGAAACGAGATCTTTGATCTCAGGAGAAAACGAGCATTCGAAATCCATAATCATCTCCGGTTATTCGCTGAAAAGAAAAAGGGAGAAATCAAAAATGAATGCGGGTAAGAGAGTCGGCGTAGCGGGATTTGAACCCACGACCCCTTCCACCCCAAGGAAGTGCGCTACCAGGCTGCGCTATACGCCGATGAAGGATAAGGCTGTAATTATAAAAAAATCTGCGGATTAATATAATCTTTTTTTCCGCTTTCTGCCCCTGCTTCAAGTGCCGCAGGGCTCCCGGCAGCACCGGCACCGGATATTGTCCACATTCCTGTAGATAAAAAACAGAAAACCCGGAGTCAGGGCTGTCAGTAAGGAGACATCCCTGTCGATATGGAAAAAAGATATAACTGTAATTCCCGTTTAGATTTAACAGCTCATCATCTCACCGGAACAGCTCTCCTGACCGTCGTGCTCCATGAGACACCGGGCAACCGGCCCACAAGTTATCAACATTCCGTTAACATCCGCGAACCGCTCTTTATTGTCGAGCGTCCATTAATCGCGACTCTTCCGTTTGGCAAACCGGTGCTTCAGATATTCAATAACCGGCGGCAGAATGGAGAGTGCAATGATGGCAAGAATCAGGAGTTTGAAATTCTCCTGAACAAAGGGAAGCTGGCCGAAAAAATAGCCGCTGTAACTGAAGAGACTCACCCAGAGCAGCGCACCTGCAATGTTAAAAAGAATAAACCGGCTGTAGGTCATGGTGCCGATACCGGCAACAAAAGGAGCAAACGTTCTGATAATGGGAATAAAACGGGCAATGATAATCGTCTTGCCTCCGTACCTGTCAAAAAAGTCATTGGTACGGATAAGATGTTCGGGGTTGAAAAAACGGGACCTCTTATAGTTGAACACTTTCGGCCCGAGTTTGTGGCCGATAGCGTAATTCAGCGTATCGCCGAGCACGGCAGCAACAAAAAAGACCAGAAAAAGAAGATGAGGATCAAGCGATGAGCCGGGAATTGCCGCAAGGGACCCGGCAGCAAAGAGCAGCGAGTCACCAGGAAGAAAAGGGGTAACAACAAGTCCTGTTTCACAGAAAATAATGACAAAGAGAATGGCATAGAGCCAGATGCCGTATTGAGCGGCAAGAAGCTTGAGATGCAGATCGATATGCAGGATAAAATCGATGAGGAAAGCAACCGAGCCGCCGAGGGAGTTATCCATATTGATGATGATCTTTGAAAAAAACAGAGCCCGGGTTTCAGGCGGTGTAATGTACTCATTGAGCCTGAAAGTAGCAACCGGGCCGCATGCCGCCATAGAGAGGGAAGAGTGAAGAAAAGGTATTATTGTTATATTAGAGTTTGTTTCGATTAAAAAGCACAATGCGATCCCATGAGTTATTTAGCGTCAGAACGCTGCCGACTTTACTATGAAGACACAGCAGAGTCCGATCCATCAAAACTGGCATATCCTGCCGTGATTTTTGTAAACGGCTGGGCAATCTCCTCCCGCTACTGGAAGCCGCTGGTTGAGCAACTCTCGCCACACTACCGCTGCATCACCTATGACCAAAGCGGCACAGGCAAAACCGTCATCAAAGGCTATCAGCCAACCTTTACCATCGAGGGCTTTACCGATGAGGCTGCCGGACTCATTGAGCATCTCGGGCTGGATAAATCAAGAAACCTTCATATTGTAGGCCACTCAATGGGGGGTATGGTCGCCACAGAACTCTGTATCCGATTCCGTAATGCACTGCTTTCAGCCACCATTATCGCATGCGGTATTTTCGAAGAGACCGCATTTACCTCTCTCGGCCTTTTCTTCCTTGGCGGGCTCATTGATTTCTCCATGAATTTCCGCAACATCTTCCTTGTTGACCCTCTCAGAAGCCTCTTTATCAAACGGGCGGCAACCAAAGCGATAAGCGAGGAGTACCAGAACATCATTATTGAGGATTTCACTCAGTCCGACAAGGAGGCGACCAATGCTGTCGGAAAGTTCTCCATCGACCCCGAAGCACTCAGAGCCTATACCCGCCATGTCCTTGAGATCTCATCACCGGTGCTCTGCTGTGTCGGCATGGCCGACCACACCATTCCTCCGGAAGGCACCCTTACACTCTATGAAAAGCGCAAGGTAGAGTCAGCTGCACCAACCAGACTCTCAAAATTCAGTGACCTCGGTCATCTCCTGATGCTCGAAGAGACCGCTGAATTTGCCACCGAGCTCAAAAAGCATTTTGAATTTGCAGAACAATTTTATAAAAAGAGACCGCAGGAGATGGTTGACTGAAAAAAACAGACTATCCTGCACTGATTGGTATATCAAGAGCACATGATAAACTTAAACGATTAATTGATACTGTGAGTAAAATATTTTCCAAACTCCTTTTTCTCCTCTTTGCCTCCATCATTGCCGTCACCGTGACAACGTCGGAAGTGTCGGCAGCGAGCAAATTTCTCGGCCTGCCAAGCCTTGAAGAGCTTGAAAATCCAAATCCCGAGCTGGCCTCCCTTGTCTATTCTGAAGATGGCGTGCTCCTTCACAAGTTTTTCCTGAAAAACCGCACCTTCATCCCGCTGAAATCCATACCGCGTTCAACACGCTATGCCCTTATTGCCACTGAAGATGTGGAGTTCTACAACCACTGGGGCGTCGATCTGAGGCGACTGGCTCTGGTGATGGGTGAAAACATCATCAAGGGGAGAACCCGCTGGCACGGAGCCAGTACCATTACCCAGCAGCTGGCCAAAAACCTCTATCTGACCCAGGAGCGCACGGTCAGCCGAAAGGTGAAGGAACTGATTACCGCCATCGAACTGGAAAAAACCTATACAAAAGACGAAATTCTTGCGCTCTACCTCAATACGGTCTATTTCGGCTCGGGAGCCTACGGCATCGAGGCGGCGGCCCATACCTATTTCGGCAAACCGGCCTGGCAGCTCACTCTGCCGGAAAGCGCATCACTTATTGCCACCCTGAAAAACCCAACCGCCTATAATCCGGCAAAGGATCCGGTCAGCGCTGTCGGAAGAAGAAATCTCATTCTCTCGCTTATGGAGAAAGAGAAATTCATCACACCCCAGCAGGCTTCCGTTGCCAGAAGGACCCCGCTTGTACTGCACTATACACCGGTAAGTCATTCAGGTCTTGCGCCATACTTTACCGAGTATATCCGTCAGACCATCAAACCGGCCTCGATGCTCGGCAACATCGACCTCTATCGCGACGGGCTCTCCATTCAGACCACCCTCGACAGCCGTATGCAGAACTATGCCCAGCTGGCTGCAGCAGAACACCTTGCTGATCTGCAGGCCTCATTTGACCGTGCATGGAGATGGCCTGAAGCGCTGAAGAACCAGATGATCATGGAGAGCGAGCGCTTCAAAGGCTACAAGGAGGAGGGACTTACCGACCAGCAGGCAATGGCCAGACTCAAAGCCGACACGGTATGGCTCAACGAACTGCTGAGATCCAAAACAAGAATACAGGTGGCCCTGGTGGCTATCGACCCGACCAACGGCCATGTCAAGGCGTGGGTTGGCGGCAACAGGTTCTCTCCCGATGACTACAAATATCAGTTCGACCATGTCTGGCAGGCAAAACGGCAGCCCGGTTCAACCTTCAAGCCTTTTGTTTATACCGCCGCTATCGACAAGGGGCTGCCATCAAACTTCCTGGTGCTCGACCAGCCGCTTGCGCTCAACAGCGGTAACGGCATCTGGTCGCCAAGAAACTCCGACGGATCATCAGGCGGCATGACCTCACTCAGAAGTGCATTGAGCCGCTCACTGAACCAGGTAACCGTCAGACTTGCCTATGAGCATCTGACAACCGCCGAAATCATAAGCTATGCAAGAAGGATGGGCATCACCTCACCAATGCCATCCAACCTCTCCATCGCACTCGGTACTGCCGAGGTCACCCCGCTTGAACTTGCAGGCGCATTCTCGACCTTTGCCAATAACGGCATCTGGAACGAACCGGTTTCAATCCTGAAGGTTGAGGACAAGCATCGCCGTCTCATATCGGAATACGCCCCGAATCACCGGTTTGCCATTGACTCGACAACCAACTTCGTCATGGTCTCGATGCTGAAGGATGTCATCAACAAGGGTACCGGTGTTGCGGTACGCGCCCGTTACGGATTTGAAGCTGAAGCTGCCGGAAAAACCGGTACGACCCAGAGCATGCGGGATGCCTGGTTTGCCGGATTTACACCCCAGCTTGTCGCTGTTGTGTGGACAGGTTTTGACGACGAGCGCATCAAGTTTACCTCCATGGAGTATGGCCAGGGCGCAAGAGCTGCGCTGCCGGTCTGGGCAGGATTTATGAAGCGCTGCTACAGCGACCCGTCACTCAAACTCGAAAACAGGTACTTCCATATTCCTGAAACGGTCATTGCCGTACCGATCTCAAACCAGACCAATACACCGTCCGAGCTTCTCGGCAGCGATGTCTACATTGAATACTACACACCGAAAGGCTTCAAATACTATCAGTCACATCCTGTTCAGCACTCCAGCCCTCCGGTCGTAGCCCCGGCAGAGTCCACCGGCGCACTGGAAGGAGCGGGAAATGCCCTGCCACCCCCGGCTCCAAAAAATCCCGGCCCTGCGCAGGCAGTAAACCCGGCCCCGAAACCGAAACCAAAACCGGCGGGAGCCTTCTGATCTCCCCGTTCACCTAAAACACAACCGTTTTTTTATGCAATCGGTATTAGTACTTGATTTCGGGTCGCAATACACCCAGTTGATCGCCCGTCGCACACGTGAACTGGGTATCTATTCTGAAATTCTCCCCTATAACACAACCCCTGAAACCATCAGGGAGCACAACCCCTCGGCAATCATTCTTTCGGGCGGGCCGACCAGCGTCTATGATGAAAACGCCATACTGCCTCATGACGGCATCTTTTCACTCGGCATCCCCATACTCGGCATCTGCTACGGCTTGCAGGCCATTGCTAAACATTTCGGCGGAAAGGTTGCCAGCTCACTGAAGCAGGAGTTCGGACGGGCCAAAATCCTGGTCAGGCGCGACGATAATCACGAAAGTATGCTCTTTCGCAACATTCCCGATTCCGATGTCTGGATGAGCCATGGCGACAAGGTTGTCAACCTGCCGGAAGGGTTCAGGGTAACAGCAAGCAGCGAAAACTCCGAGATGTGCGCGTTTGAAAGCTCCGGAAGCAAGGGTGCGCTTAAAATCTATGCGTTGCAGTTTCATCCGGAGGTGCAGCACAGCCTCTACGGCAAGCTGCTGCTCTCCAATTTCCTGATTGATATTGCCGGCATCAAGCCGGACTGGTCATCAAAAAGCTTTATCGAACATCAGATTGAGGATATCCGCCAGAAAGCGGGCAAGGAGACCGTCATCTGCGGCATCAGCGGCGGTGTCGATTCAACGGTAGCAGCAGTGCTTGTAAGCCGGGCCATCGGCAAACAGCTCCACTGCGTCTTTGTCGATAACGGCCTGTTGAGAAAAAATGAAGCGGAAAAGGTGATGAGCTTCCTCAAGCCGCTCGGGCTCAGGGTCACCCTGGCCGATGCTTCTGATCTCTTCCTCAATCGCCTGAAAAGTGTCGCCTCTCCGGAAAAGAAGCGCAAAATCATCGGAAGAACCTTTATCCAGGTCTTCGAAGAGCATATGAATCAGGAGAAGTTCCTGGTGCAGGGAACCCTCTATCCTGACGTCATTGAGAGTGTAAGCGTCAAAGGTCCGTCGGAAACCATCAAGTCGCACCACAATGTCGGCGGTCTGCCGAAACGGATGAAACTGAAGCTTATCGAACCGTTGCGCGAGCTCTTCAAGGATGAGGTTCGTGCCGTTGGACGTGAACTCGGCATCGCCGAGGATATCCTGATGCGCCACCCCTTTCCCGGCCCCGGCCTTGCCGTAAGGGTGCTCGGCTCGCTCACCCGTGAGCGGCTCGACATCCTCCGTGAAGCTGACGAGGTATATATCGAGGAGCTGAAATCCAGCGGCCTCTACCAGCAGGTATGGCAGGCATTCTCCGTGCTGCTTCCGGTGCAGTCGGTCGGCGTCATGGGCGACAAGCGCACCTACGAAAATGTTCTGGCACTCCGGGCTGTCGAATCAACGGATGGCATGACTGCCGACTGGGCGCAACTGCCGCATGATTTCCTTGCCCGTGTTTCCAACCGAATCATCAATGAAGTGCGCGGTATCAACCGGGTGGCATACGACATCTCCTCTAAACCCCCTGCAACGATTGAGTGGGAGTGATGGTTATAGAAGTGTTCGGCTCGGGAGTACGTATTTTTTCCCCAACGAAAACAGAAAAACCATGAAAAAGAGAGTTCTCATTGTATCACTTTTGGGTGCTGGTATGCTTTCGGCTACTCCTACAGCATCAGCAGTGACTCCTTACGTCCGGGCTTCCGGTGGCGTTGGACTGATGAACAATGTCGAGTATAGATTTACGGCGCAGGATAAGGTTGAGACCGATAAAATGCATACCGGTGCCGCAGTTGAAGGGGCATTCGGCATCAAAACAGGAAGAATCCGTGTTGAAGCCGCAGCTGGATATCAGTCAAACCAGGTTGACCAGTTCACCCTGAAGGGCACGGGTTACGGCGTAAATAACGGCCTAACCAGCACACCGGAATCCGGCGATGAAAAATGGACCTACTCCATTCAATCATATATGGTTAATGGATTCGCGGATTTCAATGCTGAGAGCAAAATCTCTCCTTTCGTGATGGCGGGTATCGGCATGGCAAATATTCAGAATAAAGAGAAGTATCCTGCTGATGCTACCGGGGTAACGGTAACCGGCACATCCAATGGCGTTTTTGCATGGCAGGTCGGCGCAGGTGTCGGCGTTAAAGCAACTGATAACGTCACGATAGACCTTGAGTACCGCTATTTTGCAGCGTCAAACGCAGAAGGATTTGCGGCTGACCGGGTAGTCGATATTTCAACAAGTAATATCCTGCTCGGGGTACGCTACGGGTTCTAAACGCATGAATGGAATTACCCCGGCCCTGCGAGGGTTGGGGTATCGTAACCGTGGTGACGCCCTGACGGTCAAACAAAAATAACCATGCCGTTCAGCACTATGCCTGGAAAACTATTACAGGGAACGCTTGTCGCTTCGATTCTTTTGCTTTCAATCGTATCGCCTGCCCTGTCGCCTCTTCATGCAGCAGCACCGTCAGCGCTTGCGAAAGAAGAGAGCGGCGAACTCACTCTCGCAGCCACGAAAGCCATTTTTGACACGCATTCGGCATGCTTTGTTGATGCTCGTTCCGAGTATGCATATTACAAATTGCATATAAAAGGAGCCACTTCTCTTTCTTCCAGCAGATTTGACGAGCAGTACCCTGATTTCAGAAAAAAACAGGCCCTTGAAACCCCTATTGTGGTCTATTGCGCTGAGGTCAATTGCGGCAAAGCCCGGCATGTTGCCAAAAAGCTCAGGAAAAACGGTTACAGGAATGTCAGGGTTTTTTCAGGCGGTCTCATCGAATGGTCTCAAGCCCGCTTCCCCGTTGAAGGATAAGCTTCTTTGAAGCAGAACCTTACTGAGGGTAAACAAGGAAACACAAAAACACCTATGGCCAGTATTGGCTTTCCATCCGTATTGATTACAGCCCTGAGGTTGATACTCGGTGCGTTATTCATCCTTTCGGGTGGAGAAAAACTCCTGGACCTGAACTATTTCGCGCTTGTCATAGCGGAATACCAGATTCTCCCTTCACTCCTCATCCCCGCCGCGGCACTCCTCCTCTCACTTTGTGAACTGCTCTGCGGCACCATGCTTCTCCTCGACCTCTTTTCGCGGTTCAGCTCCTCGGTCATGCTCTGCATGATGGCGATCTTCATCGCTGCCATGACTTACAATGTAATGAGGGGACTCGATCATGATTGCGGCTGCTTCGAGTTTCTTTCGCAATGGTACGGACTGAAAGAGGAGATCGGTATTGGTCCGATTGTACGCGACATCTTCTTTTTCATCCTCTTACTGCCAATCGCGCTGCGTGGAAGCAACAGGATTCCATGGAAAATACAGCAGGGATGAAAAGCGTTTAACCATTCCCCCTTCTTCACCCAAACTTGCACGGAAACCAGATAGCGCTGGACCTGCTGGTGCATCTTGAGATAGTTGTCAACCGCCCACATCCTCCCCGCCACAAACATTTGAATTTAAATCATTCACTCACAACTCCATTTATAACTTATTTATTGGAAGGCCTTTCAATAATCACTTTCGGTTTGGTAACATCAACAACCAAAACATTTAAATCAGTTACATTTAAATCCGGTGATAATGTAAATGTATACAGCAAAACAACAGCAGGTTCAGGCCAGTACTTAGTATCAAATGTTGCGCCAACATTTTTTAGTTTCCATTTACGCCTGACTTTACATCGCAACTTATTAACTTGTCTTCTAACATCGGAACACTCACCTCCATTTAGCTGAAATATTTCAATTATTTCATTTTTTGTTTTTCCTAAAAAATAAACACGCGATAAACCAGCTATCTTATCCGTATCAATCATGGATACGCCGACTGATCTCCCAAGAGTTGCATCTCCCCGTTCATACCGACCATACCGTATAAAGTCAGAAAATATATCTTTGCCTAATACAGAAAAGTCGTCCCGCTCAACTGGCAACAACTTCAATTTACAAGAGGATAATAAAGAAACACTAACGAATGCCATCACAACGCACAATATCATCTTAAAAAAAGAAATATGGGTTTTATCTTTCCCTATATCTATAAAACTCAGCAGCATCACTTTATATCCCTTTTCATTAGCCCTATACATCGCCACCAACTCCCTAAAGCAATCAAATTAGCTGCAACAGAACAAACAGCACTGGCAACCCACAACCAGTAGCCGGGACCATAACCAGTAATTTGATATTTTATCGAAGTTTCAATTGATGGCATTGTATTAATCATTAGAACACTGAACACAAACACAACAGATCCTATAGACGCCATGGAGCCTATTGGGAAATTATTAAACAAAAACGAAAGCCAGCTAACCAGCAACAATGGATTGGCAATCCAAGCATAATACCCAATCAATAATCCAATCCAACCAAATAATAACAAGAAAAGTCCTGATGTATTTTGCTGACCACCCTCCAAATAAATGGAATCTTGTGACAATGAAACCGAATACAGAAAAATACTACATACAAAACAAATAAATGGAATTGAAGAGTAAATATATTTTTGTGAATAATATTTTCTCATAATGAAGTTGAAACACCATTATTAATTCCTAACCTGTCATATTCATGAACATAAATACTAACATTTATGATAATCAACTGACTATTTTTACCATCAAGTTTATCAGTAGTACCATCACACAAAACAACCTTAATTAAGATTGGTTATTAAATCAATTATTTTGACGATTTTCATAAATATATAAAAGAATTCAACGCAAAAACTCATTCAAGTAACGTTCAAATCTTAATTCAAGCCTCGCATCACTCTACATAAATTGGCTATAATTGAAAAACCAGCGCTAACAATCCATAACCAGTACCCAAGTCCATATCCAAATATCTTTGAATACGTTGGTGCCTCATTTATCACAATTGATTTATGGAAAAGAAAACTTAACATAATCAACATAGATCCTGTTGCAACGATTAAGCCAATGCGAAATTGTCTCGTTACCGCAAAAATCCAACTTATCAATATAACCGGATTTGCAAGCCATGTGAAATAGCCATAAAAAATACCAAGCCAGCCAATCAATAATAATTCCCAACCATCAAGACCTGACTGAAAGTACTTATTAGTGTAATAACAATCTTGTGTGAGTGAAAACACGAATAAACCGATAGCTAACAACACAAATATTTTCGGAAATCTCATCAAGATACTACCTCTATAATTTCCTAAATCACTTTTATTATCATTGTGCATAATCTCATGTATATCGGTCATTCCTGATTCTCCTTTTTACTTATTGAGCTGAATTCATTCTAAATTATATCACCAGAACTTATGCTTTGAACTACCAGAAAACACTGATATCCGGAATGATCAGGAACTTGCATAGCTGGATAAAGTACAGCTGATACTGCTGATCAACAAAGCCTGCGACAGGATCGATACAAATCAGAATTCAAGGTATTGATGGAGGGAGGGATGATGGCATCATGTGCTTTAAGTTGAAAGGTTACATTCAATCAAACACAGAATAATTTGATGTAATAATTAAGTATAGCAATTATCCATATAATTTTCAATCAAAAAATATGGCTGACATTTTCCAATCCTCTTTCCTGATTTATTTGTTTACTTCATGAGTGAGAAGCGTTAAAATATCAAGTAAAAAAGCTTGCTTAAATTTCAATATGATAAGGCTTTATCTGTTTTTCTGGCTCAGTCGGTGTGTTATTATTTTTTCTTCACCGGCTTACTTGGGTACCGGATAACGATGGAATACTAAACTGCTGTCGCAAGTTTAAATAGTTCTCAATTCTCGTCGGCAGGTGCCGGGTTTAAAGCTCTCCGGATGATCTGGATGCCATAGGGAGCAAATGCGATTGTCAGCAGGAGTGCAGCTGCGAGGTTGACGACTTCAACGCCGTCAGGAGTTCCGATCAGGAGAACTCCGACCAGAAAGAGAAGGCTCTGCCAGCGCGAAAGGGATCTGCTTCGGAGCAGGGCTATGGCCTGAATACCAAACCCGATGGGCAGCAGCATTATTCCCCAGAGCAGGACGAGCCAACCACTTTTGGAAAACATGAGCAGCAGACCCGGCATCATGCTGGCGAACTCGGCATCTGGGAGCTTGTCAAGAGCGCTCATGGTGAGACATAGAGCCCCTTTGTCGGCGGCCAGCGCCACTGAGCCCAATACCGCCAGTACGCCCCCAATAAACCCCGCCCACGCTACGGAGCTGTGATCGAGAAGCTTTATAAAGTGCAGCGCGGCAACTATGAGAAGAGATGTATTGATTGTTACCAGGGCATGAGCAAACTGAAGCAAGCCATCCCCGCGCGCTCTCAGGATAAGTTCCGATGGACCAAGCAGGTGAGGGTGCAGCAAACCCGGATGAACTGAAAAGGCAAAGACGAACACGATCGGAAAAATGATAAAGGAGAGGCCGGTCCCGATTCGCTTGACCACATTCAAACTGTTATTTGCATGCATCATGTTCCTCTGTGGCTTTTATGGGCGCGAAACGAACATTTTCAACTGCGGGCGTAAACCGTCGGCGGCATGCCCTGTGGTTCGTTGGCCAAGATCGCACAATCACGTCTCCGACCGGTGTTTATCCATGGTATTGGCAGGTCCCGTCCTTTCCGAGCAAGACCATGCATGGGCTACCCTCATTTCCATGCCCGACACGGGGTGCCCCACAACGTTTACCACTGCCTGAACCGCCGTTGCCCTGGGCCTGGGAGTTCACCCATGCGCGATACTCGGGGGTACGTTTGCACTCGATAAACGCAGCTTTGTCCTGAGAGGCTGCCTCTCTGGCTTCATCCAAAGCTTTACGAGCGTTGTAGACTGCCTTCGCATATCGTTCGAAGGTCGTCTTTTCCGGACTGGAAAGATTGCCGAGTATGTCCTCGGGCCATTGGCCTATGGTAAGCCTGTTCCTGATCGCGGAGAAATCCCTCGCAGAAACCATCTGTCGCACTGGCTCGCTATTCAGCTGTTGCCATGCAGCAACAAGAGCCTCATCCGCTCTACGTTCCCGCTCCAAACTGTCTGTAGTTGTGCGCTCTTCTGTGGCGCAAGGATTCTGTGTGTTGCGCGTGCCCATAACTGCCTCCTTTCTTAATGAAACGTCAATTCAATCAACGGTAAGGATCAACTATAATTCGCTTTCAACCGCTTAGCTGAAATAAATCACTGTAAAATTATCGATATTTCAGGCAAAAACAAAAGGATGGAAAGAAGGTGGGTCGGGGGTGAAGTCGGTCGGCGGATCAGGGGTGTTCGGGGGGCTGGGATTTGCCGATTTCAATCGGCGCTTTCTCATCGCCCCCGAACCGTTATTTATGGGGTCATCTGTTTCTACCGTCACTAAAGTTGAATACATACTCTTTTGACGACACCTCGTTACCAGAATCTTTCTCTGTCATAGCAACGCGAATCCGCCACGTACCAAACGAAGGATGCGCGCGGTCAGCACTCCGTTCGTAAAAAAGAATCGGCAGGCTGAACACCTGATCCGAATAGCCCTCTTCATTGAAGCCATACTTGGTATTCCACACCTCCGATCCATCTGGCCGGAGCACCTGAACTTTGAAATAGTAATCGAACGTGCCAAATCGGCTAAGATTGCCCTGTCTCTGAACCCGCATCCAGAATTTCACCTCCGGGTTCTGCTGCGGCGGGTTAAACACCCAATTAGTCTGGCTTGTACTCACTCCGGAATCGAGAATGGCCGGAGCGGAAAACGCCGTAGTTGAACGTCCAAAGGCAAACAAAGTAATGAACAAAAACAACATCATGCCCAGACGCTGGAGACCACGGTTCTTCACGTGATTGACTGACATACTTCTACTCCCATTTGTTGTATTAAAAATCCACCAATTCCGGAAAGTTATAATCACCCATGCTGCGGGTTTAAATTACCTCATTTTAAAATAATTTGCTACCAAGAAAGCCTGATACACACTCTGCTTCCGACTGGATCACCCCGCATCCCGTTCAAAGCATAAACCAAATGAAATGAGTACCGTATTCCCCCTCCTCACTGCATGATGGGATTACGATCCGCACCAAACTATACTTCAGGAGAAATAATAAGCCTTTCCTGTCGAACGCATTGCCGTGACCCTACGACTCCAACTCCGTATTCCGGTTTTTCAGCAACACCCCGATCAAACAGGCAATCGCCAGCGGATAGACTGCGAATTGAACAGCGGAAGCCTCTCCTCCCGTAGCGACATTCAAAAACAACGAACTGTCCCAAAGCCCATGAAGAACCATCGGCAAAATCAAAGTTCCGGACATGCGGCGCATGACATAAAAGCCACTTCCCATGATGAAAGTCAGTAGCACCTGAATGGGCATTGACGACATCGGCAATCCGAAGATCACGTTGGGAACATGAAGCGCAGAGAACAGCAAGGTGCTGATGAGCCAAACCCTGCCTTCGCTGAAACGGCTTCTCAATCCCACAATCATGCTTCCCCGTGTGATCATCTCTTCGCCGAACCCGACTCCCACGGCTCCCAACGTCGACCACAAAAGCAGCTCAGGCGAAAGCTTGCCAGACGGCATCCCCAGGAAGTTGTTCAGAATGATGAGGGTCATCGCAACGGGCAGAATCCAGATCCATTGTGGGCCTGACTTCGATTTGTCGAACAGAACAATGCGCCACCAACCCAGTATGCTGATGGCAACCACCAGAAAAGAGCATCCAAACAAGGTAGGAAAAGCATACCACAGCTTCGTCGTTTCTGCATTCTCACCGATACGGTTGTAATCGACTCCATTGATTGCCCATGTGGAGAAGAAAATGGCGAGATAACCAAAATACAGCAACATCCCCAACCATACGGAGGGCTTGCGTTTCAATGAGCTCTGTTCGTTGTTCATTGAGTTCATGGCTGGTTTCATCCTTTAACGGGGAGTCTGCCCCGCGATGAATCACTGTAAAGCTACAGATATTTCCAGCATAAATAAACAAGCAGAATGAACGGGTCGATTGTTCATTCACAGTAAAACATCTTCTTAACCTCAACGTGCAGGGGAACCGGATCGCACTATACAAGTGAACGACCCCTTCTCATGACAGCAAATTCAGAGACTGACATACGGGCGGAAGTATAGTTTGTCATGAACGTTATATAGTGCTTCTCCCCTATACCCTGTAGAGTGAGTTTAACCCCAAGCCTCTCACACAAGATGCACGCATCGAAGATTGCAACTTCAACCGCGCCGCGCCGCCTCGATTACTGCGATGTCGATCTTTTTCATCTCCAACATCGCATCAAACGCGCGCTTGGCGGCGGCGGGGTCGGAATCGGTTACCGCTTTAGTCAGTGCGATCGGCGTAATCTGCCAGGACAAGCCCCATTTATCCTTGCACCACCCGCACACACTCTCTTCGCCGCCATTGCCGACAATTGCGTCCCAGTAACGATCAGTTTCAGCCTGGTCAACGGTTGCAACCTGAAACGAGAATGATTCATTGTGCGTGAATTCGGGTCCACCATTAAGCCCGAGGCAGGGAATTCCCATCACCGTAAACTCGACCGTCAAGACATCTCCTTTTTTTCCGGACGGAAAGTCTCCCGGCGCGAGGTGCACCGCACCAACCGATGAATCCGGAAAGGTCTTTGCATAAAATTCCGCCGCCCCCTCGGCGTCACCTTCATACCAAAGGCAAATCGTATTTTTTGATTGTTTATCCATGTCACATCTCCATTGTGATGAGTGGCAATTTTGCGAGCAACATTGAGAACGATCCTGCAAAAAGCTGGAAAGGATACTACTTCCCGAAACTTTATCGAGGTGTTGAGTATTTCATCGCTATCAGCGACTTGTTGTCATTCATCCTGAGAGCATCGGTTTCCGCGAGTTCCCATTCATAATTCGCAACGCGTACCTTTACATTTCTTTCTTTTCCTGATCAATTAAGTCTATGTAGAGTTCTTCAATTTTTACCCTGGCCCAATTTGTTTTTCGCAAGAATTTCAAGCTTGACTTGATACTTGGATCATTATAAAAACAACGAATTTCTATCATTTTATAGAGCTCATCCCAGCCGTAGTGATTTACAAGATCACATAGTATGTTTTCAAGAGTTACTCCATGCAATGGATTATTTGGGTGATTATTCATATCTCTGTATTCTCCATATACCCTTATGACATAAGATTATTTTACCGAATCTACATTACTCCACACCGCAGCCTCTTGCATCCACTGAATTCACTCATTGGTTGGTGGATTATGATGCTGAACTGCATGAGTAAGTTTACGTAGTTGTGAACATTCCCACATATGGCCAGAAATTAATTACGGAAACGGTAAGGATATCGCCAAGAATGAAACTTGAGGGAGAGATCAATAACCGCCGGATGCAAATTCGGCGACTGAACTGCAGGAAACAAGTAGAGTTTGTCGTCAACATCCCCGAACTATAGGATGTTCCTATTCCCTTTCGACACTGTTTTCATCGATTTGGGATGTCACCCGGATTTCTCCGGCTTTTCAGCATAAGAGAGAATATAGTCCAGGCCGGCGTAGACACTTTCTGCAGAGCGATGAAATGCTGATTTTGCGAGAATCATGGCAACCGGAGGCAGCTTTTTGACAAACGTTTGATCTCTTGACAGATACTCATGAAGAGGCTGATAGACATCGTCGCGTATTGATTTGATGTCGATAGAGACGAAGCCGGCGCTCAAGAGCTTACTGGTGTAGGACGGAATCAGATAGTAGTTTTCCTGTGGAATATTGAATTTGCCGGCTACAAGACTCCATGAAATCCATTGCTCCATCCGCCTGAAAAGATTATCGGAGTTTTTTGTCGGCACAATGTCCGCTGTCACCAACCTTCCTCCTGGTCGCAACACCCGATACGCCTCCTTGAAAAAATCCTCACGGCTCCTGTAGTGAAAAGCACTTTCCAGGGAAACGACCAGATCGATGGATTCATTTGCAATCGGCATCTCTGTTGCAGAACCTTCCCTTAAATCTATCAACCTCCCGAGCCCTGCATCGGCAACATTCATCCGCGCCCGTTCCACCTGAGACCTTGTGATATTCAGCCCGATGATTTTTTCAGGTTTCATGGTCCTTGCCCAGAGGATATCCTGGTCGCCAAAGCCATACCCGCAATCCAGCACTATATCACCTGCAGCCATGCCGCCCCGTTTCGCCACCAGAAGAGCAAGCGCTTCACTGGCCTCATCGATGGTATCCACATCCCGCCAGTAACCAAGATTCAGATACAGCCTGTGCTCGGTAAGAGAAGTGGTACCAATCAGATCATAGACTTCCGTCGTCTCCAATCCATGGAACGGATTGAGAAGCCAGTTCAGATATGCAAAAAAACGACCCGCTGTGTTGTCTGACATGGTTTTTATTCTTTTCCGATGAAGAGGTTGATGTCGCTTGCGATGGTTGGCTATCCCGGCAGTTGTTCGATAAAACGCCTGCGCAACTCATCGGACGGCAACATGCATTCATCTTTTTTCCCGAACAGCTGATATCGGTTCTGCGCTATCAGATCGTACATCACATCCCGCAGGGGTTCGGGAACCGCCTGGAATACGGTGAGCAGATTCCATGGCATGTCGAGTCTGGAGGCGATTTCAATGGCAGCGGCACTTCGGGTAAAGGCGCGTTCACCCCTGACAAGAACGACGGTGTCAAGACGCGAAGAATTGATGCCAAAATGCTTGAGTAACGACGCTCCAAGAGGAGACTGGGCCGGAGTGAAAGAGAAATGCCCGGCGGTATCGTGCTCAAAAATAAAATTCACCGAAAATTCGCACAGATTGCACACACCGTCAAAAATAACAATGTTTTCCGGAAGAGCGGCCAAGGACTTATCCATCTGGTTTCCAGGTAACGTTCACCAATGCATTGAAGAGTTCCTGACTGGGATCCGGATCTATATGGATGGTCTCAACATTTATCCACTCAGTCCATCAAGTCCGGAGTTCCGGATATAAGATGTTCAGATTTTCAGGAAGATCACTGAGTTGAACAACTCGAAAACCGGGAGAGTAGTTCCTGAAGTCGGGATCGTGATGGAGCGATCGACACTGAATTAGGCAGTTAAATGCTGATTGGCTGAGGCAAGTAGAGTTTGTCAGCAACATCTCCGAACCGAGAAAAAGCTGGTATCTTATTTTATAAAATAGAGTTATCGGTATAACAGGGGAAGAGGGGCGAGGAGTTATTATCGTTATTAAACAACGTCCCGGAAGTTGGGCGAGATTCCTTGAAAGTGAGCACCCCGCATCTTTTTTTCGTGCTTTACAATGCACTGGCGGGGCTATTGTATCCCCTCTCCCTTTCAGTTATTCACCGATATCATTCAGCTCCCGCACCATATCAATCAATGAAATTGCCTCTACATCCAATGCCATTCTATATCGTTCGCTTCCAGGATAGACAACATACTTGCGAGAAGGATTGAGATCTGTACAGGCCGAGTGAATCCCTCGCTCCAGCTTTGGCGTCACACTGCGTTTTATTTCAACGGCCCACAAGTTGCCGTTCGGCCAGGAGAGCAACAGGTCAACCTCTCCACCTCCGGCTGTGCGATAAAAATATGCCTGAACATCGTCTGAAACAGATCCAAGGATATTTTCAATTACAAATCCCTCCCAGCTTTGTCCGACAACAGGATGAGACAGAAGCGCTTCCTTGTCTGGTATGGTGAGAAGTGCGTGAAGTAGTCCACTGTCTCTCACATAAACTTTCGGAGCCTTGACCAGGCGCTTGCCAATGTTGCTGTGCCATGGAGTAAGACGACGAACAAGCAGCAGATCAACCAGCAGGTCGATGTAACTGTTAACTGTTTTGACATCAATACCAAGATTCCTGGCAAACTGCGATGAATTCAATAATCCACTCTGGTTATGGGCAAGCATAATCCAGAATCTTCGCAAGGTTTCCGCAGCTATGCGCGGCCCAAACTGGGGAATATCCCGTTCAAGGTAGGTACGAATAAAGTTCTGCCGCCAACGTAGGCTTTCTGCGCTGCTATCGGCAAGCAGACTATCCGGAAATCCACCGCGAACCCACAACTCATCGGAAGGAAATTCAGGCGTTTCCAACACGGTAAACGGGGTAAGTTCCAGATAAGCAATACGACCGGCCAGAGTCTCACCGGACTGTTTGAGCAGATCAAGGGAGGCCGATCCGAGAAGGAGATATTGCCCGTTTTTCCTTCCTGCACGGCGACTACGGTCAATAAGACCCCGAAGAACAGGAAAAAGACCTGGAGCACGATGAACCTCGTCAATGATGACAAGCTTATCCTGATGGTCAGAGAGATAAAACTCGGGCTGCGCCATTTTTGCTCTGTCCTGTTCTGATTCCAGATCAAGATAAAGTGAATTTCGCGAATGGCCGATTTCAAGTGCAAGAGTGGTTTTTCCCACCTGGCGAGGGCCGAGCAGCGCTACTGCCGGAAAATGCTGAAGGGTGTCGACAAGCTTGTCATGTAGATCTCTGGCAATCATCTGCGTAATTTAGGATAGTCATTCCGTGATTTGTAAGGTTAATTTTCATAATACACATTAAAAGCGTAATTATCTACAGAGCAGGAGCCATTTTCAAGCACAATCTCTTACGAAGAGGCAGGTTCGATGGTACGCATGAGTGCCAGATCCAGATACAGCTCGGGCAGAACGCCGAGACCACATTTTCGAGCTCAGGCAAAAAGCGTATTGCGGAAGTTGAAATTGTTGACAGCTTCGACTTGCCCCCATAATGGGAGCCGGATGAGTTGAGAGGTTCATGTCCGGTTCTGCAAGAGGCTGGAGGTGAAACTTCTTCGGCCTACTTACCCCTCGTTGTTGATTAATCCAAAAAACAAACAATAGTCCGCAAAACAGGATATCGCATTATTTCGAGAGAATAGTGATAAGCTGGCAGAGCCTCACACTCAAACACCCTTCCACAACACCTTCACAGCAAATTCTGAGACTGAACTGTGGGAAACAAGTAGAGTTTGTCGTCAACGTCCCCTCGTCGCTGAAAATCGGGTATCGGATTGAATAGAATGAAGTTAACTGGATGATGAGGGGAAGAGGGTCGAGGATTTACTATCGTTATTCAACGACGTCCCGGAAGTTGCGCAAGTCCCCATCCATTCTTCGCCGGGTATTATGGCTCGCTCCATCCATCAACCTTTCCGGATTCTGCGTTGAAATTGACGTTTCCTCCACTGTAATACCAGACGAAGAAGACCTCGGTGGCTATGACCTTTCTCGGGCTGCCCAGCAAGCGCTCCACATCTTGCTCCTTCATCCCCAGTCGCAGTTGCCGCCAATTCTTTATATCTCCCGAGTTTCCGGGCTTGACTGAGGTCGTCCGGGCCCCTTCATCGTCTTGAACTGGCTGGGCCTCCAACGCAGCAATCCGTTGCTGCAAGTTTAGAATGGTGCGCTCAAGCTCGGCAATCCGCGCCTCCGATGCAGGAGCTGAGAAGGCCAGGCTCGGAGCAATGAGAATGATGATACATACCGCGATTTTTATAAGCTTGTTTGTCATCTTCTCTCTCCTCATTGTCAAAATGCTGTAATCGGGGTCGTGACAGGGGGCTATAACTTTCAGTTGAGACTCTTGCATGCTCTGCTCTTTGCCGGTTTTCATAGGGGGTTACAGAATCTCCTGCTTTTCGTTCAAAGCATGAACTGGATGAAATAAATACCTTCCCCGATTCCACTATTTTTTCACAGAATCATTTGTTACGGGACAGTATTGAGGTTGCACCTCATCGTCTGATTCCTGCCTCCCATTTTGCTTATAAAGAAATATAATTTCGTTGATCAAACTTGAAATCTGAGAAACGAGACCACATATCTTTTCGTGTGTTGCCGGATGGAGGCCAGTGATATTATTTATATTATTCTGTATTGCATAATATTTTATAGCTGTATTTTCGTCAGGGATGCCGACACCTGTGGTGCATGCAGATTTTGCCATTTTTCGTGCAATACCCACCCATTCAATCCATTGTTTAACATTTGGCGAAAGTCTTTCATATTTTGACGTATTAAGTATTTTCGAAAATACTTTATCTAACTCTTTCGCGTCATCTAATATGAGTTTGTATAATCTATTTATATCTTTTTTTGTATTTGCTGATATCGGCATAATGAACACTCCTCCTCTTCCGGGTTATTGAGTTTGTTTACTTTTCGATATTGAATAATTATTATCAACCTCAACATCAATTAATGCGTTGAGATAATCAATTACACCCTTTATTATTTCCCGACTCTTTTGATTGATCTGCATGATTCAGAAAAAAAATAAGTTCCTTCTTTCTGTGTAACTCTTTTCCTGAATTACTATAAAAATATTGATATTTCCAGCAGAAACAAAAAGTTCAGGCGACAGGCTACTTGTTCTACCAATATTTCAATCCCGCTTTGCCGGGTGGTTTCTTGGGTAAACGGATAGCGACGGAATGCTGATCGGCGGGAGGATGTAGAGTTTGTCGTCAACTCCCCCTCATCGCTGAAAATCGGGTATCGGATTGAATAGAATGAAGTTAACTGGATGATGAGGGGAAGAGGGTCGAGGAGTTATTATCGCTATTAAACAACGTCCCCTATTTCCCTAGTGTTTGGGTGCGGCTTTATGCGCCAGGTCCCCTGCACCGCCGGGTTGGGCATCACTCTTCGGGCAGCAACTGTGGGTTCCACACGACCTCCCAGAGATGATGATCGGGGTCTTGAAAGTAGCCAGCGTAACCACCCCAAAAAGTATTCTGCGCTGGCTTAACGATAACGGCACCTGCACTCTTCGCCTGCTCCATAACGGCATCGACTTCGGCTATGGACGACACGTTGTGACCGATAGAGAGTTCGGTGGGGCTTGGAATACCTATCGATACTCCTGCATCGTGCGCGAGACTCTTGCGCGGCCAAATTGCGAGTTTCAAGCCCGGCTGTAAATCGAAGAAGGCGACAGCCCCGTACTCAAATTCTTTGCCAATGATGCCTTGCGTTGGAAGTCCGAGACCGTCACGGTAGAAACATACCGCACGATCTAGGTCGTCAACGCAGAGGGTAATAACTGTGATGCGTGGTTTCATGGGATGGCTCTTCGGCTCTGTGAGGTCATGATGGCGCGGTTGAGTGAGGCCCAACAATAATTAGATTGATCCGCCTAAACCGCAGATTTTTGAATTCTATTCCTTTTAAGAGGCTCAGTACAACACGGCCAAGTTAACCACGAACGCAAGTTAAAATAGTAGCCGGAGGTTATGCCTTTCAGGTGAGACTCTTGCATGCTCTACTTTCTACCAGTTTTTATTGGCGCTTACAGGATGCCCCCGACTCCCCCTTTTTGTTGATTCTCCACTTCTCAAGTTCTGTTTTTTGGGGACCTCGTGTCACCCAATAAGCTTTAGCAGTCCCCTCAAGATGGTCATTATTCATTTTCATACAAGCACTCAGATCCATACGACCCAACCAATCATCATGGGTTGACCGACTGTCCCGAATGTCTTTTTCTCCAAGCAGTGTCCAGACCAAGCGATAGTTGTTTTGCTTCAGAAAAGCTGTCATGATTTCTCTATCAACCAAGAGTGCCGATGGGCCAGAACTTCTTACGGAAGGGTCTTGCGCTACGAGTTCACCCTTGGAGTTGAAGAAACAGCCATCTATCCCTTGCCAAGACAGGTTCATTTGATCAGCTATCCACTTTGCAGGAAGATACATTATAATTGTACCCTCAATCGAACAGTCGTAAACTCCTTGCTCCTGCATGTAGATATCTGTAGGTACCAGCACTTCGCAAGGTAGTGAACCCCGATCACCTTGTGTCCATCCGTTCCTACTGTAATATGGATTATTGAAATACTCAAAAGCTGGTGCCCAGAAAAACTCACCAAGAAAAACACGAGTCTGTTCACGAGATTCTGGCATCCATCGACCCATGAAGTGCTGTTCCGATGCCCAATCGAAGAAACGCGATTCATCATCAGATTTCACGAAATAACTCTTGAGCATGTACCAGATACTGCGACGACGGGTATCGAATCTGTCTTGATCCGCAGGCGTAGGCTCTTCCCAATTGTAAGAACACTCAAGCACGAACCACTCTTTGCCCGTTTTCGGACAAGTCACTATTGGTAATGGTGATATTTCGGGTAACAGATCACGACGTTTGAGCCATTGAGTATCATCCGCGGCAACAGACCAGTCTTCAAACGACACAGGCGCCCACCACGCTGTATTATTCGGCTCCCATTTTATACGTTGTGTCGATCTTAAAAGGCAAGAAGGGTCAATATTTCGTAGCCATAATTGCCAAGGCCCTACATACTCACCCGGCTGCTGAGACCAAGTATCTTCCCTGAATTCCAGATTATCTGCTAAATGCGCGAGAAATTCATAGTACGCCAACCACTGATATTTCTTCCCTATTCGCTCAACCTTGTCAGCATCACGCCCACTATTTGAAAAAACATCAGTTTCCCTGTCGAATTCTCCAAATCGATCAACTGTCCATCCGAGATCCATTACTCGCTTGAGAATCCAGCGCTGGGCAGTGCTAACGGGAAGTGTAAATTCATCCTTCTCGGACAGCGAAGCATCCAGATATGGCAGAATGATTTCATGAAACAGAGACTTCTTGTTGTCATCCAAGCTCTGCAAAAAATCTTGCACAGACTGATCAACGGCTACTTGCTGCTCCTCATCTGTTAGATCAATATCAGAAGTTTTCTGACTGGACTTTTCGTTTAATAAAACCAAAAAATCAAAACTGTCTCTGGTACTTAAATACTTCTCCCAAGCTGTTCTCTGGGAATGATTTAATGACTCTCTAAACGCATCGTACTTTTCCTTTTTTGATAAAATGTGAGGCTCATTTATACGACGATTTGACCAGTTAAGATCTACATGATCTGATCCAAGAATGTATCGAGCAAATTCACCATCGCTCATTACAGAATTATAAATTGAATGAAGCGCCCATTGTTCATCCGGCATATCTTTAGACCATTCACCGTATTTCTCTATATCTGCTTCCGAAGGTATATCCAGTGGCCAGTCACTCCGATACGGAGGTCTGATTTTATCCAGTTCAAGACCTTTTACAGCAAGGCCATCATGAAAAGCAACTTCAATTACACCTCGAGCATAGTCACGCAGCAAAATGTGACAAGGCGGCGTTCCGCTTTCAAACACCAACTTATAAACTGTCTCGGCAAGCTGACGCTTCGACGTATTATCATTACTTCGAAGAGCACACCCATAAGCAACTGCATATAAACGCTCGGAGACGTAAGGATCATTGATCTCGGTAAATTCTGGCAATAACTGGCATAGAACGCCAATGCGATTGGTGAAAAGCGCCACTAACGCCTTGGTCGCTCGGTCCCGTAAAAAACGATGCGAAGTTGTTAAAAACCATACAAGAACCTTCCCTGTGAGACGTATTGATTCTTCAGATATGTGACCTTTTTCGCTTTCAGACCATGCCCAGTCAACCAGGCGATCAACAGAACTTTTCTGTCCATATTCATGGGACAGATAGACAGACCACCACGCATCTCTCTCCGCCAACTCGCGCCGCATCAAATTACGATGCAAAAAATCCGCATTGAAAGGATGTTCCGGATAAGGAGCTATCGTCAGAAGCACATCCAGTAGTTGGCGTTCAAGATGCTTATCAACAATAATGTATTGGTTTACATACGATAAGCATTGATCAGATATAGAATCAGGGTTACGCCAAAGCAGACTTTTGATAAACGCTTCAAGAATTGGGGTAGTCCCTTTGACGTCTGGGAGCAGTTCAAATATTTCCACACCCCATGTCTCAGGCCCCTGAATGGCCAGTGCTTCTACAAGGCCACGATTTTGCCAACAAGCAGAAGCATCAGCAAATAATTTGTTTAAAGGCTTTTCAGCGAGAAAAGCATCTGCTGGATTCTCAGCATCAACTTGCCGTACAATAAGCTCTTGCATAATCAGGTGGTCAGCAAGACGCTCGTAGGAAAACATAATCACTTCATTGTATTGGCCGCTCTCATCATATTGAATACTCTCAGCAAGAACACCTTCTGATAATAAGTGGCGAAAAAGAGACTCTTGATAAGAGCGTCCGGGAAGAAGTCGACTACAAATATCTCTGGCTTCATCACGAGGAATCAATAAGGAACTTATCTTCGAAGCCGATAAAGCAATTTCATGAGTAGCTTTCGATACCAGGTTAGATTTTGGATCAAAATCCAGAGCATCAGGCAATGCAAGCTTTTCGTTAACGGAATCAAGGAAAAAGTCAAACACAGATGTTATTCCACGAATACCTGTTGGAATCTTTGTAAAGCGTCGATTCTTTAGTACTGTACAAAAGAGTTTGAGAAATAACGGATTCTGGAACTCAGGAGTCAGAATTGGTACGGCAGGGAGTTCAATTCCGTAGTAATCGAAAAATGCTTTTGCCGCCTCGTATTCCTGATCAGCAAAACCATCGTGAACGACACGAGTCGTCTGGTCAGGTAAGAGATCGTCAGGCACAATGAGTTTCTCATATGAACTACGCACACTAACTGCCAGAGCCACCCAAGAATAACGCCGAATAACTGTCAGCATGGATGAAAGATACTTTCTCCACAATGAGCGGCCTACGCCTTCGTTAAGGGCATCAACATAGATAACTGTACGCTGGCCAGCAAGCTGCGCAGCTGCTTCAAGAGCACCCAGAAACTCGTCGCGGGTACAAGACAGACCAAGCATGTGTAAAATCTGAGTCCATGGCTCTTCGTCACGAAATTGGCCACCAATAAGCAAAATAGCCGGTGCTCCGGCATTTACACTTTTACTTGCCGCATCACTAAACAAATGCGTTTTTCCTGTACCTGCATCGCCAACCAGCAAAAGCGATTGCATATTAGCAAGTTTAGCAACACGTGATTCGGCAAAATAAAGCAGTCCGTAGAGCTGTTCTTCGATACGTTGTATACTGTATCGAGCATAACTAAAAGGCTCTTGCCCTTGGTAACTTGCACCCTCTCTGGCTAAAGAAGAACCATCTTCACTCTTTTTCTTTGACAAATCATAGACGTGTAATTGAATATCAGAAAGGCGTGAAAGAGCCTCCTTTGATTTCAACTGGATTGTTGCCCAGTCAATCGGTTCGACACCAGAAATACAAGACCTCTTCGACAGTTCGATAATTTCAGAGATGTGTCGAGAAAGCTCTTCAATTTGTTGAGGCAGCTCAATCTCAAGATTACGAAGCGAAGCTTTATGCCATGACTTTCCTACATCACCATAAACTTGTTCAAACTTCTGTAAAAATGCAGGCCCACGGGAAAGGGCATCAAAAACTTTTGAAATAGAAAGATGAATATTCAGTTGAGGAGTATAACGAGGTCCTACTGCAGAAATAGACTCCTCCAAACGATCATTAAACCATGCTGGTGAAAGCACCTCTTCTTGAAACCAGAAAAAATGGCGCCCTCGATGTTCTTTCCTGGAAAGTCGTACAGCAATCTCATGGGTACCCCAGAAATCGAAGGCGACGGTCATGCCTTTTTCAGAAGCCCAGTGTTCCCACTTTTCAACATGAGTATTCCAATGGTCGAGGCATGACGTATGCCCTTCAAGCCTGGAATCAGAACGATCAATCGCCATTGCTATCGTATATCGCCTCAAACTTGGATGCTTTTCAAGAGCGGTCTTAACTGACGAATCAATCTGCCCCCACTGAGATGACGAGGGTGGCGATTCAAAGAATTTGGCCTGCCATCCATGTTCATCGCCTGATGGAAAAACCCAATAGCATTCAACGCCAGCATCCGGAACGCCCTTTCTAATGAAACGACTATTTATCGGTACTGACTCACAAAATGCTAATTGACAAACCATCTCTTCGAATGCCGAAGCTTGCGATCCGTTCCAAGTTCGAAGTCTGTTCCATTCAACCGACATACTGAATTTTATTTACTCTCGTCATAATAATTAGGTGGCAAGGGACGAGCCCCCTTCTACGAGGCCAACATTCTATGGGGAAAATCGTTTTTCTTAACCTTTAAATTTTTCTGATGTCACGGTGTCAACTTCCCTTTAAGCAAAATTCTTGCAGTCTCTGCTCTTTGCCGGTTTTCATCGGTGCTTACAGGATATCCCACATTCCACTCAAAGCATGAACTGAATGAAATGAATACCGTATTCCCACTATTCCCACATCGGGACTTAGAGGATAACCCTTATTCCCAGACTTTCATGTTATTCATTTTTGAAAGAGCAACACGTTTAAAACGAGATGAAAGACGACGCAATCTTTTATACATGAACAAAGAGTATATGAAGCTTATCAAGCAACCCAAAAAAATGGTTTTTTTTAAGTCGCTTGGAGCGTAGAGCAATGTTGTAATTGCTCCTGCAAATGAATTGAATGCCACCCCACGAGCAATTCTATCGCGACTAACATATGCATCCATTGTTCTAACTATGTCAGGAATTGAATGTGAAAGTATTTCTGCACTTCGCTCGTAAGAATCTCCTTTTGGTTTTCCTGCGATAAAATTATAAACCCGGATGCAACAGCACCGAAAGCATGCATATGATTTAAATGAGGTAATCGCTATAACATCAATTTCCTTACATCTTCTTACTAAGAAAGATGTTGTCGCATCAACGTATATGCCCAATATGTATGCGATTGGGAAATATACTATCACAAATATTTCCTTGTATTCTTTTATATCGGAAAAAAGGAATGGAATGTAGTTTACTACTATCACTATAAACCACACTGACGCAATAATTCCAGATATCAAATACTCTACAAGAGCTACAGCAAATTGCATTCTTACTCCTTTTTAGATACAGAATTTCCTTCAATTCATGATAGGTACAAGCTTATGGAAAATATCATGTTGCTAAACTCAAATCCTCAGGGAACAAGCTTGTCGCAATGAACTCTCTTATAATTCTTCTGCCACAGTCCGACAACCGGATAGTGCATAATAATTGAAATACTGACACAAGGCGAAATAGTCGTTTGGACCTCAAACCATTACAAAATAGAGTATTATAAATCCGTAAGCATTACGCATTCAAGACCGTCTTTTTCAGATACTTCGGCTTTGACTCTATCGAAATAGTCACTATCAGGAGTGATCTGAATTAGCTTTACCAGTTCTCTCCCTACGACTGATAATGGATATCCATTTAAATGAAAATCTGTATCCTTGGATGCAATTATCTTAAAGGACAAATGACCATGCTTAAAAACAAGATTGCAGTTAGGGCTGGAACGGAAATTTACACCGAAAATACCTGGAGTGAACAGACCTATTTCTCGCATTAAGACATAATCATTCCATCCATCACCCGTTCCATTGTATATCGTGTGGTCGTGAAAAATATACCTGTAGTTATCAACGCAAAACACAAATTGAACCATCTTCCTGAATATTTCAGCTTCTTGCCTGGATATTGTACGTAAAACCTCCAAGCTTCTGAGAGAAAATGATCCGGGATTAGATATTTCCCGAGCAAGAATTTTCCCCCATACTTCTTGCATTTGATCACTCGAAACATCTTGAGAAACATTAATAAATTGATTTAACCAATCCCTGTCTATCTTTTCATTTGAGGTCTCCGAAATCCTAGCCGCCTCAAGAAGACCGTAAATAGTTATTTTGTCGATATTTTTTTGTCTCTGTTCTTCAATAACGTTCAATCGACTTTCTATGCGTTGAAGTCGCGGATTTATAACAAGTTCATCTTTCTTCGTAGGAGTAATTTGAAAATTTTCCGCTTCATATTTTACTTCATAATTATCCCCAATTATTTGCACAGTCTTATCAATCGACTCTGCAATCTTGAACATTTCTTGGCCTCTTGCCTCAGCCATTTTTCTTAATAGATAAGGGGCTGAAAGGTTTCCGATAGCAGCAGCGACAACGTCGATAAATTTTTCTATTGTTGACGACTTAAAATCTATATTTAATGGAATCATATTTCCTGTTTCTGTTCTGACACTTTAAACTGATCTCCCTGATTCGGAAAAGGCAAACATCTCTTTGCTGCGTAACGCGCTTTCTTTAATTACTGTAATATTATAGGTATTTCCCGCCAAAACAAAAAGTTCAGGATAAGAAGGGCATTTGCCACCGCCCCGACCCTGTTTTTGAAGGTTCGGAAAACAACACTATCTTGACTGATGTTTTTGCTGAATGTCGGGCAGGAGTATCAACGCATTACGATATAATGTTTTGTTGATACCGCGACCGGTGCGAATAACCTTACCAGGCTACAATGAGCGAGCTTCTCTTGATCAATATTACAGGCCAGGACAAGCCGGGTCTGACCTCGAAAATCACCTCGATCCTCTCCGGCTACAAGGTGCCGGTGCTTGATATCGGCCAGGCGGTTATCCATAACCACCTCTCGCTCGGCATGCTTGTTGAAGTACCCAAGGAGTCCGCATCCTCTCCGGTGCTGAAGGATCTGCTCTTCTGCGCCCATACCCTCGGCATACAGATCACCTTTACGCCGGTTACCGACACCGAATACAACGACTGGGTGCATGAACAGGGCAAGCCGCGCCACCTGCTCTCGCTGCTCGCCAGACGCATTACCGCTGAGCACCTTGAGCGGGTGTCATCCATCATCGCCTCCCACGGCCTCAATATCGACACCATCAACCGCCTCTCGGGGCGTATTCCCCTTGAAGCCAACCGCCACACCAAGGCGTGCGTGGAGTTCTCCATGCGTGGCACCCTTGAGAACGAGAACCGCTTCCGTGAGCAGATGCTGGCCATTACCGACAGCCTCGGAATCGACATCGCCTTCCAGGAGGATAACATCTTCCGCCGGAACCGCCGCCTTGTGGTGTTTGATATGGATTCGACCCTCATCACCTCCGAAGTGATTGATGAGCTCGCCATAGAGGCGGGAGTAGGAGCAGAGGTTGCCGCCATTACCGAGCAGGCGATGCGCGGGGAGATCGACTTTACCGGCAGCCTCCAGCGGAGGGTATCGCTGCTGAACGGGCTCGACGAGCATGTGCTTGAGACCATTGCCAAACGGCTCCAGCTCACCGAAGGGGCGGAAACGCTCTTTCACAACCTGCACAACCTGGGGTTCAAAACCGCCATTCTCTCCGGCGGATTCTCCTATTTCGGCCACTACCTCCAGAAAAAACTCAATATCGATTACGTCTATGCCAACACCCTTGAGATCATCGAGGGCAAACTGACGGGGAAGGTGCTCGGGCAGGTGGTTGACGGCAAGCGGAAGGCAGATCTGCTTGAACTGATTGCGCAGAAGGAGAACATTCGATTGGAGCAGACTATTGCGGTCGGTGACGGCGCCAATGATCTGCCGATGCTTGGAAAAGCGGGGCTCGGCATCGCCTTCAGGGCAAAACCGATTGTGCGGGAGAGCGCAAAGCAGGCGATATCAACCCTCGGGCTTGACGCCATACTCTATCTGATGGGGTTCCGGGATCGCGACGACCTCTCGGTCACGCTTCCACATACTCCACAAACTGCTCAAACTCCCCGGCAGGCGGGAGCGTAATAGCGCCGGAAGTGCAACGAGGCGCACACCGTTCACAGAGCACAACACAGTTGTAGGGGCTGGAGACGGTCATCTTTGGCCGCTTCGGGCCGATCTTCTCTCCGGGCGCAAAGACACCGGGCTTGCAGAAGGTCTCACAATCTCCGCAGCCATTGCAGGCCGCCTCATCAATCACCGGAAACCACGCAATCTCCTCCCTCGGAGCCAGCAACCTGCGCTTTTTTGGTTTATTCACGTTCTCTTCCTGTCTACCAACATTGCGCCCCTCCGGGGCTGAATTCAAAATCAACAAACTATTTCGGCACAGCTATAAATCGTCATGAGCGGTTCGAGAGTGAGGCGGACGGAACGGAGAAACCGGAGTGTACACAAGGTACATGAGGATTTCGAGCAGCGCCCAACAAAACAATCGAATCGCGTAATAGATTTAAAGCGTGCCTAATCAATATACTCCACAAATTGTTCGAACTCCTCCTTCGGGGGGAGAATAATGGCGCCGGAGGTGCAGATGGGGACGCACCGGTTGCAGAGGACGAGGCAGTTGTAGGGGTGGGCAACAATCAGTTTCGGGCGGTGAATTCCTGCGGGGTCGGGCTCGCCGAGTTCGAAGACGCCGGGCTTGCAGAGCACCTTGCAGTCGCCGCAGCCGTTGCAGAGCTCCGGCTTGATGATGGGAAACCACGCAATCTCCTCCCTCGGAGCAAGCAGCCGTTTCCGCTTTTTCGGAGCCGTATGTTTCTCTGGTGTTGGCCTGACGGTGGGGGTTACCAGTTCAGAGCGCTCCCAACTGCCGACCGGAGCGTCGGCGGTCTCATCACTTTTCTTGATCGCACGCGACTTGAGCGCCAGGCGAAGCGAACGGACAGGCCGGAAGATGCAGCCGTCACACGAAGGCCGGGTGCAGCTACCTGAGAGACAATCAAGAACGCGCATAGGTTTATCCCTTCAGCGCGGTTTTCACAGCATCCTTAAAGGCTTCAAGCGCTTTGTCAACACCGGCGGGATTCTTTCCTCCGGCAGTGGCGAACTCGGGTTTGCCGCCGCCGCCGCCCTGCACATGCTGGGCAGCTTCGCGAACCAGTTTGCCTGCGTCAATACCAAGCTCCTTTACTGCCTTGTCGGAAGCAAAACCAACCAGCGACACCTTGCCATCCTGCACGCAAGAGAGGAGTCCCACGGCAAAGGGCTGCTGTTCACGAAGGGCAAGGCCTGCACTGCGAAGCGCGTCACCATCCGTCCCCTCAACAACTTTGGCGAGTACCCTGCATCCCGAAATCTCGGGGGCAGCCTGAAGCTCAACCGAGAGCGTCTGGAGGAGGGAGCCGATGCGGATCTCATGCAGCTCCTTTTCAAGCTCTTTTTTGGCATCCATCAACTCAACAATTCTCACGGCTACCGGCTCGTCACCTTTCGCTTTGAGGAGCTGGCGAACCTGCTGCAGCTCACTGTACTCCTGCCAGAGCAGCTTTTCGGCACTCTTGCCGGTCAACGCCTCGATACGGCGCACACCCGAAGCAACCGAAGATTCACTCACAATCTTGAAAAGTCCGATACGACCAATATTATCCACATGGGTTCCACCGCAGAGCTCAACCGAGATGCCGGGAACTTCAACCACCCTGACGAGATCAGCATACTTGTCGCCGAAAAAGGCGAGGGCACCCTTGGCAATTGCATCGTCATAAGGGATATCGGCATGCTTCTGAACCTCTTCAGCCCGCCGGATCTCTTCGTTCACCGAAGCCTCAACCCTGGCAATTTCAGCATCGCTCATTTTGGAGAAGTGACTGAAGTCAAAACGGAGCCGTTCCGGATTGACGAATGATCCCTTCTGCTGAACATGCTGGCCGAGGATGCGGCGCAACGCCCCATGCAACAGATGGGTGGCAGTATGGTTCCGCTCGGTATCCTGGCGAATATGGTGGTCAACCGAGGCCTCCGCACTGAGCTGCCCCTCGTCAATCGTGAGATCAGCAGGGTTGACTGCGCTGTCAAGAATCTTGTCAAAAGCGGCGGTAACAACATGCACAATAGCGTCGCCATCCTTGACAGTATCGGTTACCTGCAGGCGGTAGCTCGTTGTCTCGATCCAGCCCCGGTCACCAACCTGCCCGCCACTCTCGGCGTAGAAGGGTGTTTTGTCGAGCAGCACCAGCAGCTTCTCTTTGGCATGCTTGGAGGCGATAATACGGACCGGCAGCTCAAGCTGCTCATAACCGACAAAGGTGGAGGTGTGCTGGTCGCTGAACCAGAGCCACTGTGAGCCGTCATCCTCAACCTGATGCTTCTCCTTGCGGTCGGCCCGTGCACGGGTCTTCTGCTCCTGCATGGAGTGCTCAAACCCTTCGCCGTCAACCTGCAACCCTTCGTCCGAAGCCATCAGGCGGGTAAGATCAAAGGGGAAACCGTAGGTATCATAGAGCTTGAAGGCATCGGTGCCCTTGATGGTTGTGCCCTTTTCAGCGCGGACTTTCGCAACAACATCGTTGAAAATCTCTATGCCGCGATCGAGCGTAACAATAAAGCTCTCCTCTTCCGAGCGGATGATTTTGCTCACCGTATCGCGCTGCTTCTGCAGCTCAGGGAAAACGTCACCCATCAAATCGGCAAGCGTGCCGACAAGCTGGTGGAGAATCGGTTCGTTATAGCCGAGATTTTTGGAGTAGCGAAGCGCCCGGCGGAGAATACGGCGGAGCACATAGCCGCGCCCCTCGTTTGAAGGCATCGCGCCGTCAGAGAGCGCAAAGGTGAGGGTACGGGCGTGGTCGGCAATGACCCGCATGGCTATATCGTGTGGCTCATCCATCGATGCGCCGTAACGGACACCGGTAATTTCTGTGATCCGGTCAAAAAGCGGCTTGAAGACGTCGGTGTCGTAGTTGGATGATTTCCCCTGCATGACCGCGGCAACGCGCTCAAAACCCATGCCGGTATCAACATGTTTATTCGGTAGCGGCTCAAGGCGGCCGTCACTCTGACGGTTGTACTGGATGAAGACAAGGTTCCAGAGCTCGATCACCCGGTAGTCGCCAACGTTCACAAGGCTTTTGCCTGAAGCGTCTTCAGTAAGATCAATATGAATTTCGGAGCAGGGACCACAGGGACCGGTTTCACCCATCTCCCAGAAGTTATCCTTGTCGCCGAAGCGGAGAATATGTTCAGGGGAGATGGAGGTATGCTCCTTCCAGATCTGGAAGCTCTCGTCGTCATCCTGATAGACCGTAGCATAGAGTCGGTCAGCCGGAAGTTTCCACACGCCGGTCATCAGCTCCCATGCCCAGGTTATAGCCTCTTTCTTGTAATAGTCACCAAACGACCAGTTGCCGAGCATCTCGAAAAAGGTGTGGTGGTAGGTGTCGCGACCGACATCCTCAAGATCGTTGTGCTTGCCGGAAGCCCTGATACACTTCTGGGTATCGGCGGCCCGGTTGTAGGGGCGGGTTCCTTTATCGAGAAAGACATCCTTGAACTGGTTCATACCTGCATTGGTAAAAAGCAGTGTCGGATCATCTGCCGGAATAACCGGTGCTGAACGAACGATAGTATGACCTTTTTGAGCAAAAAAATCCAAAAAAGATTGCCTGATTTCCCTGGAATTCATAGAAAATTTAATCTTGTTGCAATACCTGCCGTCCTGCTCCGGATGCAGAACGGTTGCCGCTTACGGCCCCAAAGTTACTCTTTTTTGGGGCTTGATGCCAACATATTTTAGGGGACCTCTATAAATTTGTTACGAACCATCTTTGTCATCCCGAACTGAAAGGAGGGATCTCTCTTTCTCGTTAACCAGATCCCTCACGTGCGTTCGGGATGACATCGGGGAAAGCGGTCGGGATGACACGGGATCGGTCTACCAATGTCACGCCCCTCCGGGGCTTAAAGAAAAATTATTCTGCCTGTCATCCCGAACTGACAAGAGGGAGAGCAGTGCGTGGCTCAAAAATCACCCTCTTCAGCCGGACGAACAATCGCTCTTCTTTTCAAAAAAGATTTATATTAAACCATTGTTAATTTCGGGAATCAACAGCCCGGTAATTCCTGCCAGTAACAACAAGGAGTGCTTATGAGTTGGGGAGTTGAAAACGAACAGAAGCGCAAGGATATCAAGGAGCTCCTGGATGTTTCGGAGAGGATAATGCGGGCCAATCCGAACCATGTCAATGAGGTCGCCAAAAGTGACAGTGGTTGCTGGATGGAGCAGATCTACGGCATGCAGCGCCATGATTTCTGTGATCTGGCACCCGATTGTCCGATCCGCCGGGAGCAGGAGTGGCAGAACTATCTGAAAGAGAATAACATCGTGATAGAAAAAAAACCTGATTAAAACACCCGAACTCTTGTTTTAACCCGCCCTGTCACGTATATTTTTTATTGCAGAAGACTGTAGTGGGAATTTTTTGTCTTCTTTTTACCCTCCGGGATACATTTCACCAAAGATAACAACTCAATGAGCTCCCTCTCGCGATGCTCATTGGTGCGGGTTTTTTTGCTATTTACCAACTTCGAAAAGTAATTAACAGGGCCCATGACTGATTCAAAAACTACAACAAAAACGGTCAATGTGACCTCCAAAGCAAGTGTTTCCGTGCTTTTTGCAGGAGACTCCGGCGACGGAATGCAGTTGACCGGTACCCAGTTCGCCAACACAGTGGCTGTTCGCGGGTCGGAATTGAACACCTTTCCGAACTTCCCCTCCGAAATCAGGGCCCCTGCCGGCACCATCTCCGGCGTATCAGGCTTCCAGCTCCAGTTCGGCAGCAAGCCTGTCTATACTCCGGGTGCGCTTTTTGACGTCATGATTGCCATGAACTCGGCTGCTCTGAAAGCAAACCTGAAAAACCTTCACCAGGGAGGTATTATCATTGCAGGCACTGACGGTTTTGATGAAAAAAACCTGAAGCTTGCCGGCTATCCGGAAGGAGTAAACCCTCTTGAGGATGGCTCCCTCTCCAACTACACCGTTTTTCCTGTTCCCGTTCAGCAGCTTACCCGTGAAGCCCTGAAAGATAGCGGCCTCTCCAGCAGGGAGGTTGATCGCTGTAAAAACATGTTTATTCTCGGTCTGCTCTACTGGCTCTACAATCTCCCCTACGAAGGAACGGTTGAGATGCTGCAGAGCAAGTTCAGCAAAAAGCCGTTGATTGCCGATGCCAACATCAAGGCGGTCAAGGCAGGCTACTACTTCGGTGATGAGACCGAAATCTTTGCAAACATCGGCCGCTTCGATATTCCCCCGGAAAAAGAGCATGGCACCTACCGCCGTGTAACCGGCAATGAAGCCGCAGCCATCGCCCTTGCTGCAGCCGCCAAAAAGTCCGGACTTGAGCTCTTCCTCGGCTCATACCCGATCACACCGGCAACGGAGATTCTGCAGAACCTTGCCAAAATGAAAAAGTGGGGAGCAAAAACCTTCCAGGCAGAGGATGAAATTGCCGGCATCTGCAGCAGCATCGGTGCCGCTTTCGGTGGTGCGCTTGCCGCAACCAACACCTCTGGTCCCGGTCTTGCATTGAAAACCGAAGCCCTCGGACTTGCCGTCATCATGGAGATTCCGCTTGTTGTCATCAACGTACAGCGCGGAGGCCCGTCAACCGGTCTTCCGACCAAGCCGGAACAGTCCGACCTCTTCATGGCCATGTACGGCCGTCACGGTGAGGCTCCGCTGCCGGTTGTTGCAGCCTCTTCGCCGGTTGACTGCTTCTATACCACCTATGAAGCCGCAAGACTTGCCGTTGAGCATATGACTCCGGTGATCTGCCTTACCGACGGCTATCTTGCCCTGAGCTCGGAGCCATGGGCAGTTGAGTCCCCCGATAATCTCGCCGAGATCAAACCACGCATCCACGCGGCAAGAAAACCTGAAGATCCTCCCTACCTGCCCTACAAGCGTGATGAGAATCTGGTACGTTCATGGGCAATCCCCGGCACAAAGGGACTTGAGCACCGCATCGGCGGTCTTGAAAAACAGAATGAGACCGGCAACGTCTCTCATGACCCGGACAACCATGAGCTGATGACCAAACTCCGTGCCGAGAAGATAGCCCGTATTGCCGACACCATTCCCCTTCAGACGCTCGACAACGGAGCTGAAAAAGGAGACCTGCTTGTGCTTGGATGGGGTTCATCCTACGGAGCTATCAAAACTGCGGTCGATCAGGCAATCGAGAAGGGATACAGCGTTGCTCATGCTCACCTTCGCTATATCAATCCGTTCCCGAAAAACCTCAGGCAGATCCTCGGCAACTACAAACAGGTGCTGATACCAGAGAACAACAACGGACAGCTGGTCCACATTATCCGTGACACCTTCCTGATTGAGCCTGTCGGCTTCAGCAAAGTGAAGGGACTGCCGTTCAATGAGATGGAAATTCTGGCTAAAATCACCGATCTTATAAAGGAGCTTTAATAATGACCGATATCAATCCAACAACAGCGCTTACAGCAAAGGATTTCGCATCGAACCAGGAACCGAAGTGGTGTCCAGGTTGCGGTGATCATGCGGTGCTTCAGCAGATCAAGAGTGTGCTGCCTGAACTGGGTGTTGCATCTGAAAACATCGCCTTTGTCTCGGGTATCGGATGCTCATCCCGTCTGCCCTACTATATGGCAACCTACGGTATCCATGGTATTCACGGAAGGGCCCTGCCGATGGCAACCGGCCTGAAGGCTGCCCGACCCGACCTGAGTGTCTGGGTGGCAACCGGGGATGGTGATGCTCTCTCGATCGGCGGCAACCACTTCATCCATACCCTGAGAAGAAATCCCGACCTGAACATCGTCCTCTTCAACAACGAGATCTACGGTCTGACGAAAGGACAGTACTCTCCGACGTCAAAACTCGGGCTGAGAACCGTCACCTCCCCGGCAGGCGTGATTGATCACCCCTTCAACCCGGCGTCCCTTGCCATCGGTTCCGGCGGAACCTTCTTTGCCAGAGCGTTTGACAAGGACGGGAAATTCCTCCGCTCGATTCTGTTACGTGCAGCACAGCACAGGGGCACGTCACTGGTGGAGATCTACCAGAACTGTCCGATTTTCAACAATGCCGCCTGGGATGCCTTTGCCAATGCCGACATCAAGGCTGAGAACACCATCTACCTTGAGCAGCAGAAACCGCTGCTTTTCGGCAAGGACCAGAAGAAGGGTATCCGTCTTGACGGCTTTAAGCCGATTGTGGTTGATCTGGAAAAGAGTGGAGTTTCAACCGCCGACCTCTGGATTCACGACGAAACGGATATCAACAAGGCATCCATTCTTGCCCGCTTTGCTGATACCGATCCGGATTCAGAAGGTGCTCTTCCACGGCCAATCGGTGTACTCTATGCCGAGGATCGCGTAACCTATGAAGATGCTCTCACCGAGCAGGTGCGTGACGCCCAGAAAAACGGAGCAGGCACACTTGCAGAACTGCTCAAGGGTGATAACTCCTACGTTATCAAGTAACCCTTTCGACAACACAACAACAGAAAAGCCGGCAACCGCCGGCTTTTCTCATTTCCCCCGACTTCATCGGGGGCTACCAATATTGCGCCCCTCCGGGGCTCAAGCATGAATCTCGTCCTCACTCTTCATTCCATTCACCCATAGCACCAAATTTGTCTATACGGTCGTTGACAAGTTCTGCTGGCTCCTTCTTCAATAGGAGTGTCAGCTCCTCAATCAGCATCCCCTTAAGGGTTGCGGCCATCGCTTCCGGATCGGTATGGGCGCCTCCTACCGGTTCGGGAATAATGCGGTCGATGATTCCCTGTGCCAGAAGATCGGGTGCGGTAAGCTGCAGCGCTTCAGCCGCCTGCTCCTTGTAGTTCCAGCTTCTCCAGAGAATGGAGGAGCAGCTTTCGGGTGAGATTACCGAGTACCAGCTGTTCTCAGCCATGAGAATCCGGTTGCCTACACCAAGGCCTATTGCGCCTCCGCTGGCTCCTTCACCGATAATAACGCAGATAACCGGTACGGTCAGCTTCGCCATTTCAAACAGGTTGCGGGCAATTGCCTCAGCCTGCCCCCGCTCCTCGGCCTCGATGCCGGGAAAGGCGCCGGGTGTATCGATAAGGGTAATGACCGGTTTGCGGAACTTCTCGGCAAGCTTCATGAGCCGGAGTGCCTTTCGGTACCCTTCAGGCTGGGCCATACCGAAATTCCTGTAGACGTTGCTCTTGGTATCACGACCTTTCTGATGGCCGATAATCATGACCGGCTGGGAAAAACCTGTTGAAGGCTCTTCAATACGGGCAAAACCGCCGACGATTGCCTTGTCATCACTGAAATGACGATCCCCCGCCAACTCTACAAACCCATTGGTCATCATGTAGATATAGTCGAGCGTGTAGGGCCTTTCCGGATGGCGGGCAAGCTGCACCTTCTGCCAGCGTGTCAGATTTTTATAGATGGAACGGCGAAGCGCTTCAACTTTCAGTTCAAGAGCCTCAATCTCATGAGTGAGTACTCCGGTTTCTGACGGCGCCTGCTCCCTCGCACTGCTTCTGAGACACTCACGCATTTCGTTGAGTTTGGTTTCAAGCTCAACGACAGGTTTTTCAAAATCAAGGACAACTTTAGTAGCCATGGGGCAGTGTAATAGTGATAAAAAAAGCCCATCAAGCAGAGGCTCATGATGGGCTTTAAAAGATAGCAGAAATCAAAACCTTCAGAATCAACCGCCGACCTCTTCCTTCAAAGCTTTACCCGGCTTGAATTTTACAACTTTTTTTGCGGCAATGGTAATGGCTGCACCTGTCTGGGGATTGCGGCCCTGACGTTCAGCCCGGTCACCGGTTGTGAATGTTCCGAACCCGACAAGAGTGACATCATCACCCTGCTTCAAGGATCCTGTTACAACATTGATAAAAGCATTGACGGCACGCTCGGCATCGACTTTGGTCAGATTGGCCTGCTCGGCAATTTTCTCGACTAACTCAGCTTTTGACATAGGAGATATTTATTATTGTTAGGGTAATAATCAGCTTTTTTATCAACGTTACCAATTACGTGAATTTAAACAGTACCTTACAAACTTGCAATGGCTTTTTAGCTTTATCAGCCATTGCTTTGCAGGCGGTTTGTATTCGTCACGCGCTGTGTTATATTTAAGCTCTTTTGATTAAAAAAACCTAACCAAGCAAGACCTATTTTATCCGTCTTATGATTTCAATCAGTAACGTATCAAAAGGCTCCATAATCCGTTTCAAGGGTGAACCGCACAGCATAGAGAGTCTTGTCCACCGTACACCGGGAAACCTGCGTGCGTTTTACCAGGCAAACATGCGAAACCTGAAAACAGGACGCAACGTTGAATTCCGCTTCAGTGCAAGTGAATCCGTAGATGTGATCGTAACTGAACGCAAACAGTATCAGTACCTCTATCAGGATGGCACTGATTATGTCATGATGGACAACAACACCTTTGACCAGATCAATGTTCCGGAGCTCACCATCGGCTCCGGATCCCGTTTTTTGAAAGATGGCATCACGGTAACGATTGTGTTTTCCGATGATGGCGCGATTCTGAGTGTGGAACTTCCCACATTTGTTGAAGTGGAGGTGACGGAAACCAGCCCCGCATCAAAAGATGACCGGGCCACAAGCGGAACCAAACCGGCAATTGTGGAGACAGGAGCAGAGGTCAACGTGCCCATGTTCATCCAGATCGGCAGCGTGATTCGCGTCGACACCCGCACCGGCGAGTATATTGAAAGAGTAAAAAAATAACGGACTTTAATCGATTTAACAGGAAAAGCGTTTAATCCTTAAGTAGCATCATCATGAACCTTAACGAAATCAGGCAGCTTATTGAGATCGTCAATAGCTCGGATCTTCAGGAAACCATTATTGAGGAGGGGGATTTTAAAGTTACCCTCAGACGTTTTTCCTCAGCAGTAGTGCAACCCTCTGCTCCGGCAGTCGCAGCACCCTCAGCACCGGCTCCGTCAACCGCGGCTCCTCTTCAGACGGCAGCTCCGGCACCGGCAGCAGTGACAACTGAACCGATCTCCGGCCTTGTCGATGTCTGCTCACCGATAGTCGGCACCTACTATAAATCTCCTTCTCCCGATTCACCGGCATTTATTGCGGTTAACGACACTATTAAAAAAGGAGATGTTCTCTGCATTATTGAAGCCATGAAGCTGATGAACGAAATTGAGGCGGAAGTTTCCGGCACCATTGTTGAAATTCTTGTTGAAAACGGACAGGCTGTAGAGTACAACCAGCCCCTGTTCCGGGTTAAACCATAATCTTTGATCAAAAACAGCCTTGTTCAAGAAAATACTTGTAGCAAATCGCGGCGAAATTGCATTGCGTATTATGCAGACCTGTCGCGAAATGGGGATCAGTACGGTTGCTGTTTACTCAACAGTTGATGCTGAATCAATCCATGTCAAATACGCTGATGAAGCGGTCTGTATCGGACCGGCACTCTCCAGGGAGAGCTATCTGAACATACCCCGGATCATTGCAGCGGCTGAGGTGACCAATGCCGATGCCATTCATCCCGGTTACGGCTTCCTTGCTGAAAATGCTGATTTTGCCGAGGTGTGTGCTTCTGCAAACATCAAGTTTATCGGCCCGACGGCCAAAATGATCAACCAGATGGGTGACAAAAATACGGCCAAATCAACCATGATTGCCGCCGGAGTCCCCGTTGTTCCCGGAAGCCCCGGTCTGGTCACCGATCTGAAACAGGCAATAGAGACCGCTAAAAAAACCGGCTATCCGGTCATTATCAAGCCTACTGCCGGTGGCGGCGGAAAGGGCATGAGGGTTGTGACCGAGGAGAGCCAGCTTGAAAAAGCGCTCAACACCGCACGCAGTGAAGCCGAGCAGGCGTTCGGTAACAGCGGTGTCTATATCGAGAAGTATCTTGAAAATCCCCGCCACGTCGAGATCCAGATTCTCTCCGACCAACACGGCCACACCATCCATCTCGGTGAGCGCGACTGTACCGTTCAGCGCCGTCACCAGAAGCTTATTGAGGAGACCCCTTCACCGGCGGTTGACGATGCACTGAGAAAAAAAATGGGTGATGCCGCTGTAGCTGCAGCAAGGGCAATCAACTATGAGGGTGCCGGTACCATCGAGTTTCTGCTCGACAAACACCGCGACTTCTACTTCATGGAGATGAACACCCGTATCCAGGTCGAGCATCCGGTTACCGAAGAGCGCTACGATGTCGATATTGTCCGCGAGCAGATCGAAATTGCTGCCGGAGAGTCGATCGAGAACAGAAAATTCACTCCGAAAGGTCACTCCATTGAGTGCCGCATCAATGCCGAGGATCCGGAGCACATGTTCCGTCCATCTCCCGGTCAGCTTCAGGTCTTTCATACTCCCGGAGGACACGGCGTACGGGTCGATTCACACGCCTATGCAAGCTATGTTGTCCCCTCCAACTACGACTCCATGATCGCCAAGCTGATCGTGACCGCTCACACCCGTGATGAAGCCATCGCAAGGATGTCCCGAGCGCTTGACGAATTTATTGTTGTCGGAGTGAAAACCACCATACCGTTCCACAAGCAGGTAATGCACTCTCCGGTCTTCCAGAGCGGTGACTTTGATACCAGCTTTCTGGACACCTTCCGCTTCGAAAAAAAGTAGGAGAGCACGAAAAATGGACAATAAAAAAGGGAGACTCGCATCTCCCTTTTTTATTACTCATCTTTTGGCAACGCTTCCGAACTACACGTCAGAAGGCTCCGTTACCGCTTCACCCTCAGCACCCGGCGCTACTGCTACGGTATCCTGACCATCTCCGGTCAGCTTGATAGCCTTGTACTTTTTCAGTCCGGTACCGGCAGGGATCAGCTTGCCGACAATGACGTTCTCTTTGAGTCCGGCAAGGAAATCAACCTTACCTGCAACCGCTGCATCGGTCAGAACCTTGGTGGTCTCCTGGAACGATGCGGCCGAAATAACACTCTCGGTCTGCAATGCTGCACTGGTAATACCAAGCAGAACCGGATGAGAGGTCGCCTGAAGGGCCGGCTCAAAAGCGATCATGGTTTTGGTGTTCTTGCGCAGCTCACGGTTAAGCTTGGCGATGTCACGCATCTTGTGGAGCTGGGTATCCTGAATTCTGGCCGGAGCATCACCTTTCTCGGTAATGCGTACCTTCTCGGAAACACCCTCGTTGGCATCCATAAAGGCACTCCGGTCAATCAGGTCACCGGGGAGCAGCTCGGTATCACCGGGCTCTTCAACCCGAACCTTCTGAAGCATCTGGCGCACAATAACCTCAAGATGCTTGTCATTGATCTCAACACCGGCATTGATCTGGTAGACCTTCTGGATCTCGTTGACGAGATACTGCTGTACGGCATTGGGACCCTGAATCCTCAGAATGTCCTGCGGTGATACCGCTCCATCGGTCAGCGGATCGCCGGCCTTGACCTCATCACCCTCATTGGCAAGCACATGCTTGCCAACCTGTACATAGTATACCTTCTCTTCACCAAAGTCGTTCTTGACCTTGATCTCCTTGCTGCTTCTGCGCTGGGAACCGAAGCTGACATAACCGTCAATTTCAGTAACAATGGCAGGATCGGTAGGAATTCGGGCCTCAAACAGCTCGGTAACCTTCGGCAGACCGGCGGTAATATCGCCACCGACACGATCAAGATTTCTCGGAACCTTGGCCATGATATCACCCGGAACGATCTTCTGGCCATCCTCAACATAGAGGTTGGACTTGATCGGCACAGGGTAGGTCTTTTTAACTTCACCGTTACCGTCCACAATCAGGAGGCGTGGCTCCCTGGTTTCGGTCGCTCTCAATTTTGAACGCCAGTTGATAATGGTGTGCTGGGCAAAACCGGTCTGGGGATCAACCTCTTCCTTGTAGGTGACACCCTTCTCGATATCGGCAAATTTTATAAATCCCGGCTGTTCGGCAATAATCTGCGTACTGTTCGGTTCGCTGCTGAAGAGCACCTGGTCTTTTTTGACCAGTGAACCGTTTTCACAGTTGAGATGCGCGCCATGCGGAACCTGGTAGCGCTTGAGAATTTTGCCGGTTTCAGGATCGGCAATATTGATCTTGCCGTTTTTCTGAATAACAATCGAGCGGATATCCTCAACACCGTCTTCGTTGATTGCGCTGTGCTGGACACTTTTGATATCCTCGAACTGAACCTGGCCTTCATAGAATGCCTTGGTCTCGGTTTCGGAGATACCGCCCTGCGCCGTACCGCCCTGGTGGAAGGTACGAAGCGTAAGCTGTGTTCCAGGTTCACCGATCGACTGCGCGGCAATAACGCCGACAGCCTCTCCGATCTCAACAATTTCGTGTACCGAAAGGTTTGTGCCGTAGCACTTGGAGCAGATACCGATCTTGGCCTCACAGGTGAGAACCGAACGGATCTCCGCCTCTTCGACACCGGCGGTCTCCTGTATCAGCTCGGCAAGCTCTTCAGTAATAATCTCTCCGGAGCGGACAACCACCGTATTGTTCAGGGTATCGACAATATCGCGGGCGGCTACTCGTCCCTTGATCTTCTCACGGAACTTGATCTGACCGCTGGTCTCCTCCTCAATATTGCGGTGGACATAGAGACCACGGGTGGTTCCGCAATCCTCCATGGTAACAATAACATCCTGTGCCACATCGTGCAGCCTTCTGGTCAGATAACCGGCATCGGCTGTTTTCAGCGATGTATCGGAAAGACCCTTACGGGCACCGTGCGTGGAGATGAAGTACTCAAGAACCGTAAGACCCTCCTTGAGGTTCGAGATAATCGGATTTTCAATGATCTCACCCGGCTGACCCGACATCGACTTCTGGGGACGGGCAATAAGACCTCTCATACCGGTCAGCTGACGTACCTGCTCCCTGGAACCTCGGGCTCCGGAATCAAGCATCATATAGAGCGGATTGAAACCTTCGCGATCCTTCTTCAGCTTCTGGTAGGACTCCTCTGCAACGATATTGGAGGTTTTCTGCCAGACGTCAACAATCTGGTTGTAGCGCTCGTTATCCGTCAGGGTTCCACGGTTGTACTCCTTGACAACCTTGGTGCTGTCACGCTGGGCACTCTTGATATGCCTGGCCTTGGTATCCGGCACAATAGCATCGGAAAGGCCGACAGAGAGACCGCCCTTCATGGCATAGTGGAAACCGACCTCCTTGATATTGTCAAGGAATTTGGCGGTCTCAACGTTACCGACTTCGCTGCTCAGCCTTCCGATCAGCTCCTTGGCAACCTTTTTATCGATAACGCGGTTGATAAAGCCGATCTCTTCTGGTACATGACGGTTGAAGATAACCCTGCCGACGGTAGTCAGCAGCACGGCCTTCTTTTCAATCTGTGCCTTAAGCCAGATATTCTTTTCCGTCTTCGGTTCAACAAGGGTATCAAGCACCCGGATCGGATCGAACTTCTGATCGATCTGGCCGGAGTACTGGACAAAGATCTGGGCATGCAGCCCGACGCGCTCTTCATTGTGTGCAATCAGCACATCTTCAGCACTGTAGAATATCTGCCCCTCGCCGAAATCTCCGGGGCGGGACTTGGTCAGATAGTACATACCGAGTACCATGTCCTGTGAAGGAACGGTAACCGGTTTTCCTGACTGCGGCAGAATAAGGTTATGTGACGAAAGCATGAGCAGTGATGCCTCAAGCTGCGCCTCCTGCGAAAGCGGAATATGCACAGCCATCTGGTCACCGTCAAAGTCAGCGTTGAATGCCGTACAGACGAGCGGATGGATCTGGATAGCCTTGCCTTCAATCAGCACCGGCTGGAAGGCCTGAATACCGAGACGGTGAAGGGTAGGTGCCCTGTTGAGCAGCACCGGACGACCGTCAATGACCTTTTCAAGCACATCCCAGACAATAGGATCCTTTTTATCGATCAGCTTCTTGGCTGATTTGACCGATTTGGCAATACCGCGGTCAACAAGACGGCGGATAACAAAAGGCTGGAAGAGCTCGATTGCCATACTTTTCGGCAGACCGCACTCATGCAGCTTCAACTCCGGACCGACAACGATAACCGAACGACCGGAGTAGTCAACACGTTTTCCAAGCAGGTTCTGGCGGAAGCGGCCCTGCTTGCCCTTCAGGGCATCGGAGAGCGACTTCAGCGGCCTGTTGGACTCACCGGTTTTTACGGCGTTGGCCTTGCGGGAGTTGTCAAAGAGTGCATCAACCGCTTCCTGGAGCATTCTCTTTTCATTACGGAGAATAACCTCGGGAGCGCGGATATCGATCAGCTTCTTCAGGCGGTTGTTCCGGATGATAACCCGGCGGTAGAGATCGTTGAGATCTGACGTAGCAAACCGTCCACCCTCAAGCGGAACGAGCGGACGAAGTTCCGGCGGGATAACCGGTACAACCTCCATCACCATATATTCCGGTTTGTTACCCTCATAGACATAGGGTTCCGGCAACTCGTCTTCAGGAAAAAGCCCCTGCGGTTTTTTGCGGCTCTTCTTGTGCGGTTCGTAACTTTTTCTGAACGCCTCGACAACTTTAAGACGCTTGAGCGCATCGGCCCGCTTCTGCTCGGAGCTGCTCTCCTTGAGCACTTTGCGCAGATGCACCGCAGTGGTGTCGAGATCAATATTTCTGAGGAGGAGATGAATTGCCTCTCCGCCCATCTTGGCAACAAACTTGTCAGGATCGCTATCATCAAGATCCTGATTATCTTCATATTCGGTGATAATCTGGAAATACTGCTCTTCGGTCAGACGATCAAGCTTCTTGATCCCCTGTTTCTCTCCGGGCTCGCCGGGATTGATCACCACATAGACCTCATAGTAGATGATCCTCTCAAGCTCCTTGGTAGAGAGATCGAGCAGTGCGCCGATCTTGCTCGGAACCGAACGGAAAAACCAGGTATGCACAACAGGCACCGCAAGGGAGATATGACCCATGCGCTCCCTGCGGACACTTTTGGTGGTGACTTCAACGCCGCAGCGATCACAGATGATCCCTTTATAGCGAACGCGCTTGTATTTGCCGCAGTAGCACTCCCAATCCTTGGTAGGTCCGAAAATCTTCTCGCACATCAGGCCGTCACGTTCCGGCTTGAAGGTACGGTAGTTGATTGTTTCCGGCTTGAGTACCTCACCCCTTGAGTGTGCAAGAATGCTCTCGGGTGATGCGATACTGAACTTTATCCTTGAAAAATCACCTTTAAGCGGCGATGCTCCCTGTGAAAAAATCATAGTCTATATTCCTTGTTAAACGACTCTTTTTAACGTCCATTAATGATGTACACGCCAAATAAACACATTACTAAGGAACCCTGTCGTCAATACGAATCTCAAGACCAAGTCCCTGCAGCTCCCTGATAAGAACGTTGAATGATTCAGGGATACCCGGCTCTGGCAGGTTCTGGCCTTTAACAATTGCCTCATAGGTTTTGTTACGGCCGATCACATCATCGGATTTGACCGTAAGCATCTCCCTGAGAATATTGGCTGCACCGTATGCCTCAAGAGCCCAGACCTCCATTTCACCGAACCGCTGACCACCGAACTGCGCCTTTCCTCCGAGCGGCTGCTGGGTAATGAGCGAGTATGGACCGGTTGAACGGGCATGGATCTTGTCATCGACAAGATGGCTCAGTTTAAGCATATAGATGTAGCCCACCGTCACTTCATCATCAAAGCGCTCGCCGGTACGGCCGTCAAACAGACTCACTTTTCCGTGAGCCGGAAGACCGGCTTTTTCCAGCTGCTGCTGTACCTCTTCGTAGGTGGCACCATTGAAAATCGGTGTCTTGAACTTGACGCCGAGCTTTTTGGCGGCCCATCCGAGCGAGGTTTCATAGAGCTGACCGATATTCATACGACTCGGTACACCAAGCGGGTTGAGCACAATGTCAACCGGGGTACCGTCAGCCATGAACGGCATATCCTCAATCGGCAGAATTTTACCGACAACGCCCTTGTTTCCGTGGCGTCCGGCCATCTTGTCACCAACCTGGATCTTTCTTTTCTGGGCGATATAGACCTTTGCAAGCTCTTCGATTCCAGGAGGAAGTTCGTCGCCCACATTGATCTTGTATTTTTCGTTTTCGCGCTCGTCACTCAGATCCTTAAGCTTGAAGCGGAACTCCTTGACAAGACGGAGAACATTTTCGTTGACTTTTTCAGACGCGGTCAGCCCCTTGGTAAAGTCAATCGACTCGAGGAACGGCATGCTGCTGAATTTTGCAAGCAGCGCATCGTCAAACGCGGAGCCCTCGGCAATAAGAACCTTGCCCTTGTCGCTGTTGACGGCAATTGATACCGCGCCCTCAAGGTGCTGCTTCAGCCATTTGGCAAAGCGCTTGCGCAGATCAAACTCCCTGCTGTCAAATCGTTTGTCAACCGCCTCAAGCTTCTCCTTGACATCCATGCCGACCTTTTTCTTGCGGCTGAAGAGCTTGGTCTTGATGACAATACCCTTCATACCTGCAGGCACATGCATGGATGCATCCTTGACATCACTGGATTTGTCGCCGAAAATAGCCCGGAGGAGCTTCTCTTCCGGCGTCGGATCGCTCTCGCCTTTCGGGGTGATCTTGCCGACCAGGATATCCCGCTCCTTGACCTCTGCGCCGAGACGGACAATACCGTTCTCGTCAAGATTACGGAGCGCATCCTCACTGACATTATAGATGTCACGGGTAAACTGCTCTTCACCGCGCTTGGTATCGCGAACGTTGGCTTCAAATTCATGAACATGAATCGAGGTAAAGACATCGTCATAGACAAGCCTTTCACTCAGAATGATAGCATCCTCAAAGTTGTAGCCACGCCATGGCATGAAGGCTACCAGAACATTTTTGCCGAGAGCCAGCTCACCGTGATCGGTTGAGGAACTGTCGGCAAGAACCGACCCTTTTTCAACCCGGTTGCCGATATGCACCATCGGCTTCTGGGAGATACAGGTATCCTGGTTCGAGCGCTTGAACTTGATCAGCTTGTAGGTTTTAAGGCCTTCATCAGGATCAAGAAGCGACAGACGGACATCATTTTCAACACTGATATCGTAGCGTACCTGTACATATTCAGCCGTAACATCTTCAACAACACCGGTTCCCTCGGCAACAATAACCGAGCGGGAGTCGCGTGCAACCTTGCCCTCCATGCCGGTTCCAACAACCGGAGCTTCGGAGGTGAGGAGCGGAACCGCCTGGCGCTGCATGTTTGCACCCATCAGTGCACGGTTACCGTCATCATGCTCAAGGAAGGGAATAAGTGCCGCTGCCGCACTGACAATCTGAACCGGAGAGACGTCCATATAGTTGACATCCTCGGCTGCAACAACGGGATAGTCACCCTTTGTCCTGGCCTGAACCGTCTCAAGAGCGATTCTGTTATTGGCGTCGAGCGGAACACTGACCGGAACGGTGATCTTGTTCTCCTCATCTTCAGCCGAAAGCATCAGCACGGTGCCGGTTACCTGACCCTTCTCGACAACGCGGTAGGGGGTCTGGATAAAGCCTTTGTCATTGATCTCCGCATAGACCGAGAGCGACGAGATCAGACCGATATTGGGACCTTCCGGTGTTTCAATCGGGCAGAGCCTTCCGTAGTGGGTGTAGTGAACGTCACGAACCTCGAAACCTGCACGCTCTCTGGTAAGACCGCCCGGTCCAAGTGCTGAAACCCTTCTCTTGTTGGTCATTTCAGCCAGAGGATTGGTCTGGTCCATAAACTGGGAGAGCTGACTGGTCGCAAAGAAGCTTGATACAACGCTTGATACGGTTCTTGCGTTGATCAGGTCTGCCGGAGCGATCTTGTCGGAGTCACGTGAATTGAGCTTTTCACGGACATTCTTGCCCATGCGGGCAAGTCCGATGACAAACTGGGCGGCAAGCTGCTCACCGACCGAACGAACACGACGGTTCGCAAGGTGATCGACATCATCAACTTCGGCCAGGCCGTTGACAAGATTGATGAGGTAGTAGATAACCGAGATAATATCATAATGCGTGAGAACCAGAATATCCTCACCGACAGGTTCATCGGAAAAGGATTGAATGGTCTGCAGAATTTTATCGTAGATGGTATCCGAAAGCTTCTTCAGCTCGGGTTTGCCCGCCAGATAGGTGTCAAGCTCTTCAAACTCACGACCGAGCTTTTTCTTGATCCTGTAACGGCCGACATCACCCAGATCATACTTTTTCTGGTTGAAGAAGGTGCGCTCAAGGAAGCTTCTGGCTGCATCAATATCGGGAGCCTCATTGGCCCTGAGCTCTTCGTAGACAATTTCAAGTGCCTCTTCCTCAGTCGCGGAGCTGTCATTGAGGATGGTATTGATGATGATCGACTTGTCCTTGCCTTTGTCACCGCCGGCAAAGCTCTTCATCACCTTGACGCTCTTGTAGCCTGCGGCAAGAATCTGCTCGAAGATCTCCTCCGTGATCGCGGTTCGTGCACTGACAACCTCGCCGGTCTGCATATCGACGATATCGGAAGCCAGATACTGACCGACAAGCTGCTCCTTTTTGCCTGCTTTCAGAGGCACCTCTTCAACGAGGTCAAAGAGACCGAGTATATCCTCGTCCCTTGTAAAGCCTATGGCGCGCAGAAGTGCACTGACCAGAAAGTTCTTTTTCTGGTCGATATAGACGAAAATCTGATTATTGATATCGGTCTGGAACTCGATCCAGGAGCCTCTGGTCGGCACAATCTTGGCCGAATACATTTTTTTACCGTTCGGATGAACCGCCTCACTGAATACCACACCCGGAGAGCGGTGAAGCTGGGCAACGACTACACGCTCGGCGCCATTGACAATAAAGGTACCCCGCTCGGTCATAAAGGGGATTCTGCCGAGGTATACCTCCTGCTGAATCGTCTCCTTCCAGTCGGTCTCATCCGGCTCGTCCTTGTAGGAGAGCTTGAGTTTGACTTTCAGCGATACATCATAGGTCAGACCCCGTTCAATACAATCCTCAACGGTGTATTTGGGTTTGTCAAAGCTGTATGAGATATACTCAAGCAGATAGAGCCCTCTGGTATCGGTAATAGGAAAAGCGCTGCGTAGAACCCGTTCAAGGCCCTGATCCTTTCTCTTTGCGAGCGGAACGCTATCCTGGAGGAAATTATGAAATGAATCTAACTGAACTTTTAATAAGTCGGGCGGCTCTATTATACTTTGGATTTTGGAAAAGTCAATACAGGGTGTTGTCGCATCAGCCACTTTCACATGCACCTCGCTTTTATCAATTGCATGAATTACTTACAGATTAAGTCAGAACAAAGCTCCACAGAAACTCTGCCGGTCGCATAAACAGCCGGTTTATCTTAATCGTATCATCACAGGAACTATCATCTCAACAGAACTTATACAAACGGACAAAGCTCCGTTTCAGATCGAAACGGAGCTTGCTGTAGTAATGACTCTTTTCAAAGATTACTTCAACTCAACAGATGCGCCGGCGTCTTTCAACTCTTTGGCGATTTTTTCAGCTTCATCTTTCGATACAGCTTCCTTAACCGTCTTCGGTGCACCGTCAACAAGATCCTTGGCCTCTTTCAGTCCAAGACCGGTGATAGCACGGACAACCTTGATAACATTGATCTTGCTTTCGCCTGCTGCGGTCAGCACAACGTCAAACTCGGTCTGCTCTTCTTTTGCCGGAGCGTCAGAAGGAGCGGCAGCAGCAACACCAGCCACAGCGACAGGAGCTGCACTTACGCCGAACTTTGTTTCCAGAGCCTTAACCAGTTCAGAAGCCTCTGTAAGCGTCAACTTACCAATTTCCTCTACAAGTGTTTCGATAGACATTATTCCCCTCTCTTGTTTAATTTACAATTATGATAATTTCTGAGTGCGTAATAGTTTGGTTGTACCGTTACTGCTTCTGCTTGGCTACCTGGTCAAGAACCGACACCAGATTCCTTGCAATCGCATTAACAACGATCGGCACAGAACTGACAACATTGTTGATCAATCCGGCTGCACGACCGACATTTTCCGTCTTGGTCAGCATTTCAGAGAGCGCTGGCAGCGAATCCGCGCCAAAAACAACTCCATCGATTGCCGCCATCTTGAACTTCAGCATTTCGTTGGTTTTGCTGAACTTTCTGATGACTTTGGCGGGAGCAAGCGGATCATCATATCCAAATGCAACAGCTGTTGTGCTTTTCAGACCGGCGGCAAGCTTGTCAGCTCCCTCCAGATCCTTCAGCGCTTTCTTAATGAGTGTGTTCTTGACAACACGGTACTCAACACCGACTTTTCTGAACTCACCGCGAAGCTCCGCCATTTTCGCCACGCTCAATCCCTGGAATTCCGTCAGATATATACCCTGTGAGCGGTTGACCTTCACAGTTACATCCTGAACGATCTGCTCTTTTCTATCTCGCTTCATTCGTATAAACCGTTTTTATTAGGCGACAAATTTTTCCTTTTTAACCTTCACGCTCGGGGACATGGTGCTTGAAAGCGCTATTCCCTGGACATACTGACCCTTGGCTGCCGATGGCTTCAGGCGAACAATCTCCCGGAGGAAACTGTTGATATTGACTACCAGCTCATCAGAACCGAAAGAGACCTTTCCGACCGGAGCATGAACATTTCCGGCTTTATCAACCCTGAATTCGATTTTACCAGCCTTGACATCCTTGACCGCCTTGGCCACATCCATGGTGACGGTTCCGGACTTGGGATTCGGCATCAAACCGCGTGGTCCGAGAATTTTTGCAACCTTGCCAAGCTGGCCCATAACGTCGGGAGTGGCAATAATAACATCAACACCTGTCCATCCTTCCTGGATTTTCTCGATATACTCCTCAAACCCGACCATGTCAGCACCGGCCTCTTTTGCCTCCTCAACCTTGGCCTCTTTACAGACAACCAGAACAGAAACCGTTTTGCCGGTTCCGTGCGGAAGCATAACCGTACCACGAACAACCTGATCAGCATGACGAGGGTCAACGCCGAGCTTTACCGCGATATCGATAGTCGCATTGAACTTCGAATCGGTAATCTCCTTTACCTTCTCCACAGCATCACCGAGATCGTACTCAAGGAGACGATCAACCTTCAACGCTGCATTTCTGTATTTTTTTCCAGCCATTGTTTATCTCTTGAAAAGTGGTAAAAAAAGCGGCCTTTGAGGGCCTCCCACAACCTTGAACCTAAAAAATATCAACCCTCGACAACGATCCCCATACTTCTTGCTGTACCGGCAATCATCTCCTCGGCACCTCTGAGATCAACCGCATTGAGATCGGGCATCTTCAGCTCGGCTATTCTGCGAACCTGCTCACGCGATACCGTTCCAACCTTGTTGCGGTTCGGCTCGCCGGAACCCTTTTTCAGCTGTGCCTCTTTAAGAAGCAGAACAGCAGCCGGAGGGGTTTTGGTGATAAACGTGAACGACTTGTCAGAATACACCGTAATCACCACAGGAATGATCATTCCCGATTCAGACTGGGTCTTTGCATTGAACTGCTTGCAAAACTCCATGATATTGACACCCTTCTGACCGAGAGCGGGACCTACAGGAGGAGCGGGATTTGCTGCACCAGCGGGGATCTGAAGCTTGATAAAGCCGATTACCTTTTTTGCCATAATCTATTTCTATTCAGAAGCTTAAATTACTTAAGCCCTATTATTGGGAAACTGACTTAACCTGTGAAAAATCAAGCTCTGTGGGCGTGCTGCGACCAAAGAAACTTATCATAACCTTAACCTTCATCCTCTCGGTGCATACCTCATGGACAACCCCGGTAAGCGAACTGAACGGACCGTCTATAACCTTGACAGAATCGCCAACCTTGAACGGCGACTCAATAATCGAGCGGTGCTCAATCGTGTTCTCCGGCTCCAGAATCTTCTCGACCTCATCAGGACGGAGCGGGATCGGATTATCATCCACACCCAGAAAACCCATCACGGAAGGAATATCGAGAATCAGATTTCTTGTCTGCTTGTCAAGCACAGCTTCGATAAGCACATATCCCGGAAAGGCGTTCTTGGTAAGACTTCTTTTTTTACCGTTCTTGACCTCCACAAAGCGCTCATAGGGAACATAGACCTGCAGAATCTTGTCGGCAAGATTACAACGAGCCACCTCAGCATCTATACCCTCTTTCACCTTGCGCTCATGGCCAGAATAAATCCTGAGTGCATACCAGCGTGCAACCGGAACACCCTGAATATCGACTTCCTTTTTTCTTGCGCTCATCAATTCACCTTAACTCTGTTTCTTACAATAACTTTCCCATAACGAAATTTATGACCCAGTCGACAAGAAACGTAAACAAGGCAAGTATACCTGAAACCGTCAGCACGACAATCGTCAAATCCTTTATCTCTTCCTTGCCCGGCCAGACAACCTTCCGCATCTCATTGATCACATCGCGATAATACTGGCCCGCTTTACCGATATAATTACTCATGAATAAGAATCCGGAATAAACTACAGTGATATACCTCTCTTCATGCACGTCAGGAGGGAATCGAACCCCCAACCTGCGGTTTTGGAGACCGCTGCTCTACCAATTAAGCTACTGACGTATCCAACAAAACCCCAAGAACCTGAGCTGATGATCGGACTTGAACCGATGACCTCTTCCTTACCAAGGAAGTGCTCTACCGACTGAGCTACATCAGCATAACACACGAAAAAAGAGTGTGGGTAGGGGAGGATTCGAACCTCCGAAGACATAGTCGACAGATTTACAGTCTGTTGCGTTTAACCACTTCGCTACCTACCCGATAATCCAGAGCTGGTGATGGGACTCGAACCCGCAACCTGCTGATTACAAATCAGCTGCTCTACCAATTGAGCTACACCAGCAGCTCTTTCAAAAAACAGGGCAGGTAATATACTGAGCGATTTCAATTATACAAAGAAAAAAGGAATAATTTATCTATCACTCCTTATCCCTGCAAAAAAACCAGCAAGCCCTATTGCCATCCCTCTGGAAGCGACCCTCTGGGAGTAGACCAGAAACCTGTCAAGCAGGGTGGGATAGACAAGCATCCTGTTTTTCATCAAGCCTTTAATTGCCGCTTCAACAACAACTTCCGGCTTGCAAACCGGCAGACGTATCTGCGTCCGGTTATGACCGGAATGTTCAAAAATAGCGGTATCAGTGAAGCCCGGACAAACCGCGGTAACACTGATTCCACTCTTTTTCAGCTCAGCATGAAGTGCTTCGGAGAGGGTTATAATAAATGACTTCGTCGCAGAATAGAGTCCGAGACCCGGAACGCCCTGAAATCCGGCCAGTGAGGCAATATTCATAATTGCGCCCTGTTTTCTCTGCACCATATCGGGCAGAAAGAGCCTGGTGAGTTTCGCCAGCGTCAGCATATTGACCATTACGATCTCATCCAGCTTTTCCTCCGGGATGTCACTGAAATCACCGGCACGCGAAAGCCCGGCACAGTTAATGAGCAGATCGACCTCGGTATGGCGGAGGTGGCAAAACTCAAGGATTCGTTCGGGGCTCCCGGGGTCACGCAGATCGGCAGGAAAGACCTCAACCCTGATACCGCAGCTCCGGCGAAGTTCTTCAGCCAGCATATGCATGGCGTCGGCTGAACGGGCGACAAGCACAAGATTTCGGCCTCTTTTGGCAAATTCACGGGCAAAGAGCGCTCCTATACCCATGGATGCACCGGTAATCAGCACATAACGCAGGGAACAATCCGCAGCAAAGGGATTATAGGGCGGCATAGCCATGGCGCTCCGTTATACCGGATCAACCCATTTTCCTCGTTCTTTGACCAGCTCAATGAGACGGTCAACAGCAACCTGCTCCGAAATATTTTCATCGACACACTCTCTTCCTACATAGAGATTGATGCGGTTTTTTCCGGCTCCGACATATCCGAAATCAGCATCGGCCATCTCTCCGGGGCCATTGACAATACAACCCATGATGCCGATCTTCAACCCCTTGAGATGGGCCATTCTCTTTTTTATGGCGGCCGTTGCCTGTTCAAGCTCAAAGTAGGTTCTGCCGCAGCCGGGACAGGAGATGAATTCGGTTTTGGACATCCTGACTCTTGCACCCTGAAGTATATTGAAGGCAAGATTGACCTCGTCATCCACAGAGAGCCCGGTTTGGAGTGCGAGCATATCACCGATACCGTCACAAAAGAGCGTCCCGGTTTGAACGGAAGTGCTGATCAGCGAGTCAAGCCGTTCAGCAGCACTCTCCCTGTAACGAACAATGAGCGGATAGTCCAGTGAACGGCTGTTGAATGCCTGAACAAGACGACGGGTAGCAAAGAGCGCATCGTTTGACTGCACGGAAAAAAAGAGCCGTTCACACCCCTGCTGGTGCAGTTGTTCAGCAAGATGCAGAAGAACTCCGGCGGGGGCTGAGGCTGTCGCCTGTTCATGAAGAAAACAGAGCTCGACAGCGGCAAGGCGCTCACCCTTAAGATGGCTGAGAAGCTCTTTATCAAGCCGTTCACCCTCCACAATATCAAACCTTGCCTTTGAGACTTTATCAAGCAGACGAACAAAAAGGGAGATATCTCCCGTTGAAGCTGCAACAAAACGGGCATGATCCCCGAGTCTTGCCTGAAGCTGTTCAAGATGGTCAAGATCCTCACTGCTCTCTACCCGTACAGAGACCAGCTCCGAACGGATTGCATCCTGCGGTTTTTCGGGTGCAAGCCTTTTGAGCGCCTCCGCATAAACCCCATCCATATTAGCGAGAGGGGTGTGGAGCTCTGTTTCAACTCGCACCGTCTCATCACCCCCAACCCTCATCCCTGCAAGTTCAACCTTGCGGGAGAGACGACGCTGATAGCTGAATGGAGAGAACGGAGGCTTTTCCCGGGAAGGGTTATGCCGATTACGGTTTTCAACCACCTGACCTATGGGAATATGCCCCCTGTCGCCCTTGACAAGCTGGAAATCGTTATACTTTTTCACGATCGCAAATCCGACAGGAACTTCGTTAACCGGATCCTCAGTCAACGAGACCCGGATGGTATCACCAAGACCATCCTCAAGAAGCGCTCCGATACCCATAGCCGACTTGACCCGGCCCTCATCACCATCCCCGGCTTCGGTGACTCCGAGATGAAGCGGATAGGCATGTTTAAGCTCCCCGTCCGCCTTCTCAACCAGAAGCCGGTAAGCCTGAATCATCACCCGGACGTTTGAGGCTTTCATCGAAAAGAGGATATCGTAATAGCCGAGCTCTTCACAGATCCTTGCAAACTCAAGTGCCGCCTCAACCATCCCTTCCGGCGAGTTCCCGAACCGGCTGACAATACGGTCGGACAACGACCCGTGATTGGTACCGATTCTCATTGACACACCGAATTGACGGGCTTTTTCCACAAGAGGCGTAAACTCGGTACGGACATGCTCAATCTCCCGGAGGTACTCCTCTTCCGAATACTCATCGCTTGAGAACTTCGGTCGGGCAGCATAGTTGCCTGGATTGACGCGAATATTTTCCACAAATTCAACCGCTTTGAGCGCTGCTTTCGGTGAAAAGTGAATATCGGCAACAAGCGGCGTAGCAATACCGTCACGACGGAGTTGATCTCGTATGTTCCTGAGATTTTCAGCATCCTTTTCGGTCGGAACGGTAAGACGGATAATCTCGCACCCGGCTTCATAAAGCCTTCGGCACTGGGCAACAGTTGCCTCGGTATCCATGGTATGCATATTGGTCATGGACTCTACCCTGACAGGCTGATAGCCTCCCAGTACCAGGGCTCCAAAAGGGACTTCCCTGGTTAAACGGCGACGATACTGATACATTGAATGGTAGAACGCTTGGATGAAGAACTATTTATCGGTGATGATAAAGAGGGTTTCACCCGGTTTACGGAAATTATATTTCTCCCTTGCCGCTTTTTCGATACTGTCAGGATCATGAGCATGCTGGATGCGAAGCTCATTGGCAATAATTTTCTTCTGCTCAACTTTCAGGCGTTCAATAAGCAGACGATGCTCGGCTTCCATGCGGACTCTTTTAACAAGACCGAAGTCATCAAAAAGAAACCAGATAACGAAAAAAGCAAACACCAACCTGAAAAAATACTTTTTCGGGTTCAGTCGGATTTGCTCCCATATAGTGTTGATAATCTTCTTCAAGTCACAAAACGCTATGGTTGGCCGGGTAGTGCAGAGGTAAAAAAACGGACACCGGTATAAATGCAGGGAACCCTTTCAGCAAAAGGGTTCCCTGCACACTATTCAGACTCTGAAGGCTCTCTTTCCCGGATAGCGGGCCTGATCACCAAGCTCCTCTTCAATACGGAGCAGTTCATTGTACTTTGCCATACGATCAGAACGTGACATGCTGCCGGTCTTGATCTGTCCGGCATTTGTCGCTACAGCAATCTGGGCAATCGTGCTGTCCTCGGTTTCACCGCTGCGATGACTGATGACTGAGGTGTAACCATTGGATTTTGCAAGATCAATAGCCTGAAGGGTCTCGGTAAGTGTCCCGATCTGGTTGACCTTGATCAGGATGGAGTTGGCTACGCCGCGCTCAATGCCATCAGCAAGCCGTTTGCTGTTGGTCACAAAGAGATCGTCACCGACAAGCTGTACGCGTGAACCGATCTTGTCGGTCAGCATCTTCCAACCCTCCCAGTCATCCTCGGCCATACCATCCTCAATGGAGATAATCGGATAGTCACTGGCCCACTTCTCCCAGTACTCCGCCATCTCCTGTGAGGTCAGCTCCCGTTTGGATGATTTCTTGAACACATAGCGCTTCTTGGCGGAATCATAAAATTCGGAACTCGCAGGGTCAAGGGCAATCATAACCTGCGCTTCGCCGAGCCCGCCCTTGTCGGTCGGAGAACCTGCCTTATAACCGGCTTTGCCGATAGCCTCGATGACCAGTTCAATAGCCTCTTCATTTGAGCGAAGGTTCGGAGCAAAACCGCCCTCATCACCGACAGCGGTACTCAACCCCTTGCTTTTCAGTAGAGCCTTGAGCGCGTGAAATATTTCCGCACCGCAACGCAGCGCGTCAGAGAAGGTGTCGAAGCCGGCCGGCATAATCATGAACTCCTGAAAATCAACCGTATTATCAGCATGTGCTCCGCCGTTCAGCACATTCATCATCGGCACAGGAAGCGTGTTGGCAAGGGTTCCTCCGATATAACGGAAAAGCGGCAGACCGGTGTACTCTGCACCGGCACGGGCACAGGCAAGCGAAACACCAAGCAGGGCATTGGCTCCAAGTTTCGCCTTGTTCGGCGTACCGTCAAGAGCAAGCAACGCTTGATCAATCTCCTCCTGCTCGGTCACAAGCATTCCCTGAAGAGCATCATTGATAACGGTATTGACATTGTTAACCGCCTTGAGTACCCCTTTTCCAAGATAGATGCCCGCATCGCCATCCCGGAGTTCGACCGCTTCATGGATACCGGTAGAAGCTCCGCTGGGTACCGCGGCCCGGCCGAATGAGGTTTCGGTATAGACATCAACTTCAACCGTTGGATTTCCCCTTGAATCAAGGATCTGACGAGCAAGAATCTTCCTGATAATTGGCATAACGAAATATATTTATTGTTGTTATGAGCGTACTGCATAGGCCGGAGCTGAACGGTGATTATCGTTCAGCCATGAATTGAAAATATATCCTTTTTTCTCAACCATTTCATTGTTCACCCGGCAGCAAATAGTACTTTTTTTTGTTAATTACTTCTCGGGCGGTTTTCCTTTCACAGAATGTTTCCGCACCGCATTTATCGAACACCGACCGGAGAGGTCATCATTAATTCAACAAAGGAGTTCTGCCATGCATGCAGTACAGCCGGATCAATTGAGAAACATTGTTATTACAGGTCATACCGGAAGCGGCAAGACCATGCTTTGCGAATCACTTGCTCTCTCCATGGGAGTAATAAATCGCCTCGGAAGTATTGAAGACGGAAACACGCTCTCGGATTACTCAAATGATGAAATCGAGCGCCAACACAGTCTGAACACCTCCCTCATTCACGGTTTCTGGAACGAACAGAAAATAAACATTATCGATACACCCGGCCTGCTTGACTTTCACGGCGATGTCAAGTCCGCCATGCGGGTTGCCGATACCGTACTCATGACCGTCAATGCCGCAACCGGCGTTGAAGTCGGCACAGATATCATCTGGGATTATACCGGTGAGTACTATAAACCGGTCATGTTCATCCTGACAAAACTCGATGCCGAAAGAACCAGCTTCAACAATACGGTGCAGGAGCTTCGGGATCATTTCGGCCACCTTGTCACGCCCATTCAATTTCCGGCCGAAGAGGGCCTCGGACATCATACCCTTATCGATGTCCTGATGATGAAGCAGATAGAGTTCAGCCCGGATAAACCCGGCAGCATGACTATCTCCGAGATTCCGGACCTCTATCTGAAGCGTGCCGAAGAGATGCATCAGGAGCTTGTTGAAGCGGTTGCGGAAACCGATGAAGAGCTGATGAACAGGTTTTTCGAAGTCGGAAACCTTACCGAGGAGGAGCTCCGCTCAGGAATCAAATCGGCGCTGCTGACCAGAACCTTTTTCCCTGTTTTCTGCACCTCACCCCTCCATCTTATCGGTTCAGAGCGCCTCCTGAACGCAATCGTCAACCTCTGCCCCTCACCGATTGAACGCGGACCTGAACACACCATATGTACGGTCGATGAGAAAGAGAACCTTCTGCAGCCGGACCCGAACGGCCCCACCGTTGCATTTATTTTCAAAACCATGTCGGAACCCCGTATCGGAGAGATCTCCTTTCTGCGTGTATATTCGGGCCATCTTGAAACCGGACATGAACTGATTGATGTTCAGACCGGACAGATTGAAAAACCGGGGCAGGTATACACCATGCTCGGCCAGAAAAAAATCCCCGTTGACAAGCTCCTCGCCGGAGATATCGGTATGGTTGTCAAGCTCAAGGATGCCCACACCAATGATACCCTTGCCGACAAAGGGACGCTCTGCAGGGTCAGTCCGATCAAGTTTCCGGTACCGGTACTTGCCACGGCCATCATCCCTCTCACCCAGGGTGATGAAGACAAAATCTCTTCCGGCCTGCACCATCTGCATGAGGAGGATCCGAGTTTTGCCATTGATCATGATGTTGAGTTTAACCAGACCATACTGAAAACCCTTGGTGAAACCCACCTTGAAACCATCATCAGCCGCCTTCAGGCAAAATTCAATGTCAAGGTTGATATCTCCCCCATCAAGATCCCTTACCGTGAGACCATTCGTGTGCCCTCCTCAGCCCAGGGGAAGTATAAAAAGCAGTCCGGCGGCAGAGGGCAGTATGGTGATGTCTGGGTTCGTCTGGAACCGGTAGCTCGTGACTCGGGATTCAGCTTTGCAAGCGAAGTGGTCGGTGGTGTTGTGCCGACACGCTACCTCCCTGCTGTTGAAAAGGGACTTCATGAAGCCATTGAGCACGGTATACTTGCCGGCTATCCGGTGGTTGATCTCAAAGCAGTAGCCTATGACGGATCATTTCACCCGGTAGACAGTTCAGAGTTTGCCTTTAAAATTGCAGCAAGTATGGCATTCAAGGCCTCTTTCGAAAAGGCCAAACCGTTCCTGCTTGAACCGCTCTACTCCCTGACCGTCTATGCGCCGGATCAGTACACCGGTGAAATTGTCGGTGATATTTCCAGCAAGCGGGGTAAAATACTGGGTATGGAGGCTGATGTCAGAATGCAGATCATCCGGGCTCTTATTCCCCAGGCAGCACTGACACCGTTCCATCATGCGCTTACACGCCTGACGCAAAGCCGGGCAAGATATACCTACAGCTTCAGCCATTATGAGGAGGCGCCGCCCGATATCGCCCAGAAGATTATCGCCGATAAAGGGGCATAACTGCTTTCGTGTCATTTCGAATCCTCCCGACCCGTCGGGAGGGTGAGAAATCTTTTCACCGAACCTGGCAATCAATCAGATCCCTCCCTTCGGTTCGGGATGACATGCAGGGAACCTCGGAATGAGATTTCGGAAAGATCGCGATGGATCTTCTTTCTGTCATTTCGAATCCTGCGCAGCAGGTGAGAAATCCCGCTAACACGCAGGTCAGCCCCTACAGGAGGCCGAATATTGACTTTATCTTCAACAGCCAGACTATACGGATTGCCTCCCGGATATTCTGCCTGGTCATTTTTGATTTCCCTACGGTTCGGTCAACAAAGACAATAGGTACCTCCCGTATAGTGAACCCTTTTTTCCATACTCTGAAATTCATCTCGATCTGAAAAGAGTAGCCCTGGGAATTTATCCGGTCAAGATCAAGCGAACGCAATACTGCTGCAGAGAAACATTTGAATCCGCTGGTCGGATCAGCGACCGGTAATCCTGTTACCATGCGCGTATAGATACTGGCAAGTTTTGAAAGGATGAGGCGGCCAAGCGGCCAGTTGACAACATTGACCGTATTATTCATGTAGCGGGAACCGATAACCAGATCAGCACCCGTCATTGCTTCAAGCAGTTCACGGATCATCACCGGATCGTGTGAGTAATCTGCATCCATTTCAACAACATACCGGTAGTTGTGCTCAAGGGCGTAACGGAAACCGTTAAGGTAAGCTGTACCAAGCCCCAGCTTTCGTTCCCGTGTAATCATGTGCAGACGAGGAATAACTGTCTGCAGTGATCGCACAATATCCCTTGTTCCGTCAGGAGAGTTGTCATCAATCACCAGCATCTCAACAGTTGATGGGTAAAGCTGTTCCAGATCGTTCAGCAGCCTGCCGATATTTTCAGCCTCATTGTAGGTTGGAATGATGACCAGTACACTGTTTTGCGTTACAGCATCGTCCGTATGTAAGCTTCCGGATTGTTCCGGCTGTAAGGAATAAGTATCCTGCATGAGAGAAGGTGATATTCGAAAAAAAAAGCATTGCTCCGGTGAAGCAATGCTTTTATAAAACTACGCTGTGAAGAGAACAAGTTCACTACTCTTCTAACTCGACTCCCTGTGAAAACGGTGAAGGAAGCGCAGATCGAAATCAAGTCGCTCCGGAGGGGTGAATTTATAGTCAAGAACTTCACCGTCAGGAAGCACCTCTATCAATGCCGCAGCAGGGCATTCATCAGAAGAGAAACAGGCAGAGCAGGAGATACAGGCATCCTGGTCAATATAGGCCCTGAAACCTCCTTCCTGAACATCCCCGTAAAACTTGTACCCGATAGCCTGAACTTTTGGTGGACACTTGTCAAGGCAGAGACCGCAACCGACACAGAGGTTCTCGATAATAAAATAATGGGATTTCGCCCTTGGTGCAGCTTTGGCTGCCGGAGCTGCAGGTGCTGCGGGTTTGGCTCCCGGTGCTGAAGGAGCACCTTTAGCTGCAGGTGCAGCAGGTTTTGCTCCAGGAACCGGCTTGGCTCCAGGTACGGCCGGTGCCCCTTTTGCGGCAGGGGCTGCCGGTTTTGCGCCCGGAGCACCTTTTGCTGCCGGAGCTGCAGGTGCTGCGCCCGGAGCCGGTTTCGCTGCTGCCTTCTTTATCGGCTGAAGAGATTCCGAAGCAATACCGGTTCTTCCAAGATTGACATTAAGCGGTTCAAGCCTTGGCTTTCCAACCTGCTTCGGCGCAGGTGCTTTTGGTTTTGCCTCAGCCTGTTTTGCTGCCGGAGCTGCCGCCTTCGGCGGAGCTGGCTTGGCCTTTGAGGCTGGCACTGACGATATATCTGGCTGTTGTACAGGATCGGCCATAAAAACCCTCCTCTTAAATTACAGAATAGACTTTAGTAGCAATAATCAAAGCCTGAACGGTATTGCATACCGCCCAGGCTCTGGGAGTTTCAGGCGACCAGCTTCATCAGATAGTCAACAACCTGTGTAAGAAGAACCTGACCTGATACCGCTGCATCACCAACCTGCGGAGGCAGAGGGGAGTCAGTCTGATAGAATCCGTTTCCGATAAACAGGAAGACAAGGATAAATACACCGCCGAAATAAAGGAATGTACCTGCCATCTTCGAGTCTGAAATCGTCAGTACCGGGAAGCGGAACGCAACATCACGGTTGAGAAACTTCTTTCCAAGCCAGCGGATAGTTCTGGTCTGGATATCAGCACCTTCAAGACGGGAACCGCGATCTTCAAACCATACGGCAAAGCTGATAAACCAGATCAGATGACCGATCATCAGAATCGTCGAAAGATGCGAGCTTGAGAAGATGTTGACCGTCTCTGTCCAGAAGTAGTAGAAGATACCAGCTGAATAGTGATGGGCAAGTCCGGCAACAGAGTCCCATGCTTTTGCATCGGCCGCAGGAACACCATACATCATTGATGCAATCCATGCACCATCGATATACCAGCAGACTGCAGAAAGACCCTTGATTCCCCACAACATTGCAAACCAGAGCTGATCCTGGATCGATACACCGCATGTACCGCCATAGACCGGGCCAAGACAGGGGAAGGAGTAGGAGTTCTTCTTGAGACCAAGATCATCCCACAGTGGTGATGTGTGCGAGAAAAATGCAATACGAACAAGCGCGATCAATGAGAAAAGCGAACCTGCAACAATAACGTGAACCATAACCCAGTCATTGATACTTGGATCAGTGAACATCCACTGGAAAATCGGAAGTGGTTTCAGCCAGTAGAACGACATCAGAATGTTCGTACCGAACATATTCAGTTCACAGATGGTGTTCCAGACGATAACAGCATAAACGGAGAGCATGGTTGAAAAACAGAGTGCCATGACTGTTCCGAGAATCTTGACCTGGACCTCCTGATCACGACCCTTGGCGACAAAGACAGACTTGATCTGGCTGTAGAGGCCGTTAAGCTGGATTTTAAGGAGATACTGGCCACCATGATAAACACCGGCAAAGACATAGAGCACACCGCAGATAATATGGTTGAAGGTGATCAGGTTGATCACGGTTCTTGCCATACCGAAAGTAGATCCATTCTTCGGAAGAATTGCAAAAGCAGGAAAATCAACAAACTCTTTCGAGCCGGAGATGATTCTGCCGCCCTCCTGAACAAAGTTGTAGCTCACCCTGTTGAATGGCTCTCCATAAATATAGAAAGCAAGTGTGTCAAGGTGTTTGTAGTATGCGGCAAATGATGGCTGCTGGAAAGCAACGAAGGCGATACAACCAAGAGCAATGTTGATATAGCCGATTGCTGTAAGGTGTACCGAGAATGCGGCCTTCATATCATCATTGAGATGGGTGGCTGCATTCGGAGGGTTGTTCCACCAGTAGATACCAAGAGAGAAAAAGATTACCGCAAAGATGAACGACATAAAGGTCTCGGCATTGATCGTCTGAAAATCAGGAATCGGAGCAAAGCCAAGGATAAACCACATCACAAGACCCCAGCCGAGGAAGAGCAGCGACATGTAAACCGCATGAGGTCCGAGCGCATCCTTGTAGGATTTGGCGCTTGTTCCGCTGAAAACCACATCGCCGAACTTGCCGAGAAAGCGGAAGTCGCGGAAGTTACCGGCACGACCGGTAAACGGATTGGTGAGGTTGTGGGTCCAGTGACGCCATCCGCCGAAAATCAGAACGGAACCGGCCAGCAGGTGATACCCTGCCCAGGCGAGCAGATTCTGTCCGGCAAACGCAAGATCGTCGGTTTTGGTGCTGTAGGTATCAATACCGAGAGAGACCATTCTCGGCTTGATGGTAAGATAGAACCAGCTGTCATGAAATCCCGGTGCACCCCATGGAAAAACCTGAATGCCGGAAATGTAGTAGATGGCCATGAGAAAACCCAGAACTCCAAGCAGGGCAAGGTGAGCACCCACTACCTGCTCATCATCAACCTTGTCGGTATCAAAAATCTGATACCACTTGGTGCTACGAGTCTCTGTTCGCTGGAACAGAAATCTTCTCATTTTTGAAGCATCCTGCTCCTTGATAACGGATGGAGCGCCTGGAGCGCCGTTCCCCTTTGGAGAAGGAGCATTCCCCTTGGGAGGTGGGACTGTGCCCTTTGGCTTGACTCCGGCCGGATTCACTTGTTCAGCCATTGTATTCTCTCCTTTGTTTGGACATATTCAGGTTGAAGAAACCGAAAGAAAACTCTTGCGATACTGTCAGACTAATGCCATTTGGCCCTTGAGAGCTCAGCTGAACCATCCGGCTTTCTGCATGTATCGTAACGCTCTGCACGTAAAATCTATATCAGACTTCTGGAAATATCCATGTTAATACCTGCAACAGAGAGGGGATTCACCAAATAATTCACCTCACGTTTTAGCAAATAAAATAAGAAAAAATTTTTAATAATAAATTTTTTGGCGGCGCAATAAGGCGCTATTGTTTTATTATACAGCATGAAAGCTCTTCCTGGAGCCCTTTTTTTGGCCTTGAAACTATCTGAATGAGGCCGGAAGAAGAGCTCGGGGGAACATTAAACTGAATCATGGAAATCACCTTCAGCAAACTCTCGGGAGCAGGCAATGACTTTATTGTTATCGACAACCGCTCTCTTTCGATACATCTTGCTACCCGTCAGATAAGGGATCTCTGTACCAGGAGAACCGGTATTGGTGCCGACGGGCTTATTCTCATTGAGCCTTCAGAGCGCTATGACTTCAGCATGAACTATTACAATTCCGACGGCCTGTTGGGCTCAATGTGCGGCAACGGCGGGCGGTGCGCGGTCTGGTTCGCCCACACCATCGGCGTACACTTTTCATCTGCTAACGGTTGCACCTTTGAAGCCAACGGAAATCGCTATGTCGCCGTTGTGACCGGGCCGGAAACCGTTCAGCTCCGCATGCTCGCACCCGAAAACTTCAGAACCGGTATTGCTCTTGAAGGGCTCACCTGCCACTCGGTCAATACCGGCTCTCCGCATATTATTATATATACTTCAGACCTCGAAAGCGCCAGTGTCACAGGAACAGGCCGAACCATCAGGCACAGAACCGACGAGTTCCCCGGAGGCACCAATGTCAATTTTATCGAGATTACCTCTCCCGACTCTCTTTCGATTCGCACCTTTGAGCGCGGGGTTGAGGATGAAACCCTCGCCTGCGGAACCGGAGCAGTAGCCGCAGCACTCATGAGCCGAAAACTGGGCAAGGTGGAGAGCTGCAACATCAGGGTAACGGTAAAAAGCGGCGACATCCTTGAAGTCCGTTTCGACGAAGCGATGCAGGAGGTCTACCTTACCGGTCCGGCAAAGATTGTCTACAGAGGCACCATCACGATTGCATAACATGTCTATTCGCGTCCCAATGCCCGACCCGTTTAAAACCGCTCAAAATCAGCTTGATGAAGCCGCGGCAATAATAAGGCTTGATCCGGCTGCGCACGAACTTCTCCGCTGCCCGATGCGGGAACTGCATGTCACCATGCCGGTCAAAATGGACAACGGCACTACAAAAGTGTTTCGTGGCTTCCGGGTGCAGCACAACGATGCGAGGGGGCCAAACAAGGGAGGTATCCGCTTTCATCCCGATGAGACCATCAATACCGTCCGGGCACTCGCAACCTGGATGACCTGGAAAACAGCACTCCTCGACATTCCGCTCGGTGGAGGCAAGGGCGGAGTGATCTGCGATCCGAAAACCATGTCGGCGGGTGAACTTGAACGGTTGTCACGCGCCTATATCCGCCAGGTTGGTCGGATTCTTGGCCCGGAGAAAGATATACCTGCTCCCGATGTTTACACAACACCGCAAATCATGGCATGGATGGCTGATGAGTACGCCTTCATGCAGGGGAACAACGAATTCGGAGTAATCACCGGAAAACCGATCGCACTTGGAGGCTCTGCCGGACGGGGTGACGCAACGGCACGGGGCGGTATCTACTGTGTCCGTGAAGCCGCTACAGCGCTTGGCATCAACCTCACAGGAGCGGCAGCCGCTATACTGGGATATGGCAATGCCGGCTCCTCTGCACATAAACTGGCCGTTGAGTTGCTCGGCATGATGGTAATTGCTGTTTCAGACTCGAAAGGATGCATTTACAATGCTGAAGGTCTTGACTATAACGCAGTCAAAACACATAAAGAGAAAACTGGCACAGTCACCGGCTTTCCCGGATCCTCCGCAATCTCCAATGAAGAGCTGCTTGCGCTTGATGTGACGGTGCTCTTTCCCGCCGCACTCGAATCGGTAATTACCGAAACCAATACTTCGAATATCCGTGCGAAAATCATCGCGGAACTGGCAAACGGCCCGACAACTCCGGAGGCCGACCCTATATTATATAATAAAGGGATTCACATCATCCCGGATCTGCTCTGCAACGCCGGAGGAGTCACCGTCTCATACTTCGAAATGGTTCAGAACGCCTACGGCTACTACTGGGAAGAGGATGAGGTGCATTTACGCCTCGAAAAAAAGATGAAAGCCGCCTTCCAGAGCGTGCACAAAACAGCACAGCAATACAAGGTACACAACCGCCTTGCTGCATATATCGTCGCCGTCGAACGGGTTGCGGAGGCGATGAAGCTGAGAGGATGGTATTAGGAGGGGCCGGGCTATAAATCTGTTGCGCGATCCAATTGCTTCGTTGGGCGGTGCTCAAAATCCTTTCCCAGCCCCGATTGCATAGGGACCGCGCTACCGATATTTCGCCCCTCTGGGGCTTGACATCTATTGAGGGTGCGTAGTGAGCGGCTGAATTGCTTTTTTTGGGAGGTTAATTTATTGCAGATGCGGCTTCTGCATGCAATTTCAATCCGAGGGCACGTATTACTTTAAGAATGGTATCAAATCCCGGACTGCGTTCACCTGAAAGGGCCTTGTAGAGACTCTCCCGAGACAAACCCGCATCCCGCGCTACCTGTGTCATACCTTTTGCTCTTGCAATATCCCCCAATGCCTTCGCAATAAACGCTGTATCACCATTTGCCTCTTCCATGCACATCTCCAGATAAGCAGCCATCTCCTCCGGAGTACGAAGGTGCTCCGATACATCATATTTTGTCGTCACAGTTTTCGCCATGTGTAACTCCTATAAATTTTGTGCCAAGTCGCGTGCAGTTTTTATATCTCTGGCTTGCGTGCTTTTATCACCTCCAGCCAGCAAAATGATCACTGATCGGCCTTGCTGTATATAATAAACCCGATAACCGGGGCCATAATCAATTCACATCTCCGAAATCCCTTCACCGACAGGCTTGACATCCCCGGGATTACCCAAAGCAAGTCTCTCAATTCTTGCCTGAATGCGTGCACGTGCCCGAATATCTTGCAGGCAGTCGATCCTTTGTGATTTAGACAAATACTTCTGCAATCGTGTTAATCCCTGGCCGGCAAGATCATCGACCTTGAACTGGTGCCGCGACTCCTCTTCTTCAGCAAGCTCGAATAGTCGGATTTCAACTAACGCGCAGAGACCGACCACGATTAGAAGCGCTCGATTGCTTAGCCCAATTCCAAAATGCGTAACGTTGTCAACGCAGGAATTATCCTTTCTGAACGCTTCAATCTTCGCTGATATGTCATCAATCTCATACTTGTAAGCATTCAACTCGTGCCAATAAATGTCCATATTTATTCCCTGCCTGACATTGTAAATACGAATCCGCCATTGAATCATACTGCCAATCCATCCAAACTCAACTGGTCGAGGGTTATATAGAGAGGGGCGGATTATGCGCTTTTGGTGTTCTGGACTGCGTACCAGTCTACGAGTTCTCTTATCATACCATGATAGGAGGTATGGTGTTTCTTTGCTTCACTCTTGAAGAAGTCCACACTTGATTTTTTCAGTGCTATCGTAATCTTGACGTTCTCCTCCTTCAGGATCAATTGCTCAGGTGAAGGCAGAAAGTCTTTAACCACCTTTAATTCACCAATCGGCTCATCTGTATATTTAATACTACTCTTCATATATCCTCCTCCCTTTTCTAAAAACAAACCATTCAGCACCATCTACTCAATCAACCCACGCGCCCGTGCAGTCATGGCGGGAGTGATGAACATGAAGAGCACGCCGAAAACCATCAGCCCGCCCTGGGGGATGTTGTAATCGGCGAGGATACGCTCGAAGGTATAGCCGAAAAAGTAGCCGAGTGTGAATTCGAAGATGAGGGTCAGCACTACCCAGAGCGCTCCGACCTGAAGCTGCTCCCGGTGCGAACCGGGACCGAACCAGCGGATAGTGAGCCATGCGATAGTAAAGATAATGGCAGATCCGACCACCACCCCGATCTGATGAGAGAGCAGCTCTCCAACCCGTGGCACAAGAAAAAGCCGCCGCAGAGTACCATGAACCGACTCCGCCACAGCAATCAGAAACCAGACCGCAAATACTCTTTTCCAGTTCATCGAGCCCTCCTTACAATCAAACATCACGACAATCTGCTAACCCAATAGGAAGGATGCCGTTTCAAGTGCATTACAGCAAGAATCAGCAACTCATCAGGTAGTATCTTGTGCAAAAGAGCAAAAGGAAACCGGCGAACAAGGCATCTCCGCACTCTATTTCTGGTTTCAGGATATGCTTCCGGATTTTTTTCTATACGGGCAGCAGCTTCATTTATGCAAACTGCAAAATCGAAACCAAGACCATCTGCTTGACGTTCATAATAAAACATTGCATCAAACAGCTCATTTTCTGCGGGTTTAAGAAGGCGGACTTTTTTCACCTTAGTTTTTCTTTAGCCTCCCGAAGTACATCAGCAAAGGGTCGCGCCGTAATCTCTCCTTTCAAATAGGCCTGATAGCGCTCCTCTGCCTCATCAATCCATATATCCTCAATTTCCTGACCATCAGCTTCATCCAGACTTGCAAGCAGTTGCTCGGCAAGCTCTGCTCGGGCTTTCATTGGCAGAGCAAGAACTTTGCGTCTGATATCCGTCAATTCTGCATTCATGAATGATCCTCCATCTCTTATTTGTACAAATATATCACAGCAGCACTGGAGAAGCAACTGTTCATTACACTCCAGTCGCCGCTGAACTTTGCAAATAAACAGGACTCGTCAGGCAACCTGCTCCTTAAGCTCCATCCGTTCCCTGTAGGCAATAACATCCTCAATGGTGAGCACCGGATAGCCGTGTTTTTCGGCGAAAACAATAGTCTCCTCCATGTTGGCCATGGTGCCGTCGGGGTTGGTGAGTTCGCAGAGAACTCCGCAGGGGTTGAGCCCGGCGAGGCGCATGAGGTCAACCGTGCCTTCAGTGTGACCGGGGCGCTCAAGCACGCCGCCCGCCCTTGCCCTGAGAGGGAAGATATGACCCGGTCGGCGAAGATCGGAGGGAAGGGCATTCAGCGCAGAGGCCGCTTTTACCGTATGGACCCGGTCGGCAGCGGAAACCCCCGTTGTAACACCTTCCGCCGCTTCGATGGAGACGGTGAAGGCGGTCTGAAAACCACTGGTGTTGTTGGCCACCATCATGGGCAGCTCAAGCGAGCGCACTTTCTCGTCCGTCATGCAGAGGCAGACAATGCCGCTGCACTCCCTTATGAGCAGTGCCATCTGGGATACGGTAAGGTATTCGGTAGAATAAATAAGATCGGCTTCGTTTTCACGATCCGGAGAGTCGGCAACAAGCACCCCCTTACCTTCACGAAGGGCAGTTAGAGCACGCTCAACACGCTCAAAAGAGTCTCCATACTTACGGGCAAGAATCTGATTCATGGTATCATATTTTATTGATGGCAATTACGTACCATACCACAAAAGCATCTCAAAAAAACATGCTGCAAGCGGCAGCCAAAAGACTATGAAGAGTCCGGTGGCCGACAGCGCAGGAACAACATATTTCTGAGAGGTGCCCATGAATCAGGGCGAAGGAATGCAGGAGTATTTCCTGGGCATCGCTATCCTCTTTCATCCGGACTGTAACCGTCGGCTTTGGAGTTTCACCAAATCTGCTGACCTTTCGAAACAATCGAAAGCGCTCGCGGGCTTTCCGGATTAACAGCCGGTATACCGCCGGTGGGGATTTTCACCCCGCCCTGAGAACAGGTTAATGATATGTTACAACAACAGTAAAAAGATACATAAGGCAGGCGAAAGTTCAAAACGGGTGCCCGCGATTAATTTTGGCGAAATTGAGTAAGCCGTCGAAATTTGCAGAATCCCTGAAACGCACGTCGAAGAGCAAACAACACTTTTCAGGGGAAAAAAGGCGAACTTTTTAGCCGCCCGCGGACTTAATGTTAGCTGAATGAGAGGGTCGGATGACTCAACATATCCGGTGATCTCTCATTGAATTTGCCATAACGAAAACGAATAATTAAAACGGAGTTTTTTATGGAAAAGTGGGTCTGTATACCATGCGGCTACATCTATGATCCTGAAGTTGGTGATCCCGACAGCGGCATTGAACCTGGAACATCCTTTGAAAACATACCTGATGACTGGGTCTGCCCGGTTTGCGGTGTGGATAAAACACTCTTCGAACCGCTGAGCGAACAGCGGGGCAGGTAGATCGGGTAGTGCTCACGACAATTTATTACGATACCCGGATAACAGAAAACGCTCCATAACCGGAGCGTTTTCTCTTTCAAATCATCTTCAGGGAGTTTTCGGCTTGCCGCTATTTTCAGCAGGGGGTACACCTGAAGTGCCTTCTCCCGATCCCCCGTCAGCACCACCTTGATCGGTTGCGCTGCTATCCGCCGACAGCACATCATTAATAAGACTTTCGGGAATACCGACTACAACAGAATCAACCGCAGTGGTATCCGCAGGAAGCGACATAACCTCCTGATAGCCGGGAACTATAATGCCCCTCCGCTGCATGATGGCATAGATGATTCTGGAACGGGCACGAACGTATGGCGATGACCCCACCGGGGAGTACCTGATCGGGTTCGGCAGTACCGAGGCAAGCTTTGCTGCCTGCTGTCCCGATAACCCGGAGGGAGCCACGCCGTAGTAGTGACGGGAGGCTTCGCCGATGCCGAAAATACCGTCACCCCATTCGGCAACATTGACGTAGAGCTCCAGAATCCTCCGTTTGGAGAGTGTTTTTTCGATTCTCCAGGTAAGAATGGCCTCCTTGATCTTGCGTACCGGATTTTTTGATGCCGAGAGATAGAGATTCTTGGCCAGCTGCTGACTTATGGTACTGCCGCCCATCTTGAATTTTTTGGCCAGAATGTTTTTTTCGATAGCCCGCTCGATTGCCTGGTAATCAAACCCTCCATGCTGCCAGAACTTGTCGTCTTCGGCAATCAGCACCGCCTTGACAAGATTCGGCGAGATTTTTTTCAGGGGAACCCACCTCTGGCGGATCTTTTTATCTAACAGTCCCTCCTGAAGCCACTCGGCTTCCCGATCCTCCATAAAAGCGGTTTTCGCCGGGTTCTCATCAACCAGTCTGCCGACATCGGGATAGACAAAGTAACGGGCAATATCGGCAACGAACATCACCAGAAAAATGATGATGATTGCTCTGATAAATCTCATTTGTGCAGGTAGTTAATGCTGCCGGAAATAATGGTCCCTCTCGTACAATCAATTTTTTCAGAGGGCCCTGTAACTATGGATGTAAAATACCAAATAAGCGGGAGATACAACGGCAGGTGAGCAAATTTCTTTGCCCCTGCAATCGACAAAATGCAGCGCATGCATCAAATGCAGTACATAAATGGTGAACGGGTGAGCAGAAAAGGGGGGAATAAGAAAAGTGCCCTCGGGCAGACTCGAACCGCCGACCTACAGTTTAGGAAACTGTTGCTCTATCCACTGAGCTACAAGGGCATAGGGGGGAATTTAGTACTTTTGCAGAAACTTGCAACAACCCCGCTTATTTTCTTCCGAACATCCGGTCGAGCTGGTCAAGCGAGAGCTTGATGATAACCGGTCTGCCGTGCGGGCAGGAGTAGGGGTCACGGGTTGCAAAAAGGTTGTCAATCAGGGTACGCATCTCTTCGAGATTGAGCTTCTGTCCGGTCATGATGGCATTGCGGCAGGAGTAGGACTTGGCCAGATTGTCACGCTTGTCGAGCTTGAGCCGTGAAGCATTGTCCTGATATTCGGCAATCATCTCCTGAAGGATGGTCACCTCGGTGCCCGGTTTGACATCCTGTGGAACCCCCTCGATCATGATGGTCTTGTTGCCGAAGAGGCGCAGATTGAAGCCGAGACGGTAGAGATCATCACGGATCTCCTCAAAAACCTCGTACTCCCATGGCCGGAACTCTACTTTCTGGGGAAAGAGCAGCTGCTGGGAGTTGGGGACATTCTGGGTCATCACATCAACCGCACGTTCGTACAGAACCCGCTCATGCGCCACATGCTGATCGATCATCATAAGGCCGGTCTTGATCTGGCAGATGAGATACTTGTTATGCAGTTGCCAGATTTTCGGTTCAGCCTCTTTCGGGTTCGGCTGCCCCTCATCTCCAGGCAGCGGAGAGAGGAGGGCAAAAGAGAGTCCGTCATCACCTTCACGAAGCTCAGACTGAGGCTTCGGTGCCGGGGAGCCGGAACGGCCGGTAAAAAGTTCGCTCTGGAGCAGGGTTGACGATCTCGTTTCCGGAGCACTCTGAAATGCGCCTTCACGATAATTACGGTAGAGATCTCCCGTCGTCATGGATCTGTCCGGAATATCCTGGAAGGAGAGCTTCCGCCAGGCCGATTCCTTACGGGGCGCGCCAAAAGCATCATCACTCGCTGTGGCCGCAAGATCGGGAGAGAAATCATGGAGCTGGATAGCCCGCTTGATAACCGGATAGAACATATTGCGCACACTGCGTTCATCATCAAAGCGGACTTCAAGCTTGGCCGGATGAACATTCACATCGATACGCGACGGATCGATTTCGAGAAAAAGCAGCACAAACGGGGCCTGGCGCTCCACGAGCAGTTCACCATAAGCCTGCTGGACCGCCTGGGAGAGCATCCTGTTCTGGATAACCCGACGATTGATAAAGAAATACTGGTCGAGCTTCTTGCGCTTCTGCATGGCCGGCTTGCCGAGAAATCCTCGAATGGAGAGGTAATCGTTCTCCTCTGAAAGCTCAATCAGACTGTCGGAAAAATCACTGCCGTAAAAAAAGTTGAGCCGTTCGGCCATTTCCGGCGTCCTGAAATGGAAAAGCTCCTCGTCATCGTTGTACATCCTCCACTCGATCTCCGGATAGGCGAGTGCAAATGACTTGATAACTTCGAATATATGCTGAAACTCGGTGGCATTGGATTTCAGAAACTTCCGGCGGGCAGGAACATTGTAAAAGAGGTTTCTGACACTCATGGTTGTTCCCTGCTCTCCCTGAACACCCGACTCCTCGGCAAGAACTCCCCCTTCGTAGCGGAATCGCAACCCGAGCGTCTCTTTGGCTGTCCGTGTTTTCAGCTCGAAATGCGAGACCGAAGAGATACTTGCCAGTGCTTCGCCCCTGAATCCGAGCGTTTTCAGAGAGTCGAGATCCTCGACTCCGATAATCTTGCTTGTTGCGAAACGCTCAACACAGAGCAGCGCATCGTCGCGCAGCATCCCCGCGCCATTATCAACTATACGTATAAGCTCCTTTCCGGCATCCTTAATAGAGAGCGTTATTTTATCGGCTCCGGCATCAATGGAATTCTCCAGAAGTTCCTTGACAACCGATGCCGGACGCTGAACAACTTCGCCAGCAGAAATCTTGTTAGCAATACTATCCGGTAATCTTGCAATTCTTGCCATACGCTGTCATGAGAACATTTTTCTTTTCGCCAAAGCCGTTGCCGATAATTTACGAGCAGAACAAGTTATTGATAAAAGAGCTTCTTTTTTTACAAAATGACAATTTAATTTTGAGAGGGTGAGCGCTTTTCAGTCTTACGCTTGCAGGTGCTGAATGCATGAGAAAAAATAGTCAGCGGTTCGCTTGCGGAACAGAATATCCAGGCGTTCAGGAGGCGCGAAGATACTCCCAGAGTTCACGAAGAACAGCTTCACTGAAGCGGATTTTGTTCAGCTCGCGATCTCCATGCATGAAGAGTGTGCGCGACTGCACGGCTCCTGAGGATTTAACCGCCAGTGCGAGGCAGAGCATACCGACCGGTTTTTCAGCCGAGCCGCCCGCAGGCCCGGCAATACCTGTTGTTGCAAGCGCAAAATCAGCCCCGCTTTTTTCAAGACACCCTCTTGCCATAGCACAGGCAACCTCTTCGCTCACGGCTCCGAACTCTTCAACACGCTCCTTCGGCACCCCCAGCGTCTCCTCTTTGGCTTTGTTGGTGTAAACCACAAAACCCTGGAGAAAATAGGCCGATGAACCGGCAACATCAGTCAGGCGGCTTGCAACAAGACCGCCGGTACATGATTCAGCCACAGCAACCGTGAGCCCCCGGCGGGAAAGCAGTTCGCCGATCGTCTCTTCAAGTGTACTCTCTCCGGTAGCATAGATAAACCTCTTCGCCCGCTTGATGATGGCATCAACAACCCCCTTGTTATCCTCCTCCACTCGCTCCCGGTCACTGCCGACCGTGCTTATCATCAGCGATACACCTGCGGCATGGGGAAGATAGGCCAGGGTTGTTCCCTTCGGAAGCGAATCCTCAACCTCAACAATCATCTCCGCCAGCATCGATTCACCGATACCAAGCGTTTTAACCGGCGTATGGCGGATAAATGAGGAGGAGAGTGCCGAAAAATAGGGGAGCACCGTAAGCTCCATCATAGCCTTCATTTCAGAAGGAACTCCCGGCATCAGAACCAGATAGTGGTTCCTGAACGGATCGCCGCATCCGATAATCATGCCCGCCGCCGACCCTTTGGTATTCAGAATAACATGCGACCCTTCAATCACCATCGCCTGGTCACGAAGAGCATCACTCATGGTACGGCCACGCTGTTTCATCAGCGCAGCAAGATTCTGATAGGCATCCTCACTCAGCTCTACTCCTCTCTGGAGAAGCTGCTGAACTGCACTGCGGGTCCGGTCATCGCGTGTAGGTCCGAGCCCTCCGGTAACCAGCACCACCTCGGATCGTTCAAGTGATTCGGCCAATACGGCGGCAATTTCCGGCTCAACGTCAGCGCAGGCAACTATCCGGTTCACCGCAATGCCGATACCGGCAAGAGCACCGGCCATAAACGACGCATTGGTGTTTACCCGCTGCCCTTTGAGCAACTCATCACCGATTGAAACAATATCTGCACGCATATGGCTCTCTGTTAAACCAGATAACTTGCTATCCGGAGAATATCGGCAAAAACACCCCCTGCGGTAACCTCTCCGCCTGCACCGGGGCCACGGACAACAAGAGGAGTTGCATGGTAGCGATCCGTAGTAAAGACCACCATATTTTCCGATCCGCTGAGTCCGGCAATAGGACTTGAAAGCGGAACCCGTTTGACTCCTATCGATGCCTTTCCGTCCTTTATTCCACCGGCATAGGCTATGGTCATCCCGTCCGCTGCGGCTTTTTCGCTCTCTTCTGCATACCAGCTGTCCACACTCTCCAGTCGGTCAAGAAACTCCCCGACCGGCATCTCACCGCGATACTCCTCCGGTACGAGACTCTCGACAAGCACATCACTGAATTCGAGGGTAAAGCCGAGTTCACGGCCGAGAATGAGAAACTTCCGGGCAAAATCAGCACCCGAGAGATCGTCCCTCGGATCGGGCTCGGTATAGCCCGCCTCTTTGGCTCGCCGGACAATTTCGCTGAACCGCCCTCCCTTGCGCAGTTCGTTGAAAATAAAGCTCAATGTTCCGGAGAGAACTCCGTCGATACTGATAATCTTGTCTCCGCTGTTTTTAAGGTCGTTCAGCGTGTTGATGATCGGCAGCCCGGCGCCGACATTGGTTTCATAGAGAAAACGGGCGTTGCTTTTGCGCTGGGCATCCCTGATGCTCCTGTAGAGCGGCCAGCTGCCCGCCATGCCAAGTTTGTTGGCGGTGACAACGGAAATATTGGCCAGCAGGAGATCGGGATAGATTGCCGCAACATCTTTGCTTGCCGTACAATCGACAAAAATGGTATTGTGCAGGTTTTTCTCCCGGATAATCTCCATATACCCTTCAATACCCCTCTTCCCGCTTCTCGGCTGAAGAGCCTGCTGCCAGGAATCAAGATCAATACCCTCATCATTGAGTGCAATAGTGCCGGTATTTGCCATCCCGCAAACAACCACATCAAGGTCATTCTCCTCCTGCAGATTTCGCCGATGGGCACGGATCTGCCCGATGAGGCTTTTTGCAATCGTACCGGTCCCGGCAATAAAGAGATGCACCTTGCGCTGCGAGAGAAAGAATGATTCATGAATACAGTTCAGGGCCTTGTCCTCATCATTGCTGTCAATGACAAGGGAGATGTTCATCTCATTTGCGCCCTGGGCCACCGCAATGACATTGACCCCGTTTTTGCCGAGTGTTTCAAACAACTGGGCGGATACACCCGCATGGCCGGACATGTTATTGCCTACTACGGCAATCATGGCAAGATTTTTGCGGATTGCAAGCGGATCAATCTGACGGGACTCAATTTCAGCCCGAAACTCCTCTTCAAGTATTTTTTTTGCGTTCGGAGCCTGGGCCGGGTTGATGGCCAGCGTGATCGACTGTTCGGAAGAGGCCTGGGATATGAATATGATGTTGATGCGGTGACGGGCAAGACAGCTGAAAAGTCGTGAGGCAATCCCCGGAACGCCAACCATTCCGCTACCGGACATGTTCAACAGTACAATATTATTAATGGATGTAAGCCCTGTAACGGGGAGCGTACGGTTTCTCTCCGGAGAGAATGGCGCTCCATCAATTCGTGTTCCTTCAGCCGATGGATTGAAACTGTTTTTGATCAGGATCGGAATGCCCGCCTTCATGGCCGGCTGAACAGCAAGCGGATGCAGCACCTTTGCTCCGGCATGGGAGAGCTCCATGGCTTCAGCATAACTGATAAACGGCAGAATCCGGGCATCCCGGACCCGTTTTGGATCAGCACTGAAAAAACCGTCCACATCGGTCCATATACAAATTTCGGCTGCACCAAGTGCTGCGCCAAGAATTGATGCCGTATAATCAGAGCCTCCCCGCCCGAGGGTCGTTGCCGAACCATCCGGCGCGGCCGCGATAAAACCGGTCACCACCGGAACACCGGCAAAAGAGGCGAACTGTTTTCGGATCTGCAGTTCGGATGCATGAGCGTCAACCCTCGCATCGGCATAATTGGCATCGGTAACAATCAGCTTTCGGGCATCAAGATAGTATGCTTCAATCCGTCGCTGTTGAAGATAACTGCTGACCATCAGTGCCGAGAGTCGCTCACCGAATCCAAGCACAAGCGCCAGACTTTTATCAGAAAGCTCCCTGAGCAGAAAGACACCGTGCAGAATATCCTTGAGTTCGGAAAAATCAGTGGTGAATGCCGATGAAAAGGTATCGGGGACATTTCCGGAAAAGAGTTCCTGAGACATTTGGAGATGGCGCTGCTCAAGCTCTTCGAGGGTGCGGCGATATCCGCTCTCTCCGATCCCGGCCCTGGTGGCAGAGTCAAGCAGAAGATCAGTTACACCCTGAACTGCCGAAACCACAACAATAAGGTTATCATCAGCCAATGCTCCGGCAATGATATCGACCACGTTGTTCATCCGCCCGGCCGACCCCAGAGAGCTCCCCCCAAACTTGTATATCTTCATGCTCACGCCCACGCCTTGATTGAATATGAAATGAGATTGATGGTGAATCATTACCCGTTAAAATATAAATCATTTCCGGTTCAGCCGCATCTCCGGCAGCGCTCTTGAACAATTTCACAAAAAAAAAGCGCCCACTGGGGGGCGCTTTTAATCATACATTCGTCATGCTGTAGGTCAACTGCTCAATGCGTCAGCGCCCGCAACAATTTCACTCAGCTCGGTAGTAATCGCAGCCTGGCGTGCACGGTTATAGCTGATGTTGAGAGAGCGGAGAAGATCCTTGGCATTCTCTGTCGCCGAATCCATCGCAGCCATACGGGCAGCATGCTCGGCAGCATTGGATTCAAGCAGCATTCTCCATACCTGGGTATTGAGATGGCGGGGAACCAGCACATCAATAATGGCGGAGGGAGAGGGCTCGTAAATATAATCACTGCTGCTCTCCTTGACGGCACTAACGGGCGCAATAGGAAGAAGCTCCTCAGCTTTCAGGTTCGGCGCAAGCACCGACTTGAACTCATTGTAGACAACGATCACCCGGTCAGCCTCTCCACGCAGATACATACCGGAGGCGGTATCGGCAATCTCCTTGGCAATGCTGAAATCAAGATTCTGGAAAACCGCCGGGTACCCCTTGAGAATGTTGTAATCCCGCTTGCGGAAGAACTCAAGTCCTCTGGTGCCCGCACAGATCATACTTACGCCACCCTTGCGGTGAACATCGGCGTAATCTTCATGAATGGTCTTGTATGCGAGCTTGATGATATTGGTATTGAACGCACCGCATAGACCCCTGTCGGAAGTAACAAGAATCACAAGCACCTTATTAACCTCCGGACGTCCCGAAAGCAGAGGGTTACGCGAAGTATCTACCTTTGCAGAAAGAGAGCCGAGCATCTCCTTCAGCTTTCCGGCATAGGGTCGAGCCATGACGGCCCGATCCTGTGCTCTTCTGAGCTTTGCTGCAGCTACCATCTTCATCGCCTTGGTAACCTGCTGTGTAGACTTCACCCCTTTGATTCGTACACGTATATCCTTTAATGTAGCCATGAATTACGGGACTGTTATTAATTGCTTAAAATCTGCTGATCCTGATATTACGCCTTGTTTTTTGCCTTGAAGGTCTCAACAAACTTCAACGCGAACTCCTTGAGCTTGTTGGCTGTATCGCTTTCAAGAGCACCGCTCGTTGCAATAGCGCTAAGAATGTCACTCTGCTTGATTTCAAGCGCAGAGAGGAACTCCTCTTCAAACTTGCGGATAAAGCGCAGATCAACCGTATCGAGCAAGCCCTGGGTTCCGAGGAAGATGATCGCAACCTGCTTTTCAACCGGCATCGGGATATACTGACCCTGCTTGAGGATTTCAACAAGCCTCGCACCACGATCAAGCTGTGCTTTTGTTGTTTTGTCAAGATCAGAACCGAATTTCGAGAAGGCCTCGAGTTCACGGAACTGGGCAAGATCAAGACGAAGGGTACCGGCAACCTTTTTCATGGCCTTGATCTGGGCTGCACCACCAACACGGGAAACCGAGATACCGACGTTGATAGCAGGCCTCTGACCGGAGTTGAAGAGGTTCGACTCAAGGAAGATCTGTCCATCAGTGATGGAGATCACGTTGGTCGGAATATAGGCTGAAACGTCACCTGCCTGTGTTTCAATAACCGGAAGCGCGGTAAGACTTCCGCCACCTTTCACGATAGACTTGAGTGCATCGGGAAGATCGTTCATCTTGCGTGCAACTTCAATATCGTCAGTTATTTTCGCAGCTCTTTCAAGCAGACGGGAGTGCAGATAAAAAACGTCGCCAGGATAGGCTTCGCGTCCAGGTGGACGGCGAAGAAGGAGGGAGAGCTGACGATAGGCAACGGCCTGTTTTGAAAGATCATCATATACAACAAGTGCATGACGGCCGGTATCGCGGAAGAACTCACCAAGAGTAGCTCCGGCAAACGGGGCAATAAACTGAAGCGGTGCAGGATCCGAAGCCGTAGCGGAAATAACGGTGGTGTACTCCATTGCACCATATTTTTCCAGCGTATTGACAACCTGGGCAACCGTTGAACCTTTCAGGCCGATGGCAACATAGATACAGAAAACGCCTTTGCCTTTCTGGTTGATGATAGTGTCAATTGCAACCGCTGTTTTTCCGGTCTGACGGTCACCGATAATAAGTTCGCGCTGTCCGCGACCGATCGGAATCATGGAGTCGATAGCCTTGAGACCCGTCTGCAAAGGCTCGTGAACTGATTTACGATAGATAACACCGGGAGCCCTGCGTTCGAGAGGAAGACGAAGCTCGGTTTCGATGGAGCCTTTTCCGTCGATCGGCTCGCCAAGCGGATTGATAACCCTGCCGAGCATAGCCTCGCCAACGGGGATTGAAGCAAGAATGCTGGTTCTTTTAACCGTATCACCCTCTTTTACCAATGTTGATTCACCAAACAACACAGCACCGACGTTATCCTCCTCAAGGTTCAACGCCATACCCATGACGTTATTGGGAAACTCAAGAAGCTCACCTGCTGCTGCCTTTGACAAACCATACACTCGAGCAATACCGTCACCAACCTGCAGCACTGTTCCTACGTCATAAACTTCTGCTTCGGACTCAAAACCGGCAAGCTGCTTGCGAAGTATGGATGAAACCTCATCAGGCCTGACTGTTGTAGACATATCTTATTCCGCTTGGTTATTTGTTAAGAAAAGAGAAAGATTCTGTTTACCTTCTTTTGAAGTTTAAATCGGGCGGCTGCCTGTCCAAAAGATTAAAACCTAAATTTAACGAAAAGCTTTTAGTTATTCAAATTCTCTCTCTCATTTGATTGAAGCTTCGTTTTATTTGATGTCTATCCTACACCCAAACATACAGGAATTTTGTCTGCAGAAAACGGTATGAAAACTATCAGGGGATTCGCTTCTGCAACCGTCGGCAATGTCGCCTGCGGTTTTGACGTTCTCGGCTTTGCCATAACCGAGCCGGGTGATGAAGTCATCCTGACACTCGATGAAGAAAAACATACCGGCTCTCCGGTCTCCATTTCATCTATATCCGGAGATGGCGGCGCGTTGCCGCTTGACCCGAAAAAAAACACATCGAGCTTTGTTGTTCTCAAGTTCCTTGAATATATCCGGACCCATAAGCAGATTGACTTTAGCGGTCATATTTCACTTGAACTAAAAAAACACCTGCCGCTCAGCAGCGGTATGGGAAGCAGTGCCGCCAGCGCTGCTGCAGCCCTTGTTGCAGCCAACGAGCTGCTGGGAAATCCATGTACAAAAATGGAGCTGGTACATTTCGCTATTGAGGGTGAACGGGTTGCCTGCGGATCAGCTCATGCCGACAATGCCGCTCCGGCTATTCTCGGTAATTTTGTGCTGATAAGAAGCTATACACCCCTTGACCTCATCACGATACCTTCGCCTGAACACCTCTACTGCTCCCTTGTGCACCCGCATACCGAACTGCGCACCTCCTATGCCCGTTCGGTACTGCCGACCGAGATACCGCTCAAACAGGCGATCCAGCAGTGGGGTAATGTCGGCGCACTTGTCAGCGGTCTGTTGACCTCAGACTATGAACTTATCGGACGCGCTCTGGTTGACGTTGTCGCGGAACCGAAACGCGCACCGCTCATACCGGGATTTTTTGATGTCAAACAGGCGGCAATTGATTCCGGAGCCCTCGGATGCAGCATTGCCGGCTCAGGCCCCTCAATTTTTGCCTTCTCTTCATCCGAAAAAACAGCTCTGGCTGTCGGTTTGGCCATGAAAGAGGCATTTCTGCACTCCAAAGCCCGCCTTGAGTCCGATATGTGGGTATCACCCATATGCAAGCAGGGCGCAAGAATACTGTAATAAAACAATAGAAGCGTAACCTTAGTCATGATCTACTTCAGCACCAATAAATCCTCCATACCGGTCTCCATCAAGAAAGCCACACTTGAAGGCCTTGCTCCCGATGGAGGGCTTTATGTCCCTTCGGAAATCCCGCATTTCTCACCCGGCGAGATCGCCCTGCTTGAAGGCGCCAGCTTTAACAATATCGCATTTGCCATTGCTAAAAAGTTTATCGGTGGTGAGATCCCCCTGGACCTTCTCGGCGATATGATTGAGAGCTGCTATACATTCGAGACTCCGCTTGTCGAGTTGAACAGCGATACCTTTATTGAAGAGCTGTTTTGCGGACCCACACTGGCTTTCAAGGATTACGGCGCACGCTTTCTTGCTCGTCTGACCGGCTATTTTGCCGCCGAAGATGACCGGCTTATCACCGTGCTTGTTGCAACATCGGGAGATACCGGAAGCGCTGTAGCTTACGGATTTCAGGGTATTGCAAACACAAGGGTGGTGCTGCTCTATCCTTCCGGAAAGGTGAGCCGCCTGCAGGAACAGCAGTTAACTACAGCGGGAGGCAATGTACACGCTCTTGAAGTCAACGGCGATTTCGATGACTGCCAGCGAATGGTAAAACAGGCCTTTGTCGATCCCGCCCTCAGCAAAAAACTGACCCTCACATCGGCCAACTCTATCAACATATCGCGCCTGATTCCGCAGTCATTCTATTACGCCTGGGCAACCCAGCAGCTCAGGGAGCGTTTCGGCAATATTGAGCCTCTTTTTGCGGTACCGAGCGGCAATTATGGCAACCTGACTGCCGGCATACTGGCAAAAAAAATGGGCTTTCCCATCGGCCATTTTATTGCCGCGTCAAATGCCAATGACAGCGTAACCCGCTATCTTGATGACGGGCGCTACGACCCTCATCCAACCGTCACCACCCGTTCAACAGCAATGGACGTCGGCAATCCAAGCAATTTTGCACGGCTGCGGTATCTCTATAACAACGATCATACCGCTATGGGCCGTGATATCACGGGTATCTCCGTCTCGGATAAAGAGACCCTTGCAACGATCCGCTCGGTTTATGAACGCTTCGGCTACACTGCCGACCCTCATACCGCAGTCGCTTTCCGTGCGCTTGAGCTGTACAGAAGTTCCGGACAGAGTGCCGGAAAACCGGGAGTTGTTCTGTCAACCGCCCATCCGGCAAAATTCCTCGAAGTTATCAGTGATGCGCTTGACCGGGAGGTTGAGATCCCTGAACGCCTTAAAGAGGTTCTCAACAAAAAGAAAATGGCTGTAACAATCAGTTCGGACTACAACGAGCTCGCAATGTACCTCAACAGGCTTGACTGTTAACCATTGAAAAAAGGGCCAATGAACTTCAGAACCCTGATTTTTTTTCTCATCCTGGTGCCGATCATGTTTATCGGGATGACCATCTACCTCTTTGTCAACCTCATTGACAGGAGCGGTGACAGTTTTTACCGGCTGGCTGCATGGTGGGGGCGTTTCAGTGCAAAACTCTTCGGAATTTCAGTCGAGGTTATCGGCCGGGAAAACTACAGCTCCGATCAGAACTATCTGCTTGTCAGCAATCATGCGGGGATGGCTGATATTCCACTCATCCTCGGCAACATTGCTATCAACCTCCGCTTTCTGGCAAAAGAGGAGCTTGGCAAAATTCCGATCTTTGGATGGACGCTCAAGCTGGCAGGTTATGTCATGATTAAACGGGGGCAGAACAGGGATGCTCTGAAAAGCCTTCTTGCGGCATCAAACGTCCTCAAAAAAGGGCGCTCCGTCCATATCTTCCCCGAAGGTACCCGCTCATTCGACGGCAAACTGCTCCCCTTCAAACGGGGAGCTTTTCTTGTTGCTGAAAAGGGTGGGGCTCCGGTTCTGCCGGTCACGATTATCGGCAGCCATCTGATTACACCGAAAAAAAGCCTTAAAATCAACAAGGGAAAAATCAGAATCATCATCGCCCCGCCAATTCCGCCATCACAGTTCCAGAGCGTTGAAGAGCTCAAAAACACCTGTGCCGGTATCATCGGAAGCAATCTCGAGAAGTACAGCTATAACTAACCGCGATAAATTGTCGTGAGCGGTTTGAGTGCAAGGCGGATGGAGCGCAGAAACCGGAATGTACACGTCGTACATGAGGATTTCGAGCACCACCCAACAAAGCAATCAAATCGCGGAACAAATTTATATGTTGCGATAGAGGTTCACCATTTCGATCGCCGTCATGGCTGCATCAAACCCCTTGTTGCCGGCTTTCGTACCAGCCCGCTCAATTGCCTGCTCAAGGTTTTCCGTAGTCAGAACACCGAATGCAATCGGAACCCCTGTCTCAAGAGAGGCCTGGGCAATCCCCTTGGTCGCTTCAGCGGCAATAACATCAAAATGGGGAGTAGAGCCTCTGATTATGGCCCCAAGGGCGATAATGGCGTCATAGTTACCCGTCACCGCAACCTTTTTGGCAACCATCGGCAGCTCAAAAGCGCCGGGACAGCGGTAGATGGTGATGTTCTCCTCCGATCCTCCGTGGCGGCGAATGCAGTCCAGAGCACCCTCAACAAGCTTCTGACCAATAAAATCGTTAAAGCGGGAAACAACTACTGCGAACCGTGAATCCTTTGCACTCAGTGCACCTTCAACCTGTTTAATCTGCATAGCTCAATTCTTTTTTTTTATGAGGCTGATTCTATGAACGGCAGTATCCAAGCAGCCGTTCCACAAGATCGATAATAACATGACCGATGGCGATATGAGACTCCTGCACCCGGTCGGCACTGCCTGAATGGGGAACAATAACCTCAAGATCGGCCATCCCTTTCAACACTCCTCCGTCTCCGCCAAGCAGGGCAAGGGTCTTCATCCCGTTCTTGTTTGCATAGTCAAGTGCATTGACAACACTTCTGCTGTTGCCGCTGGTTGAGAGTCCCAGGAGAATATCCCCTTCTCGCCCGTAGGCTTCAACAAGCCGGGCAAACACCGCATCGTAACCAAGGTCATTGGCACCTGCCGTCAGGGCTGAGCTATCGGTAGTCAGCGAGATGGCCGGAAGTGCCGGTCGCTCAACGCTGCTGCGGTAGCGTATGGTGAGTTCTGTCGCAAGATGCTGGGCATCGGCCGCGCTGCCGCCGTTGCCGCACAGCAGTACCTTGCCCCCCTCCTCAAACGTTCCGGCAATCATACGCGCCATGGCAACAATAACCGCACTGTTCTGGCGCGCAACACTCTCCATCAGGCGCGCACTGTAGAGCATGGTGTCAAGCACCACCTCATCGTAGCGGGTTCGATCACACATCCCGTCGGAACACCTGCAGTCACTCGGCATACAATCGGGTTAAAAAAACGTGAACTGACAATATTTCGAGAATATAATGAAAAAACCGGAGGCTTGCTCTACATGGCAGTGAGCAAAAAAAACTCCGCCTCATGCACAGGCACAGGGCGGAGTCGGAAACAATGATGAAAAAGGCGGCGCTTAGTGGTACTGGGCGCTCTCTTCCTTGACAAATTCAACCAGAAGCTTCAGGTTTTCAGGATCCATATCAGGCAGAATACCGTGGCCGAGGTTGAAAACATGGCCGGAGTGCTCGGTATGCTGACCGAAAGATTTGAGAATCTTGGAGGCCTCTGCCTTGATCAATGCCTGCGTGCCATAGAGTACAGTCGGATCAAGGTTACCCTGCAGAGCCACGCGATCGTTCAGCTCGGCACGTGCCTTGCCGATATCCATCCCCCATCCGAGACCCATCGCATCACAGCCGGTGTCAGCAATTTCGGAAAGAATGGTGTTGCAATCCTTTGAGAAGACAATAACCGGAGTATCAGGATGTTTGGCCTTGATCGCCTGCACGGTCTCCTTGATGTAAGGAAGGGCGTATACACGGTAGTCATCCTCGGAAAGTGCGCTTGCCCATGAGTCAAAGATCTGGATAGCATCGGCTCCGGCCTCGATCTGCTTGAGAACATAAGCGGTGATAACACTCGAAATCTTGCGAAGAAGCGCATGAGCCATTGCCGGTTCACGGTACATCATCTTTTTGGCATAGGCGTAATTCTTGGATCCGCCGCCTTCTACTGCATAGGTAAAGAGGGTCCATGCCGCACCGGTAAAGCCGATGAGGGGAACACGGTTGTCGAGCTCTCTTTTGGTCATTCTGAGCGCATCCATCACATAGCCAAGCTTTTCATCGATATCAGGAACAATCAACTTGTCGATATCGGCCTGGGAGCGAATAGGATTAAGCTTGATCCCTTTGGATTCGATAATCTCGACATTCATGCCCATCGCTTCATTGATGACAAGAATATCAGAGAAAATAATCGCAGCATCAACACCCATCAACTCAACAGGCTGAATGGTCACCTCGGTAGCAAGTTCCGGGGTCTTACAAAGGGTTAAAAAATCGGTTTTCTCTCTGACTGCACGGTATTCCGGTAAATAACGACCGGCCTGACGCATTACCCAGATTGGCGTCCTGGAACATGGCTGACGCTTTAATGCCCGAAGAAAAAGATCATTTTTGAGCATGCAATGCAATAATTTGATGGGTTAACAAAACAAGCTGCCCGTCAGAGAATCCGGTAGTCGACACCCCCGGCTGAGAGCAATGTAAAAGTGCAAAGGTACGTTTTTTTACCCTTTTATTAAAACTTTCCGACAGATCGTGACTCCACCGGCACGATCCCCGAAGAGAAAAGAGTCTCAATCAGCTTACAATGTGTCGTTTGATGCCCAGCTGTTTTGCGTTGTAACCGAGAGCAAGACCGACCATTTCAGAGAGATGGAATACGGGAATAGAGCTCTTGATGCCAGCCTGCTTGAGCGCTTTTGCCTGATAGCCGTCAAGAACTGTATGGCAAAGCGGGCACGGGGTTACAATAAAATCGGCTTTCAACTCCAATGCCTCTTCAAGCGCCTCTCCGGCAACATTGAGTGACTCCTGTTCGGCAACCAGCAGGGTATGAAATCCGCAGCAGCGGTTTTTATGCTCATAGGGAATGGTCTCTCCGCCAAGAGCCTCAATCAACTGGTCAAGAGAGCTCGGATCAAGAGGATTGTCCTTGCCGAGCACCGAAGAGGGCCGGAGAATGTGGCAGCCGTAAAACGGTGCAATCCGGTAATCCTTGAGAGGAACCTTCACTTTCTGGCGGATGGTCTCCAGGCCGACATCGTCAATGAGAACCCAGAGAAGATGACGGACCTCGGCAGTGCCACGATATTCAAGCCCCTCTTTTTTCAGCAGCTCATTGACCTCCTGCTTCAGCTCCGGTGATTCATCCAGTTTTTTCTTGGCCGTCCGGATCGTCATAAGGCAGGTATTGCAGGAGACAACAAGGTCAAGACCCATTTTTTCGGCATAGGCAATATTGCGGGCATTGACCAGCGCGAAGTGTTTCGGACTGACATAGTCAAGATTGCTCCCGCCGCAACAGGTACTCTCGTGCAGTTTAACCAGTTCGATTCCAAGATCCTTCTGCCAGAGATCAATCGAGCGGTCAACCTCTTTCGTCATCGACTCATTGATGCAGCTCAGATAGTATGCGTATCGCTTCATCCGGAAGTTCCCCCGATTATTTTTTATGAGATTTATGATCCTGCTTCACATGCTCGCTCATCTCTCTGAACTCGCTCCTGAAAGCCTTTATTCCTTTGGATGGTTTGACCATCGGAGGAGGTGGCGGGGTACGCCGTTTCAGGATCATTTTAACAGCCATAGGAAGAAGGTTCTGCATCGTCCAGAGCACACCATTGGTCCGGAACGGCAGGGTAGCTTCAACCAGTTTGCCTTTCTTTTCAATATCCGACATAAAGGCTTCAGCATGCTTGGCTCCGCTGGTATCCTTCATACCCCTGCTCTCAAGCGCATCTTCGCGTATGCCGTGGATGGCATCCATGATCGGAATGCTTTTCACACAGGACTCCTGACAGCGGTAACAGTGGGTACAGTCCCATACACCGTGATCCTTGACCAGTTCGGCAAGACGGAGATCATGCATGGAATCCCTGGTATCAACATTCATCCGGTAGGATTTCAGCAGTACGGCCGGGGAGACATACTCCTTGTTGGCCCTAAGGATACTGCACTCGGAAACACATGATGCACAGAGAATGCAGTCGGTTGCCTTGTCATATTTCAGAAACTCCTCTTCGGAAACAAGAAACTCCTTTTTACCCATCTCACTCTCGGGCATGGTGGAGTCCACCCAGTTTGAGTAGTGCTTCATCTTGTCGACAAGAGGATCCATATCGACAATCAGATCCTTGATGAGGGGCAGGTTGCGTAACGGTTCAACCCTTATTACACCTTCCTCCTTCGACTTGGCGAGCATATCCCATACCTGGGTAGTGCAGGCCAGCATTGAAATTCCGTTCACGCGCATACCGCACGATCCACAAATACCTGCCTGACAGAATGCCCGGAAACTGACCGAGGCATCGACATGCTCCTTGATGTAGTTCAATGCACGAAGGACTGTAATACCTCTTTCGACAGGAATGGTATAATCGTCAAAATAGGATTTGCTGTCAACCTGCGGGTTAAATCGGAAAACCCGGAAGGTTACATCTCTTTTTCCCTCTTTATGCTGATCTGTAGACACCGTCATAAGCGAAATAGTTAATAGGTTCTTTCCTGGAGTTCATAGCGACCCATAGTGACCGGTTTTTCACCGAGTTTAACGTGACCGTCTATCAGGGTTGCCATGGTGTGCTTGTGCCATTTTTCATCATCCCTCGTCGGAAAATCTGTCCGGGTATGTGAACCCCGACTCTCTTCGCGGGCAAAGGCACCGGCAGCAACGGTTTCAGCCAGATCGAGCATATTTTTCAGCTCCAGCACCTGCAAAAGATTGGTATTGAACACATCACTGCTGTCAGAAACCCTCACTTTTTTGAACCGCTCTTTCAGTTCCGCAACCTCCGCTATCCCCTTCTTCAAAAGGGAAGATTCACGGTAGATGCCGACATTGGCCGCCATGGTCTGACCAAGCTCTTCACGCAGTTCGCCATACCGCTCATAGTGACCGGATGGCTGCATGCTGCTCCGGAGCTCTGCGAGCTGATCCTTGACCTCATCTTCCGATATCGCTGCCGGCTCGAATTTTCTTGCTTCCAGCGCTGCACTATGACCGGCAATACGGCCGAAGACAAGGATATCAAGCAGTGAGTTCCCTCCAAGCCGGTTTGCACCGTGAACTGAAACACAGGCTGACTCACCGGCGGCGTAAACACCTTCCATCACCGTGCGTCCGTAATTATCAGTATCAATCCCGCCCATGGAGTAGTGGGCGGTCGGGCGGACAGGAATCGGCTCCAGAATGGGATCAACTCCCTCAAAATTCATAGCCATCTCACGTATCTGGGGAAGCCTTGACTTGATCAGATCAGCACCGAGATGGGTAAGATCGAGATGGATATATTTTCCTGCGGGGCTGTCAAAACCTCTGCCCTGGAGAATTTCCGTTTCAAGTGAGCGGGATACAAGGTCCCGGGGGCCAAGCTCCATCTTTTCGGGTGCATATCGTGACATAAAACGCTCACCATCCTTGTTGAGCAGATAGCCGCCCTCACCTCTGGCGCCTTCGGTAACAAGCAGGCCGCTCTTTCTCAGACCGGTGGGATGGAACTGGACAAACTCCATATCTTTCAGCGGAATACCTGCCCGGTAGGCGATAGCCTGGCCGTCACCGGTATTACCAGCAGCATTGCTCGACCGGTTCCAGTACATCTTGGCATAGCCGCCTGTTGCAAAAATCACGGTTCTTGCAGGAAAAGCCTCAACCGCACCGGTCTTCATGTTCATAGCGATCAACCCCTTTGAACGACTTCCGTTGACGGAGAGGTTGAGAGCAAAATATTCATTGAAAAATATCACCCCTTTTTTCAGGCACTGTTCGTAAAGGGTCTGGAGAATGGTATGGCCTGTCTTGTCTGCGCAGTAGCAGCATCTCGGACGCCCGGCACCACCGAATGGCCTCTGGGCAATGGTATTGTCATCGAGCCTTGACCATGGAGTCCCGATATTTTCAAGTTCCCGGATAATTTTGGGCGCTTCACTGCAGAGCACCTCTACAGCATCCTGATCAGCAAGATAATCGCTACCCTTGATGGTATCGAAAATATGCATTTCTACCGTATCGTCCTTTGCCTTGTTGGCAAGAGCCGCATTGGCGCCACCCTGTGCCGCAGAGGTATGCGAACGGTTGGGATAGACCTTGGAAAGCACGGCGATATTCAGTGCGGGATTGGTTTTCATTGCCTCCATAGCGGCATAAAGACCGGCACCACCGCCTCCGACAATAACGATATCAAATGGTTTCATTCGCTCAAATCTCCTTATGAAGCTGTCAGGCAAGCCCCACTGATTAAATGAACGGGCACAGCCGCAGCCGAAAGCCCGTTCATTGAAATGTTCTTTATGGTAAAACCGAAGAAAGCAGTTTCAGAGAACCTGACTGCTACAGGGCGACATGATCGTCATGGACCGGAAGTTCCTCAACTGCGTGAAGCACATCGGCCATATTGAGCACACCGACAACCTTGTTGCCTTCCATGACGGTAAGACGTCTGATATTGGTTCTTTTCATCAGACGGAGGGCATACTTTATTCTGAGGCCGGGATTAACACTGATCAGAGGCTTGCTCATGATCTGAAATACAGGGGTGTTCCAGGGGTCGCGATGGACATCTTCACCCGGATCGATCACTTTTTCAAGGATATCCTTTTCGGTAACGATACCATAACAGTCATCTTCGTTACGGGGCTCGACAAGCAGGCCGCTCTCGGAGCTTTTTTTCATAATCTGAAGCGCCTCGGCAACCGTACAGCTTCCTTTGATTTTATGAAATTCTTTCTGCATAAGGGCGGATACCGGCAGCGTACGCAAGGTTATAAGCTGATCCATAGTTATCAGGTTACTTATGATTAATAAAACACCTCAATACCCTCTTATTATCTATCAGACAGCATAACAGGGCACCAATTTCATGACCGAAAGCTAAAAAAGGCGGGAACGCCACAATATCACCCGTAAGGTTGGCGCAAGAACTTTCAATTTATAAAAAAAATCCACACAATTGCAAAAACAGCCCCGGGCAAAAGAGGGAATTATGCAATACCGTGCATTTTTTTATACTCCGCCCAGTTATGTTTCAGGGCAAGAAATGCATTGAAATCGGGCTGAAGAAGAAAGGGATTGGAGCGGCGTTCAATGCCGATGGAAGAGTGCGGTGCGTTCCCGTAATCGTGACCGGGCCAGACTTTTGTGGTATCCGGCAGGCACAGGAGCTTCTCATGCAGGGAGTTGTACTCTTCAAGAGCCTGGGCACGGGTGACCGTGCCTCCGACCTTTCCGGTGAAGAGCGTGTCACCGGTAAAAAGGGCATCACCGACAAGAATGCAGATGGAATCCGGAGTATGACCGGGAGTATAAAGAATTCGGGCTTCAAGGGTGCCGAGAGAAAAACAGGCCGCATCCTCAACCCTGACTCCTGTCCGGGGGCAGGTATCGCCGTAAAGCAGCGGAACAATACCGGTAAGGCGCCTGATCGCCCCGTTGCCATTGGTATGATCGTCATGGCCATGGGTTGAAAATACATACCGGATGACAAAACCATGCTCTTCGGCAAACCGGACAATCGAGGAGGTATCAAATGATGCATCAATCACCAGCGCTTCACCCGAAACTTCATCGGCAACAAGATAACCGAAGTTCCTGTCACCGCCCGTACGGAACTGTTCTGCAATCATAGGCTCTCTGGCAATCAGACCATTTTTTCACTCTGCATAAGAAAATCCCCGGTAACGACGACCGGGTTCAGTTCGGGCTCACGGCACCCCTCTCAATCCATTCAGCCGGTCGCAACCCTTTTTCAGGTCTGAAGAGAGTGCCGGAGTGATCGTCACCCGTCAGAAAAAACGAGGCGCACGTCGACACAGGAGAGAGGAGAAGCCGGAAGTTATTTTCCGGCCCCCGCCACTACTGACTCCGCAGAGGTGCAGCAGATATCCGACTGCACCTGACAGAGCATGCTTTCGGTCGCCTGCTGCATGATTTGTGACATGATCGCATCACTCATGAACTTGAGTATTCCTTCCGGCATAAGGTTCAAGGGAAAGGAGATCTCAAAATCAAGTGCTATATCGGTATCAAAAAAAACTGATGTCCGGTTATCCTTGTGATGCAGCAGACAAATCTCGGAACTTGCCTTGCCGATAAAGGTATTAGGGCCCACCGCATCAAATTCGGGATAGTCATGAACCGCCTCCCAGCGGATTCTTTTGCCTTTTCCGTCGAGATGTATTCCGGGTTTCAGTCTCGATACAAATTTCTGCCCATAGCTGTCGTCAACCGTGATGCTCTCTTCATGCTGACGGACAAAAAAGACCGCTGTAATCGGATTGTTCCGGGGATCATTAACCTGAAAAACCCACTGAAAAATATCGAGATCAACGTGATATTTCACATTACTGCAATACGGATTACACTTGAGCAGTTTTTCGTGATCCGAAAAATATATGGTTGATTCATGCAGGCATGAATCAAGGACGATATGCACAGTACTTTTACCTACTACTTCCATGATAAAACCAAAATAATTGAGAAACTCATCAGACAACACTTGTGGAATTTTTTAACGCCCTTACCCCATAGAGAGTTCCTGAATGCATGCGTGCGATTTCAGAAAAAACAGCTCTGCAGGCAGATCCGTTCTCTTCAATTGATTGCGCATTTTTAAAGAGAGAAAAGGCTCATCTCCCTGCCATACAGAAGTCACATTGACCACTGACCGTGACCGCTATGGAGCTGCAATCCAAAACTGAATTCATGATTTAGGCTTCAGCGCATCCGCAATAGTGTTGATTGAGCCTGCAAGTGTCGTCAGAGCCAGATCAACCATTTTGAGCTGTGAACGGTTGATATCAACCAGCGCCTGGCAAAGAAGTGTAAATGAGGCAATGGTGTCAACACCCCCCTCTTCTGATTGCACATTTGCCGCAGCAGGCTTCGGGACCACCGCCGGTTTCGGCTGTTCCGTACGCACTGACGGGACGGAACTTTGTGTCCGGGTTGTTTGCGCCTCTGCCGCTGCAGGAGCTGCTGCAGGCTCAGGGGTGAGTGCGCGTTTTTTAAAAAAGGAAAAAAATCCGCCTTTTTTTTCTTGTGCCATAGGAGTAATACCGTTTAGGGTTGAGAATAGCGTTCTTGATGAAGGTGGCCGGATAATCGTCATACACCCGGATAACTTCAATATCGATCAATACGAGCTCCGAACCTCAGCCAGGAGTCTCTCTCCTCAAAAATACGCAGAAGCTGACAGCTGTAGAATCAGATAACGAATCAACCGCTTTTTCGGGCATGACCGGCAAGGGAGATATCGTCACCTGATGCTGCCCGCCAGTGAGCGGGAAAACATCATGAACTGAAAAATATCGCCTTGAGCGTAACTGAAAATTCCGATAAATTCCTTAATGTTGCAAACAGGCCGTTTGTATCACAAGAGAGTCTGCGAAAAAATCTCCCTGCGAACGCAATAAAAGCAAAAGAACATCACTACGACATAAACAAACGCTCAAACAACCATGGAAGAAACAGTCAAGTACACAACACTGTATGCACCGGTACTCTTTTTTGTTTCGGGTGTGTTTATTGTCATGCTTCTCAACAAGTTTATCGGGAAGCAGCAATCGGATAAAAAAACAAAATAATCCGGCCTCCAGGGGATGAAAATTGTTGCGTCATCCCTGCATCTCATCTTTGGCCGCCATCAGGACGGCAACAGTAATTTCCCGACACCCCGTCTCCGCTGCATACTCCTCTGCTACCGCCTTGATCTTGCCCTGCATGAATGATGGAATGGAGTGCAGCAACCCAAGGGCATCATCACTCCATTCAACAGGGTGCGATGCGCGCCCCTCTTTCAGCGTTTTCTCATACTCGTAAAGAAGGTCATCAACAAACTCTTCAATAGTCTCACTCTCTGAAAGTGCTCCCGGCGGAATGATTTTTTCCGCAAGTATCCGGTTCCGCACCAGATGAATTTTCAATTGCGGTAAATAGAGTACTGCAGCCAGGGTGTCAGGGCTGCCGCAGGTGAGAAAGAGTGCGATTTTTTTTCGCCTCAGATTCTTTTTAAGATTTCCCTGTATCAGTGCCGCAAGAAGCTGGGAAGAGACAAGAAAATAGTAGACCGGTGCGCCGAGTATGACAATATCAAACTCCCTGACGAAACTGTAATCGGCCATCGCCTTGCATTTCGCTTTTTCAACATAGGCACCGGACTCTGCAAGCTGCTGACCGATTGAGTCGATAATTGCCTCTGTAGAACCTCCGGCAGTTTTGCTATCATATAAAATAACAGCTCTCATCAACAAAAAGGATAAATGTTGCTCTATGAAACAGCGAAAACACTCCGCATCCGCTTAACGCTGTTTATGTTTTTTTGTGTGGTGTGGTAATATATCACATAAAACAGTTCAACAAGCAGTGCAGCACCCAAAAATAGCCGAAGCAAACCGGCACAAACCCGGAATGTGCAACTAATAAAGCATCTCAAGCATTGATTCTTTTTATACGGTTAAACACTATTGAAGGACGACAGAGCAAAAAGAGGATCCCCGAACAACCCGTAAGGCGGAGGGTTGATGTTCGGCAGGAAAAGGGCAAGAAGCTGTTCTGACCTTTTTTCTATTTGCTCTACAAAGTAAAATGTTTTAACTTGATTAAAATCCGTAAGTAAATAGCGGAATCAGTTTTTAAACCATACCTCTTTCAATAAACCTAAACAATAACAGCCATGTCAAACGGATCAAACGATGTATCAGGCGCAATCAGCAACCTGCTCGATACCGTCGGTAAACTTGGACAGCAGCAGATTGAAATCCTGAACAACGGCATCAAAACTGCAACCCAGCTGATCGAGCCTCTTGGTAAAACAGCTACCGACCTTGTTGGAAACCTCCTGAACACCTTCAACCAGGTTTTGCAGAACATTTCAGCAGCTATTGCTCCTAAAAAGTAAGCGCTTGAATTTCCTGAAAAAGCACCTTATGCATACCGCATAGGGTGCTTTTTTTTTGCATTCCTCAATTGATTTCTGACTGTTATAACGACACCCCGAGACCGTTGCCGCATGACCATAACGGATAATATCGCTTCACTCTTCGCATCCGGATCCCGCAAGAGCCTCTCAATCACAAAAATTCAGGGCGATGCATCAAGTCGTCAATATTTCAGAGTTACAGAACCGGGCAATACCGTAATTGCCTGCTACGATCCTGCATTTGAACAGACGGCAAAAGAGGAGTATGCTTTTCTTGTAATGCACGCACTGTTCAGCAGAAACGCTATTCCTGTTCCGGAAGTCATTGCTGTTGATGAAAAAAAAGGGCTGCTCCTTCTTGAAGACTGCGGAGACCAGCTGCTTCAGAATCTTTTCGGTTCACCGGCTGCAGAAACAATTCCCGGCCGGTACCGGGAGATTATCAGGACGCTCATCCGGCTCCAGTCAATCCGTGGTGATCAGAAGAAGATTCCGTTCAACATCAGTTTTGACCGCGAAAAACTCATGTTTGAATTTGATTTCTTTATCACCCACTGCCTGCTTGACTATTTTGCTCCACAAATGGACTCGAATCTGATTGGCAGCTTGCGCAGTGAATTTGAAACCATTGCAGCGATACTCGTCAAACCAGAGCACTTTGTGCTGAACCATCGGGATTTTCACAGCCGAAACATACTGATTCACCAGGGCAAACCGGTGATTATTGATTTTCAGGATGCCCGTATGGGGCTTCCGCAATATGATGCCGTCTCGCTGCTGCGAGACTCCTACGTCACACTTCAGCCGGATCTCACCGAAGAGCTGAAAGCCCTCCACTATAATGAACTCCGGCTTGGCGGCGTGACATCAATGAGCTTTGACGAATACCTTTATTATTTTGATATCATGGCTTTTCAGCGCAATATCAAGGCAATAGGCACCTTCTGCTACCAGACCAGGGTCAAAAAAAACAGTACGTTTGAGCACTCCATAGCACCAACACTGCGTTACCTCCCTGATTATATCGACGCAAGAGCCGAGCTGAAAAAGGCGGGAAAACTCCTGCATGCAATTATTGAAGAAAACAGGCAATGAAAGCATTTGTCCTTGCTGCGGGTTTCGGGACCAGGCTGAAACCACTGACCGATCATATCCCGAAACCTCTGATTCCGGTTCTCAACATTCCATGCCTGTTCTATACCTTTTATCTGTTGAAGCAGGCGGGGATCAGGGAGATTATCTGCAACACACACCACCATGCCGATACGATCAGGCGTTTTATCGATTCAAGCAAGCTGAGTGATCTTGAGATATCTTTTTCAGAAGAACCGGTAATTCTGGGAACCGGAGGTGGGCTGAAAAAGTGCGAAAAGCTGCTTGGCGACAGTGAATTTATTCTCGTCAACAGTGATATTATCACCGATATAGATTTCACCGCTCTTATAGCACATCACCGGCAATCAAAACGAGCCGGAACCCTTACCCTTTTTGAAACACCCGAAGCCGCATCCATAGGGTATATAGGCATTGAAGATGGGCTGGTAAAGGATTTTCGGAACCTTCGCAATTCCGGCCTCGTCTCCTCTTTTATCTATACCGGAACAGCGGTACTGACTCCGGAAATATTCAGCTATCTGCAAAACGGCTTCTCGGGAATTGTCGATACCGGATTTACCGGGCTTGTCGATAACGGTGGGCTGAGCTACTATCAGCATGAAGGGGTATGGATGGATATCGGTACCATGGCGAACTACTGGAAAGCCAATCTTGACCGGGAGTCGATTATTTCCCGGATGGCCGCCCCCATGAAACGAGCGATCGGCATGGAGCCGCACAGGATTTCACCCTCAGCTGAAATCAGCCCGGATGCCCTGATTTCAGGCTCGGTCATTGGACGAGGATGCAAAATCGGTCCGGGGTGTACCATAACCGATTCGGTGCTGCTGCCTGAAACCGAAGTCAGGACGGGAACAACCATCATCAACTCCGTGGTCGACCCCTTTCATACCACTATAATGGGCAATCCCAACTAAAACAGGACAGAACATGGTAGCAACAGGACTGGATATGCTGCTCAGAGAGATTGCAAGGTTTCGAAACCGGAGAGTCGGCCTGATTGTCAATCAGAGCTCCGTTACACCTGATCTGCAATACTCATGGAACCGCCTGAAGGAAAACGGGATCAGGATAGAGCGAATTTTTTCGCCGGAACACGGGCTCTTTGCTACCGAACAGGACCAGATTGCTGTCGATTACCAGCCGGAGCTTGGCTGTGAAGTGGTCAGCCTCTATGGCGACTCGACCGAAACGCTGCTTCCCGACCGCTCACTCCTCGACGATCTCGACCTGATACTCTTCGATATTCAGGATGTCGGCTCCCGGTACTACACCTACGTCAACACCCTTGCACTCTTCATGGAGGTTCTTTCCGGAAAAGAGACCGAGATCATGGTGCTTGACCGCCCGAACCCCCTCGGGGGCACGATTGTAGAAGGCCCGATGCTCGATATGGAATTTAAATCATTTGTGGGCATTTTCCCCGTTCCGGTCCGGCACGCCATGACCGCCGGAGAGCTGGCGCTGCTCTACCGGGATTTCAAAAAGCTTGATCTGAACCTCACCGTCATGAAAATGGAGGGGTGGCAGCGCTCCATGCTTTTTCCTGAAACCGGCCTGCCCTGGATTCCGCCATCCCCGAACATGCCGACATTTGCAACTGCCGAGGTCTACCCCGGTATGTGCCTCTTTGAGGGGCTGAACATCTCGGAAGGCAGAGGAACCACCACTCCGTTTCAGCTTTCCGGCGCGCCATTCATCAACCCTGAAGAGCTTGCCCGGCAGTGCCGGAAATACGGGCTCGAAGGAGTTCTTTTCCGCCCGACATGGTACAAGCCGACATTTCACAAGTTCTCGGGTGAAGTGTGCGGCGGAATCTGGCTGCAGGTAACCGATCATGCCCGGTTCAGGTCATTCGCAACCGCGGTGGCCATGACCGCAGCCCTTCAGACGCACTATGGCGAGCAGCTCCGGTTTTTAAGAGGCGTATACGAGTTCAACGACACCATTCCGGCATTTGATCTTCTGGCAGGAAACAGCACCATTCGCACCTCCATACAGAGCGGAGTGGAACCTGTCAGCTTGCCTGCATCATGGCAGGATGATGAAAAGAGCTTTCAACAGGATAAGCAGCAGTTCCATCTTTATGATTAATATGCGGGAAGATGCCCTGATTTGTTAACCTTCCATCAACGAACCCTTTTTTACTAACCTCCCCGGAATATTCAGACCATGCAGCCAATCGATCTTGCAATCATCGTCCTCTTTCTGGCAGGCAATACACTCTTCGGTCTCTGGCATGGAAAAAGCAATAAAAGCAGTAAAGACTATTTTCTCGGCAACCATAATCTGCCCTGGATAGTCTCAATGCTCTCCATTGTAGCATCCGAGACCTCGGTTCTGACCTTTGTCAGTGTTCCCGGCCTTGCCTACCGGGGTGACTGGACCTTCCTTCAGCTTGCCATGGGCTACATTGTCGGCAGAGTCCTTGTCAGCCTTATTCTTCTGCCCATGTACTTCAAGCATGGGGTCAGCTCCATTTATGAGATTATCGGCTTACGCTACGGCCCGGGCATGCAGAAAGTGGCCGCCATCGTTTTTCTTGTTACCAGGACTCTCGGCGATGCCATCAGGTTTCTTGCGGCAGGTGTTGTCGTACAGGTTGTCACCGGATGGTCACTTCCGCTTGCGGTCATGATTATCGGTGTTGTCACGCTTGTCTATACCCTTTCCGGCGGAATCAAGGCCGTTGTCTGGCTTGAAAGCTTCCAGTTCAGCCTCTATCTCCTCGGCGGCATTCTTTCAATTGTATTCCTTCTCCAAAGCATAGACCAGGGACTCCCGTCAATAATAAGCTCACTCCTGGCAGCCGGAAAACTGAACATCATCAACACCGATCCCCATATTTTAACCAATCCGCTCACCTTTATCAGTGCCTTTATCGGCGGCATTCTCCTCTCACTTTCGTCTCACGGAGTTGATTACATGATGGTACAGCGTGTGCTCGGCTGCAAGGATCTGCGATCGGCAAGAAAAGCGATGATCGGCAGCGGGTTTTTCGTTTTTTTCCAGTTCTCTGTTTTTCTGTTTGCAGGCTCCCTCATCTCGGTTTTCATGCACGACGCGCCAATGGAAAAAGACCGGGAATTCGCCTTTTTTATTGTTCACCATCTTCCGGCCGGACTGAAAGGGCTGCTGATCGCCGGAGTATTATCTGCCGCAATGTCAACGCACAGCTCGGCAATCAACTCTCTGGCCTCTTCAACAGTCAACGATATCCTCGGAGGAAAGGGTTCGCTTGGCTTTTCAAGGGTAATCTCACTCTTCTGGGCGGTGCTGCTGATCATCATAGCGTTACTGTTTGATACCGGCAGCAATGCTATTGTTATGGTCGGGCTGGAAATAGCATCGTTTACCTATGGCGGTCTGCTGGGACTCTTTCTCCTGTCAAAAAGCAAACGCAACTTTCATGCAGCAAGTCTGGGCGCCGGATTGATTGCGAGCATGGGCATCGTCTTTGTACTCAAATTTATGGGACTTGCATGGACATGGTATATCTCTGTTTCAGTTCTGGTAAATTTGCTGGTAACAATAGGCGTGGATCTGATCTTCTTCAGCAAAAAAGATCAGGCATCTCAATAATACCTTATATTCAAAGAAACAACTATCTTTGACAAGATGCGCCACATAACGGTTTCATGAAGTGAACCGGCGCAAACAGAAAAGCCATCAAGCACAGAATTGTGACCTCAAGCGCCTCCATCCCTGCATGCCAGAATTTCCGGTATGTACGACATACTTTCACTCTTTTCCATTTTGGACCGGGCAACTGAACCGTTCAGAACTGGATTGCCGGGAGTTGCCATTGCACAGTTGAAACCGTTACTGCTCATGAATAAAGAAAAAGCGGAGTTGTTCAGCGAACAGGAACGGCTTCATAGGGAGAATGAGGCGCTCAGAAAAAATCTGACCGAGCTTGAAAAGAGAGCCTCAACTCTTGAAAAATCAGAAAGAAACCTCAAGAGGGTGCTGGACGCAACTCATGCGGGCTCCTGGGACTGGGAGATCAAAACCGGAAAACTGGCCGTGAATGAAGAGTGGGCCGCCATGATCGGTTTCACCCTTGGGGAGCTTGAACCGATAACGATCAATACCTGGGTGGATCGATGTCATCCGGAAGACCTTTCGATCTCCAACCAGCTCCTTGAAGATCATTTCAGCGGTAAAACCGAATATTATGAAATGAAAGCCCGGATGCGTCACAAACTCGGCAACTGGGTCTGGGTGCTTGACCGGGGAAAGGTGTTCGAGCGTGATGCGAAAGGCAATCCGGTACGGATGATCGGCTCCCATCAGAACATCACACAAAAAAAGGAGTCCGAGAGGGCTGTTGAAGAGAGCCGGCATTTCGAGCAGCTTGTATCAGAACTCTCAAATCAGTTCATCACGTTGCACTATGAGAAAATTGATGAACTGATCAACAGCACACTCCGACTCATCGGTGAATTTGTTCTGGCTGACCGAAGCTACATTTTCCAGTTCCGGAACGAGCTGACGCTGATGGACAACTCCTACGAATGGTGCGCTGAAGGCATTGAACCGCAGATCGATCAGTTGCAGGAGATTCCGACCGATATGGCTCCCTGGTGGATGGATCATATCAAAACCAACAGGGTCATCCATATTCCGCGTATCTCGGAGATGCCGCCGGAGGCATCGGCAGAAAAAGAGATTCTGGAGGCACAGGATATCAAATCGCTGATCGTCATTCCCCTCATCGCAGGATCATCACCATTCGGTTATATCGGTTTTGATGCCGTATCACAGGAGCGGGAGTGGCTGCCCGAAATCATTTCGGTGCTGAAACTTGCCGGAGGCATCATTGCCAGTGCACTCCAGCGCAAGCAGATAGAGCAGTTTATCCAGAAAGAGCTTGACCTTGCCATCAGGCTGAACCAAAGCTCATCCTTCCTGGAAACCCTGCAGATCTGCCTTCAGGCGGCCATTTCAGCTTCCGGGATGGATTGCGGCGGCATTTATCTGGTCAACAAACAGGAAGGGACACTATCCCTCGCCTTTCATCAGGGATTGCAGCAATCATTTATAGAACAGGCCTCATCCTATCCCCTTGATTCAGCAAATGTTCAACTGATACTGAAAGGGGATCCAATCTATCAGCCTTTCTGCACCCTCATCTATAATAAGCATGCGGCCATTTGCGAAGAAAAGCTTCAGGCTATTGCTGTCGTCCCGATCTCTTTCAAGGCTGAGGTCATTGCCTGCCTTAATATTGCCTCCCACACGCATACCGAAATTCCTGAATTTTCCCGGATAGCGCTTGAAACCCTTGCCTCCCATATCGGATCGGCCATCATGCAGGCCCATCATGAAAAAGAGATTGAGGCAGCAAAAATAAATCTTGAATCGCTCTTCAACACGGTTGAAGATTTCCTCTTCATTGTAAACATGGAGGGCAAAGTCATCCACACCAATGACTATGTGCGCAATCGGCTTGGCTACACCGCCGAAGAGCTGCACAACCTGCATGTTCTCTCTTTTCACCCCCAGGATCAACAGGCTGAAGCAAAAGCGAACATTGAAGGGATGCTTGCCGGAACTGAGGTTTCATGCCTGGTTCCGCTGATAACCAAGAGTGGCACTCGCATTCCTGTCGAGACCAAAGTCACACCGGGGATCTGGAACAGTCAGCCGGTACTGTTCGGTATGAGCCGCGATGTTTCCGAGCGAATGCGATCCGAGCTGGCATTGAAGGAGAGTGAAAAACGGTTCAGGGAGCTGACCGAGCTCCTTCCACTTCCTCTGTTTGAAACTGACAAAAGCGGGCGTATCACCTATTCAAACCAGAAAGGATTTGAAATTTTCGGATCCAGCGAAAACGAGCTTGATCTCGGGCTCTCCTTCTTTCAATTCTGTCCTCCGGGAGATCATGAGAAATGGCTGATTGATTTTGAATCAGTCATAAACGGGACTACACACACGATAACCAAAGAGTACAATGCAATCAAAAAGGATGGAAACACGTTTCCCGTCCTGCTTTATGCTTCATCAATCATGCAAAACGGCATAGTAACCGGCGCCCGGGGGATCGGCGTCGACCTCACAGAGCTGAAAGCGGCTGAAGAAGCGGTAAGAACCAGTTTACTGCGGCAACGTATCGTCAATGAGTTCCAGAGCCTGATCGACAATATTCCGGGAACCGTCTATCGAACCAATGAGCAGGGGAAAACGACACTGCTCTCAATGAGCGGTGATTTTGAAGCTCACTATACCATTGCTGATCTTGAAAAGGATCTGTTTGAAACCGGCACAATGATCCATCCCGAGGATCACAATGCGGTATCACTTTCCAACATGGCTCTTAGATCAACCAAAACATCACAGGCCCTGATCTACCGCATCGTCATGAAAAACGGTGAATTGAGATGGATAGAGGAGCGCAAAACCTCCGTTTTCTCCTCCGACGGTCAGTACAGCGGCGTTGACGGGATTCTGTTTGACATCACCGACCGCATTACGGCGCAGGAGGAGAAGCTTCAGCTGGAATCCAGGCTCCGCAAAACCCAGCGGCTTGAAACCATCGGTACGCTTGCCGGAGGAATTGCTCATGATTTCAATAATATTCTCACCCCTATCCTCGGTTATGCCGAAATGGGGGAGCTCTGCAGCGGCCGAGAGGATTCGATGCATGAGTATTTCACGGAGATCACAAAGGCTGCAGAAAGAGCAAAAAATCTTGTCGCACAAATCCTTACCTTCAGCAGAACAAGTGAATCCTCTCCCGATATTGTATCGGTACAATCCGTCATCGAAGAAGCACTGAAACTGCTCCGGCCATCGATTCCATCGACAATCAGCATCGAGCAGGATATAGATCAATCCTGCCGGAATATTTTTGCCGATTCATCGCAAATTCATCAGATCATTGTCAATCTGTGCACCAATTCCTTCCATGCAATGGAAGAGAGAGGCGGGGTGCTTACCATTGAACTCAGGGAGATCAAACCTGATTCCGATATGCATAAAATGCTCCCGAATCTTCAGGCTGAAAGCTATATGCAGCTGCGGATATCCGATACCGGCACAGGAATGGATGAGGCAACAATGGAGCGAATCTTTGAACCATTCTTTACCACAAAATCCGTCGGAAAGGGCACCGGACTGGGACTCTCGGTTGTCCACGGTATTATCAAAAGCTTTCATGGGGAGATCACCGTCGAAAGCCAGCCCGGTGTCGGCTCGACATTTATCATCTATCTCCCGGTGGTCAATGAAAAAACCGAAAACACCATAAGCCACAAACTTCCTCCTGAAGGGAAAGGGAACATCCTCTTTGTTGACGATGAACCGGCAACGCTAAGGATGATGACGCTTATGATGACCAGGCTTGGATTCCGCATCGAAGCAAGAAACTCACCGCTTGAGGCGCTTGAACTGTTCCGGAAAAAATGGCAGCAGTTCAATCTTGTCATTACCGACCTGACCATGCCCGAAATGACCGGTATTGATTTTGCTGATCAGCTCCATAAAATCAACAGCGAGACACCGGTAATCCTGATGACCGGCTACGGAAAAGATATCGAACCCACAAATGCACTGAGTAACTACGGTATCAGGCGGATACTGAAAAAACCGATCAATCTGACTCAAATTGCATCAATCATCAACGAAGTACTGTCAAACACACCACACATTAACTAATCATTATGAAAATTCTGGTTATTGACGATGACGGCGACGTCAGAAAGTTTATTGTCACCACACTCACAAGGGAAAACCATACCGTTTTTGAAGCCGGAGACGGCAACCAGGGTCTTCAGCTGCTTCAGGAACACAAGGATATCTCTGTGGTGATAACCGACCTCATCATGCCTGAAAAAGAGGGTCTGGAAACGATCATTGAAATCCGCTCGCTTTTGCCGGCAATAAAAATCATGGCCATCTCGGGCGGAGGAAAAGTCGGCCCGGATAACTATCTGGTTCTGGCCGATACGCTCGGAGCAGACTCCACCCTGAAAAAACCATTCACAGGCAAGGAGCTGCTTGATGCCCTGAGTAACCTGTAACGACCGTCATCGGGAGTGTTGCCGGCAAAGAGAGCAGTCAAGGCTCGAAATATCAGCATGCCGCACCGGCAAAAGTTTCTGAACCACTTTATTCTGGAATCATGGAATAAAAGGGCTCCAGACTCTGCTGATTTTCTTCACTCTCGTTGATCACCTCAAAGGTTTTGTTTTTAGCCTTTTCAACCCAGAGCGAGAGAACCAGAAGCTCCGCAACATCAGAGCGGTTGATCCAGCCGCTCCACAACCGGTCACCGGTATCAACATGGAGCCGGTGTAGCAGGGGCTCACCATCTTTCAGACCTCCCGGCCGTACTATGGTGAAGGAGCGGTCAGCGCCGGAGAATACCTTTCTCACATGCTCTTCGGCATCCCATTTTTTAAGCAGAACACCGGCAAACAGATTGAGCGGATGATACCACCTGGTCACAGCCAGAGAGCTGACAAGGGCAAAATGCTTTACCCCTGCTTTGGAGGCCTCATCGACAAGCCTCATTACACCATCACGATCCACCTCTGCGGGGGAGGACTCCCCTGAATAGGAGCCGGAACCAAGAGCTGAAATAACCGCACTGCACCCCTTTACCGCAAGAGCAATATCAGCGGCACTCTGGATCACCCCGCTGACAGACTCTACGCTCTCGCCAAAAAGGCTCACGGCTTTATCCCGGTCACGGCAAAAGACTCTGACTGGAACACCATAATGCAACAGCCGCTTCACCACCCATTGACCGGTTCGTCCCGTTGCCCCGGCCACAAGAACTTTCCCGCTGTATCTATTTTCAGCATTCATAATATCCCCTTAAAGAGTTAAAATCAAATTATTATGGCATAACGTATTAATAGAGAGAACCCTTTCTCCGGCATTTAAGTTTCTCTACTCTCTTGTAATTTCATTACTTTTTACATTCGCTACTGCCCAACGCTCATGATAGAGAGGTTGAGAGCTGTAGTACGAGCCTACCCAATCAACTAATCAGGCAGCTATGAATCGCAAAGGCACTCTGATCGCAACGATCTGCTTTGGTCTGGTCGTTTCAGCAGGCAATAGTGCTGCGGCATACGATACGGTGACGCTGAACGCACTGAAAAAAAGCGTTGTCGAATGGAACAGCTGGCGCCTTGCCTCACCGGCAGCAAACATCGACCTCTACAAGGCTGTACTTGAAGATGCCAATCTGAGTGAAGCAAATCTGGGTGGAGCCCTCCTTGTTCGCTCTGACCTCAGCGGTTCAAAACTCAACAGGGCAAACCTGAAGGGCGCAAACCTCATGATGGCCTTTATTAAAAAAGCTGACATGAAAGGCACCGATCTTTCCGGCGCATGCCTGATAAAGGCAAATATGAAGGGTTCATTCATGAAAGAAGCCATATTCAGAGGGGCAAATCTTCAGGGTGCAAACCTGAGATGGGTCATGCTTGAAGAGGCCGATATGGGGGATGCGAACCTGGCAAACACGGTTCTCTTTGAAGCCAATCTCGAAAACGCGAACCTCAAGGGGGCAAACCTGAAAGATGCGGTATTCCTTGAACAGGCCCGTCTTGAGCGTGCCGTCCTGTCAAACAATACCATCCTCCCTTCGGGAGATAGAGCCACATTACGCTGGAGTCTGCTCCATAATGCTAAATTTGTCCGTGAACCGGAGCGCTCCCCCTTAGCCTATACGACACCGGTGTTCACCCCTTCTGAAAAAAAGGAGAGTCACGGTTCACTCACAGCACCCTCTTCGCTCATATCGGGTTCGAAAAGTAATGAACAGCCTGCACTTGTCATCGAGGATGTTGAGTCATGGAATCGTATGCGCAGGACAAAAAAAGATCTCGAGGTAACCATGAAAGAGGAAAAGCTCGACGAGTCAAGCCTGAAAGGAGTGAATCTGCAAGGGGCCACTCTTTCCGGATCAAGCTTCAAGAGCGCATCGCTGGATGAGGCTAACCTGGCCGGTGCAAATCTCAGCAATGTCAACTTCCATAAAGCCGATATGAAAGGGGCTCATCTGCAGGGTGCAAATCTGCAGGGTGCAAATCTTGACCGCGCATTTCTCAAAGAGGCAGACCTGAGCAATACCAACCTCTCAAACGCAGTTCTTTTCGGAACAATACTCACCGGAGCGAATCTGCAGAATGCAAATCTTGAACATGCATCACTTTTTGAAGCCGATCTCGAAGGCGCAAATCTTGAAGGCGCAAATCTGAAAGGTGCAAACATTACCGATGCCAATTTCAAAAATGCATCACTATCTCCTCTCACAACACTTCCGTCAGGAAAACCCGCAACAGCGGAGTGGGCAACGCTGAACGGTGCAAAATTTATACTAAACAGGAAATAAGCGAACACCCGGAATAGCAGTGAATCCGGCTGACAGTTATATGTTGAGGTTTACAATCCTGTAAAAGAGGGGGACAAAACCATGGCAAACATTCTTGTAGCAAGTTACTACAGCAGATGGGACCTGCATAAACATACCGGCAGAATTGCGATCTATGACTCAAGTAGTCAATTGATTGAAAACCACTCATTCTCCGACCCGGCTGAATTTCATGCGGTAGTGAGTATGCTCCGCAATGAAAAGCCCCTTTGGTATGAAACAGAGGCCCACTATCTGCGAACGGGCAATGAACCTGCAGGGGAAAACGAATAACACAATCACCCGCTGGTTTTATTGTATGAAAAGAAAAGTGGAATCAGAGCTGTTCGCTGATCTGGGGAAAACGCTTCCGATAAAGAAGATGCTGGAGAATCCTGGCTTTACTGATATTGGGGTCACCGGCATTCAGCCTGTGCTGTTTTCCTGTTCGGGTAACAACATCAAGGGTTCCATCATTATTGACGCTGACAACCTTCCAGAACTTGTCAACGACATAATGATATTCCTCCCCGTGTTCCAGCGGATAAATCTGCTTGGCACGAGGTCCCGGTGAAAATGAGCATTTCGGTTTATGGTAAACTATATAATCGCCAACCTTGAACTGAATCATCCGGACCTCCTTTCCTGCTTAATAAGCGAACATTACTTTATATATAAAACATATAATTTATAGAAATAAAATCGGGAGAAAAAACCGTATCACTGTAATAGCTTCATAGACTTGAAACAATACGATTTATTTCAGAATAAAAGAGCCGATTGATCACCATAACACAAAAGCGGGTTCTTCATGGAAAACAACGGCTTGAAGCGTAACTGCAGAAAAGAACTGGAAAGCAGCCAATAATGAGCGGCTAACTCTCTCGACGCTTTAAAATCATAGCATATTCAGCCTGTTCTGACATTGGTATCTTTTTTATATACAGGCATAGCTCAACTGGAATAAAACTGCCATCACTTGTTTTGAATCTCGAAGCAAACGAGACAATATCATCATCAAGCCTCTGCTGCTGCAAAACACTCTGCACCGTGACATAATCATCAGGATGGATCAATCGGGATAATTCAGCTCCGGACAAAGCCCCTTTTTCATATCCCAAAAACTTTTCAATCGATCCTGTCAAATCAACGATACGTTCATCCTGATCAACAATTGCATAGGCATCTATCTCCGGCTTGCTTACATCAGCACTTCCGGCAATCTGCAGCCGGACCTTCCTGAAAAGATTTTCAATATCCATACGGTACCGGGACAACGCCAGCGTATTACTCAGCGAAGAGGGGGCTGTGCTGTGAACATGGCCGGAGAGTAACCACTCTATATCTGCACCATCTTTTTCAAGCCGCGCAATCATTTTTTTCCCGGGCATACATTTGCCCGAAAGATAGGGAGTCATCTGAGCCGGATATTTAATGCCGGCAGCTCGGCAGAACGCATTGACTGAACCGTGTTTTTTCAGAACGTACTCTCTGAGTCTTTGATTGAACCCCGTAGATGAAACCATAACATCAAAAAAAGGAGTGCATTGAAAAGTGCTTGCTCTACATGAACATCTCTATACAGCATCGAGTATAGAGAAACCAATGGTAACAGGCAAATAAAGCATCCGGAAGGCGGAAAATATCGCCACTTTTCAGGAGTAAACGACTGCGTATACCTTCCGATGTCAAATATACATCTTATCAAAAAAGATATACTAAAGAAAACCGTGATCGCACTCTTCAGCAGGCGCTTATACCTTAACGATCTTTTGCCGGATAATTGAACAACTGACTGGTCAGCAGGGGAACAACAAAGACAGCAACGGTGACCCCGGAAGTGATCATATCACCGGCATGGCCTTCAAGAAATCGAACAAAAACCGTTTCCGGATAAAAATGCTCCACGGCAGAGAGGGTAAGCTTGAGACCAAGCAGGCCAATAACGACAAAAGCTGAGGTCTCAAGAAAGGGATACCTCTCCATCAACCGGACAAAACCCTGTGCAACAAACCGCATGGCGAGAATACCGATAAACACGCCGGTCCAGATAAGAACGATGTTGTCAGTAAAGGCAACAGCGGCAAAAATATTATCGATGGAAAACGCCAGATCCATCATCTCGATAAGCAGCACCGTAGACCAGAATGTCCCAAGCGATCCGGATGTCCATTTATACAGCCAGTTATCCTCTTTCTGAAAATAGTCATCGCTTTTTTGCGGAGTTGATCGCCCTTTCATCCAATCCCAGAAAAGATAGAGCAGGTAGATTCCTCCCAATGGCTTCAGCCACCATATCTGAACCAGAACCGCTGCAAAAAAAAGGCAGAGCCCTCTGAAGGCATAAGCTCCGAGGATGCCGTATCGAAGAGCAATCGCACGTTTTTTTTCCGGAAGGTCCATAACCATTGTCGCAAGTACTGCTGCATTATCGACCGAGAGCAGACTTTCAATGATGATCAGATTGCCGATAACAAGCAGTGATGACAGTGGATTATCAAAAATATTCCGGACAACATCCATCATAATTCAATCAGTATGTACGATTCCCTCATAATAACGCTCATGCCACTCTCTTCCATAATAAAAACACCGTCACAACTACCGTTCAACGATCTTCTCTTGTGTCTGTACTCCCCGGTCTATTGTGTTGTGAGGAGTTTGATGGGGCAAGACGGATGGAGCACAAAACCGGAGTCACGACAGAGAGGGATCAGGATGTCGGGTAACACCCGATCCCGGTCTGCCGGAAGACAACAACAATATTCAGATCTGCACCAGAAGACCTATCTCAATAACCTGACCGGATGGCAGATCATAGTAGGCTGTAGCACTGAGTGCATTTCGCGCCATCAGGGCAAAAAGCTTTTTCCGCCATAAAATCATCTTCGTCTTCAGTCCGGCAACAATTTTCTCACGACTGAGAAAAAAGCTGATGGCTGCCGGTTTGAAATGCAGCCCCTGATGATTGGCCAGAGCTATAACCTGGCGAATATTGGGATACTCAAGAAAACCGAAGCGGGCAACAACCTTGAAAAAACCATCGCCCAGCTTGACAACCTCAACCTTGCGGCTGTTCGGCACCCTCGGTACCCGCTCTGTACTGAAATGAAAAAGTGCCACCTCCGAATGCAGTACCTTGTTATGACGAAGATTGTGGAGCATGGCGATTGGTATGACATCCGGATTGGCCGTAAGATAGACCGCCTGACCGGTTACCCGCTGAGGCTGCTGCAGCGAAAGACTCTGCATGAACTCTTCAACCGTCAGGGTGCGATCCTGCAACTGCTGTAAAAGCAGAGTGCGACCCTGTTTCCATGTCAGCATAATGGTAAAGACAACCAGGCCGATCACAAGGGGAAACCAGGCTCCATGGAAAAGCTTGGTCATACTTGCCCCGAAAAAGGAGATATCGATCACAGCAAAACAGCTGATCATAATCGTGAGCGCCACATTGTTCCACTTCCAGAGATCACGGGCAACATAGTAAAAGAGGATGGTGGAGATCAGCATGGTTGCAGTAACGGCAACGCCATATGCCGCAGCAAGCTTGCTGGATGATCCGAAACCGGCAACCAGACTGATGGTTGCAATCATAAGCGACCAGTTTGCCGCCGGAACATAAATTTGTCCCATATGCTTGGCAGAGGTATGCGTCACCGTCAGGCGGGGAAGATAACCAAGCTGGATCGCCTGCTGGGTCAAGGAGAAGACTCCGGTGATCAGGGCCTGCGAGGCAATAATCGTTGCGGATGTTGCAAGAATCACCATAGGAATCATTGCCCACTCCGGTACAAGCCCGTAAAAGGGATGATGAGACTCCTGCGGAAATTCCAGGAGCAGCGCTCCCTGGCCGAAATAGTTAAGCAGTAAAGCCGGAAGCACAAGCACTACCCAGGTCATCCGGATGGGGCGCCGTCCAAAATGACCCATATCAGCATAGAGTGCCTCGGCACCCGTAACCGAGAGGAAAACCGCACCGAGCACCATAAAACCCTGGAGCTGATTGCCTAAAATGAAAGAGATACCATACCAGGGCAGAATTGCCTGCAGAATCTGCGGATAACGAATAATTTCCACAAGTCCGAGCACTCCGATAACCGCAAACCAGACAAAGATAATCGGACCGAAAAGGGCTCCGACCCTTGCTGTGCCGTGATGCTGGAAGAAAAAAAGGAGAGCAAGCACCGCTATGGTGACAGGAATAACCAGATCCTTGAATGCCGGTGCAATAATCTGAACACCTTCAACGGCACTGAGAACCGATATGGCCGGCGTAATCATACCGTCACCATAGAGCAGCGCCGCACCGAAAAGACCAATCGCCACCAGAAACCAGCGTTCACGACCGATTTTCTTGCTCTGGGTAATGATCAGTGCTGTAAGGGCCAGAATACCGCCCTCACCGTCATTATCCGCCTTCATAATAAATGTCAGGTATTTCAGACTGACAATCAGCAAGAGCGACCAGACAAGCAGGGAGAGCACTCCGAGAACATTGCCTTCTGTAACAGGGATACCATAATCGCCATGGAAACACTCACGAACAGCATAGAGGGGACTGGTTCCGATATCACCGAATACCACACCGAGAGCAGCAAGAGAGAGGCCGGCAAGCCGTTTAAAGCCGGAAGGTTCTGAATGGGAACCCGAACCTGGCTCTTCAGACATTATTGACATGATTATCTTCTCAAAAAAAAATAATATAACTCAGGCCTCATGCCTGATAAAAACAACAATAAAGCCAATTAATCCTAAAATACAAAGGATTGCAACTGCCACCACACCCATGAAAGAGGAGAACAGACCGTTCTATTGCACACCGTTACCATACCGTTACAGAACAAAATATCGAGTGCTCAATATAGACAATAGTTGCGCAATCGAACAATACGGCTGACCGGACAGCGATCTGCAGCAGAGCATTGATCACCATCCTTTCAGAATCCAGAAACAACCCCCGGAGAGTGTGCGTAAAAAAACATAACAGCAGCCGACTCACCCGGGATGAATATTATCCACAATAAAGAATAAAATGAGGATTTACTGCCGGGTATCGCGAAAACAGCAAGAGCTCATTCGAAGGATGAATTATAGCCATTAACATGCGAATTATCCCTCAAAATGGCTCGAAACCCCTGTATTTAAAAGGCTTTGCGTAATAATTGCTTATTATGATTTTATTTCTGTATATTAAGAGGTGCCGGGGAACTGAATGGATTATCGATTTTTATTCATTTCGAATCATCACTCCCTGGATTCCGTCACGATGACGGGCAACCAAACCCCGAGTTTATGAAGCATGAAAAACAAGTTATCAACCTATCATTTGTAATAGCTCTGATGTTGGCCACTCTTTCGGTCAATACGAGCGGTTCGATTTTCTCCGGAATAACCGAACGATATAATCCTTTCTACAGCTCTGCAGAAGCAGCGCAGCAGAGCATCTCACCACTGAATAAAGAATCACGCGCAAACACTCTCGTCGGTGAAGGGAAAGCCTCCTTCTACGCCAATCAGTTTCATGGCCGTACAACGGCAAATGGCGAGACCTTCAATATGAACAAACTGACCGCAGCCCATCCTTCACTGCCTTTCGGCACATGGGTAAGAGTAACCAATATGCGAACAGGCAAAGATGTTGTCGTTCGGATCAATGATCGTGGACCATTTGTAAAAGGCAGGATTATCGACCTCTCTATCGGTGCAGCAAAGGAGCTTGGCATACTGAAAACAGGAACCGCCCAGGTTAAACTGGAAACTATTGGTTCCGCCAACCGCAGATCATCAGCTTCCTGACAGACGCCTCCTCATCCCTGTTTAAACAGGATGCACTCGGACGTTAGTGAAGGGTTTTGTATATTAAACATGAAAAGGCCGTCCGGCCTTTTCATGTTTACAAGCGGAAGAAGCCTGCGCTGAATGAATTGAGGCGAAAGAGAAAACGTTTAAACGAACGCTCAAACCTTTTGGCATTATGACGAAAACCAGACGATCTATGCGCCGGCTCCCTTTTCTCCTGATTATTACCTTTATCTGCTGCCCTGCATTGAATACCGCACCACTCTATGCAGCAGAAGTATCTGAACTTCCCCTTGAAAACAGCTCTTCGTTCCCGCAGGATAACCGAGGTGTAACCACCCTTATTCCTGAGCGCGCTTTGGCTGCCGAAGGGACCGCCTCCTACTACAGCCGAAAGTTTCAGGGAAGAAAAACAGCAAGCGGTGAATCCTTTAACTGTAACCACTTCACGGCTGCTCACCGCTCACTTCCTTTTGGAACCAGCGTCAGGGTGATCAATCTTGATAACGGAAAACAGGTTGTTGTCCGCATCAACGACCGGGGACCTCATTTAAAGGGGCGAATTATTGATGTTTCTCCTGCCGCCGCCAGAGAGATCGGGCTTTTCGGCAATGGAACCGCCAATGTGCGCATTGAAGCCTGGAACTGAGGAGTCTCCTCCCGGCATCCGTGTGCCATTACTTTCTGCAAACCATGACAAGAGCTGAGCTCCGGCTCTTTATAAACGGCTGACGATCATAACCGCCATACACCCCCTCAACCGAAAACCCCGCTGCAGTAAGCCGGCTTAAAAAGGCCTCCTCGCAAAGCGGATAGAGCGGGGACTCTTCATGAAAAATCGTTTTCCCCCCGGAGATCATCTTCACCTCAAAAGTTACCTGTTCCGGCGAGATGTGGCTATATCGGCGATGAAACTCCATCGAGCCGGTTGCGATGCTTTTTACCGGAAAGGTATACTCCTGCAACGTCAGAAAATAGTCCCAGTTCACGACCTGAAAAACCCAGAAGCCTCCCGCCGCAAGTTTCTCATACAAAGCAGCAAAAAAAAGCGAGAGCTGCCCTCCGGAGAGATGAGCCAGCACATTACCGATTGAGTAGATCATCTGAAAGGATGAGGGAAAGCGCTCTATGGCGGTCATATCCATGCAGTGGAATGCAGCAAGCGGAAAACGCTCCTTTGCTGCAGCAATCATCCCTGCATCAAGATCAACCCCCGCAACATGGTAACCATCAAGAGCAAACCTGCCGCAATAGAAACCGGGACCGCAACCGGCATCAAGCAGTTTGCTTCCGGTTGCGCCTGCATACTCCTGAAGGAAGCGATAAACCTCCTCTCTGAAAGGGAAAATTTGAGGGTAAAACGGTGCAAATTCCGTATAAAAAGACATGCCGCTGCATTTAGATTGCCTGTCACCGCAGGAAGTAACGGACCCATGACCAGAAAAGATAAGCAGAACTGTTCAAACAACCAGCCAGATGAATGGGTTGTGTGACTGAAAACAGCTCGCCCTGTTTCCGTCTTGGGGCGGAAGCAGGGCGAAAAGAGGATAGAGCAGAGCGGAGCATGACCGTTTGGCGCTGGAATCCAGTAATCTGTTCAGCCGGAAGCGATCAGCTGCCTGTCACAAACTTGCTGAGATGAGTGGAAAAAGCAGGTGCTTCAAGAAAACCGATAACTCTGCTGTCCGGAATCTCCTTGCCTGATGCATCAAAAAAGATCATGCCGGGAGGGCCGAACAACCCGAAGCGTTTCATCAATTCACGGTCATCAGCACTGTTGGCGGTAACATCAACCTGAAGCAGTGTCATATTGTTGAACTGCGAAATGACGTCAGGGTTATGAAAGGTGAACTTATCCATCTCCTTGCAGGCAACACACCAGTCAGCATAAAAATCGAGCATGACCGGCTTTTTTGCCGACTGGAGGGCCTGATCAAGCTCTGCTGCAGAGCGGATCTGTGTGAAAGTAACCCGCTTCTCATCACCTGAAGCAGAAACCGCAGAGGCGTGAAAACCTGAGAGCGGTTTCAGGACATCGGTTCCGCCTGAAGTCGCACCAACAAGCTCCAGTACGCCAATAATAAAGAGTACAAGACCAAAGGCTTTGCCGAACTTCTGGGCAATTGTAGATTTTTCGGCATGTTTATCGAAAACTCCAAGAAAGACCGCACAAAGAATAGTAAACGCACCCCATGCAATCATGACCGCCTGAGCCGGAATCACCGGAGAGACCATCCAGATGGCAACAGCAATCAGCAGAAGACCGAAAACATATTTCACGCCGATCATCCATGCTCCGGCGCGGGGAAGAAGACTGCCTGCTGACAATCCGACCAGCAGAAGCGGAACACTCATACCCATGGCCATTGAAAAAAGAGCCAGTCCGCCAATAACAACATCTTTCGTCTGGCTGATATAGACAAGCGTTCCTGCAAGCGGCGCAGCAACGCACGGCCCGACAATCAGTGCCGAAAGGGAGCCCATCAAAAACACACCGACAAATCGACCGCCCTTGAGGTTTCCTGAAGTTTTGTTGAGCTTGTTCTGTATGGAAGCAGGCATCTGAAGCTGATAGACATCAAACATCGAGAGCGAGAGCGTCACAAGCAGAAGCGCAAAAACCATCAGTACCCATGGCTTCTGCAAAGCCCCGGCAAGTCCCTCACCGGCAAGTCCGGCGGCAACACCAAGAGAGGTATAAACCAGCGCCATTCCCAGACAGTAGGCAAGCGCCATTAAAAAACTGCGACGACGGGTAACATCTCCCTCACCGACAATAATCGACGAGAGAATGGGGATCATGGGCAGTACACAGGGAGTAAAGGAGAGCAGCAGCCCGAACGCAAGGAATGCAAGGGCTATTTTCCAGAGACTTCCTCCGGCAAGGGTTGATTTCGCCAGATTCAGATCGTTATCGGCCTGCTTTACCTCCGTCGGTGCAACTGATGATGGCGCTGCTGCACTGTCTGCAGGAGGAGTAACTGATCCGGCATCGGCAACCGGCTGTTCACCTGCCACAGCCAGTACTCCGGGCTTTGAAGGATCAACTGTGAAGCTTTTGGTTATAGGCGGATAGCAGAGACCGTCTTCGGCGCACCCCTGATACTCGACATTGAGCGTAAATATGCCGTCCGTTTTTGCAACAGGCGCTGTAACCGACAGCTTGTCATGATAGATAGCAAGCTTTTCGTTTGTTGTCGGGTCAGTATACAATATTGCCTTCGGCATAACGGGATTCTGAAGCTTCGCACCGCCTCCATCAACCGTCGCCTTCACCTTGTCCTGATAAAGCTTGTACCCTTTTGCTATCTCCCAATTCAGCAAAATCGTTTTGGAGCTGCTCAGCTCGGCCCTGAGCTTGAAAGCCTGGTCAGGATCAAGAAACTCAGCCGCATAAGCAGCACGTACAGTACCGCAGAGTACCAGAAAAAAAGTAAAAAGAGCGGCCGCGCGCCTGAAATAATAATGCGTCATAATGTTATCGCGTCAAGGTCGTTAGTGAATATTATAAAATCTGCTCTGTTAATTATTGTGATAAATCCTGCCGAACTTGTCCACTGCCAGATAGTCCATTCCCGAATCCTTGAGGAAAGCCAATCCATCATCCTCCTTGAGCATTGCGATGGTCGAGTAACTCCCCGCCGTTATGGCTAACGGAGCAACAACCGTTACCGAACGCCAATAGGTGACCGGATATCCCGTACGGGGATGGATGATATGGCAGTATCGTTTTCCATCCGCTTCAAAAAAGCGCTCGTAATCACCGCTCGTGGCAAGTGCGCCGGAAAAAAGCGGGATAGAGGCAATCGTTTTTTCGCGGTGACGCGGATCCTGAATACCGATAACCCAGGCCGTACCGTCAGGCTTTGGACCTATAACCCGTATATCACCGGCAAGATTGACGTATCCGGACCTTACCCCTTTTCCGTGAATAACCGCCGCAGCTCTGTCAGCGGCATACTCTTTGCCGAAGCCGCCGAAATCAAGCTCCATTCCCGCAACCGGCAGTTGCACCCGGTCATCCTTCTGCTCCACTCGCTTCCAGTCGATAAGGGGAAGCAGCGATGTAAGTGTTTCCGGCGAAGGCAGTGCAGCCTCACTGAAATTCCAGGCCTTGCGCAAAACCCCTGACGTGATATCAAATAACCCTGAACTGGTTTCATAGAGCTTATCCGCATACTGCAAAAGCGTTATGGTCTCGCTGTCACAGGAAACGGAATCCTTGCCGGCGGCAGCATTGATGCGCGAAACAATGCTCTCCGGCCGGTATCTGGAGTAGATACGCTCAATTCGTGAAACCTCCGCGATTGCATGTGCGGCTATTGCCTGTCCTTTATTCTTGCTTTCGGCAACAAGGACGACTTCACAATTGCTCTTCATTGCCTGAAAGCGAAAACGAAAAATATTCATAACTGCTTTTTTTGTAGAACGACCGGGAGTCAAGCGCCCCTGCAGGGCAGGTTCACAACTGCCATGTACATCTGAAATTCATACTCTTTGCTGCATTTTACTCAGAACTGCCGTGAAACTCCGGCCTGAACACTTCTGGCATGGAAAGCCGTCACTCCCGGATCGCCGTTACCAAAAAGAGCCCACTGTTGACGCTGTTCATACTTTTCGAACTTCAAATCAACCAGCCAGTCACGGCTCAATTGCTTGCTTATCTTCACCCCGGCCGTAACAGCGCCAAAAGCCGAAAGCCGCTGATCTTCCGTATAAAAGAGTGCACCGGCAGGAGGTGGTGTGGCTGTTGATGGATTTGCCTGCTCTGCCGGGCCGGCTGCCACATAAAAATCAGCCCCGGACTGTGTATAGAGTCGAAGCAACGGTGTTATTGTCCAGCCATGATGCAACGGCTGTACATATTCACCCCCAAGCGTATGCGCCCGAATACCGAAAGAGTCGGTGTAATAACGCCAGGAGAGCCTTATGGTACCGTCGCTGCCATCGAAATGGTGGTTCCACCGGGTCAAAAGGGTCATGTTATTGCGATCCCTCGGTCTCTGGTCCGGATCCTTGTAGGGGTCGGTGTAATAGCCGTTTCCGTTTGAGTAGCCAAGGTTGAGCTGCACAATATCACGCTTCGATAACACTCTTGTAACGCCCAACAGGCCCGCTAAAATCTGCTTCCCTTCATTCCGGTCCTGCTTTTTCACCGCCACAACATTCGGAGCATTGAGCTTTATGGTGTCGTCGGTAAAACTTCCGCCGAGAGTAAACGTTGTATTTTTGTCCTCTGTCGACCAGCTCCCCTGCAAAGAGGCGCTGCGGGAGATGTAATCAGACTCTTTCGAATAACTGAGAGCAGCACCAAGCGTTCCCTGTGAAAAGTACCGGGTGAGATTGAGATCACCGGCATAACGAATCTCCCCGGATGCTCCCGATACCGCGTTATTGGCCGGAAAACCCGAGGAGTGGTAGGCCGGAGATGCCCCCGTAACCGAATCCTCCATGAACGATGTTCCGATTGACCATTTACCGGCAATGGGAGCTGTTGCCATCACAGTAAAAGCATTAACCGCAATCCGATCCCTCTGCATCCCTGTTGTAAGCGCTGAATCTCCGGACTGACTATCCTGATAATTCAGATATTTCATGCTGACCACTCCCCGTTCCGGCGGAGCATCAGCATAGAGCATCTGCCCTGAGGGCAATGCCAGCGCAGCACCTAAAAGCACACTGCTCAAACGGGCGGATTTTACCTTTGCATGCAACCTCATCACATAGAGAGCAGTTACTGTTATTGCTAAATTGATAACCTCCGCAGCAGCAAAAAACTGGCTACCTGTTTACATGCAAGATCTCTTGCCGGAGAATATTACTGAAGGCATGAACCACCTTTTTTTCCTGCTTGTACAGAAAAAAAAGGCGATGAGATACAACAACAGAATACATAATTACTGCTTTCCGGAAAAAAACTGCCAACGCAAGGTGAAAACAAAATCAATGCCGGTACATCAAGAGAGGAGTATCTGGTTGTTATCATCAGGTCATCAAGGCAACAGCAGTCATCGACGCATCTGTATCATCACCAGCCAAAATCAATATCATCAAGGTGCTTAAGGTACCGGCAGGATCAGCAGCTCATCAGCTAACCCTTTTTAATTGTAGTGAATAAACAATTAAAGAAGCCTTAACGATAACTTAATTTATGCTTAAAAAACACCCTAACACCGTTTTGCCTCCTGCCACAAGGCATCAAGCTCTTCGGGGCTGAACTCCTTCCAGTCGCGCTCCGAAGAGTGCACCTTCTCTTCAACTGCGCGAAACCTGGCCATAAACTTGTTGGTGGCTTTTCTCAGCGCATCTTCAGGATTGGCGCCAAGAAAACGGCTGTAGTTGACAATAGTGAAGAGCAGGTCGCCAAACTCCTCCTCCTGCTCAGCCTTGCCTGCCGCATGTTTCAGTTCACTGATCTCTTCAGCAAGCTTGTCGAGCACCCCGTCATCACTTGGCCAGTCGAAACCGACTCCGGAGACCTTTTTCTGCACCCGGTATGCCCGCAGCAGTTCCGACATGGTGTTCGGCACACCCTCAAGCAGACTTTGACGACCCTCCTGCATTTTAAGGCTTTCCCAGTTTTTCACAACCTCCCGTTCGCTCTCGGCTACAACGTCACCAAACACATGCGGATGACGGCTTATGAGCTTGTGAGAGAGCGCATCAAAAACATCTCCAAACGAGAAGGTTCCGCGCTCACCGGCGAGTTCCACCTGAAAACAGAGGTGGAGAAAGAGGTCGCCTATCTCTTTTTTAAGTTCACTCTCATCCCCCTCGTCGATAGCATGTACCAGCTCATAGCTCTCCTCAAGCAGCAGATGGGCAAGAGAGTGTGATGTCTGTTTTCTGTCCCATGGGCACTCCTGGCGAAGCACCTTTACCAGGCTGACCACCCGTTCAAACTGCTCCTGAAGCGTACGCTCTCTCTTTGCGGTAATAGCAGCTTTCAACTGCTCAATCGGTCTGTTTTCCTGCATGGTCTCTTTTGATTTTGTTTCCCTTCAAACTGCCAAGGGCATCGCTATACAGTATCGGATCGAAACAGCGTTACAACGATGCCCTAAAGTTACAATTTCTTGCCTCTAATCCTTATACTTCCAGAACGTACAGTCAACCTCAAAAACCAGCAGCCATGACCACCCGCTCCGCCTCTCTTCCTGAACCGGGCATGCCGATAGCCGCAGTTGCAACGCCGGTTGGTGTCGGAGCACTGGCGGTTGTGCGTATAAGCGGCAGGGGGGTTTTCGGGATCGCCGGGTGTATTTTTAAAAAAAAGCAGAACCCCGCATTCCGATTTTCTGAAGCAAAGGGCTATACGGCCCATTTCGGCTCCGTGCATGACTCTGAGGGGCTGATTGATGAAGTGGTAGCACTCGTCCTGCGGGCCCCGAACTCCTTTACCATGGAGGATATGGTGGAGTTTACCTGCCACGGAGGGCCGGTTGTTGTGCAACACCTTCTGAAGGTGCTGCTTGATAAGGGGTGCCGCCTGGCTGAACCCGGAGAGTTTACCCGCCGCGCCTTCCTCAACGGCCGCATTGATCTCCTCCAGGCTGAAGCCATCGGCGAGATGATCCATGCCCGCTCTGAGTCAGCCTTCCGCACGGCGGTGACCCAGATGCAGGGGACACTTTCACTCCGTCTTGAGGCCATGCGCGAGCAGCTTCTTCGCTCCTGCGCACTGCTTGAGCTTGAGCTTGACTTCAGCGAAGAGGATGTGGAGTTCCAGAGCCGGAGTGAGCTGCAGCAGCAGCTTGGCGTGTTGCAGGAGGAGCTGCGTCGTCTGGTCGACTCCTACCAGCATGGCCGGATAATGAAGGAGGGTGTTGCAACCGTCATTGCCGGCCGGCCGAATGCAGGGAAATCAACCCTGCTCAACACGCTTCTCGGCGAAGAGCGCTCAATTGTCAGCCACATGCCCGGCACTACCCGTGACTACATTGAGGAGTGCTTTCTCTACAACAAAACCATGTTCCGTCTCACCGATACAGCGGGTCTGCGCGAAGCCGAAGAGGAGATTGAGCATGAAGGGGTAAAGCGGAGCTACCGCAAAATAGCCGAAGCCGACCTCATTGTGTACATCCTTGACCTCACGCTTGATGACTATAAGGATGAGGTTGCCCGGATCCTTGAATTCATAAGCGAGTACCGAAATGCAAGGATGATTGTTGCGGCCAACAAAATTGACCTGGCATCGGAAAGTCCGGAGAGGATTCAAGAGCTGCGTGAAGCAACCGGTTGTGCGGTATGCGGAATTTCGGCGGCAAAGGGGGAGGGGCTTGATGCACTTAAAGAGCTGATGAACACTATGGTTGCGGGGCTTGACAAGCTGCATGAAGCAAGCGTGCTGGTCACCAGCCTTCGCCACTACGAAGCCCTCCGCAACGCCTCCGATGCCCTCGAAAATGCCCGGATGTTGATCAACAGCAACTCCGAAACCGAACTCATCGCCTTTGAACTCCGTTCTGCCCTCGACTACGTCGGCGAGATCACCGGCAAGGTTATCAACGAGGAGATACTCAACACGATCTTTGACCAGTTCTGTATAGGTAAATAGGCCTTTGAACTTAAATCAGCCTGCGAATCTTGCTGGATCTTATATTTCTTCGATTCTTTGCTTTTGTCTCTCCGGATCCATCCGCAAACTCATCACACCCGAAACAACAATCTCGTTGCCGTCATGGTAGTAAAGTACCGCGTAGGGAAACCGACGAAAAAGCGCTCTGCGATGGTTATGGCTCACTACTCGCCATGCCTCAGGGCACTGGCAAATCCTGTTCATTGATGCTTCGAATTCATCAAGAAAGTCTGCTCCAAGACCGGAGCATTGACTTTCATAATATTTCACTGCTCCGGTCAAATCCTCGACAGCGAGCGAAATGATGCGATAGTTCATCCCAAACCTTTCCGCAGGGAATCAACGACTGATTTTCCGTCAAACGCTTCAATTTCACCGCTGAGAAACAAGCCAAGACGCCGTTCCGCTTCATCGGCCCAGGCCTTCATGACCCTGTCATCTTCACCCCCGAGCGTCTGCAAAAGATGGTCAGCAAGCAGAGCCCTTTCCTGGAGAGTAAGTTTCAATGCTTCTTTTTCAATTAATACAGCATCCATTGATTATTGCAATTGAATTGTTCCATTCCGCAAGCACCCTTTGGCGGGTTGCTCATACAGAATCCGGAATTATACTGTCAAAGTGCAGAGATGTACGTTCTGCAATGGACGCAGCAGGAAGAGATGTTTCTGGGCCCCTGCGCACTACTACCAATAAAGTACGTAAGGCGATTGATAACAAGAAATCCGAAAACAAAAACGCACAGTACTAAGGCACTGGTTTCAAAACACCCGGATGGCGCGGACACGGTTGTAGGAGTCCTTTGGTTCGGCGCTCTGGCAACCAAAAGAGCTGAAATCTTTTATCCAGATTCCGGCTTTTATCCAGCCCCCTCCGTCAAGGCTCTCCGAGGAGCTCCAGTAGGTGGCTGATTCATGCACAAAACCGCCTACAACCCGCTTATGAAGATAGAGCTGGTTCAACTGCTCCTTGTCTGGCAGAATCCAGTCGCGGAATCCGCCGGTTTCCGATTTTCTGCATGCCTCCACAGCGTCCGGCCAGTTAAACAACCCTTCAGACAACCCTTTCATGGCTGCGATGCACGGAGAGGACCCCTCCATATCGGATTTTGCCGCTATCAAACCGTGCACTCCTGTCTGGTCGATAAAAAAGATAATCCCGCCGCCATATTGCGCGCCGATTTTGATGTCGGGTGAAGGGTATGATTTCTCTCCGAAAAGTTTGTTGAACAAAGACATAAGTGAGGCTTGAAACGTTAACTAAAAGGCACTTCCATTAATTTATTCCGCAATTCGATTGCTTCTTTTTTCCGACAGGATTCATCCCGTTTACTGCGCTCCGCCAGCCTCTCACGCAAACTGCTCACGACAAGTAATAGCTGTTGCCCTACAGAGTATAATACTTGTTACCCGTTCCACCGCGCTCAGGGTGCAGGTTCCGCGACGGGAACCTCTACCGGCGGAAGGGGAGGAACAACAATAGTCATATTGACATCAAAAAGGAAATCATCCTTGATCGTTATATCAACCGGGCGGGGATTTGCAATCGGGCGGTTTCCGACCGATACCGGAGTGATGCGGTATGTTCCGCTGCGAAGGGTATCGGCACGATAGTAACCGAACTCGTTGGTCAAGGACTTGACAGAAGATATGCCCTCCTTGCCGGATACTTCGAGCAGGACATTGGCAATACCGTTGCCGGAGGAGTCACCGACAAATCCTGCAACACCGAACTCCGCATAAACCGGAATGGTGAGCGCCGTAACCGCTCCGCTTTTAACTTCCACTTTCCTCTCTTTCTGATCAACCGCCAGCTCAATAGGCAGTTTTTCGGGATCAACGGCAACATTATAGATACCGGGCTTCAGACTTCCGATAAAAAATGATCCATCAATCTGTTGCTGCTGCATCTGACGGCCATTGAGCAGAATGCTGATATTATTGATGTCGGAAGCGGAGAGTTTTGTCTCATTGCCAATATCAAGGGATCCTGCAATAGCTCCTCTTGTAAGGGTAACAGCATTTCGATTGATGGGAAAGAGCCCCCGGTTCGACCATCCAAGATCCCATGATAAAGAGAGTGCAACATTTTTCAGTGTCTCGGGCATAATCATGTTGGCATTCACATCACCCATGGTAATATTGGCGACGGTTTTCATCTGATAGCTATACTGCAGGGCAACCCTGAGTCCGGTATTGATATAACGCGTCCATGATCCGGCAACACCGAACGATGATGCTGAACGGGAAATTGCTGTCTCAATAAGGTCATTGGTATTGTTTCTAGGGTACCAGTTGAGTAACAGATTGGTGATATTTGTTTTATAGATACGGTGATAATCGTTTAACAGGCGAACATTAAAGTGGTCACTGAAATTGCGCTGATAATCGAGAGAGATAATATCATTTTGATAAATGCTCCGCAGGGTATTGTAGTCACCTATCCGGATGCCGGCCTCATAACGGTAGTTCTCAAAATCATCAGGAGTCGCACTGAGTGTAAGCCGGGAAAAAGGATAGAGGCTGACAGCGGGCAGAACATAATGGGCAGGCCAGCGATCCCCCAGTTTTTCGTAGTGCGCAATAATCTGCACCCCCAACTGCCGGAAAGGAGATGCTCCCCAGCGGAACAGATGATTGATATCTCTTTCCTGAAAATCATAGGCGAAACGATCCTGGCGTATGGTTCCCCAGTATGCAGCCGTCCAGTTCGTATAGTGGCCTTCAAGCCGGAAATCGGCAGCTCCGCGTTCATTGGAACGGGCTCCGTAGAGTGCGGCATTCCAGTTTGCTCCGGGAGAGAGTATTGTTCCGAGAAGCAGATCCGAGGACTGAGCTGACGGGTTCAACTGCATTGCGGCTTCAAGGGTAATTCTGCTGTGCAGGCCATAGAGCACATTACCGAAAGCTGCATCTGCATTGTTAACCCGCTCCTGCTGGATGAGCAGGTTTCCGGTTTTTCCCAGACCGCCACGAATCAGCAGTTCTCCCTGTGGCAGAGCCCTTCCCGCAACTGACTGGCTGAAGTCAATGACCTTTACCGGTTTTTCATTGATGGAACGAAGATAGATATAGACCTCTGTTTTACGAAGGTCTGTCGACATCCGGACGTTCTCAAAAAAGAACTTGCCGTCCAGACCAATGCGCTGGCGCTGAAAAACCTCACCGTCAAAGCGCAGTTCAGCGATACTTGCGGGTGGGCCGTTGCCCTCAATAGTCCGTAACTGGTTTGCATCAATATTTAAAAACAGCTCGCTTGCATTATCCTGCCCGGCATCAAGCTGGCGCATAATCGAATGGTTATTCCAGCCAATCTGCACACCGGTCATGTTTGTCGAACCGATCAGAGAATAACTTCCGGTATACCCGGTACCGATACGAAGAGCAAGTTTATTGTTGAAGGTCGTCCAATGATAGCGTGAAGGGGTAAATGCCGATCCTCTTTCGGTCGCGGCAGTGACATTCCAGACACCGTTCAAGAGCCTTCCTCCGCTTGCGATCTGCAGATTACGATTGACATCCGAGTTAAAGTCATAGTCGGCTGAAGCTTCGATGCCGATAAATGAGATGGAGCGATCCGGAGCCAGGATATCGGCCGTTCTGATCGTCATTTTTCTCGGTGAACCGGCACTCCAGGGGATGGTGAGCATAACAGCAAAAAGTTGCTGGTTAAACTCCGGAGAGGCAAGAAAGGTGGTTTTAAGATCCGTAAAAGAGATGCATGGAACCGCATCAAACTCTTTCAGCCTGGCTGTGTTGAAACTGATAATGCCGATATTCGTCGGATAAAAGGCTGTTCCGGCACTCCGTCGCTCCTCTTTTAACCCCGTTTTGTCAAGAAAGAGTGAAAACGGAATCCAGTACTCCCTGTTTTCACGAAAAACAGTGTCCTCTTTTTCCAGGCGGTTATTAATATAAATACCGACAAGCAGCCGCTCCATACCCGAAGAAACCTGTGCAGTGGATGGCGACAGCTGAACGGAAGGAGTGGCTGTTGTAACTGACGGCGGGGCAGGCAAAGAGCCTGCTTCTTCCGCTATTGCCACAGAGGAAGAGAAGAGCGCAAAAAGTGCGATATGGAGAACAACAAAAAGATAGCGCTGCATAAACCTGAAAAAGAGAAAATAATCCTCTAAGGACTCTTCGTATTACAGCTTGCTCTACTGTAAAATCTTTTCAATCTTTTTACCATCAATCGTGCCGCTCACCGTTACAATGTAGCCGGTATTCTTGTCAGGAGGGTCAAATTTCGTGGTAATGGTGCGCCTCTGGCCTGCAAGTACCGGGGTGTTGTTCATACTGCCGGAACCAATAAACCAATCCGGCCTCTTTTTATCACGAGGCCAGTTCATATAGCTTCCTATGGATTTAAATCCGGGGAACCCGTCTTTTTTCCACAGGGCATACTCCCCTTTCAGACGGGTATGAACATTGCCGCTGTTCTGAATATCCACCTTCAGTGTGCCGGAAGCTCTGTCAAGAGTCACGCCCTGCAATGATGCAGAACGCTGTATCTTCTCCGCATAGCCGTAGACTCCTACTCCGAGTTTGAAGAGTATCTCAACACCACCGGGGTTTGTCGGCGAAAGCTGTTCAGCAAAATAGATAACCGCGCGATGCTCACCCGGATTTGGAAGCGTACGGGGGCGAATGGAGAATCTGATAACCTGTTCGTTGCCCGGATCAATGGTAAAGCTGACGGGATTGATAATCATCCACTGGTCAAGCGACTGGGAATCTGGCGGGAGTATCTTCAGTTTATTCTGTTCGTCAAGCGTCCAGTTGTAAACCTCGACCTTGAGGGTTACCGGATTTTTTTTCAGATTCTTGATTCGTATGGACTCATTGACCGGCTTTGAGCCAATGTTGATCTCAAACATGGCCGGAGAGACCGCAACCTGCCCCGGAGGCTCTTCAGCACAAAGAAGCCTCCATGACAGAGAGGAGAGCAGTAGCAGGATAGTGAGCGTTACAATGCGTTTCATTGAAAGTTCACCGAGGTTATGTTGGCTTTAACTGTACCGGAATAGATGCCGGAATTTTTTATTCCTCCAAAGTTAAAGGAAATATTGACAGAATCCGTCAATGTCCACCGATTACTTGAACGTTTTGTTGCTGTCACACCATTGGGAATCACCGTTACCGCAATGGTTGAAGTTGGATCAAGCGAGTTTGAAAACACTCCCGGCTGGCCATTTGCCCCCGTTACCGTGTAGGTAACGCTCACACTGGGAACCGTAGAATTGTTCAGTCGAAACGCCCACGTCCAGAGGGGATTTATGGTACGGATTTGGGGTTGCTGCGCGGCATAGGTGTTATCGGCAGAGAGTGTCGATTCAGTCGCCGGTGCTATCCAGTCGACCTGAACCTGTGCCGTGGCATAGGCGGTGGTACTCCCCAAACCAAGCTCTGTCGCCGGTTTTATATTCGACAGAACAATCGGCGCCGATGTCATGGTAAAAACAGAGCTGCCGGAGACGATGGTAGCCGGGGCGGCAACTGCCGGTGTAGCTATGACACTCTCCACCAGGAGAGGCATGATGAAGAGCACGAGGGTTTTCAGCAGATGAAGAACAGCAATACGCGCTTTTTTTAACCCCGGCGTTTCGTTTTTCTGCACTTTTGTAAGCATAACTGAACAGGGTTTACGACCTGACCGTTAAATGGTTTGTGCTGTAATCGTGAACGATCCGACATGGTCACCGGATTCCGTTGTATCCATAAAATTAAGATTCATCCTTACATCACCAACACTTGGAGTCTGTCCGGTAACTCCCCGCAACTTCATGGTGATGGTGCTGCCTGATACCGCTCCGCTTACCCCATTGGTTGAAGAGAGGGTGTATCCGGTTACAGCGATTTTTGAGGCTGAACCGGCTCTTGTTGCAGAAAAATCCGTTCCGGTAATCGATACCGTCGCCGTTCCGCTTTTTGAGAGTCCGGCAATTGCCCAGGCGTTCTTCAGCGTGACATTAACCGATAACGGGCCAACCTCTGTTGCTGATGCCGCAAGTGTCTGCGAGGTATCGCCGAGTGTGGTCCAGGTTGCCGATAACACAGAGCCTGACTGAGACACGCCTGACGATGTTGCCGAGAGGTTCAGGGCAACTGCGCTGTAGTAGTGCAGAACCAGATACTCCGGCATCCTGACCGTAACATTGGTTTTTCCGGATTTGGAAACCGAATCCGAATGATGGTCATCATCGGCTCGGGCTGACGAAGGCACTCCCCACACTCCGCAAAGTGCAGCTATAAGAGCCGTAATCCTGATTGCTTTGAGCTTTTTCATGATATTCAATCCTTCTTCCCTTGTTACAATATAGCCTATGATTTCTGTCGTATTCAGGGCTCTGCCCTTTTACTCATAATCATCAACTATCGGGCCAAAGAGATCAGAATCACTCTTTTCTCATCTATTCTTTCAAAGAACAACAGAATAAAAGCCTATAAAAAAAGGGTTTATGCTCATATCACGCATCCCGGATATTTTCTTGCCTTACAAACAATAAAAGAGCTCATGAGACAGTTCAGTGGCAACAATCCGTCTCATTTTTACGAAATCGTATCGTTTTATAAGACATATACTGATTATAGATACATAAATTTTTCCGGTTTTATTGCCACTTTTACCGCGAAAATAGCGATAAAAAAAGAGGGTAAACGGCTTTACAAGCCATAAACCTTCATCTATTGCGAGATCCATTTCGAGATTAAATATAACCTAATCCCGGAGCAGGCAATAGTTATGGAGTGTCTCAAATAGCGATGTATTGGCTATCAAACGGTATGGTGGGCTTATTCGGCAGAGCTGAAGCGCAATTACGGGTGGTTAAAGGAACGCCGGAAAGGGTGTACGTCGTCCGGACGATGTAGCGGAGGAGTCCTGGAGTGCGGGAAGAGCAGAGGGCATATCAGGCGCTGCTTTAACCGCCGCCATTCGCTGCTTTTTAAAATACTGAATCGCAGATTCCGAAATAGAGATCGTAACTTTTGTGCTTACTGCAACCTGTTGTTCTGCAAGCGCATTGCTGAACAGGGAGATGAAAAACAGGATAACAATCCCGAATTTTACAGTAAACAGCATCGCACTCTTATTTATAACAAGTCAAAACCGGCTATACCACATCTTCATCAGCAGAAAAAGACAGCCTGAACCGTACTACTGCTGTAAGCGTATGATAAATAATTTATTTGAGGATTAAAAGCACCTGACAAACAAGCTCATGGAGAAAAAAACCTGATCAGGGGAATCATCACTCCCTTTTTCAGCACTCACCTGCACCGCATCCGAAAAGTTGACGGCGCAGGTAACTCAAAAATCAGCTTTGCGTATAGGTATGAACGCTGTTCTGTGCCGAAGGCAGATAGTTTACGCCGAACCAGCAGACCAGCAGTACGATAAACGAGAGCGCAAGGTACCACTGGAGTTTTCCACGGTCAATCTTGTATCGGAATGCATGAAGATAACCGAGATAGGCAAGCCAGGAGAGAAACGCCCAGGTCTCTTTTGGATCCCATGTCCAGTAGTGGCCCCATGCCTCCTTGGCCCAGAGCGCACCGAATATCAGGCCGAAGGTCAGAAGCACAAAGCCAAGCAGAGCAAGATAGTGCGCAGCCGTTTCGCCGGCATCATTTTTTTTGGAGCGCAACTGAAGCGAGACATTATGCAGTGCGGCCACCGAAGATGCGGCAAGCAGCACATAACCGACAAGATAGACCACAACATGGGGAATAAACCAGGGGCTCTGGAGCGCAGGCATGAGCGTCTTGTCAAACACTTCGGGATGCAGCAGGTTAATGACAAGAAAAAATCCTGCAAGCGCCATACAGTAGTACTTCAGCCAGGAAATTTTCCAGCGGTACTCAACCAGAAATCCTGCAAGAGGAATCAGGGCGGCATACCAGAGCCTGGTTTCACCAAGTGTTCTGAGGGGGGGACGGCCGAGAAAACTCCAGTAGATGGCAATGTATGCCACCATGACCATCGTCCCGCCGAATGCAATCAGAAAAGCCGGAAGTTTCAGTGCTGCGGTTTTGCGCGAAAAGAGATCAAGCAGTGAGCCCAAAGCCCAGCAGACCATGGCCAGAATGGCCGCAGTGTTAAAATCAATAACCATTATGCAACCTCTGAATGTTTAATGCCATTCCAGAAAAACAGAATATTTCCCGCCATGATCATGAATAAACCAAGATAGACCGCCGGAAGCCAAGGGTCACGGATGACTTCGATCAGACTGAGCTGGGACCACTTGCCCATTTTCTCATCATAGCCCATCTGATAGAGCTTCCATCCATTAAACGATAACGGCTGGTTAACTCCGAGCGTTGCGGTTTTCTGCTCACCGTTTTCGCCCTGAATGGATACAGCAGAGTTGAAGGACTTCGGCGATCCGGGAACCATGATGAGCAGAATCCCGCCAAGATCAGCCGCATCAGGCTTCAGCATCGGACTACCGGTACTGATCCATGCATCAAAAGGAGCCCCGCCGGAGCTGATCCTCACTTTTGCAAAAGGCATGCCCGCCTTGCGGTCAGCCGCCTGAGGCTCGCCGTCACTGCCACGAAGTCCATAGGGCAGATAATCAACCACCTCAACCTCCACGCCCTTCCATGATGCCGTTACACCCTTGCGAACCTGAATAATCGCCTGAGAGCGTTCAACGAGAAGCTTGTCGTTTTGCGGATCATAGAGCAGAAGCTGGGGAGGATACTCTTCAAGGGAGAAGTTCTGAAGAAAGATGGAAAAAGGGAGCTGCTGCGGGGTATCGCTGTTCATCGAATAACCGAGGTTATTGGCTTTTCCTATCTCAATCGGCACAACAAAACGCTGAAGATCGGTACTGCCGAAAATACCGCAGGAGAGTGCCAGCCAGAAACCGGCATGAAAAAGAATAAACTGAAGATTCTTCATACTGAACGGAAAGAGCTTCCAGGAGAGACCGAGGCCGAGATTGGCAAGAAAAAAGAGCACCGTCAGAAGAAAAGGCCAGCTTGAAAAAATCTGGTTAATCCGCAGCATGGCTGTGAGTGAACCGGCAAGAGCCTCTCCCTGAGGTACAATGCCTCCGATCAGGGAGAGCACGGCAATTGCAAAAATAAGAGCAAGTCCGAGGGGGATACCGCCCAGCCACTGGACAACAGCGCTGTTCCTGAACGCCAGGCCAGCACCGAGTACCGTAAGAGCGAAAATAACAAGGGCTATGGCGTTAACCGGCAGATGGAGCAGCGGAATACCACCCCCTGCGCCCAGATACTCAACAAAAAAACCCGCAATAATGACCATTGCGGTAACAAGAAATGCCTCCCTGAACTCCCAGGGGGCCTGAAACCACCGACGCCGGACAACAACCATAAGGATACAGCTCTAAATCTTTTTAGGTAACTATCTTTTTTTTCTCAACACTGGAGGCAGAGAGTAAAAATATGCACGAATAAAACGGAAAAACTCAACATCTATCCTGGCGCAACGCTGAAACCGTTCAGTGCAGACGAGCTCTTTACCCCTCTCTTATCCGCAGTTACATGATCATTCAAGGGCAGGATGCAACCGGTTCCTTGCGGGAAAGTGGTGAATGCTGATTGATCGTACGCCAATATAGTATTGAAAACAGATGAGTTCAACAGTTCTCAGAATGGGTAACTGTTTTTTTTCCTCCGGCGTTCACTCCGCTGAAAGAAACTCCGATACCTCAGAAAAATACTCCTCCCCTGCTTTGTGACCTCCACTGAACAGCATTGCAGAAAAAGGGATCGAAGCATGCTGAAGCCTTGCCTTATCATGCTCAAACTGCTCCTGTGAGTAAATCCTGTCGCGGTTTCCTCTCGCCAGATGCACCCGAATCGTGCAGCCATGAAGGTCAAGCTCCGGGGGGATGTCGCCACCGAGCAGCAGAAGAGCTGACGCCCGGTGCCGGCCAAGCAGGGCCGCACGCCAGGCCATGCCGACCCCCTGGGAAAAGCCGTGAAAAACGAGCCGGTCCTGCAGAGCAAACCGCTCTTTTATACGGTCGATAACCCCGTCAACATAGTGAACATTCTCGGCAATACGCTCTTCACGGTTTCTGCCGGTCATCCAGCTTGCTCCCGCACTCCCGTCGGGGCGATAAAAGGAGTGAAGGGCTTCAACTGCGCAGCAGAGCCATCCGGCAGAGCCGGGAATGGAAGAGAGCAGCCCAAGCGCATCTTCGGCCCGCTCACCGTAGCCGTGAAACCCCACAAGAAGTGGAACCGGGCCTGATGCTGAGGGGGGGTGGAGAAGATATCTTGCGCTGATTGTTGTCTGATAGGAGTACTCCTGCATAGCACGCGCCTGAAAAAACAGTAAAACAGCCGGGAGAGCCGATATGGCACGCTCCCGGCCTTCATCGCAACGGGGTTAGAGCTCCAGAAGTTTCAAAATACCCTTGAGCGGGATAGCTGCCCATTCAGGGCGGTTGTTCAGCTCATAATTCAGCTCATAGACCGCCTTGTTCATCAGATAGGCTCGCATAAGATGCTCACGCTGTTTAGGCTCCTGCGGGACGATTTCGCTTCCTCTGGTTTTTTCGAAATAGGTGTCAATAAAGTGCTGCCCGACATAGAAGCTCCAGAGGTCAGCCCAGGGCTCAAGAGCCTGTCGGTCTTCGGGACGGATAGCCGAATGACTCTCCATCAGCACATTGCTTGCGGCATAATCGAAAGAGCGAAGCATGCCGGAAATATCGCGGAAAACCGAACGCTTGATTTTGCGTTCAGAAACCGGGCGGGCAGGCTCACCTTCAAAATCGATGATAACAAAGTCCTTGCCGGTAAAGAGCACCTGGCCGAGATGGTAGTCACCATGAATCCTGATTTTCAGGGTATCAATCTTCTCCAGGCGGACAGGATCGAACTGTCGGATAATCTCGTCCTGCTTCTGCACATAGAGTGTCGCCAGCTCCTGCTGTGGCTGAGGCAGGCGGTGCATGATCTCACGGATAAGAATCATGGAGCGTTTTACCTGCTCGCACATAGCCTGATAGATGGAGCGCTGGTAGAGTGTGGTAAAGGCTTCGGGAGCAAATGCCGGATCACTCTCAAGCGATGCCAGTGAGAGGTGCATCTCTGCTGTCCGTTCGGCAAGCTTTTCAATCATGCCGAGATATGCCTCTCCAATCAGCTCGTGCATGAGCGAGGGAATCTTTACCGGTTCACCGCTCAGAGCCGGAAGCGGGGGCAGAGCAACACCGGAGCTTCTTTTGGCAAGAACATCGTCATAATAGCGGTGGAGATGACCGAGCGACAACTGCCATGCATCCCCTTCATTCTGGACAAAGCACTGCAGAATGCCCAGTGAGTAGCGGCGGCTGCGGCTCTGCTCATAGTTCAGCGAACCGAGATACTGCGGAAGGTTGGCAAAGGCGGTCCTGTCACTGAGCGCACTGCACATTTCAACTTCCGGCGAGACCCCGTTTTCAATGCGGCGATAGAGTTTGAACGAGAGCTCATTATGAAACCTGATCGAGGTGTTCGTCTGCTCGACACCCATCAGAGTCGGCTCCGGCTCCTGACCGGATATTTTATCGAAAAAGGCATCCGCTTTTACCGCTTTTATTCCTGATACCCGGCCCGACTTTCCGGTCCAGCCCTCCCTGCCGGTCACCAGATGGAAAAGGCAGTTGAGAAAACGGTTATCGAAGGTGGCATCACACAGGTAGCCCTCGGCATCACCGACCACAACTCGTGCAATAACCCTTCTGTGGAAGTTGTCGTCAGAAAGATTGAGCGCAGAGAGTGGAGTAAAACAGACCGGAAGCTGATAGAGGTCGTTCTCTCCGCTGGAGTAGCGAACTTCTGTCATGAGCAGTTTGGCCTGCGCCATCCCTTCGACAGGAATGGTATCGACAATGCTGATGCGCATGACGTTGCGAGCTTTTCCTCCAAACCAGCGGCTTGCATTATAGAATTGCGGCAGCAGCTCGGTTTCAAGGAGTTCGCGGCTCTTTCCCGTAAAGAGAACCTGCCAGCGCGAAACGGAAGCAAAGGGTTTTTCAAGGAAAGGCCGCCCGGCAACTTTTTCGGTATCCTCAACAAGCTTCAGCCAGAAGTAGCCATAGGAGCCGAGTGCGACCATGTAGGGAGTCTTGCGGATTTTCGGAAAACGGTTCAGGCTGAATACCTCTTCGGGAATGTAGCCCTCAAACCGGGAGAGGTCGATCATGACCGCCTGGGCGTTGCGTGAAAGGTTGATGACCGACAACATGGTCTCATCCTCAAAACGGCGGATAAAGATCAATACCTTGGGGTTGTTGACCTGCAGAAACTCGATGCTGCCGCGGCTGAGCGACTTGTATCGGCGGGCAGTGGCAATAGCGTGACGCATCCACCAGAGCAGTGAGTTGACATTGCTCTCCTGCACCTCAACGTTTACCGCTTCGTAATGGTATTCCGGATCAATAATGACCGGAAGGAGAAGCTGCTGGGGATTGGCTCGCGAGAATCCTGCATTACGATCGGAGTTCCACTGCATGGGGGTTCTTACTCCGTCGCGGTCGCCAAGATAGAAGTTGTCGCCCATACCGATCTCATCACCATAGTAGAGCACAGGAGTACCGGGCAGAGAGAGGAGCATGATGTTCATCAGCTCGATCTTGCGGCGGTCGTTGGTCATCAGCGGGGCAAGACGGCGGCGAATGCCGAGATTGATGCGCGCCTTGGGATCATTGGCATAGACGCGGCGCATGTAGTCGCGCTCCTCGTCGGTCACCATCTCAAGGGTCAGTTCGTCATGGTTACGAAGGAAAGATGCCCACTGGCAGTTTTCCGGAATTTCCGGTGTCTGGTCGAGAATATCGATGATCGGAAAGCGATCCTCCGTAGCCAGAGACATATACATTCTCGGCATCAGGGGGAAGTGGAAGTTCATGTGACAGAGATCACCATCGCCCAGATAGGCTGCGGAGTCCTCCGGCCACTGGTTGGCTTCGGCAAGCAGCATGCGGTTCGGGTAGTGCTCATCAACATAGGTGCGAAGCTTGCGCAGGTAGTCGTAGGTGCGCGGAAGGTTTTCACAGTTGCTCCCCTCCTCTTCATAGAGATAGGGCACGGCATCGAGGCGGAGTCCGTCAACACCCATACCGAGCCAGAAATCAAGCACATCATAGAGCGCCTGATGCACTGCGGGGTTCTCGAAGTTCAGGTCCGGCTGATGGTGGAAGAAGCGGTGCCAGAAATACTGGCCGGCAACGGGATCCCAGGTCCAGTTGGAAGCCTCGAAATCCTGGAAAATAATGCGGGTCTCGGAGTACTTGTTCGGATCGTCGCTCCAGACATAGAACTCTCGCTCCGGAGAGCCTGCAGGTGCTTTTCTTGCACGCTGGAACCACGCATGCTGATCGGAGGTGTGGTTCACCACCAGCTCGGTAATAACCTTCAGGCCACGGCTGTGCGCTTCATCAAGAAACTCCCTGAAATCCTCCATCGTACCGTAGTCGGGATTGACCGACATGTAATCAGCAATATCATAACCATCATCGCGGAGCGGAGAGGGGTAAAACGGAAGCAGCCAGATGGCGGTTACGCCAAGGCTTTCCAGATAACCGAGCTTCTGTCGTAATCCCTGAAAATCTCCAATGCCGTCATTGTTGCTGTCAAAAAAGGTTTTGACATGCGCTTCATAGATAATTGCGTCCTTGTACCAGAGGAATTCGGGTTGATACATGATAATGGTGTGCTATACAGTGATAATTGATAAATACAATGTTCTGCTCTAAAAAAAACGGTATCAGCCGAGCGTTACCCTGAAAATATGCGCCGGCATGTTCCCGGGGTTCACCTCCACATAGTTCCATTCACCTTTCCAGTCGTAGCTCATGCCGCTCAACAGATCTTCGACCCTGAACGGGTGCTCGTGCGAGAGCGCAAAGCGCTCAAGCGGAAAGCGCAGCCATCCGCCTCGGGTATTTGAGTGATCGAGATTGACTACAACAAGAATGATATTGCTGTTGTCTTCCGTCCGTTTGACATAACCCATGAGATAGTCATCCTCGCGCCCTGCCGAAGCCTCTATCTGTACAAAGGTAATATCAGCGGTCTGCTGCAGGGCAGCATTATCCTTCCGGATCCGGTTGACGCGGGTGATCTCTGCACGGATATTGCCCGGACGGTCAAGATCCCACTGCTTGATCTCATACTTTTCCGAATCCAGATAATCCTCCTTGCCCTCGGCTACAGGCAGATGCTCACAAAGCTCGTAGGCCGGTCCGTACATTCCGTAGTTGGAGGAGAGGGTTGCGGCAAGCACCATCCGGATAATAAATTTTCTGCGATCTCCGCTCTGCAGCTCATCGGGCAGAATATCGGGCGTGTTCGGCCAGAAGTTCGGACGCATGAAATGCTCCAGCCCGGAGCTTGTCAGCTCATTGAGATAACCCTGAAGGTCATGCTTGGTATTGCGCCAGGTAAAGTAGCTGTAGGACTGGCTGTAGCCGGCTTTGGCAAGCCGGGCCATCAGTTTCGGACGGGTGAATGCCTCGGCAAGAAATACCGTATCGGGATGCTCCACCCTGATTGAGGCGATAGCCCACTCCCAGAACAGAAAAGCCTTGGTATGGGGATTATCGACACGGAAAATCTTTACACCCCGCTCTATCCAGAAGAGAAAGATGCTTTTCAGCTCAATCCAGAGGTTCTGCCAGTCAGCACTCTCAAAATCGATGGGGAGAATATCCTCATACTTTTTCGGGGGATTTTCGGCAAACTGCACCGTTCCGTCAGGACGCCACCGGAACCAGGTCGGGTGCTCCTTCACCCAGGGGTGATCAGGCGAGCACTGAAAGGCAATATCGAGAGCCACGGAAATACCGTGCGTTTCCGCTTCAGCTACAAACTCCGTAAACTCCTCAAGGGTGCCGAGCTCCGGATGGACAGCCTTGTGACCACCGTCACTGTTGCCGATTGCCCAGCAGCTTCCCGGCTCTCCTGGAGCGGCAACAAGGGCATTGTTCCTGCCTTTGCGCTTGGCGTAGCCTATCGGATGAATCGGGGGGAGATAGAGTACATCAAACCCCATTCCGGCGATCATAGGCAGCATCCGGCTGCACTCCCTGAAAGTACCGTGCCTGCCGGGCTCTGAAGCCCATGACCGGGGGAAGAGTTCGTACCAGGAGCTGAATCCGGCTTTTTTCTGCTCAACAGTGAGCAGGAGTACTTTTTCGTAGAGCGTTGCACAGCTCTTGTCGGGAGCGCGCGCCATAAGCTCTGCAAGCCGGGCGTCAAGCACCGCCTTGACGGACTCTGCGGGTTCACCGGAGCGAACGGCGGCTGCATAGCGCTTGAGCTCTTTTGCATCGGAAGCGGTCGATCTCGCCACCCCTGCATCAATCAGGAGTGCGCCGATCAGGAGGTCGAGAGAGACCTCCTGATTAGCCTCTGTTTTTTTAATCAATCCTTTTTGCCACGTAAGGAAATGGTCAACCCACGCCTCAATGGTATACTCATAACTGCCGGGGCTGCCGACGTCGAGGCTCCCTGACCATCGGTCATTGCCGATCGGGTGCATCGGTGATCGCTGCCAGTCAGAGGCTCCGGAAGGCCGTGCACAGAGCTCCGCAGCGATCGTATCGGCTCCATCGACAAAGATATCGGCCTCAACAACAATAAACCCTCCCTCAACAGCTTTTGCCGGGTATTTGCCCCCGTCAAGTTCGGGTGAGAGATTTTCTATGATCACCCTCTGGCGACCGTCAAACTCCAGCTTGACAGCGTTGAGTACAGTCCGGCGGAATGCTTTGCTCATCTTCAGAATTTCTGGTTGGAAACCGGGGGAATCCCGGCCATAAAGCAGTTCTTCAGGAAACTTGACCTTCTCAATAAACAGTACCAAGCGTTCCGATGCTGCCCCCTGTTCTTCAACAGAATGGAAAATAGGAAAACTCCCTTACTTTTTTGCGCAGATACTCTGCTAATTTCAAAGAGTATGGTAAATGATGAACCTTGAGGCTGCCTTTGATTTCTCAAAAAAAAAGTTGTTCCTTTAGGGTAGCCGCAGGATCAAAGGCCAAAAACAATCGTCATGATCGTTTTACCCTGAAGCTTACGGAACACTTCACAGCAACAGCCGGTAAGGTTTGACCGGTGTTCTGAGGGTGATTTAATTATACAATCCAACATTACAGAGCCATCATGTTTGAACCACAAAAAGAACGACTGCAGGAGATACACCGCCGCCTGGAACAGTTACGGGGGTATCTTTGACGTCGATCAGCGCAAAGAGAAAGTTGAGGATCTTGAAAAAATAACCGCTGACCCGGCCTTCTGGAATGACCAGAAAGAGGCCCACAAGATATTGAAGGAGCTGAACGAGCATAAAACCTGGACCGAAGGGTACGAGAAGCTCGCAGCAAAAGAGAAGGTGTGCCTCGATGAGCTGGAAATTGCATCCGAGCTTGAGGATGAATCATTCTCCGATGAGCTCTCCGCCGCCATTACGGAAATAGAGCTGGATATTGCTGCCATTGAATTTAAAAACATGCTTTCAGGCAAGGATGATGCGGGTAATGCTCTCATCACCATTCATGCCGGAGCCGGAGGCACCGAGGCCCAGGACTGGGCGGAAATGCTCTATCGTATGTATATGCGGTGGGCAGAACGCAAAGGGTTTAAAATCTATACCGACGACTACCAGGAGGGTGACGGAGCGGGCATCAAAACGGCTACGCTTGAAATCCAGGGCGCCTATGCCTACGGCTATCTGAAAGCTGAAAACGGTGTTCACCGGCTGGTTCGGGTTTCGCCCTACGACTCCAACGCCCGAAGGCACACCTCTTTTGCCAGTGTCTACACCTATCCTGAAGCACCTCCTGATGTTGAGATCGAGGTTCGCAAGGAGGATCTGGAGCTCTCGACCTTCCGCAGCGGCGGCAAGGGTGGCCAGAACGTCAACAAGGTTGAGACCGCCGTGCGCATCAAGCATCTCCCGACCGGAATTGTGGTCGGTTGCCAGGAGGAGCGTTCACAGTTCCAGAACAGGGAGCGCGCCATGAAAATGCTTATGGCACAGCTCTACCAGCGGCAGCGGGAGGAAGAGGATGCCAAAAAGCGGGAGATCGAGGGCAAAAAGAAAAAAATCGAGTGGGGAAGCCAGATCCGAAGCTATGTTCTCGACGACCGGCGCATCAAGGATCACCGTACCAACTATGAACGCTTTGACGTTGAAACCGTGCTTGATGGTGATCTTGATGAGTTTATGGAACACTACCTCTCCGAATTCAGCGACTGATGCCGTCCACCGGGAGTAATCAGCCTGTCCGGTTCGGAGTTGTAACCGACATGCACTACGCTGCCGGAAGCAATGCCGGAGAGGCCGAAGGGCTTCGAAAGTGGATCAAGCGCAGCAGAAATAATAATGTTGATTTTCTGCTGCAGCTCGGTGATAGCATCAGGGGAAGTGAAGAGCACTGTGAGGATGAGCTGCGGCAGGTTCTGGCCATCATGCAGGAGTTTCCGGGCACCATCCGCCATGTTATCGGCAACCACTGCCTTGCCATAGCTGAAAACAGGCTGCTTGCAGCACTCGGAATGAGCAGACCATACTACTCATTTACAACAAAAGGGTTCCGGTTTATCGTGCTTCATGGCATGGAGGTTTCGGCACTCAACACCCCTGAAACCCCGGAAGACCGGGAGACTCTCGATTTTTACCTTGACCGCCTTGACGATGATCCCTGGTTACATGACTACTGCGGAGCTATCGGCTCCCGGCAGAAAGCGTGGCTGAAAAACGAACTTGCTGCCGCTGAACTGGCCGCTGAGCGGGCCATCGCCCTCTGCCACTTTCCACTCTTTCGGGCGACAACCGACCTAAAGCACGGACTCCTCTGGAACCACAGCGAAATTGCCGCTTTGCTTGCCGCCTCGCCCGCTATTAAAGCCTGCATCAGCGGCCACTACCACTACGGAGGCTACCTGCAGGAGAACGGCAAACACTTTATTGTGCTTCCCGCCTTTGTAAACCGGAAGGAGCATCCCGAATTCAGCTTTGGTACCGTGGAGCTCTACCGCGAAAGGATGGTGATCTATAATCAGGATGGAAGTGCACTTTACGACCTTACCCTTCTCTAAACGCCGAGCTGAACCCGCATACCATGATGAAGCTTTTCACGCTCCTCATTCTCTTCGCAACCGTCACCATTCCTGCAACAGGAAACGGTGAAGAGCCATTGCAACTGGGTGTTGCCCAAACTGCAAGAGAGCAGGGGCAGTTTTTTGTGGTCACCGTAACCGGCACTCACACCGAACCTGAACTCCGCTTTATGGATCGCAGCTTCCGGATGTTCCACCAGCCGAACGGCTCCTGGAGAGCACTCCTTCCGGTCGAAAACCTTGCCCAGCCGGGCAGCTGGAAGCTTCTGGTTCGTCATGGGGTGTATGAAAAGAGCCTGACGCTGCGGGTAATACCGAATAACCTGCCTCTCCAGCAGATCACGCTTGACACCACAAAACGAGCACTCAAGGCAACGGAAACTGAATTAACAAAAGTCACGGCGGCACTGCATACCGAAACACCCGAACAGCTCTTTGCCGGAACGTTCATGCGCCCCGTAGCTGGAGCTACGAGCAGCCTTTTCGGACTTAAACGCTCCTACAACGGCGGACCGGTCGAGAGCTACCACAAGGGTATTGATATTTCAGCACCAAAGGGAACAGCGGTAAAAAGCACCGCAAAAGGAAGAGTCGTGCTCACCGGACGGGAGGAAGAGGGATTTCAGGTACACGGCAACACGGTCATCATCGACCACGGCCAGGGAGTTACCTCCATCTACATGCACCTCTCCGCCATTACCGTTTCCGAAGGGGAGCTTGTCGAAGCCGGAACCGTTATCGGCAAAGTCGGCCACACCGGCGTCTCAACCGCACCGCACCTGCACTGGGGCATCTACCTCTACGGCACCAGCGTTGACCCGGAGCTTTTTGAAGGAAAATCCCTGTAGGCAACTTTACTGAACAAAAGCAGGAGAGGTTGTCAATTACGGGAAAAAGGATGTTCGGCCGCATTGCTTATCGGCAAATCAGTTATCTGAATCCTTTGATTCCCGGGATGCATACAAAGCATGTTAACAGCAACCTGATCCGGATAGAGGTTCTCCTGTAACCCGAAATGATTGTCAGCATTGAAATAAGCCGCAATATGCCACCAGCAGCGATAACCAAATGACCAGAGAAGCTCGATAAGCTGCTGCGACTTTTCCGGGCGATCGTTCTCAACGTAGAGTACCGGTTTTACCGAATTGATCATCTCTGACATCCCCCGTAAAACCCCGGCCTCCATCCCCTCCACATCTATCTTCACAAAATCAGGCTTCGGAAGAAATCCGGAGAGATCATCCCCTCTTCGGCACTCAACACGTTCTCCACCGCCAGAAGAATCCATCAGACTGATCCCGCCGAAATTACCCGGACGATCATAAAAGACCCTGGGCAGGGTTACTATTCCGGGTTTCTCCCCAAGAGCAAACGGAAGCGCACGAGCCCATCCCAGGCAATTGAGGGCAAAATTTGCGGCAAGATTATTGAACACTTCCGGCTGAGGCTCAAAAGCGACAAGGCAGCCGGTGTTACCCACCATGCCGGCCAGCGGAACGGCAAGGGCTCCGATATTGGCTCCGACTTCCCATACAGTGTCACCCTTCTGTACGATTTTGCTGAATAACTGAACCTCATGCTCACAGTATTCACCATACAACTCCAGCGCACGACCGCAATAAAAGCAGTGGAGGTTATAGACAAACACCCCGTGTTTTCCGCTTACAAGGCGTTGATGTCCGGCCAACTGGGAGATGGTTTTCATAAAACGTAAAATTTTAGCTTCAACGCACAGAAAGAGAGCCCATGCTGTCAATATAATTCACGATCACATTCATTGCGCCACAGAAGCCCGTATCCTCTTGAAATGACAGGGCCTCCGCTGCATGTCTCCGTTGAAAACATCATGAATGTGTCAAACGACACGGCAGCAATCAAGCCATAATCCGATGCAGTCATCTGATCATTCAAATAACCTGACAACGACATACTTCGTGTAAACGGCTACAACACTCCTGCACACCCGGCGAACTGCGTCCCGAAGCATAAGTGTGACTGCTGCCAACCTGTTTGGCGAAAAGCTCAGGCGAACAGTAAACGGGTCAATTTTCAGGTTAGTCAATGAAATTGAAAGCATTCGGCTGCCCCTTACATGGCCCGAAATCAGGGTGAAGGAGCTGCATGCATGACCTGACATATCTCCTGTAGTGCAGAAATCCGTGCTCCATGAAATAAAAGAATTCTTTCCTCTTCGAGTGGCCGCCATTACTTTTTATTTTCTTTTATACGTCATAAAAACATTATTTTTACAACACAAGAACAACAACGAAAGCCGTACCGGCAATACCGGTAATTAAAAAAACGGCCTACCAAATAGTGTCGTAATCTGTTTTCTCAATAACCGTCAACAATGGAGCCAACTATGCCTGAACAAAAAACAGTAACAATCTACCTGACGAGCTGGCAAAAAAGAATGGTAGCTGATCATGTCAAAGGCCTTACTGCGATCACCAAGGCAGTTATCACCTCTAAAATTGACCCTGGATCATTGGTAAAGTACAGGGTTCCCAATGATCTTGTCTCGAAAAATAAATGGAATTTCTATCTGAGCGATGAACAGATTGCTCATCTATCAGAAATACATGGTATAAAGGCCAAATTTTCGGCTTTGAACGTTTCAAAGGAGTTGTTGGACTCCGGTGCTATTGCTTTCCATTAGCATCATACTGTGAGTTTGGAGGAGAGAATGCACATGATTCTCTCCTCCATGATTAAGCCTCTTTTTTGCCAAAGCAGATTAATCATGCAGATTATTCTCTCAGCTTAAAAAGCAGTTTAAACGCTACCTGAACTGGAGCCAAACACTATCTCGGCAGAGACACTCTCCTTGCATAAAAACATTCATCAGGAAAAATCATTGCAATGAAGGTAAACACAACACGCCAAGTCTACGAACTAAAGGGCTGTAACTGGGAGTTGACCCTTCGCTGCACACTGAATTGTATGCATTGCGGTTCTCGAGCCGGAAATGCAAGACCAAACGAGCTGAGTCTTGAGGAGTGCTTCACGGTAGCTGACGCGCTGCTCGCCCTCGGTTGCAAGGATCTGACCTTCATCGGTGGAGAGGTTTTTTTATTTAAAGGATGGGATCAGCTCTCTGAATACCTCACGAACAAAGGGATCAAAATCAATATTGTTACGAATGGCTACAGGATCGGGAAAGCTGAAATCGAACAGATAAAACGAGCCGGGTTGATCAATGTAGGCGTTTCCATAGACGGTATCGAACAAACGCATAATATGATAAGAGGCAGAGACGATGCGTTTCAGCGCATAGAGCAAACACTTGACCTTTTGAGTAAACATGGGATCAGCATTTGCGCAGTAACCAGCCTCATGCAACTGAACTGTAATGATCTCGAAGATCTCTACCTTTTCCTTCTTGAACATGACGTATCGCTCTGGCAACTGCAATTGATCAATGCCATGGGCAACATGGCTGATCGGCCTGATTTCGTTGTCACTCCTGCACAGGTGCGGCAGGTTATAGATTTCATACGTGACAAAAACCGTGATCAGCAGATGGTCGTGGTCGCGGCAGACAGTATCGGGTACTTCGATGACAATGAAACGTATATCCGGGGAACATCATCGCTGATTCCCTGCTGGGGAGGGTGTTCTGCCGGAATTACCGGACTGTTTATCGACAGCGTTGGCAATATAAAGGGTTGTGGTTCGCTCTACTCCGATCATTTCATCGAAGGCAATGTGCGCCAAAAACCTTTGGCAGATATCTGGAATAATGAAAATGCATTTGCCTACAACAGAAAATTCACTCCCGACATGCTCACCGGAATGTGTGAGGGGTGCGATGTCGGCAGTGAGTGCAAGGGTGGATGCCGCTCTTCAAACTTTTTTTCAAGCAACGCCCTCTACGCAAGTACCTACTGCTGCCGTAACCGATAAAGGAAGCTATACAGACTTTACACCTGGTAATCATCATCAATAATCAAAACTTCTGATGACATGAAAAAGAGCGGTTTTTATCTGCGATATCTCTTCAGTGCTGTGGTGATGATAACACTGGTCGGCGGACCGAAAGCTCAAGCAAGAGAACGCTCCGTAGAGAGTGGCAACACCAGTTCAAAGGCTGTATACTGGAAAACCGAAAGAGATTATATCGGTATGCTGGCAGCCTATTCGGTAGTCTACAAAGGCTGGCAGAAAGATAATGCCCGCGGGTATAATATCGGATCTGTTCTCCTGAGCAGCGACTCCCTGAACAGCCGTCTGGTGTTTTGGGCCCGGAATTGCAATGCAGTTACGCACAATGAAACACAGCACGGAGAGGTCCGTTTAATGATCGGGTATCTTGCAAAGCTGAATGCCGACCGGCAACACGGGGTTAAAGTTCCGGATATCAAAAACCTTGCTGGCTGCACCGTATACACAACACTGGAGCCATGTGCCCAGTGCTCCGGTATGATGACACTGCAAAAGGTTCGCAACACCCTCTATGGAGAGAGTGATCCCGGGTTCGGCAAAGCCCTTGAGCGACTGCAGCTGGATTCATCGTCCCTGCCGAACGGTTACCAGCCCTATCCTCGCCCGGTTATTTCCGAAAGGGCCAATATCATTTACTGCAACCTGTTAGAAGAGGGTTATGCCGCGTATCAGAAAAAATATGGTGCGGACGCTCATATAACCGATTTCCTCAAATCGGAAGTAGCCCGGCTTATTTTTGAAAGCGCCTACAGTGAGCTGAAAGCGTACAAGGCTAAAGTGCCGTCAATCAACGACAAGTTTTTGGATGAGGCCAAAAAGATGGTTGAATCCGTGCCAAAGGAGTTTGTCCCTCTTCATCCGGAGATATAGTATGTTTACTTAATCATCGTACGGACTATCGGCAACTTTTAAATCGCATGGTTGCATATCGCCAAAATCCGTTTACATGTTTATCTCTCGATGATTTAACCGTTAAATAATGTAGGGAAGCAGTCAATGACTTCATAGCAAGTAAGTCGTCAAAAACAACTTTAACAATGACGAATTTACCATTACAACTCGGGTCATTACATATTTAATCTCAGTTAGTTGTAAATGGCGTAAAAAAATTAATTCACCTCTATTAACTTTTGCATAAAACATTTCCCACACTCAATATGTCACTCATCTCAAAAAGTCTTGATAAACTCCGAACCGTGACCTTTACCATTTGACTCTCAACGTTTACCTCTGTCTCCCACGACTTATCGGGCAGATTCTTTGTAGCATAATTGCAATCAATAATCACCCGATTGTTCTGTCCGCCAATAAAGGCATCTTTCGGTTTTTTAATGTATTTTTTCAACATGCTCTTGTGTAATTTTTTCATTAAGAAACGTATTGTAATGCGAGAAAAGCGTAAATAAAGCATCAGCAAATGCACCGCCTAATTCAGGGCAATAATTCTCATCAAAGACACGCTTACTATTGCAATCAACACATAAGAAGCCCCAATAATTCCAGTGATCATCACGCTGCAAGGTGGTTTCTGGTGGCGCAAACGAAGAAATATATCTGATCGGTAAAACTAATGCACTTTTGTAGGGTAAATTCCACTTCACCACCGTCCTAAAAGAAAAAAAAGAAAAAACCTCGGGTTGATCTATCTCTTCAAACGATGAATTCACATATTTGTGTTGTAGCCATAATTTCGGAAGATCATTACTTAAGAAATAACGGGAGCGGCCATTCCTCGCATACCACAAATCACTAAAATCCGTATTGCCTTCTAAAAAATGTTTCTTTACTTTTTTCTTATTTGTCACTTTAGTAATGCCATCTCTTGCTGTAACTTTCAGTTCATAATCCGGCTTCAGCTCCACTAAACAAGCTCGACATCTCTCCCCAATAATCACAGAAAAACATGTTGCGATTGCATCTAGAAGACTTACTGTTAAAGGCATTATTTTCGTTACAGCAACCTCCTGTATCGCATCTCTTATCACATGGTTAACGTAATGAGTAAAAATTAAGCTTTGAGCATAACGATTGAGTCGTTTCCTCTTCAAATAGATCAATGAAGTCAATAAAATAAGAACAATTATGGTCAGAAATATTATGTATAAATATGACCGCGTTTTAGTATCGGAGAAGAGAAGTGGCGCCACGAGAGCTATTATAGAGGCTAAACCGGCAACGTAGTGGAATATCCTCTCGAAAGAGAAATGAGGTAACTTGGGAAGTTGTGCTTCGAACTTCGTCTGTAGTTCAGTAGGCATAAGAGCTCTTTGCTCCAAAAATTAAGCACAAAATAAATCAGGGCAGTGGGCTTGACTTACCCAGTAGGTGTGTGAGCACTTTTACTTGTAAAAAAAGTATTCCTTGATCTTAAAACATATCCACATCATTTCCAAAAAAAAGAGCAAAATAATCTTAACATTGCAATCTTAATGCCGTCAGCACGGACAATTTACGAATTAAAGCTTGGAAGGCATTTAAGTAAAGAGTTCCAGCCATAACAAACACCATATTCTATTATAAAACTGATATTTACTATTGCCAATGCACCAGTTAAAAAGTTTTTTTCATAGATAATATCAACGTGATGGCATTTCACTGTCGCACGCTGGCTTTGATAGCCTGAAGGTCTTTGCCTTTGGGCATTACGAAAAGACAGGTGCCGTTGCTGCGTTTTGCCCATAACTCTCCGAGTACACGTTTTTCTCTCGAATCGTCGTTACTCCATGACGTTTCTGATTTATACTCAACTACGAGAATACGGCCATCGTTCAACTTACAGACAAAATCCGGATAAAATTTGTCTGTAGAGGTTTGTAACCAGAACGAGTGAGTTGGTCTTTGCTCAAGGTTTCGTACCCAAAACTCAACTTCCGGCAAATGGTCAAGATATGCGGCACAACTCTCCTCTTCTCCATTCATTGATGCTATATCCCGGTAATAGTGCTTTTTAAAAACGAGACTACCCTGATATCTGGTATTGTATGGATAATCTGTCGGCTTAAAGGTAAAACACACGTCCGGCGAGACAACCAAAGGCGTTGCGCATTCAGGCAGGATAAACGTCTGATAGGATTTTTCCCACTGCTTCCTGCGAAGATCATCTATTTTCGCTGAGAGCCTTTGCCGCAAGGTGTACTTGTCATTGAACAGTTGAGAAAGCGTCAAGCCCCGTTCATTCATGAGGTAATGAATAACTCCAATAAGATACGGTCCACTTTCTGTTGGCAAAATATCCCGCCTGTTTGGAAGGTTCCGATCAATCCAGTAAACAAGCTGAGAAACCGTTTGGTTCTTGTCATCGTTCAGAAGGCTCAATTGCTGATGCAGGGAGTCCACAAATCGCACCGAAAGTTGGCCACGATTGGTAATGTCTATTTCGGCTAATTTGCCATCAAATCGTTTAGTCGAATACTCTGACTCACTCAGTTCCGGCGAACATTTGGAGAGCTTCCAAGGCGTTTCATGAAAGTGAGTCTCCTCAAATTGTTCGAAGAGGTTCCCTTGCCTTACTGAAAGCACTGGAACGGCAAATATCTCAAACCGCTCAGCGGGAGTTGATACGCTTTTTTTTAGATATCGCCGGGAGTTCTGGAACACTCTTTCGATACTCTCTTTTCCCTCAGGGGTGACAAAGCATTCGAGAAGTGCCTGTTTTTCGGCATCGTCCATTTCTCCGGTAAAAGTCAAGGCTTTCGACTCAATATCATAGGAAACCTTTTTCTGGATGGCTTCTGGTAAAAATCCGAAACAGGGTGTTTCTTCAATAGTTTCCTTTGTTTCCGCAAACAGATCCATAGCGCCTTGATGGTTTACAGGCAAATTCGTGATCAACTCTTTTGCTTCCAGTCTGTTAAACCCATTCAGAACAAGAGCGTTTTCAAGAGCTTTCGCGGCCTCGACAAAATTCCTCGAAGCCGAGAACGCATAAGCCATGTTGAGTTCATCGCTTTGCTTCCGCTTAGCTCCCGGCAGGCGCATAATCCGCCCAAGAATTTGTTCGACCGCAGTTGGTGAGCGCATTTCAGCTACAGAACAAAGCACATAGGCAAACGGACAATCCCAGCCCTCCCGCAATGCCTGTACGGTGATGATGTATCGGATAGTACAACCGGGATCTGCGAGATTAATACCGTCAATCTCTCTGTCTGATCCGGTGGCACGCCGGATTTGATCTATTGGAATGTTGAAATCATCGAGCAAACACTGTTCGACAACTTCGACAGTCAGGGTTTCATGTGTTTGACTTTTTGCCTGCGCCTGAATGAGCATAATTGGGCGAATGTGTTCGCCTGTTGCTACTTTCTCCTTGATGGCCTCCTGCTCAAGATGTTGGCGCAACGTTATGGCATCAGAAATCAGCTCTTTCCAGTTTGGTCGCGTTTCAAGACGAATCGGCATTTTGATCATCTGATCAGCCTTAAGCTCGGCAGCCGACACCGAATATAAAACGTTGCTTGGGTTGGATTCCGTTGCCGGGGTAGCAGTAAACTCGATAATGCACGAAGGATTGAACCTCGACAGTGTTTCAAACGAAAGCTGCGTTCTGGAATTATGTGCTTCATCAACGATGATGATCGGATGATGCAACTTCAAAAGATTGGCAAAGGATTGAACAGGTTGGCCATTGTCGTATCGGTCGAGCTGTTCCGTAAGTGAAGGATCAAGGGTACTAAAATGCTCCATCAATGCCCCCGATTGTTCGTAAACTTTACGACCTTCGGTTTCATCTACCCGAAACGCCTGCATGGTAGAAACAATGATGGTTGCGTTACCGGTAACCGTCGAACGATTTAAAGACAAGGCTTCCTGAATTGACAAAACCTCAACAGCGGGGAGAACCTCTTCAAGAGCTTTTCGGTAAGGATGCTTCCTGTCTTGAAGCGCAGTTATCGTCTGCTCTTTGATTGTATTGGACGGAACCAGCCAAAGGACGAAAGGGGTTTCGCTGTGCAGAAAATCTTTTGCGGCGATACCAGTAGCATAACTTGCAACAATAGTTTTACCCCCTCCAGTCGGAATTCGCAGACAGACATATGGTAATCCCGGCAATTCTGATACCTCTCTATATGGAATGCCGGTTCCGAACGATTGTCGGGTTATGCTGTAAAACGCGGTATCGGCACTGTCATACTGCTGGCAGGCAATAAAATAGTCTTTCAATGCCTGCAATACCCGACGTTGGTAATCCTTGAGAGTGATCATGACAGCTTTACTTCGTATGGGATTTGCCGGAAAATGATGTTTTCACTGTTCAAACGGGTCGGACCAAGAAGGCAACCGTTGCCGTACACAATTTTCAGTCCATCATGCTTTGGCAATTTTGCAAGCACGTCACGAGACAGCACATTACCGCCATCGTCTGATGAGTCCCCAAGAATACCATTGTAGAGGAGATATACAGCAGTATTGTTCGATGTACCAATAAGCGGAGTAGTCAAGTCGGAACCGGACGGCAAAGGCTCACCGATAGCCACAAAAAAAACATGATGGGCAAGTTCCTTGAATGTGACGGTTCTGTTGATGAACCCATCAGCATCGAACAACGTCTCGCCAAGTTCGCAAAACCTGAATCCTCCACCGAGTCCTTTCACCGATATATTCTTGGCGTTAACATATCCATTACTCACCCTCTTGAGACGCTCTGCGGTGATGTCCTTCGCAATTTTGTCTTTCATTTCAACCAAGACAAATCGCCTTTTCTGGCCATCAGCTTTGTTCAGTTTAAGGATGGCGTGCCCTGTTGTTCCTGATCCTGCAAAGGAGTCAAGTATGAGATCATCCTTTGATGTGGTAAAACTGAATAATTCTTCCAAAAGAGCGGTTGGCTTTGGAAAATCGAACGGGCGCCTGTCATGATGCAGAATCTCCTTGATCTCGTTAGTTCCAACACGTCCATCAAAAGTGAACAAGCTTGATAGTTTGGCTCTGTAATCGCTGACATACACTTTCAACTCAATCAGCTTGGCTTCATCCTTACCGAAAATAAGTCGTTGCTCTGCCCGTAATCTTTCCATGGTTTCAGGCGGGAACCTGTAACCCATCAATGGTTCTTTACATGGTCTGCCAGTAGTTGGATGCGGAACATCGTAACGATAACCCTCTTTACCAGGGTTGTGGACACTTTGGCTCCCAGTGTAAATCCCATCATCATCTATGAACTTATATCGATCAAATGGCCATAAATACTCTTTATTATCCCGAAACCATTTTGTGTAGGCCTCTTGACGTTGATTCTGATCCGGATATTTTTTTACATACTCATTGCCAATTTCAAGCAGTTTTTCTTTTACGGCAAGATTCTGAGACTTCCAAACAGAGGCAAGTTTACTTTTATTTTTAGCATAGCAGAGAATATACTCATGCTCAACAGCGATATTGGTCGGGTTGTTATCAGTCGCGTTATCCCAGATAATTGTCCCTACTCGATTCGAAATTCCGAAAATTTCATCAAAAAGTAATCGAAGGTTAGCAAATTCAACTTCATCAATGCTTGCAAAAACGACACCATCCTCTTTCAAAAACTGATAAAGGATCGAAAGTCGGGGGTACATCATGCATAACCACTTGTCATGACGAGAAAGATCTTCAGCTTCTGCACCGACAACTCTGAAAAGCCAATCCTTGATTTCAGGACTGCTCACATTGTCATTGTAAACCCAGCCACTTCTCTTGCCACTCTCATCTCTTTCATCAACACCGGTATTGTAAGGCGGATCAATGTAAATGCATTTGACCTCTCCGGCATAGTATGGGAGCAAGGCTTTCAAAGCAAGCAGATTGTCACCCTGAACAAGCAGATTTCCACTGCCGGGGTCCCCAAAAGACAACTCTTCGTTACCGCGCAGCAGGTGAAAAGGAACTTGTTTATGATGGTTGACAACCGCTTTTTTGCCTATCCAGTCAAGTGACGGCATTGATAACTCCAAGAGAATAGATTCATGCAATAAACTCTTTTAATGTACGAGCTTCAGAGGTTCAATGAAAACCCTCCTGTCTGATATTTGCAAAGTCTACTTCATAAGCGCGGTATTAAAATGAACCCCATACTTTTTTTGGTGAGCATCAATCAATAATGAGATGGTTGAGCCTCTCATTATCACGTCAGGCGTTTACTTCGTCAAGGATAGCACGCATCTCATCGCTTAACAATGAGTCTACATCCCTTAAAGTGGTTCTTGCAGAAACAAAAGTGAGTGCAAGCTTCAACCTCCTCAGCACTGGATGTGCAAGATTGACACTGAATTTTATATAGTCCCTGATGTCTTCTGAACTCACTGGTATCTTGATCCCCTTTCTGCTACCAACAATAATGAGCCCTTCATCCCGCAACGCAGCAGTTACATCTTTTCGAAATTGTTCCTCGCTGAGAATGATACCATATGTCTGGAGCCATTCAAGAATCTCTTGGGTGTATATGTATTCACTGGATCCGTCGATTGCTGAGTAGTAAAGATACTCAAGCGCCTTGACCTTTGGCTCATCCGAACTTGCGGCATGACACTCAAGGTATCGCTTAGCTTCTTCCATACATGCATTAAACATTTCACTTGCAGGTATGGCTGTCAAATAATGACCTTCACGGGGAAGATCTAAACGTCTAACCCAAGAAGGCTTTATAAGGGTGAGTAATTGATCACGCTCAGATTTATCAAAATCATCCTCCAAGGCTTTTCGGATAGAGCCAGCCAGAATATCACTTGCTTGTATAAACTCATTATCCTTGGCGGAATCAATTAATAGCTCGGGCTCGAACAGCTCCTCCTGCATCCTGCCGACAAGATACTTCGATAAGGAGCGTTGATAATCCGAACTCCCATACCTGTCAAGCGTTACATTTATGGAACCGAACAACTGGAAAAGTTCATGATTCAATAAACTCTGAATGTACTTGTAGAATGTGGAACGATAACGAAACCAATCTCCTTGAAGCGATTTCTTAACCACACGTATGGTAAGAATTCTGAACGTTGAGGCAAGTAGCTGCCGACAAATATCGTATCTCTGCTCAAAAGAACGTACTTGCTTTGACTTGAGCTCTTCCATTCCGTATGATGTCTTTATTTCCGAAATCACATGGGACAGCTCCAAAAGGCGATCTCGTTCAAGAACAATGGCGCACACGACAATTGTCTCTGATGCACCTTCCCCAAAATTCGGGTCACCGGATTCATCAATGTAAGCGACATATCTACTCATAGCATTTTAGACGGATGAGAATCATGATGCGATATGCTTGGAATGTTCGAATACCATAACGCCACATATGAAAAGTAAGCCGCAAACGATAAACGTGAGTTAATACTTGCGATTCAATCGGCTGTGATATTCACGCAATTAACTGAATTGCAATATTTTAGCCAAACATAATCGCACGTGATTTCGAAAAAATCACGGACCATTCTTACAACAAAAACATATTATGCCTGCCTTGTGAGGCATGCTGTCAGATTTCTCATCCGAAAAATCGGGTTCGAAATGACACGAAGTGGGTATAATTACTGCAGAAGCGATGAAGGTGCGGGCGAAATCCCGCACCTTCACAAAAAAGAAAATCAGAGCAGCCGGTCGAGGACGGCGACGATGCGGGGGGCGGAGGCTCCATCCCATTTTTCGGGAATTTTTGAGCGGCTGGTGATATGCTGGTGCGAACCGGGATGGAGAATGTCGTGGATGCGGCTTTTGATATCCTCCTCGTCGAGTCCGACAAGCACGTTGGTGCCGATCTCAATGGTGGATGGGCGCGCTGAAGTATCCATCATGGTAAGACAGGGCACATTCATCACCGTTGCTTCGGCCTGAAGCTCTTCAGTGTCGGTAAGCAGCAGCATCGAGTCGCGAAGCAGGGTAAGGAGCCCGGCATGAGACGGCGGCTCAATCAGCTTCAGATTCTCTATAGCGATGAATTCCGCATCAAGCAAATGCTCTTTAAGCAGGGCGTCAAATCCGGCAATGCGGGGCATGACTACCGTTATGTTGGAGGCAAGTTCCGTCAGTACCCGAAGCAGCATCCCGATATGCTCTTTCCCGGCGGAGAAAACGCCCTGTCCGAGGAGCATCAGTGCATATTTTTTCGGTTTTATCCCTTTAACCGGAACAGAGTTCTCCTTGTTTGCCTGCTCCATAAGACGGACAAGGGAGTCGATTGACAGGTTGCCGGAATAGAAGACCTTTTCATCGGCAACCCCCTCGTTGATCAGGTTGTACTCACCACTGTGCTCACTGACAAAGTGGAACTCGGCCATGGCGTCAATAACAACCCGGTTGACCTCTTCGGCATCAGAGCGTTCATAGCTTCGCAGCCCCGCATCGACTGCGGCTACCTGCATACCGAGCTTGGCTGCGGTCACCGCAGCACCAAGAGCAACATTATCGCTTCCGCAGACCAGCACGAGATCGGGTTTTTCACTGAGAAGAACGGCCTCCATGCCGGTCATAACGGAGGCAAGCTGATGAACCGCAGAACCTTCGGGAAGGTAAATGGTACGGACGTCGTCACCAATTCCAAAACATGCCGCCAGGTCACTGCTGAGCGGCTTGGCACCTTTTGCAGAAACAAGAAGGGCTACCGGCTGGTAGGCTCCGTTTTTTTTAAGGGCATCGTAGAGCGGGGCAAGCGAGAGTATGCCGGGCCTGCTTCCGGCGGCAAGGAGTAATTTTTTCACAGTAAAAACAAAGCTTTGTTACATTAGAGAGCAAGGCACAACATAACCATCAGATCTCCATGCGAAAATTTATTCCGGTCAGCATATTGTTCGCCAGCATCATGCTTGCGCAAACAGTCGTGCTTCCGGTTCTGCACCATAATACACTCAGGGCGGAAAAAAAGAAAATTATTCTCGAGCATGCCGATACCATTGAGGGCGGAGAGAGTGAAGGGGGCAGCTTCCGTTCGGTCATTGGCAATGTACAGTTCCTGCACGACAACATAACCCTCAAATGCGACCGGGCAACCAATTACGAAGCAGAAAACAGGATCGTTCTTACCGGCAACGTTTACATTACCGACAACGTTTACGAGATTTACAGCGACAGCGGTGTCTACTGGCCTGACAGGGAGACCGGCGAACTGAGCGGCAACGTCCGGAGCCGGATGCTCAACAGCTCACTTGCAGCCAAAGCCCGTAAAGCAGTGGTCAACAAAGGCACCAGCCAGATCTGGCTTTACGATGACGCCATAGCCTGGCATGATCGCAAGCAGATCAGTGGCGACATTATCCTATTGCATCTCAAGGAGGCAACTTCAACGGCAAAGCGTCGTCATATTGATGAGATGCAGGTGCAGGGAGGTGCTTTTTTTGCATCCCTTGACACCCTCTCCCTTTCTCCCCAGGTTTACGACCAGCTTGGAAGCAGAAAAATGGTGATCCGGCTGAACGACAACTCAAAAATAACCGGCATAACCGCCACCACCGAAGCCGAAAGTCTCTATCATCTCTATGACGAAAAGCGCAAACCCTACGGCATCCACTACTCAAGCGGCAATGTGATACGGATGCTCTTCACTGACGGCATACTGAAGCAGGTCCGGGTAATCGGCAATGTTGAAGGGAAGCAATACCCCGAGCGGTTCAGGGGAGACAAAAGCATCAACCTCTCAAAGTTTGTCTGGCGGGAGAGTGAAAATCCGTTTACTTCAGAAAAACAGAAAAGCCTTCCGGGGAAGGCTTTTCAATAATCTGATCTTCAGGGAATAAGGCTGCCATGAATGCTATTTTGCCAATGGGCAGGAGCCTGATGAACAGGAACCGGTAGAGCAGGGTGATGGAGCCGGAGCAGGCTTGCTGGCGTTATAGTCGGTTTTGTAAAAGCCGGAACCCTTGAGCACAAATCCGCCATCGGCGCTGATAACCCGCTCAAAAGTCTCCTTTTCGCATTTCGGACAGATGGTCAGCGAGGCATCACTCATTTTCTGGACTATTTCAAGTTCATTGCCGCAGCTTGAACAGCGATATTGATAGGTTGGCATAATGTAATTTCACTCCTTGATTTATTCGTGTTCTGACTATGGTGAGTAAGTAAGTTCCCGTTTTTTTCGGGATAGAACCGTGTAAAAAAGTTCTCACGCCCTTTTCAGGCGGGGCTAACGTATATACTGATAATTGCGAAAATAAAAAAGCTGAAGCCGTGATCGTCAAAACCAGAGCCGTAATACTTCGGGAGGTCAAATACCGCGACCAGTCGAAGATCTGCGCCCTCTATACCCGCGAATTCGGTAAAATTTCCGTCATCATCAAAGGGGCGCGCAATCCTAAAAACAGGCTCTCGGGACTCTTCAGTGCCGGAAATGTGGTTGACGTGGTGCTCTATAAAAAACAGAGCCGGGATATTCAGCTTGTCAGTGATGGTAACCTTGTTTTAAGTCCGATGGTTCCCGATCCGGATATGGAGCGCTTTGCCGTGCTCTACCAGATTATTGATCTTATCCGTACAGGCACGGAGAGCGACGAGAAAAACCTCCCCCTCTTCACCCTGCTTGCCGGAACTCTCCAGCAGCTCTACCGAAGCCGTGTCAATTTCCGGCAGCTCCATGCATGGTTCCTGCTCCGGCTTGTCTCTCTGATGGGATTTCAGCCCTTACTGAGTAACTGTGTCTTCAGCGGAGAGGATCTCACAACGGCAATCAGGAAGATGAAGCTGACGGAGCTCTATTTTGTCATGAACCCCGGCGGGCTTGCCCTGCCTGCAGCCGCCATCCAGAGCAGCATTAAAAAGCGGCTTATCCCGGTGCGCCTCGCCGAACAACTGGCGGCCCTTGCCTCCGCCCGCCATCCCGCAGGTGACACCTTCATCTCTTCACCGGAAGATATCGATACCCTCTGCTCGCTGCTGCAGGAGTATTGCGCGCTGCATATGGAACACTCCCGGTCGCGCAAAAACATCTCAATCGTTGAACAAATCCTGGTTAAATAGTGCATCCCGAGCCGGTATCCGTGGTTTTGTGGTTTTATATCTGCCGGACTATTTCTATCTTAAGAGTCATTTTATTACTCGCATAACCTCTTGTTCAATCCTAAACAGATCTGTCCAACATGCCTCAACTAACCAAATCAGCTGAACTCTTTGAAAAAGCAAAGAAGTTTATTCCCGGCGGCGTAAACTCTCCGGTACGGGCATTCAAATCCGTTGGCGGAACACCGATCTACATGGCTAAAGGCTCAGGCGCATACCTGACCGATGTTGACGGTAACACCTATCTTGACTATGTCGGATCGTGGGGCCCCTTCATTCTCGGCAGCATGCACCCGAGAATCACGGCTGCACTTGAATATACCCTGAAAAACATCGGCACCAGCTTCGGCACACCGATCGAGATGGAGATTGAAATTGCCGAGCTCCTCTGCAAGATTGTACCTTCACTTGAAATGGTCCGCATGGTCAACAGCGGAACCGAAGCCACCATGTCGGCCGTACGCCTTGCAAGAGGCTACACCGGCCGCGATAAAATCATCAAATTTGAAGGGTGTTACCACGGTCACGGCGACAGCTTCCTCATCAAGGCAGGTTCAGGAGCTCTTACGCTCGGCGCTCCCGACAGCCCGGGTGTCACCAGAGGCACGGCGCAGGATACGCTTAATGCAACCTACAACGATATCGAGTCGGTAAAACTGCTCGTTAACGAGAACAAGGGCAATATTGCCGCCATCATCATTGAGCCTGTGGCAGGCAATACCGGTGTTATTCCGGCAAAACCCGGCTTCCTTGCTGATCTTCGCACGCTCTGCGACCAGGAAGGAATCGTACTGATTTTCGACGAAGTGATGTGCGGTTTCCGTGTAGCACTCGGCGGTGCACAGAGCCTCTACGGCGTTACGCCTGATCTCACCACCATGGGCAAGATCATCGGCGGAGGCCTTCCTGTCGGCGCATTCGGTGGCAAGCGCAAGCTTATGGAGCGTATTGCTCCCCTCGGCGACGTCTATCAGGCAGGTACCCTTTCAGGCAACCCGCTGGCACTGACCGCAGGCCTTGAAACCCTGAAAATCCTTATGGAAGAGAATCCCTATCCGGAACTCGAAAGAAAGGCACAGATCATTGAAGCCGGCTTCAGCGACAACCTGAAGAAACTCGGTCTGAACTATGTGCAGAACCGTGTAGGATCGATGTCCTGCCTCTTCTTTACCGAAACGCCGGTCGTAAGCTATGCAAGTGCCATCACGGCCGACACCAAAAAGCACGGCAAGTACTTCCACTCCCTGCTTGATCAGGGCATCTACACCGCACCTTCACAGTTTGAGGCGATGTTCATCAGCTCGGTTCACACTGATGCCGATCTGGAAAAGACCATCAAGGCAAACTACAATGCGCTTGTCGAGTCCCAGAAGTAACCCGCTCCGTCAACAGAAAGAACAAAAAAAGGGAGGCCGCAAGGCTTCCCTTTTTTTGTTACAGGCAATTCGGTCTCTCCCGGCTGTTTTGCGCCTCGTTATTCAATAATCCCGGATTGCACCTGCTCGCGGGTAACCATGACCCTTCCGGAGGCATCGCGCACCATCTGTTCGACCTTCGGAAGAAAGCTCTCTATCTTTTCCGGAAAGTCAACAATTTCGATAACCATAGGCAGGTTGGTACCGAACTCCATGATTTTGGAGGTTTTAATCAGCATGTCGTGACCGTAGGAGAGCACACCTTTCAACGCCGTTGCTCCGGCAAGACCATGCAGACGGGCTTCGCGCACAATCTCTTCATAGAGCGGATTGTGACCGAAACGAACCTGTTCACCGACAAAGATGCGCAGCAGTTCTGAACTGTGAAATTCCATAATTGACTCCTTTATGACCAGATTTTTGCGAAAAGCATTCCCGAGTAAAGTGCAATGAGACCTCCGGCGATACTGCCGAAAAGGTAAAGCCCGGCGTAGAAGAGCTGACCATCCTTCATCAGCGATGCATGCTCATACATATAGGCGGAAAAGGTGGTAAAGCCTCCGCAGAAGCCGGTCACCATAAAGAGCCGTGCTTCAGGAGAGACCAGGGTGGTCGAAACCGCAAGCTCGCTCAACAATCCGATAAGAAAACTGCCGAGCATGTTAACCGCAAAGGTTGAAAAGGGAAAGCCCGGAGCAAGCGGAAGAAAGAGCAGCGCCACCCCGTAGCGGGCCACAGAGCCGAGAAACCCGCCAACACCCACCAGCGCAACTGCTCCAAAGTGCTTCATCACGCTTCTATGTTAGCGGTCGTCGCCTGTCTGCCTTCCCTCAATCCTCTTGTGCGCACAGCACATCTCATCAAGAATACCGAGCAGGGTGTTGAAAATACCGAGAGCGATGATCGTCGGTGCCCAGAGTCCGATAAATATAGCAATCAGCTCATGGTTAACCCCTGTGCCGAAAATAAAGATGTAGATCGAGAGCAGTATCGAAAGCGTTGCAGTTAAAAAATAGTAGAGCGGCTTCATACTGATGGTTTGATTAAGTGAGCGGTAGTTTGTAAAAGGTAATAATAATCAGACGAGGAAAAAACCTCATGACGGCTTCGGCCTTACTCAACATCAATCTGCACCTCGTTGCGGCGAAGGAACGGAATGGTCCATGGAGGATCGTAGCTTGCCGCCCTGGGAGCAGAGAGTGACCGGAACCCTCTCTTCCCAAGCCATACCGTCAGTTTCTCCGCATAGCTCCGGAGATTACTTTCGGAATGAAGTCCTGAATAACTGATTACCGCAACTTTTTTTGCTCCGACCTCACGAAAGGTTACGGACGGGTCAAGAGGCTCGGGAAGTGAAGCAAGGGTTGATCCTTCAGGCATCACAAACGACATCACCCAGGAGTTCCCCTGCTTCTGCTGCATCACCGGAGCGGTCATGGAGAGTTTCTCCGAAGCAGGCTCCTGCAGCACGGGAGCAGTCATGGAAAGTTTCTGTTTTGAGCGGTTCTTGCCGAAAATATAGCCTGCAAGGCGACTGAAGGCCTGACCGCTTGACTGGCCGTACCCTCCATCAACAACTGTTTCAGCCAGAACCATCCCGCCATACTGCCTGATTTCGATCTCCCCCTCTTTCTCCAGCACCGTAAACGGTGGCTCGGCTGATTCCCGCTTGCCCAGCACCGAACAGCCTGCAAGCAGCAGGCTGGTCATCAGCAATAGTGACCATGCACCCATAAGAGCCTCCCTTCTGTTGAATTGTTTAACAAAACGATCTTATGAATGGAACACCCGCAAGAGCAAAAAGGTTTAGCTGTCAGGAGTATGCCTGCTAATAAGCGGGTACGCCCGCTATGAAAAAATAGCCGGCATAGTTATATCTTTGATTGATACATCACCATTATTCAATCGTACTACACTCTGCTCATGAGCTTTACTCTTAAAAAAAGAGTGATCGCAATCGATTACGGCACCAAGCGAATCGGTGTGGCAAAAAGCGACCCGCTCCAGCTCTTCGCCCAGCCGGTCGGCACCGTCGATCGGGCTGGACTTTCCGGAATGCTTGAAGAGATGCTCCGCAGTGACGAGATCGGCAGGGTAATCATCGGTTATCCACTGGGCGAAAACGGCGAAACAAACGCCATGACCGGAGTTATTGACCGCTTTATAGAAGAGCTGCTCGTGGAGTTCCCCCAACTGATGATAGAACGGGTCGATGAACACCACTCATCGAAAGATGCCCGCAAGATCCTTGCGGCTTCCGGTAAATCAAGAAAAGTGCGGCAGGAAAAGGGGAGAATCGACAGCGCCGCCGCATGTGTAATGCTTACAGAGTATCTGGAGTCCCGCAACCGGTAGAGATTCTGCTCCAATCCTGACGAAAGGATCGGAAAAGCAGGAGTTTTTCATTTAGCTTTTCGGCACTGCTTCTTTATCTTTAGGGCATAGAACTCTTGTCGACACTCTTACCCATTACCATTCATGAGTACTTCTGCACTGCTTGACACCTTCAAATCAACCGGGGCTCTGCTTGACGGTCATTTCAGGCTGACTTCAGGACGGCACAGCAATACCTATTTTCAGTGCGCAAAGGTATTGCAGCACCCGCAACACCTCGAAGCGGTCTGCAGCCTGATCGCCGGGAATTTCAGCGGCAAGGGAGTCGAAACCGTCATATCCCCGGCTATTGGAGGAATCGTGGTCGGAACAGAGGTGGGGCGCCAGCTCGGAGTAAAAACCATTTTCGCTGAACGCAAGGATGGCGTGATGACAATCCGCCGCGGGTTCATGCTTGAACCGGATGAACGGGTGGTGGTGATTGAGGATGTTATCACCACAGGGGGATCGGTCGCCGAGGTTATTGCGCTTGTCAAAGCGGCCGGAGCAACGCTGGTCGGAGTCGGATCGGTTGTTGACCGCAGCAATGGCCGCGTAAGGCTTGCTGACGACCAGTTTTCAGTGCTTTCGATGGAAGTGATCAGCTACACCCCTGAGGAGTGCCCTCTCTGCAAACAGAATGTGCCGATTGATGCCCCCGGAAGCCGGGCAAACAAGCAAAACTAACGGCATGACCGAGCAGCCACCTATCAGAAATATCTCGTTTATCGGTCTCGGGTTGATCGGCATGTCGCTCTTGCGGGCAATAAAGTTTTCACCCCTTGCCCGGAAGAGCAACATCCTTTTTCAGGGGTTTGACCCGAATTTTTCCGAGACCGACCGCACCACGGTTGAAGCTCTCGGTCTTGACCGGTTTACCGCAGAGAAGTCGCTGCTCTACAGCGCCGACCTGATCATCCTCTCGGCTCCGGTCGAAATCAACATCGCCCTGCTTGAGGAGATCAAACAGCTTGCTCCACCCTCAACCCTGGTCAGCGATGTATCAAGTACAAAGTCGCTGATAGCCCGTAAAGCCAGGGAACTTGAGCTGAACTTTATCGGCATGCACCCGATGGCCGGCAAGGAGCAGCAGGGGTATCGTGAAAGCCATGAGACGCTGCTGCATGGCCGGCGCGTTATCCTGTGTGACGACAAGGGCGTACTCGAAGAGCCGAAAGGGCGATTCCTTATTGAACTGCTTGAGTCGGCAGGATGCACAACACTCTCGATGAACGCTGAAGAACATGATCTCGTGGTTGCAAAAACAAGCCATCTGCCCCAACTGCTCTCGACCCTCCTGATGAATCACTGCGGCGATTCGATCAGCAAAACCGGACCGGGCTTTGCGACTCTGGCCCGGCTTGCAGGAAGCCCATGGCAGATATGGCGTGACATCATTGCAACCAACAGTGAGAACATTGCCGCGGAGCTTGACCGGTTTGCCGTCGAACTTACGGCCCTGTCACAGGAAGTACGATCTCACAACCTTGAACAGCTTGAATCGCGCTTCGATGAAGCCAACCGGCTTTATCAAACCCTTAAAGAGATGAACCGGTCATGAAATTTGCGATTGTTGTCAATGTTTCAAGGGAGCACGCGCTCGATCTTGCCCGCGAACTGGCCCTGTGGCTTGATGAACGGGGAGTGGAGTATGTTTTCGAAACCCTCTCGGCAGAAAAGCTCCAGATCTCCCGCTCAGCGCCGATTGAGGAGCTGAACCGGCAGTGCGATGCATTCATCTCGCTGGGAGGGGATGGCACGCTGCTGTTCGCATCCCACTACGCCATGACCAAACCGGTTATCGGCATCAATGTCGGATATCTCGGGTTTTTAACGGAGTTCACCCAGGCTGAAATGTTTTCGGCTATAGAAAAGGTTCTGAACAACACCTATACGATCCATAACCGATCACAGCTTGAAGCCTCTCTTTCAATCGACGGGAATGTACAACAGTTACGGGCTTTGAATGATGTGGTGATTGAAAAAGGAGCCTATCCCCGCATTCCGACTTTTGTCATAAAGCTGGACGGTGAGCTGCTCAGTTCCTACCGCGCCGATGGCATCATCATTGCTACGTCAACCGGCTCAACGGCTTACTCCATGTCTGCCGGAGGACCGATCATCGCCCCGAAATCGAGTGTCTTTGTCATCACACCGATATGCCCGCACATGCTGACCGTCCGGCCGATTGTGATCAGTGACGAAAAGATAATCGAAGTCTCTGTTGATGCTCCTGACGGGGAGTTTCCGCTCAACTGCGACGGCCATCTGGTCAGAATGCTTGACCCCAACAAAGTGGTCACGATAAGAAAATCGCCGGAACCGGTCCATCTCGTCGCCAATGAAAAACGGGATTACTGCGAGATCCTGCGGACCAAACTGCTCTGGGGACGCGAGCATAATTTCGGCCTCTGAGCGGGCACTTCTCACCTTCAATCCATTCGGCGCAACCGATCTTTATGCGGGTACCTTTATTTATTGTCGTGAGCGGTTTGAGTGCGAGACGGACGGAGCGCAGAAACCGGAGTGTACACGCAGTCCATGAGGATTTCGAGCACCGCCCAACGAAGCAATCGAATCGCAGAACAAATAAATAGAGGCACCCATGGGAATCAATATCAGTTCCGGCACTCTCCACCATCTACTCGGCATTCCTGCTGAAACTCCGCTCAGCATTGAGGGGATGTGCCGTAAAATCAGGCCGGTCATCTACCCCGCACCTGTACTTACGGTTCGCCTCGAACAGTTCTGCCTTGCCCTGGTTTCGGCCATGAAGTCACTGGAGATTACCGTACTCTCTGAAGAGGAGGCCTCGGGCAGTGACGGCCGGTTTCTCCCCGGTACGGTTGTCTTTGCTCCGGGCTCTTTTGCCGACGATATGCTCGCCATCAACAGGGTTTCAACGCTCTACAACAATATCATTGTCGGGATCTACGACGAACCGCCGCCACTCACCACCGAGGCCCTCCCGCAGGAGCGACTTGACGCAATAGTCGGCAGGCTCGCCCGCGACATGGTGCATATCCTGATCTTTGTCACCGACCGTTCATGGACCATCTGCACCATGAACGGGGGTGTCGTCACCTTCAACACGCCGCTTCCTGCGGTGGAGGATGTCCGCTGCACACTGGTGCCGAAACTTACGGCACAGGTTGTTCCTCCAAGGCCGGAGGATCTTGATATGAAACCTGGTGCTCTCGAGACCGATACACCGCTGTTTCGGACGGTGGGCAAGGATTTTGCAGAGTGCAGCAGACTGTGGCGCGATAACCACTGCCTGCTCACCCACACCTCCACCGCCGGGCTTGAATACCGAAGCGATTTTTACAAGCGGATCGTTGCCCGCTATCTCGACCAGCGCAGCGGTATGAGCTACGGATTCTTTGCCCGGCAGCTCCCGGTCACGGTGCAACCGGCAACCCTCTGCAGTGATGGCATAGGGAGTGAGGAGTGTGAAATTGAGCACGAGGGTACGGTGCGGATCCTGGCCGCAGGTAAAACCTTCCTTGTACCTGTTCCGGAGGTGAGCGTTATCACAACCCGATCCGGATGCCGGAAGCATCATCTTGACCCTCAGCATGATCTGGTGGAAATCGGTATAAGCGGAGGCAGAGCATGGCTGAAGACCCCTGCTGGTGTTTCACCTTCGGGCGGGGCCAAGCCGTCGTTCGACACCCTGACTATTCTGGCCCACGCACTGGGAAATGCCATAACGGCAAGCATCCTCCTGAGACTCCGGCCGGATGCACTCTTCTCCGCTCATCTTGCCCGCTACGGGGCATCCATGACCCACTGGCATGACTACCCGGATATGGAGATGCTTCCGGAAGGGTACTATCTGCATGGTGCGGAGAATCCTCCTGTTTCCTGCTCTACGCCGCAATCAGCAGCCTACAGCCTGATGGGAAAGATAGATGCCCTTGAGCAGGCGCTTGAAAACAAAGCAGAGTACCGGGGAGATGTGCACATTGAACCAAATCACGGCACCAATATTGTCGGCCTGCTCACTCTGGCGGAAACCGCCGCTATCCTCAATCCTGAAGCCGTAGCCGAAATCAGGTAAGATCGCTCTCGCCGCCCGTTGTCATCTCGACCATCCAGCATTGTCATCCCGCCCCCCCATGGCATCTCGACTGAAAGGAGAGATCTCTTCTTCCGGATCTGTTCCAAAGAGATTCCTCTCTTCGTTCGGAATGACACAGAGAGAAGTTTGCAATGACACAAAACAGGTTTGGAATCACAACCGGGAACATATCCGGCAACCAGACCCTCAGCTCTCCGTTTCACTCTCCTCCTGAGGCTGCTCGGTGTATATCCACTTTCCCTGCTGGGCGAGAATGAGTTCGATAATCTCCCGCAAACACCCTTTGCCGCCTTCATAACCGGCAATGTAGCCGACACGGTTTCTGAGATAATCAGCCCCGTCAATCGGGGTAACCGGCAGACCGGCTTTTGCAAGTACGGCAATATCGCCGATATCGTCACCGATGTATGCACACTCCTCGTCAGTGAGCCCGTGAGCATCACGGAAACTCTCGTAGGCCTTCAGAAGATCCCCGGAATTGAGCGAGAGATCGATTACACCGAGATTTTCGAGCAGAGGCCGATAGGCTTCGGCATCCCGCCCGGAGATAACGGCAATCATCAACCCCTGTTTCAATCCCTCCCTGATAGCAACGGCATCTCTTACCGAAATCGAGCAGAGCTCACCTCCCCGGCTGTCAAAGGTGATCCTTCCGCCGTTGAGGACACCGTCAACCGGAAAAACAACTGCCCGGACAATTTTGAGTGCCTGCTCTATGCGTGTTGATGGATCGGCCTGTGAAGGCTGCATCCCGAAATATTGAAAACCAGCCACAGGTATAGTGGTTTAGAGTGAATGAAGCGACTGCACACACCGGTAAAGATGGAGCAGTTGTTTGACAATAGTTCCGAATTCATCAAGAGCAACCTGTGTGGCTGCATCCGACAGTGCATGCAATGGATCGGGATGAACCTCGAAGAAAAGACCGTTCACTCCCGCTGCGACCGCCGCCCGTGCAAGAGGCATCATATACTGGCGCTCTCCGCCCGAAACACCATTGCCCGCGCCTGGAAGCTGAAGGCTGTGCGTTGCGTCATAGATGACCGGGTATCCTGATTCAGCCATTTTGGCCAGACCACGGAAATCAACAACAAGATTGTGATATCCAAAACTTGAACCCCGTTCGGTCAGCATGACCCTCTGGTTACCCGTCCCGGTCACCTTGGCTGCGGCAAGCGCCATATCTTCCGGGGCCATAAACTGCCCCTTCTTGATGTTGACGGCAAGCCCGCTCTCTCCGGCAGCAACAAGAAGTTCGGTCTGGCGGCAGAGAAAGGCGGGTATCTGCAGTACATCAACATAGCGGGAGGCAAGCGCAACATCCCTGGTTTCATGCACATCGGTCACTACCGGCATCCGGTAGGTAGTGCGGATTTCGTCAAGTATTTCAAGCGCCTCAACATCACCGATACCGGAGAAAGAGGAGCCGGAAGTGCGGTTTGCCTTGCGGTAGGAGCCCTTGAAAATAAAACCTACCCCTTCCTCTCTGCTGATACGCTGAAGCTCTTCGGCTGTTTTTACCGCCATTGCCCTGTTTTCGATCAGGCATGGTCCGGCAATAATGAGCGGAGCTGAGGAATCAGGAATGGAGAGTGAACCGATCGAGAACTTTTGCACGTTGTTACCCGTTATACTTTTATGGCTTAAAGCTCTGTGCCTCTTGTGACTTTGATAATTTAAGCCTTAAATTTACAACAATATTTCTTATTCACAGTCCGTAATCAAATACCGGAAAACTATGGGCATCGCTGATACGAAACAACGGCTGGAGGAGATAGAAAAACAGCTTGCAAATCTCATTGAGGAGCAGACCGTCATCAAGGCCCGGTGGGATAGTGAAAAAGAGCTGATACAGTCCTCCCGCACCCTTAAATCGCAGATAGAAGAGCTCCGGGTTCAGGCCGAGGAGTTTGAGCGTCAGGGCGATTATGGCAAGGTTGCAGAGATACGCTATGGAAAAATCGCTCAAATTGAGCGCGACCTTGAAGAGAACCGCCTGAAGATTGAAGAGAAGAAGGCCGGAGGCGACCTGATCATGAAAGAGGAGATTGATGCCGAGGATATCGCCGATATTGTCTCCAAATGGACAGGGATACCGGTCAGCAAGATGCTGCAGGGCGAGCGCCAGAAGCTGCTCCTGATTGAACAGGAGCTGCATAAACGGGTGATCGGGCAGGAGGATGCCGTCACGGCTGTCAGTGAGGCGGTAAAACGCTCCAGGGCGGGGATGGGGGACGAGAAGCGCCCTATCGGCTCCTTTATCTTTCTCGGGCCGACCGGTGTCGGCAAAACCGAGCTTGCCCGTGCCCTTGCCGACTATCTCTTTGATGATGAGGACTCCATGATACGCATCGACATGAGCGAATATATGGAATCCCACACCGTAAGCCGGCTGGTCGGAGCGCCTCCAGGCTACGTGGGTTATGAGGAGGGGGGGCAGCTTACCGAAGCGGTACGGCGCAAACCCTTTTCCGTTGTACTGCTCGATGAGATCGAAAAAGCGCACCCGGACGTCTTCAACATCCTCCTGCAGATACTTGACGATGGCCGCCTGACCGACAGCAAGGGACATACGGTGAACTTCAAGAACACCATCATCATCATGACCAGCAATATCGGCGCACAGATGATTCAGGTCGAGATGGGAAAACTTGATGGAGTGAACCGTGACACTGTGCTTTCGGGCCTCCAGGAAAAGCTCTTCCAGCTGCTGAAACAGCAGGTGAAACCGGAGTTTCTCAACCGTATTGACGAGATCATTCTCTTTACGCCGCTCACACGTGAAGAGCTGAAAAAAATTGTTCTCATACAGTTTGACCGTATCAAAGAGACCGCAATGCGCCAGCGCATAAAACTCACGATTACCGATGGAGCTCTTGAATGGATTGCCAATGCGGGGTTTGACCCGGCATTTGGTGCCCGGCCTCTCAAACGGGTAATGCAGCGCAAGATCACCAACAAGGTATCAGAGCTGATCCTTTCGGGAGCGGTAGAGGAGGGGGATGTAGTTGCCGTTGACCTCTCCGGCGGAGAGCTGACTATCACGAAGTCAAAAGCCGAATAAAAAGATAAATTCATTTTACGGGGCCTGCCTTGCATTTTGACTCAGGCTCCGTAAAATGAACAATGACCCGTTAACTCCCTTGCTGCAACACCGACATCCATGAAAAAAACCTTTCTGACGGTTGCAGCGCTCTTCCTGCTCTGGACCTGCTCCCTTCCGGCGTTCGCTTCCGAGAGAACGGACAGCCTTACCATAAAAATCGGCCAGATGGTGATGATCGGCTTCAGGGGGCTCTCGGTGGCAGAATCTCCCGCCATTGCTGAAGATATCCTTGAACGCCGGATTGGCGGCGTTGTGCTCTTTGACTATGACGTTCCACTGCACTCACCATCCAGAAACATCAGCAGCCCTGAACAGCTCTCGCTCCTGACGCTTGAACTGCAAAAACTCTCGGCCATCCCCCTCCTGATCGGTATTGACCAGGAGGGAGGAAAGGTCAACCGCCTCAAGCCGAAGTTCGGCTTTCCCCCGAGCGTTTCGGCAGAGCATCTCGGAGGGCTCAACAATCCCGACAGCACAACCGCCGCTGCCGCCCTGACGGCCCGGACATTGCAGGCAATGCATATCGGACTGAATTTTGCCCCGGTAGCTGATCTGAATGTCAATCCGGACAATCCGGTTATCGGAAAGCTCGGGCGAAGCTTTTCGGGTGATCCTGAGATTGCTGTCCCGAATATCCTGCTGACGGTCAAAACCTTTAACCGCGAGGGTATCATTGCCACCCTGAAGCATTTTCCGGGGCACGGCAGTTCAACCACCGATACGCACAAGGATTTTACCGATATAACAAACAGCTGGTCCGCAAAAGAGCTTGAACCCTACCGTGCCCTGATTGCGTCAGGTTACCGCGATGCGATCATGACCGCACATGTCTTCAACGCAAAACTTGATCCGATCTATCCGGCAACGCTTTCAAAATCAACCATCACCGGTCTTCTCCGCAAAAGGCTCGGATTCAGGGGTGTGGTTATCAGCGATGATATGCAGATGAAGGCCATCGCTGACCGTTACGGGCTTGAAGAGGCCATCCGGCTGGCCATTGATGCCGGTGTGGATCTGCTGCTCTTCGGCAACAACACCTCATGGGACCCTGCAATTGCCACGAAGGCAACGGAAATTATCCGCTCCCTTGTAGAGAAAAAACTGGTAACACCCCGTCGCATCGACCTGTCGTACCGGAGAGTCATGGAGCTTAAAAAACAGTACCTCAAACCCCGCACATGAAAACCATCTGCCTTGTCCGTCATGCAAAATCAAACTGGGCGGATGCTCAGACAGGCGATTTTGACCGGTCTCTGAACAGTCGGGGAGAGCACACCGCTTCACTCATGGCCGCAATGCTGAAGGCAATGGGAGTAGCCGCCGATCTTGTCATCTCCAGTCCGGCAAACAGGGCTATCACTACGGCAGAGCTCTTCTGTGAAATCCTTGATTACCCGAAGGAGAAGATCGTCAGGCGAATGGAGATCTACGAGGGAAGGGCCGACCAGATTCTTGCCATCATACAGGAGATGGCCGAAAGTGTCAAAACAGCCGTGATCTTCGGGCACAATCCGACCATTACGGAGTTTGCAAACCTGCTTTCAGCTGCTCACATGGAGAGTATGGAGACCTGCGGCATGGTAAGGATTGATCTGGAGATCGCGATGTGGAAGGATGCGGCTTACGGCAAGGGGAAAAAGGTTTGGTATGAGTACCCGAAGCGTAAAACCGATTAATCCCGTTCAGATTTTGGATCACGGGTCATGAGCTCAAAAATCGCCTGCCGGGCAGGCTTGCGTTCAAAGAGCATCTCATAGACCGCCTGGGTAATAGGCATTTCAACTCCGAGTCTGCTGCTGAGATCATAAACCGCTTTTGAACTGAGCACACCCTCTGCTACCATATTCATCTGGCTGATGATATCATCAAGTGTGCGGCCCCGGCCTATCTCTTCGCCGACATAACGGTTTCTGCTGTGGCGTGAGAGGCAGGTAACAACGAGATCGCCGATTCCCGAAAGTCCGGAGAGGGTGACAGGATCCCCTCCAAGCCGTATGCAGAGCCTTGAGATTTCAGCAAGACCTCTCGTGATAATGGCCGCCTTTGCGTTATCTCCATACCCTATGCCATCGGAGATACCGGCAGCAATCGCAATGATGTTCTTGACCGAACCGGCGGTTTCAACCCCGATGATATCGTTATTGACATAGACGCGGAACATGTTGGTACGAAAGAGCTCCTGCACAATCTCAGCCGTCCGGAGCGACGGTGAGGAGGCAACCACGGTCGTGGGCTGCTCTTTTGCTACCTCTTCGGCATGGCTCGGTCCATAGAGCGCTGCAACCTGTGCGGGCTTGAGAGAGGGGAGCACTTCAAGCAGTACTTCCGACATCCTTTTACCCGTTCCAACCTCGATACCCTTGGCAACATTGACCAGAATTTTACCGTCGAGTGACGTAGTACAAAAACCGGTAACCGTCTCCCGCAAAGCCTGGGATGGCACGGCCGTAACGATCACCTCGGACCAGGAGATCAGTTCGGGAAGGAGATCGGCAACGTCAAGTGAGTCCGGAAAAGCCACGCCCTTCAGATAGCGTTGATTTTCACGCTCCGCCCTGAGCTTTGCCGAGAATTCCGGCCGGTGCGCCCAGAGACGGACAGGATAACCTTTCGAAGCAAGAAGTACGGCAAGTGTGGTGCCCCAGCTTCCGGCACCAAGTACAGCAATATTCATCGGATAATCAGGCCGTTATGCACGCCTGCCGAATGTCAGACGGTTCTCCGTACCGGAAAGCAGCCTTCTGATATTTGCCCTGTGCGTGTAAAGAATGGCAAGCGCGACAATAAGCCCGAAAATCATAAGGTGATAGTCGAGGCTGTCATGGAAGGAGAGTGGGGACCCGAAAAGCCTGATATAGTAGTCAAGGCCGCCGCCAAGCTCAAAAATATACTTGCGGATGGCAATGATAAGCGGAAAGGCAAGTGCAGCAAGAATGGAGGCTACCGAGACATACCTTGACACGTAGACGGTCAGCAGAAAAATAGCGACAACGATCAGCATGCTTACCGGTGCAATGCCGATCAGCATCCCTGCGGCAGTGCTGACACCCTTGCCACCCTTGAAACCGGCAAAAACCGTAAAGACATGGCCGATAACCGCGCACATCCCGGCCAGAAGCCTGAGAGCAACCTCATTCATATCGGGAAAATTACCGATCGGGTGCTCCCGGAAAAAAGCAACAACAGAAACCGCGGCAATAACGCCCTTGACAATATCAATAAGCGTAACCGTCAGACCGGCCTTCCAGCCGAGTACACGAAATGCATTGGTACCCCCGGCATTTCCGCTGCCGAAGTCCCTGACATCGATACCCTTGAGCATCTTTCCCGCCATAATGCTGGTAGGGATGGAACCGATGAGATAGCTCACCGCTAAAATGGCAAGTAAAGTCACCATAAACGTTACTGATTATTGCTGTGTGACAAAAAATAACGCAAAAAATCCCGTCAGGTTCTGGAGACCTGCCCTATAATGTACGAATTTTCCCCCTGAGATTGCAAGACGGCACGCACATCATCAACCGCATTTTTTTCAACAATCATGACCAGTCCGGCTCCAAGATTGAAGGTTCTGCGCATATCCTCCTCGGGAACACGCCCCTCTTTACGGATAATATCAAAAATCGCCGGTTCCGGCCATGCGCTCCATTCCACATCAAGTTTCAGGCCGTCAGGCACAATACGCATGGTATTACCCAGAAGACCTCCACCGGTGATATGTGACAGCCCCTTGAGTGCGGGTGAGCCGAAAAACGGCTCAATCGCCCGGAGATAGGAGCGGTGACCTTTCAGCAGCTCCTCCCCCGCAGAACCTTCAAGACCTGAAAATGTCTGGTGCATCCTTCCGTCAAGCACTTTGCGGGCAAGTGAATAGCCGTTGGTGTGCAGACCGGTGGATGGAAGGGCGAGAAGCACGTCACCGGCACTGATTGACGTGCCGTTGATGATTTTTTCATGATCAACAACTCCGACAATAGAGCCTGCAAGATCAAAATCCTCCTCACTGTAGACTCCCGGCATCTCGGCGGTTTCGCCGCCGATAAGTGCGCATCCATTCTCCCGGCAGGCCTTGACCATACCGGTAACGACGGCGGCGGCAAGTTCAGGCGTCAGCTTTCCGCAGGCATAGTAGTCGAGAAAAAAGAGCGGTTTTGCTCCACAGACCAGAATATCATTGACACAGTGATTGACAAGGCATGAGCCGACCGTGTCATAGATGCCGAGCTCAATGGCAATTTTCAGTTTTGTACCGACCCCGTCAATGCTGCTGACCAGCACCGGTTTTTTATAGAGGGAGAAATCGGGCTGAAAAAAACCTCCGAACGCGCCGATATCGGTAATGACCCCGGGAGTAAATGTCTGGCGTACCTGGGGTTTGATCAAACGGACGAACTCTTCACCCGCACTGATATCGACTCCGGCTTTTTTATAATCCATCTGCTACCTCTTTAAATTTTATACATTTAATATCGAGAACGCTTTACGGAGTTCCTGCCGGTGTTTCAAAAATACCGGCATCCTCAGGGCCGGAGAAAAACTCCCGGTGGAGGTTTCTGACCGCCGTAACCACCTCGGACTCCTGAACAACAAACCCGACATTGATCTCTGATGCGCCCTGGGAGATCATCCTGAGATTGACATCTTTCAGTGCATTGAATATCCTGCCGGCGACGCCGCGGGAGAGGCGAAGATTATCACCAACGACACTGACCGTGGCCACATTGTGCTCGATATCAACTTCGCCGAAGCTGTTCAGATGCTGGATCAGCTCCTCACTGAAACTTTTTTCATCAACGGTCAGCGATACGGAAACCTCACTGGTGGAGATCATCTCCACCGATACACCGAAACGGGCGAAAGCACCGAACAGTTCATTCATAAAGCCGTGACGACCGAACATCCGGTTTGAACGCATGTTGATGATGCACTGTCCCTTTTTAACCGCAATGGACTTGACAAGACCATCGTAGCTTTTGCCTGAAAGCCGTTCAGGATCATTGGTAATAAGCGTTCCCTTGGCATCCGGATGCCAGGAGTTGAGCACATAGACCGGAATATTTTTCTGCACAGCGGGCGCGATGGTATCGGGATGCAGCACCTTGGCGCCGAGATAGGCAAGCTCCGCCGCTTCGGAAAAGGTCATGACCCGGATGCTCCGTGCTTCGGGCACAAGGCGCGGATCGCAGGTCATGACACCGTCAACATCGGTCCAGATCTGAATGGCGTTGTCATTGAGCCAGGATCCGAGCAGGGCGGCTGAAAAGTCGGAACCGCCCCTGCCGAGTGTCGTTGTCCTGCCGTCTTTTGTCGATCCAATATAGCCCTGGGTAATGACCGTGGTGCCCTTTTCAAGGAGCGGTGCGATCATGAGCGAGACATTTGCTTCGCAGAGGTCATTGAGCGGGCGGGCAAAGCCAAAATTATCATCGGTAATCATCACCTTGCGGACATCGACCCATTCAGCGTTTAATCCCTGATCCTTCATTGCGGCGGCAAACACCGTGGTCGAAAAGAGTTCACCGAAAGAGCAGAACATGTCCCTGGAGCGCTCGGTCAGTTCACCGACTATATCTACACCCTTGACCAGCATTTCAAGGCGGGCTGAAAACTGTTCAACAGAGTCGGCCAACTCTTTTTTCAACTCATCACTCTTGATCAGCTCGTCAATCAGATTGAGGTGAAACCTGCGAACCTCTCCGGCAAGACGCATTGCCTCTTCGAGATCGCTGCGTCCGGCAGCATCGGCAATCTGCACCAGTTTATTGGTTATACCGCTGCATGCACTGAGCACAACAAGAGGCGCCCCCTTCCCTGCTTCCCTGGCAACCAGTGAAATTGCCTGCTGCATCGCACCGGCAGTTCCAACCGAGGTCCCTCCGAATTTCATCACCGCCATAACAATTCAAACAAATAGGTTAATCGTGAAAATTTCAATTACATTTCCTCTATGCTTCACGGGGAAGCATCCGCTGTTCCCGAAAAAGAACAACCTTGATAAACTCGACCGGTTACAATGGATTCACGCTCCACATGGCTCAAGTCGTGCCAAAGGCTGCTGCTCCTGGGAACCTTGTCCAGCCTGCTGTTCAGTGCTGTCGGTTGCCAGATCCTTCTGAGAGGGTCAGGAGAGAGTCGGGAGAGCAAATATAGTTTAAAAAAGAGAAAATCGTATATCTCGTGTATGGCGGAAGGAAGAGGCTCAGCCGAGATCTGCCGTCTGCCGTTAAAGGTGCCGGAACGATCCATCGACCGGCTCTTTTCATCCCTTGACGACGCCATGGGAACAGCTTATCGTTCAGGGGGATCGACTCCGGATGGATTCGACTGTTCCGGCCTGGTGAGCTATCTCTACAAACAGAACTTCAGGATGCTGCTCCCCAGAACTGCCGGAGAGCAGGCCTTGCTCGGCCCCCTGGTGGAGAAAAAAGCGCTTCGTCCGGGTGATCTTCTGTTTTTCAGTATCGGCGGAGGACGCATCGACCATGTAGGGATCAGTATAGGCAAAAACAGCTTTGCGCATGCGGCAAGGCGTGGCGTCATGATCAGCAGCCTCACCGAAAGCTACTACCTTCGTCACTATGTCTGTGCCGCCCGGATTATAACGCCGGACTGAGTCTCCCCCACACCTTCACGCGAATCTCTCTTTGCATGGTGAAAATCTCTTATATTGCTCCTCATCATTTCACTCTTTCAAACCACTCCGGCTCTCTTTATGCCCAACACAGGAATACAGAACTATATCGAACTGGCTTTTATAGTAAACCCCTCCCTGCATGAACTCTATATCGGCCTGCTTGCCGCTGAAGGCATAGCGTATTTTCAGGAGGAGGACGAACGGCTTCTGGCCTATCTGCCGGAAGCGGAGTGGACCGATGAGAAAGAGCAGACAATGATCGCTTTTCTGCAAGAGCGGCTGGGAACTATTCCTGCCTATACTGCCACCTTTATGGCTGACCGGAACTGGAATGCCGAATGGGAAGCCAACCTGCAACCTATCGAGATATCCGACCGCTTTCTGATTGTCCAGAAAAACAAGGATATCAGCCCTAAACCCGATCAGATTGTCATTGAGATCAATCCGAAAATGTCATTCGGGACCGGCTACCATGCCACAACCCGCCTGATGCTTCGCCAGATGGAGCAGCTTGATTTGCAGGACAAGAAAATGATGGATATCGGTACCGGCACCGGAGTACTTGCCATTGCAGCCCGCAAACTCGGCAACAATCTGCCGATCCTTGCCTTCGACAATAGCTCCTGGTCGGCGGAAAATGCCATCGAGAATGTTGAACAGAACAGTGCTGCGGATATTCAAATTGCACTCCTTGATGCAGAAGAGGATCTTATTGTGAATCTCAAAAAGGGATATGACCTGATTCTGGCGAATATCAATAAAAATGTAATCGACCGGATTCTGCCCGCCATAAGAAAGTACTCACCGGAAGCCATGGTACTGCTCTCCGGTATTCTGGTCTATGACGAACCGTGGCTGAAAAAGCTTCTGAAGCGGCTCGACTATGAAAATGTTCAAACCATCTACGAAGATGAATGGCTCTCAAGCCTTGTCCGCCCGCTATCCCGTCCAACTCGTTAGCCTCATCATTACACCATGAAACGGGTTTCATGCATTGATATCGGCACCAATACAGCCCTCCTGCTTATTGCCGACCTCGAACCGGAAAGCGGCAGCATCATTCCGGTCTGCCACCGACAAACCATTGTTCGGCTTGGCAAAAATGTAGATGCAGGAAAAGTCATCGACCGGGCGGCTCAAGAGCGCTTGATCACCTGCATGAAGGAGTACGCAGAACTAAGCCGCGAACACGGAAGCGAATGCGTCATTGCAGCAGGAACAAGCGCCCTGAGAGATGCCGCCAACCGCACGGAGGTGATCCGATCGGTTGAAGAAGAAACCGGAGTTGCACTGCGATGCATCTCGGGTGAGGAGGAGGCAAAACTCACCTTTTTCGGCGCAGTAGCCGGTATGAGCCGGATTCCGGAACCATTTTCGGTGATCGACATCGGAGGAGGCAGCACGGAGATTTCCATGGGCTCGCTTGAGGGTATAACGGAGAGCGTGAGCCTCGACATCGGATCGGTCAGGCTCACCGAGCGGTTTTTCACCATGCTCCCCCCTCCGGAAAGCGAGTTTGAAAAGGCAGAAGCAGAGATCAACAAGGTGTTCACAAAGCGTATCCTCCCCTTTTTTGCGTCACGGGAACAGGTTTTCGGAGTAGCCGGAACCGTAACGACCATAGCCCAGGTCGCTCAGGGAATGAACCACTTTGATGCATTGAAAGTACAAAACTACCAGCTCAGCTACTTCGAGGTTCATGAACTGCTCGAACAGCTCAAGCTGAAAACCAATGAAGAGATCATTGCGCTTGGCATTCCTGAAGGACGCTCTGACGTCATTACCATGGGCACCCTGATTCTGCATCAGTTCATGCGCCTGCTCGGCATCAGCGAAATAAGGGTCAGCATCCAGGGGTTGCGTTTCGGCCTTGCGCAGGAGGAGCTGATCCGGCTTCAGCAAAAAATCTGAGGGCGTAGATGACAACCGGCTCTCGCTCTGCGTTCCGGGTAAAAAAGAGGAATGCCCTCTCGCTCTCCCCGAGACAGTACCTCTTTCGCAGCTCCTCCACAGAGAGGGGGAAATCACGCCGCTGAATACTTGCTCCCGTTATATGGTGCCGATCAAGGAATGCTCTGAAGGTTTTCGGTTTCCAGGGGACACGCTCCAAAACCTGGAAGAGCCTGCCGGGAAAATCCGCAATCAGTTGTTCCCCTGTCAGATAATCGACCGATCCATTCAGAAACTCAAGACCGCAATTCCGGGCAAGCACCGCTGAAAGTCGCGCCTTGATGATTGCCGGGTCCGGCTCGTAGAGAAACTCCTTCAGCGAAGAGGCTACGGCCCGGTCGGCATCCGGATCTCCGCAAACCTCAACTACAGCATCCGACCCGGTTGAAAGAGCAACAGCCCTGATCGTCACAGGGCGATCTCTTGCCCCCCGGTCAAGCAGCAACAGCGACTCCTTGCATTCACGGTCAACCGAAACCACCACAATTTCCGAGAGTGCCGGAAGGAGAGTTTTCAAGTTACTCAACTCCAGTGCAGGAGAGGCCTTGATGCAGACCTTTGCCGCCTTCCGGAGAAGCAGGTCATGGTTGACGACAACGTCAGGACTTGCCGACTCAAGAGTGACAGAGCGCCGCCCCTCTTCGCGTCGCGCCGGATCGACATAGATGCACTCAAAGCTGTTATCAGGAAAACCTGCAAGCAAGCCGATGCTTTCGCCGTTCTTTATTTCAACATTAGCAACTCCACTCACTTTCAGGTTATGCTCAACCACCGCACAAAGCAGCGGATCACGCTCGCAGTATACCACCTCCTTGAAGGCCCGTGCCAGAAACATCGTATCAACACCAAGACCTCCGCTCAAATCTATTGCCTTCTTGCCCGTTAGTAAAGCGGCCTTGTACACCGCACTCCGCTCTCCCGAAGCCTGTTCAAGCGATAGCGGGGTGTAGAGCAGGTTGAAACCATACAGAGCGGGTAACTTTTTGGCCGCTTTCCGGAGACAGGCGATCTGCTCGGCCATCGCCCTGACCGGAAGCTCCTTTCGAGCATGAAACTGCATGGCAAACTGCGCAGGATCGTCACCCTGGTGAAGTGCAATCATCGCCTGAATTTCAGGCTCAAGCAGGCGATCGAGTTCTTCAAGGGTCATTCAGCTCTCTATCAAAATAATCCGAATCCAAGCCATACGGTTTTCTGAAATTAAAATTATCAATATCCTTATCGATACGGTGCTGCAGAACAGCTAACATGTACGTAACCAAATCCATTGCATCTTAAAAAATCTTCTACCACAGAAATCGGCGTGCGGTGTTTTGGGCCAAGAATAACCTCCTTGATAGCAGGAGTAACTTGAGCAAACTTTTTCAATTCATATTCCCTGAATGGTCTAAGGCTATCGGACTTTACGTCACAGCTTAAATTTATTATTTCTCCCCGATTAATTAATGCCAGCAACCGCCACTCAGCTTCTTCTTTAAATGCTTCAGATTTAAGAACGAAAGCTAATGCGTGTGTAGCCATTAACGAAGAAAAACCAATAGATGCCAGTATCGATTTTTTTCTCTGAGTTTCAGAGTCGTTACTCCCCGAACGAAGGAGCGAATGCTGTTTGGCTTCAAGTAAATGCCCTTCATCGATGGCTTGTTTAAACTGTTGGTACAGAGGCCGAACCTGGTCATCATGAACTTTGGGATCATAAATTACCTTTGCAATAGTAAATCCAAGAAACGGGAATTTTTGGCGACTATATTCTTCTCGAAGCAATTCAAGATACTCCTGTGAAAATCCAATGGCAACGCCAGTTGCATCGGCAGCATATCCTCTCCACTGGCTGAGCTCATCTCTCTGTTTGGACAGGCAAAAACCAAATCCATCAACTTCTTTGAGGTATACTTCAAACTGTTTCTGCAAAAGCGAAATTGTACCTTGATCACGCTTATCGCATTCGGCGAGACGGGAAAGTGCTTCAGCTACCATTTTCCCTTCCATCGAGTCGTTCGACAACGACAGGGATGAAAGACGAATCGAGTGTGTTGTCACAATGGAATGAAATGCCTCAGTTGAGCAGTAGTGATAGAGAATATCCTTTGGGTTGAACTTTAAAGTCGCCATTGTCTATTTCGTTTTCCAATCACTTGAACTTGTCGAGGTACTCGCTGAACACAAAAATCCGGTAACGGGTTTGACCGCTGATCTCCTTGAGAATGCCTTCGGATTGAAAAAGTTCAACAAGATCATTGGCTGATTTTATGCTCAAATCACAAACCGATTTCACCTGTTTGACCGTCACAACCGGGCTTATGAACAAATGGCCAAGCAATGCCAACGCCGACTTTGCGCGTCGACCACTCTTCTCGGTTATGAGCTGCTCTTTTGTCTGCTTCAAGGCAAGCACTTCTGATAATGTCTGTGATGCATTTCGTGCAGTTTCATCAACACCGACAAGAAAATATTTCAGCCAGTGCAACAAATCATTTTTTTCTCTGGCTCTGGTCAGGTTATCGTAGTAGAGTGATTTATCCTTTTCAAAAAAAGAGGATAAGTACAGAAGTGGTTTGTGCAATATTTTTTCACTGACGAGGTAGAGGGTTATCAGTAAACGACCTATACGACCATTGCCATCAAGAAAAGGGTGGATGGTTTCAAACTGGTAGTGGGCAATACCGATCCGGATCAGGGCGGGCACGAATATCTCTTGGTTGTGAAGAAAATTCTCAAGATCTCCCATCAATTCACCGATGTAATGATGAGCAGGTGGAATAAACACTGCATCCTGCAATGATGCTCCGCCTATCCAGTTCTGGCTCCTGCGGAATTCGCCCGGTTGTTTGTGCTCTCCTCGTACTCCGGATAAAAGAATCTGATGGGCATTGCGTAACATTCTCGACGAAACAGGCAACGTATCAAGTTGAGCAATAGCTCTGTTCAACGCTTGCGTATAATTTCTAACTTCAAGCCAGTCATTCCTTCTCTCCGGCAACACTTCCTCTTCCGGCATAAAAGCTTCATCAAGCTGCGTCCTGGTTCCTTCAATCCTGCTTGACACCACGGCTTCCTTGGTAACATGCAACTGAATAAACAGTTCCGTATTTGGTACCAACCGAGCATATGCATTCAGTTCACCGACACTGATCGAAGCTTTTTCAAGTAATGCCCCAAGCTGCGCGTCTTTCCACTGCCACTGAACATTAACCGATTCCGGGACAAAGTACTTATACCCGACACCTTTTTCTGTCCTTCCAGCACGATATAACTCGATATCATGGATAACGTTCATGACATAAAAGTAAAATTACTACAAAGCTAAGTTTACTTTGGTAATTAAAAGTAAACTTAGCTATTTTTAAGTTTACTTTTAGAGGCTTTTTTTACAAAAAAAAGAAATCTGCTATCCTTTCTCTTTGTGTGATTCCACAAGCTTGCGCCGAAGAACCTTGCCTACCGTGGATTTCGGGAGGGCTGCGATGAATTCGATATGCTTGGGGATTTTGTATGCGGCAAGCTCCTTGCGGCAGTGGTCGCGGAGCTCTTCGACTGAAAGCCTGGTGTCGCTGCGCAGTACAACCCATGCCTTGACAGCCTCTCCCTGATAGGGGTCGGGCACTCCTGCAACGCCGACTTCAAGTACCGCCGGATGGACGGCAATGACCTCTTCAACATCGCGCGGCCAGACCTGGAAACCTCCTGGTTTGATGACATCTTTCTTGCGGTCGACAATGAAGAGATAACCGTCCTCATCGAGATAGCCGATATCACCGGTAAAAAGCCAGCCGTCACGCAAAACAAGATCGGTTTCCAGCGGGTTCTGCCAGTACTCTTTCATGAGCTGGGGAGCACGCATGATAATTTCACCGATTTCATTCTCGCCAAGCACTTCATTACCATGATCCTGCTCAACGATCCGCACGTCAACATCCGTGACAGGAATACCTACCGAGCCCTGCTTGTAGGTGCCGAGAATCGGGGTAAAAACCGATGCAAGGGCCGATTCAGTAAGACTGTAGGCATCAATAATCCGTCCGCCGGTCAGCTCTTCAAACCGTTTTTTTGTTTCGAGAAGAAGCGGTGCGGCTCCTGATACACTGAGCTTGACTGATTTCAGAATCGAATTGTCGCTCTTGACCCGGGGATGGTTGATCAGTGCGGTAAAAAGGGTTGGCACTCCGGGCAATACGGCCGGCTTGAGCCTCTTGATGGTATGCAGCAGATCATCAAGATCCCTTGGATTCGGCACGAGGGCGAGCGGGTAGCGGGCAACCAGAGCGGCTCCCATAATACCGACCTGGGCATAGACGTGAAAGAGTGGCATGTTCAGCAGAATAACATCCTTCCCGTGTTCAAGAATAACACTGAACCATGCGGCAATCTGCATGCCGGTCATCACCAGCCCCTGGTGGGTTATGACAACACATTTCGGATTACCGGTCGTACCACCGGAAAAGAGAAAAATCGCAGGATCATCATATCGTACCGGCGGCAGGACCGTGTTGAGCCCGGTCTGAGCAGCAATCAGCTCCTGCAACGAGTGGTCTCCACGGCGGAGCTGAACCCTGTGACCATCTTTTTTCTCTTTCAGAAGCGTAAAAAGAACCTTGTTGAGCGGTGAAAGATACTCCTTGATATTGGTGACAATCACCCTTTTCAGGCGTGAAGAGGGTTGCACCTCCTTGATTTTTTCATAAAAAGGGGAGAGGACAATAGCGGTCTCTGCACCGCACTCGTTAAGGGTGTGCTCAAACTCATGAACGGTATAGAGCGGATTCATGGGCACTGCAACCGCACCCGCTTTCCATATTCCGAGTTCGGAGATCACCATCTGCGGGGAGTTGGGCATGACCAGAGCCACCCGCTCGCCTTTTGCAATACCAAGCGCTCCCAGCGCTCCGGCAAGCATGTTGCTCTGACGCTCCAGCTCGCTGTAGGAGAGCGCTCTGCCCTTGAAATGCAGCGCGGGATGATCCGGAGACTCTTCAGCCGTCCTCCGGACGACATCAATCATGCTCTCTTCCGGGTAAGGATGAAGCGTACGGGGAACTCCCTTGTCGTAATGCCGGAGCCAGGGTTTGGAACTCATGGTATATAGGGTGTTGAACTTACAGATAACGGAAAAAAAACCGACCGTCTATCGATGAGAAAATGCAAAGCAATAAGTTACGCAATAGCTTCCACAACATCACAAACTGCGCGGCAAAGAAGTGCCAGCTCATCCTCGTGCATGATGAAGGGCGGCATAAGGTAGATCAGCCGGCCAAATGGACGAACCCAGACCCCCCGGTCGACCAGTTGCTGCTGGACAACCCTCATCTCTACCGGGCGATGCAGCTCGACAACTCCTATGGCGCCGAGCACACGCACCTCTGCAACACTCCTGAAGGTGCGACAGGGTTCGAGCCCTTTTCGCAGCCCGGACTCTATAGCAGTTACGGCAATCTGCCAGTCATAACTGCCGAGCAGACGGATACTTGCTGAAGCGACCGCACAGGCAAGAGGGTTTGCCATAAAGGTCGGACCGTGCATAAAAAGCCCCGGAGAGCCTGAGCATATTGCCTCCGAAATCCGGGCGGTTGTCACCGTTGCCGCCAGTGTCATGTAGCCGCCGGTCAGCGCCTTGCCCACACAGATGATATCAGGTACAACTCCTGCATGTTCAAGCGCAAACAGCTTTCCCGTACGTCCGAATCCTGTAGCTATTTCGTCGAAAATCAAAAGTACGTCATAACGGTCACACAATGCCCTGAGTCGCACGAGATAGTGGGGTGAATAAAATCGCATGCCTCCCGCACCCTGAACAACCGGTTCTAAAATTACTGCGGCAATCTCCCTGTGATGACCTTCAAGCAGGTTTGCCAAAGAGGCAATATCCTCTTCGCTGCATGACTCATGAAACCGGCATGGCGGCGCATCAGCAAAGAACTGCTGCATGATGACCCCCTGAAAGAGGGTGTGCATGCCGGTGTCCGGATCCGAGACCGACATGGCTGTAAAGGTGTCACCGTGATAGCCGCTTCGGACTGTCAGCAGACGGTTTTTCCCGCTTTGTCCCAGTGCCGTCCAGTACTGAATGGCCATCTTGATGGCAACTTCAACGGCAACCGATCCCGAATCACTGAAAAAGAGTTTCTGCAGGGGTGAAGGGAGCAGAGCGATCAGCTCCCTGGCCAGGGTCACGGCAGGTTCATGGGTGAGGCCGCCGAACATGACATGGCTCATCTGCTGCAGTTGAGCGGTAACCGCCTCATTGAGCACCGGATGATTATAGCCATGGATTGCCGACCACCAGGAGGACATGCCGTCAATGAGTCGGCGGCCGTCTTCAAGCTCCAAAAAGACCTCATAGGCACCTCTTACCGGATAGACCGGCAGGGGATCGGTTACCGAAGCATAGGGATGCCAGATATGACGGCGATCGAAATCAAGATCAATAATGTTCGAGTGTAGAGGCATTCCGGTATAGGTCTTACAGCTTATAAAAATACGACGGTTTGCTATAAACCAAGTTGAGTAACCCCGTCGGGATCAAGCACTCCGTCAAGAATGTTGATGACCGGAGCAAAAAAACCCTCTTTATGCAGCCAGTGGCGGATAAGTTCACGGGTATCGTCAATGATAAGCTGCTCACTCTCCTGAAAACAGTTGTAGATAACCCCCCTGATGACAATACCCCGTTTCACACATGCCTCGATGGAAAGAAGGGTGTGGTTGATGCTTCCCATACGGGGTGAGGTAACGAGAATGATCGGATAGCCTGCGTCCCGGATATAGTCGGCAAAAAGCAGATCGCGCGAAAGAGGAACAAGCAGCCCTCCGACCCCTTCAAGGAGTACCGGATCGTAACGCTTCTGCAAGGCAAACGTTGCCCTGCGGATCTGCAAAACATCAATTTCCCGCGATGCAAGCCGGGCCGAGAGATGCGGAGAGGCCGGATAAGGGAAAACATAGGGCGCGGTGAGGCCCTCATGATCTGCGTCCTGCAGCCCGATACCCATGAGACGGCGGTGCTCCAGGATATCTTCGGCAACGCCATCACATCCGGTCTGGACTATTTTCTGGGTAATGACCTCCCGCCCCTGCTGCTGAAGGGCTCTGGCGAGAAGACCGGTGACATAGGTTTTCCCGATCCCGGTATCAATGCCGGATATGGCAACAACAGCTCCCTTCATGACATGCTCTTTTTTAAACAGCAGTATACCGGATGATAGGTCAGATAGACACCGTTTTCGCTGGAAAAGGAGTGCCGGTAACGGTCAAGAAAATGCTGGTATCTGCTTTTGGTCCATGAACGGCGAAGAAGCCCGTTGACCCCTGTATGGCGCATATGGCGGAGTACCGCTTCAGGAGAGCAGAACTCCATGCGCACCTCCTCCTCTCTTGCGGTAATCACATCAAAATACCGTCCGGCAATCATTTCGAGCTCCCCGAGGGAGTAATAGCCCAGCCCGCCCCCCTCAATCGTCGATATTTCCCGCATATTCCGGGTACTGAAGGTCGTAAAGGCAAGCATCCCTCCCGGAAGGAGATGAGCTGCGATTCTGCTGAAAAAGAGGTCGAGATCAACAAGCCACTGCAGTGTGGCATTGGAAACCACAAGATCCAGCTCCATCGGCAGAGAGTCAAAACGCTCTATATCGCCCGCCAGAAAATGAAACGCTTCAACCGGAAAACCGGCAATCACACCGGCAACACAACCACGACTCTCCTCAACGAGATCATTGGCGTAGTACTCCCTGACGCTGGCCCGACCGAGCAGTTCAGCGGTGAATGACCCTGAACCGGAACCAACTTCAAGTACACGGTTGAAGGCGCATGAGTGGCTCTCCCGACAGACCATCTCCGCCAGCTCCCGAGCCATACGGTTCTGGACAACAGCATGGTTGGCATAACTGGAAAGGCTCCTCTGGAACCTGTCGCCTACAAGCTGTTTATCTATTTTCTGAAGCATGCGAGCAGCTCCTGCAGGGTACTGAAATGAAAAAAAGGAAAATGTGCCATATCTCCGATAATGGTTTGAGAAACGCCTCTCCATGCTGCGTACTGCTGCTCTGCCGGAAAAACAAGATCCCTGCCGCCTATGATGGCATGCGAGTATTGCCACTCCGGAGTGCAAGGCTGACTCCTCGACTGAACGTGACCGTTCAGTCGTTCAAGCTCTTCCTTCTGCTCAGCGGTATCGCGAGCGGATGCCATGGCTGAAAAGCATGCAAACGCTTCGCTGCTGCCGCACATCCTGCGGTTGAAACGGTTTCGGTTCTCTTCAGAGTAGGATGCGAGTGTTGCCTGAAAAACACCCGGAGGGATACCCTTCCTCTCATCTACCGGATAAAGCGTACCGTTAAGCGCAAGGGCACGCTTTATCGGGGGGAGCATAATCTGCTGCGCCGCCCAGACTCCGAAAGACCAGGCTATAACGGTGATCTCGGTATAGCGGCTTACATCGTCCATAAATCCCGCCTCCGGCTCCAGATTCCGATAATCGTAACAGACAAGCAGATCCGCATTAAAATCCTCGTCTACCCCCTCTCTAAGCGACAAACTCAGCAGGTGGCGGGCAATCCGGCCATCCATACCCCATCCGTTAAAAAAAAGCAGTAGTTCATCGGAGCCCTCTTTTCTGAGCCATTCAGTTTTCATGGAGAGCTGCACCTATAAGTTCAGGAAGCCGGGAAAGATCCCCCCACTCAAGAGTAGAACGGAGAGATATACGAATACGGGCGCTCTTTTCCGGAACGGTAGGCGGCCGGACCGGCAGAGCGAGGAACCCGGCATCCCTCAGCTTTGAAGCCAGAGCAATGGCCAGACTATTGCCTCCGGTAACAACCGGAACAATATGACTCTCACCGGGCACATCAAGACCGCGCCCGATCAGCTCCTGGCGAAGCTTTGCCGCAAGTTTGAGCAGCGCACGGCGCTCCGAAGCCATGGCGGACTGCCGTTCAAGCGTGAGCAGGCTCCAGCCGAGAACAACCGGAGGAAGCGCCGTGGTAAAAATAAACGAGCGCATGGTGTTGATGAGATACTCCCGGACAAGTGAACTCATCACCGCATAGGCTCCCGTAGAAGCCAGAGCCTTGCCGAAGGTACCGGTAATGATATCAATATCCTCCACCACTCCGGCAGTTTCACACAGACCGAGACCCCGCTCTCCGAAGACGCCAACACCGTGAGCTTCATCAATGACAAGCAGGGCTCCGTACCTCTTTTTGAGCTCAACAAGCCGCGATAGATCGGCAAGATCCCCGTCCATGCTGAAAACCGATTCGGAGACAATGACTATCTGCCGGTACCGGCCTTCTGCTCCTGCAAGCAGCTCCTCAAGATGATCGTAATCCCTGTGACGGTAGCGCTGGTATGGCGCTTCGGAAATCTTCAGTCCGTCAATGATACTTGCATGGTTGAGCCGGTCGCTCAACACAAGATCATGGCGGTTGGTGAGTGCAGGAATAATGCCGATGTTGGCATGGTAGCCGCTGTTGAAGACAAGTGCCGCCTCTCGCCGGTAAAGTGCTGCCAGAGCCCTCTCAAGGCGGTCATAGAGCGGATGGTTGCCCGTCAGGAGACGGGACGATGAGCTGGTCATGGCATAGCCGTTCCCGGCAAGAGTATCCCGGTACCCGGCAAGCAGCCGGGGATCATCGCCAAGACCGAGGTAGTCGTTTGAGGAGAGGTTCAAAAGGGTGCTGGCGTGCAAGGTAATCTCTTTGCCGCTGCGTGCCGTGACAGGAGGAAGCTCCCTGTATCGATCCTGCCGTCGGAGCTCATCGAGTTCGCGCCGGATCCGTTCCTGAAACTGCATCTTCAGATACCTCAGTTAAAACTTTCGATCTGGCCTGCAAATCTCTGGTCTTCAGCCGTATCGCGACCTCTGGTTGTAAGATAACCACCGGTCAGAAAACCGTTTGCACCTGAAAGCATAAGTAGACCCTGAAAATCCTTCATAACCGTCTCCCTGCCGGCAGCAAACTTGATAATTTTATCCGGATGCGCCAGGCGGCAGATAGCAAAGGTTTTCACGATATCGGCCACAGAGAGCGGCTCTTTTCCCTCAAGTGGAGTACCATCAATCGGCACCAGTACATTGAGCGGTATGACCGATACATCAAGCTCCTGAAGTGCAAAAATCATGGCAATACGCTCCTGCATGCTCTCTCCGACACCCATAATGCCACCGCAGCAGACCGAAATATTGTTCTTTCGCAGCCGTTTGATCGTCTCGATACGCTCTTCAACCGAGTGTGTATCGGCAATCAGATCATGGTAGCGGTCGGGTGCAACCTGGATATTGATATTGTAGTGGGAGATTCCATGAGCGGCAAGGGCAGCGGCAGGCTCTTCACCGAGAATGCCAAGCGAGGCACAGATGTTCAGGGAGGGAAGTTCGGCATGCAGCCGGTCGATCATAGCAAGCACCCGCTGAAACTCGCCGTTTATCTTTTTATACCCGTAGCCGCTGGTGACAATACCGAAATGGGAAACACCCGAGGAATAACAGTTGCGAGCCTCAAGCAGGACCGACTCTTCATCAACCAGATCATAAACCTCAATATCGGCCCGGTTATGGCGCGACTGGGCGCAGAACTTGCAGTTTTCACCACACACTCCCGATTTGGCATTCATGATAGAGCACGAATACAGAGACTCCTCCTTTGAGGCATAGCGGTTTTTCACCTTGTTTGCCAGCGAGGCGAGATCAAGGGAGAGTTCTCCCGGCACCGTCGCAAGCCGGAGCGCATCAGCTTGTGAAATCGGCTCTCCGGTTTCAAGCACACGGTAAGCAGCAATAATATGAGGATGAAGTGCCTTCTGGTCCATAACGTTATTCTTTTTTATAAGTTAATTGCTTTTTGAAAGATGGGCTTCGCCCGATGACACCAGAACCGTGCCGCCATCATCACCCTCAAGCATCAGCTCGCCACCCTTTGCGATACCCGAAACGGTTCCGCTTATTGTCCGGTTAAACTGCTCAACCAGGACAACTCTTGACTGAAGAAGTGAATGTCCTTCGATATAGGAGAGCACAAAACCAAGATCCTCTTCAATCAGCCAGCGATCATAAAGGGGCTCAAACTGGTTCAGAAAAGCGGCAAGCAGCTCCGGCTTTGAAAAGGATCGACCGCTCTCCAGAAAGAGCGAGGTAGCGCGTCCCTCAAGTTCGGCCGGAAACTCTGACTGATTGACATTGATACCGAGCCCGACAACAACGAAGTGTGTACAATCAGGTTCCGACTGCATTTCACACAGCACACCGCAAATCTTCTTTTCATTGACGAGAATGTCGTTCGGCCACTTGATCTTCGGCTGAAGATCGGGAACAAAGCGGACCAATGCCCGGTGAAGAGCAACAGCGACAAGCAGCGTAAGCTGGGGAACACGCAGGGATGGTACTTCCGGGCGCAGAATCAGGGTGAAGTAGAGATTTTTTCCTGCAGGAGAGTTCCAGCTCCGGCCCATTCTTCCCCTTCCCCCTGTCTGGGAATCGGCAGCAACAACGGTGCCTTCCACAGAACCCCTGACGGCGAGCGCTTTAGCCTGGAGATTGGTGGAATCGGTAGTTTCGTGATAGAAGAGGTTCCTCCCGAAACATCGTGTCGAAAGAAACGGTTCCACTTCAGCCGAAACAGCTCTGCCGGTCAGAGCGGTCAGCCGGTATCCCCGGCCTGTTACGGCATCAAGCTGATAACCTTCGCTGCGAAGCAGTCGAATGTGCTTCCATACGGCACTTCTGGTTACCCCGAATTCCCGGCAAAGCTCTTCACCTGATAAAAAATCTCCTGTAGTTGCAAGGCGACAGAGAATCTGTGCGGAGAGATTGTTCATACGATCAGCGGGTCGAATCTGTAATAACGGGGTTACCGTCCGTGTGCTCCGGAGCAAATGTGAACCTGAATTTAGTGCGGGGTTGACAACTTTGCAAGTGAATAAAAAAGGCGCCCTGCCGGACACCTTTTTTATTCACGCAATGGCGGTTCACTTCCCCATGGAAGCCATGGTAGTGGTTTCGTAATTCTTCCGATAGCTCTCCAGCCCTTTGAAAATACCATAGGCTATTTTGGCCTGCTCCTGGCGATCCCGAAGAACGCGCTCTTCGTCGTAATTCGAGAGGTAGCCAACTTCGACAAGAGCACTCGGCATGGAGGGTGTCCATAAAACCATAAATCCTGCCTGACGAACACCTCGACCATTATTGCCCGGAATTTTTTCGACCGGCTTGAGAATATCCTGGGCAAGCGAAGTAGACTGCCGGGCAAAGGCGTTCTGCGCCATACTGCTCATAATGAGATGTTCCTCTGAAAACCCTTTATACTGCAACTGATAGTCATCCTCCTTGCGGATAACCGAGTTTTCAAACAGAGCCACATCAAGCGCTGCCTGCGTTTTGTGCAGACCGAGAATATAGACCTCGGAGCCCCGGGCTGATCGATTCGGACTTGCATTGCAGTGGACGCTGATGAAGAGTTTTCCTCCTGCTCTGTTAGCTATTTTCCCCCGTTCATGCAGAGGGATGAAGGTGTCATCCTTTCTGGTGTAGATCACGTTCACATCCGGCCAATTCTGCTCTATAAAGTTTCCGAGATCATGGACAATGTTCAGGACAACATCCTTCTCCCTGGTACCATTGCCTCCAATAGCTCCGGGATCCTTGCCTCCATGACCGGCGTCAAGAACTACCGTATTGAGTTTCCACTTTTCAACATCCCGATTGATAACCCTGGCGATCTGCTCCTCCTTTTCCCTTTTGCGGATCTCCTGCACATCAGCTTTACTGCGGATATAGAGCTGATAACGGTTTTTTTTGGCGTCCCGCTGAAATTCGACGGAATTAATAATAAATGCCTTGTTGTCGAGCGTGATAGCAAACTGTAATCCGCCACCTTCAAACTGTTTCGGCGTAATGACCCTGACAACCCCGCTGCCATAAATTTTCGAAAGCGCATCACCGTCACACTGCCCATTCTGGAGTGAAAAATAGGCCGTTCCCTCGGCATCAGGCTTGAGAAGCGAAGCCTGGGCTGGAGCGCCGGTAGCGGCAAAGGTTATGATTGCTCCATTTGCACGATTCTCAACTTCAATGCCCGTTATCACTGTTTTTGCTTCTTCAGCTGACGCCGTTTTGCGGGTCAGATCATTTTGATCATCACTTTTTACTACGCCTATTGACGCGACTGATTCAGCAAACCGCTTTCCTTTTAGCCAGGCGGTGATCCTTCCTGAGGAATAGCTGTAGACAATCTCCCTGTCAAGCCAGACGGTAAAAAGCCGGCACGCCTGGGTAACCGGAAGATAGCTCCTTGACTCTATCCGTAGCGGTGCGGCGTTAAGTTGAATAATTCGTTGCCGACCTTCAGGATCCTTGGAAACAACACTGGCAAAATGGTTGCCGGGCTCAACCCTGCAGCGCGAACCCGGACTATCCAGCGACTCCTCGATATCATAGGTGCCGCCCTCACTATGAAAGCTCATACGCAACGCCCTGGCCATGGAGCCAATATCAACCATCAGCGTATTGCCGCTTCTCATGGCAAGAATCTTGATGGTATAGCGCTGGTCAACACCCATATTTACCTGTACGGGAACCGTTGTCGGGCCGTAGGTAAGTGGTGGTGATGCTGCAAAAAGCGATAGGGAGAAGAGCTGCAGCACCGTCACCAGCAGAACCAGAGCGATTCGATAGATACTATGACGGATGACGTCAGGCATGGTTGTTATAAAAAGTTTGTTCGAGTAAACATTGCCGCATTACCACAATAGTAATAAAATATTTTTTGTTGACCTGCACTCCCTGTTTTAGCATCAGGAAATAATCAGTTACAACCCGCTCTTAGCGGAACAGTATACGGTGTTAATAGTGGTAAAATTTGTTTTTTGCTCATCAACACCTATCTTTTTCAAAATTTAATTGTAACGCTCTTACCTCGGGACTGATCAATGGCTTCAAAAGCTGCAACACCATCTGCCAGAAACAGGACCCTGATTGTAGTCGAATCCCCCTCAAAGGCAAAAACAATCAATAAATATCTTGGCGACAAGTATACCGTCTTTGCGTCAGTCGGCCATATCAAGGATCTGCCGAAAAAAGAGATCGGTCTTGACTTTGAGCATCACTACGAACCGCGGTATGAGATCATTGCAGGAAAGGAAAAAGTTGTCCGGCAGTTAAAAAAACTTGCCGCAGAAGCTGATGAAATCCTCATCGCCACTGACCCTGACCGCGAAGGCGAAGCAATTGCATGGCATATTTCAAACGAGATCGGAGCAACAAAAAAACCGGTCTTCCGGGTGCTCTTTAATGAGATCACCAAAAATGCGATCATTGCAGCTATCCAGGAGCCCCGCCAGATTGACTACCGGCTTGTCCGCTCCCAGCAGACCCGTCAGGGGCTTGACAAAATAGTAGGCTACAAGATCAGTCCGTTTTTATGGAATGTTGTCCTGCGCGGTCTCTCGGCAGGCAGAGTCCAGTCTGTTGCGCTCAGACTGATCTGTGAGCGTGAAGCTGAAATCAATCGCTTCGAAATTCAGGAGTACTGGACAATCGGCGCGGAGTTCATGACTCCGGGAAAAGAGTCGTTCAGAACAAAACTTGTCCGCTTCGACGGTGACAAACCGGAGATAACCAATCAGACTCAGGCCGAAGCGATAGCTGCACTCGTCAGGGAGGGGAACTACTCGGTATCGGAGATCGCGCCCAGGATACAGCAGCGAAAACCGCCACTGCCATTCACCACGTCACTGCTTCAGCAGGCAGCTTCAAACCAGCTTGGTTTCGGTTCACAGAAAACCATGCGTATTGCCCAGCAGCTCTATGAGGGAATCGATCTCGGTGCGGAAGGGGCTGCGGGTCTCATTACCTATATGAGAACAGACTCGACACGCATAGGCACGGAAGCCGTTGCCCAGGCAAGAGCCTATATCGACAACCAGTTCGGCAAGGAGTATATCGGATTTGGCGGTGCGGCAAAGTCCGGAAAGAATGCCCAGGACGCCCATGAAGCCATACGACCGACCTCTATTGCAAAAAAGCCTGAACAGGTCCGCCAGTTCCTCTCTGCAGAGCAGTTCAAACTCTATGAACTGATCTGGAAACGGTTTCTGGCTGCAATGATGGCCCCTGCAAAAATTGAGCAGACCAGAGTTGACGTAGAAGATCAATCCGCAAGATTTCTCTTTCGTGCAACCGGAAACAGGATCCTATTCCCCGGCTTCATGCGGGTCTATGACGACCAGAGAGAGCTGGATTACGAAGCACAGCGATCCACAAAGGAGGATGTAGAAAAGGAGCCGACCGTTCAGCTCCCGGAACGCATTGCCGTAAAAGAGTCTCTCGCGCTCGAAGATGTTGACCGCAAGCAGAGCTTCACCCGTCCTCCGGCACGATACAGCGAGGCGACACTCGTCAAGGATCTTGATAATTACGGTATAGGCCGGCCGTCAACCTATGCATCCATTTTCTCAACTCTGCAGGATCGACGCTATGTCGAGCTTGAGAAGAAAAAGATCATTCCTACCGAACTCGGCAAGGATGTTTCGCTGATTCTCGTTGCCAACTTTCCCGACCTCTTCAATGTCGGCTTTACGGCATTCATGGAGGATGAGCTGGACAAGGTGGCAAGCGGAGAGGATGAGTATGAACAGGTGCTGGACAACTTCTACAAACCGCTTGAAACCGTCCTGAGCCTTCGCAAAAGCGATCCGCTTATCCCGCAGAACAGCGAAACCACTACCTGTGAAAAATGTGGTGTGGGTCAGATGGTTGTCAAATGGACGGCGAGCGGAAAATTTCTCGGCTGTTCACACTATCCCAAGTGCAAAAACATCAAGACGATCGCCACCAACAAGGAGAAGCCGAAAGACAGCGGAATTGTCTGCCCTTCATGCAAGGAGGGACATATGCTGCTCCGCAAGGGGCGGCTGGGCGCATTTCTTGCCTGTTCGAACTATCCGAAGTGTAACACACTGCTGAATCTCAATAAACAGCGCCACATTGAACCGTTGAAGACCCCGCCGGTGCTGACTGATATTCTCTGCGCAAAGTGCGGCGCTCCGCTCTACCTCAGAAGCGGGAAAAGAGGTCTCTGGCTCGGCTGTTCAAAATTCCCGAAATGCCGCGGGCGTCTTGCCTGGAGCACACTCGACGAAACCGCCCGGAACCGCTGGGAAGCGGTAATGGCTGAACATCAGAAAGCTCACCCAGCCGTAACGCTCACCATGACGGATGGCAAGCCGGTTCCGATGACCATTCCCGTTGATGACATTATTTCGAGGGCTGAAGAGTCCGGACTTCTCACAGCTCCGGCAGAAGCTGTGGCCGAAGTCACTGCATAAACAGAGCTATGCGGTAGACCGCAAAAGAGAGTACCCAGGCTACCGAGAGCGAGTAGGCGGAATAGAGTACTACCGGCTTCCAGCGTCCAACCTCTTTTTTCATGACCCCGAGTGTGGCAACACAGGGCAGATAGAGCAGCACAAAGACCATAAGACTGAGTGCTGTTGCCCTGCTGAATGCCGGATCGCTCTTGATGATGGATTTCAGATCAACCGACTCTCCATCACTCTTCCCTATTGAGTAGATGGTTCCCATCGTTGAGACCACAACCTCTTTTGTTGCAAGCCCGGTAACAAGCGCAATACCTATCCTCCAGTCAAAGCCAAGCGGTCTGATGACCGGCTCAATCACCCTGCCCGCACGACCGGCAAGTGAGTAGGCAAGCTGGGCCGAGTTGACCTGATACTCAAGCTTCTTCTGCTCTGCCTGTTTGTCGGCTTCACCGGCAGTGCTTGATGCAATGCGGGCGGTTTCAGCCAGAAGCTGTGCATCAAGCGCTTCATTACGGGGATAGTTGCTTACCGCCCAGATAATGATGACCGCGCCTAAAATCAGGGTTCCGGCTTTTTTCAGGTACATCAGCGCTTTCATTTTTGCCTGGAAGAGAACTGAGCTGAGTGTCGGCCATCGGTATGGAGGCAGCTCCATCACAAAAGGCTCGGAATCGCTTTTCAGAATGGTTGACTTCAGTATCCAGGCTGTCCAGAGTCCGACAGCAATACCGAGAAAATAGATGCCGAACATGACGTTGGCCGCAACCTCCGGAGCAAAAAATGCCCCGGTCAGGAGTACATAGACCGGTAGTTTTGCGCCGCAGCTCATGAAGGGGATGATCATGATCGTCGCAAGCCTGTCCGTTGGACTTTTGAGCGTTCGGGTAGCCATAATTGCCGGGATGGAGCATCCGAACCCCGTTATCATGGGGATAAAGGACTTTCCATGAAGTCCGAAACGGTGCATCAGCCGGTCAATCACAAATGCAGCGCGAGCCATGTAGCCCGATGCCTCAAGAAAAGAGAGTCCGATAAAGAGCAGCACAATATTGGGAAGAAAAACCAGTACACCTCCGACACCGGCAATAACACCGTCAATAGCTATCGAACGGAGCATCTCATTGGGCAAAAGCGGTCTGAGATGTGAGGCAAGCGTGCCGAAAAACAGATTGAGCGCGCCCATGATCGGCGCACCAAGCGTGAAGGTAAGCTGAAAAATTGACCAGACCACAAATAAAAAAACGGGCAGCCCGAGCACGCGGTTGAGTACTACCATATCAATATAATCGGTTACCGTAGCCTTCACCTCACCAGGCTGGCGGACACACTCTTTCATGGCTCCCCTTATGAACGCATGACGGTCTTCGGTAATAAGCATCTCCGGCTCTGAATCATGCTGACGTTCAGCATCCCTGAGTGCTTCCTGGAGGGCAAGCTCAACTTTAACCCAGACAGGATAGTGCTGAACCTCCTGATAAACCTCCCGGTCGTTTTCAAGCAGCTTGATGGCAAGCCAGCGGGAATTATAGAGGCCCAGCTCCTTCTGATTGCCGAGAAGTGCCGTGATTTTATCAACTGAAGCTTCAAGGGATGGCGTGAAAAAGAGCTTGTTCTTTTTGATTTTGATCTCCTTCTGTGAGACCCGGATGATATGATCAAGAAGTGCGTCAAGACCACTCTTCTTTTTGGCTGAAACCGGTATGATATGGCATCCGAGAAGCTGCTGAAGCTGTTTGATGTCAATAACAATACCCTTCTCTTCAACTTCATCCATCATGTTGAGCGCAACGAGGAAATCAACCTCAAGCTCCATGAGCTGGGTTGTCAGAAGAAGGTTGCGCTCAAGGTTCGGGCCCTCAAGAACATTGACCACCACATCAGGACGCTCCCTGACAAGATAGGCCCTTGTTACCAGCTCTTCGGGAGAGTAGGGGGTAAGTGAGTAGGTTCCGGGAAGATCAACCACGGTGATCCGGTACCCTTTGTAGTCGATATACCCTTCATGCTTTTCAACGGTTACGCCCGAAAAATTTCCGACTTTCTGCTGCGCCCCGGTAAGCGCATTGAAGAGAGAGGATTTTCCGCAGTTCGGATTGCCGGCAAGCGCAATGGTGATCTCCTTGCCGCCACTCATACCCTCCCTCCAAACTTCAGGAGCGGTTCGTCAAGCTCCTGATGGTCAACAAGCTCCGAAGGCTCTCCGACTTTACGAACGAGAACTCCCTCTGCCTCGTTTTTTCTCAGGGCAAGATAGAGCCCCTTGAAGAATATCTCTATGGGGTCGCCAAGGGGCGCAACCCTGAGCACCTTGAAGCTGGTCCCTTTTATCAATCCCATATCCATAATCCGTCGCCGGACAGCACTTTCAGATTTCAATGCCGTCACTTCAGCGCGGTCACCAACCTGCAACTCCGATAATCTCATACAACTGACTCCTTGAAACAATAATACAATACAGGACAATATATATCCTATATAACAATTTCAACCGGATAAAATTCCATGATTGTTCTCCCGGCACCAACTCGCTCCACGCCTATCCGTGCAGCGTCGACGATCCGGCAAAGGGAGGCCATCCCATCTCTTTTCCGCCGACAAGATGACCATGAATATGAAAGACACTCTGAAGGGCATCGGGTCCCGTATTGAACACAAACCGGTAACCGGACTCCCTGATACCCAGAATACCGGCAACCGTTCCGGCAGCAAGCATAAGGCTTCCTGCTGTCGCTTCATCTTCGGGCTCCAGATCGTTCAGGGAGGCAATATGGCGCACCGGAATAATCAACACATGTTGAGGTGCAACAGGCGTGATATCCCTGAATGCCACAACATGCTCATTTCGGTAGATAATCTTCGCCGGGATCTCGCCGTTTACGATTCGGCAGAAAAGGCACTCCGGATGATGATTGGTCATTACGTTCAGTTTTTATGTAAGGGGTCACTTTTCGCTTCGGCTGACGGCACTTCCGATCGCCCGTTTTCCGGTATAACCTCCTCGGGACGTTTTGAGGCAAGCACTTTGTCGATCCGCTGGCCATCAAGATCAACAATCTCAAGCGTCCACTCTTCCCATATCATGACATCTCCGGTCTGAGGCATTCGACCGAGCTGCCACATCATAAGACCGCTCAAGGTGTGATAAAGTCCTTTATCCTCATCCGGAACCGATCTGAGTTCAAGCGTATCCTTCAGCTCAGGCACAGGAATAAGACCATCCAGCAGCCATGAACCATCCTGGCGCTCAACCGCCCATGAATCCTCGCTGTTGCGCGGTACAAACTCTCCTGTCACCGCTTCAAGCATATCCTGAAGGGTAACGAGCCCCTGAATCTCCCCGTACTCATCAACAACAAAAACCATCTGGGTGCCTGAAGTCCTGAAATGGTCCAGCAGCTCCATACCGGTAAGGGTTTCCGGAACATAGACACAGGGCTGCAACTGTGAAGTAAACTCGGTCAACCCCCCCTTCAGGGTTTTCGACAGAAGCTGTTTGGCGTTGACCACGCCAAGCAGGGATTGCAGACCCCCGTTACAGACCGGAAAGCGGGAGTGCTCGGACTCTGTCACCCGCAGAATATTCTCTTCCAGCGGTTTTGAAACGTCAAGAAAGACAATATCAGCTCTCGGCACCATAAGGGTTCCAAGCTGACGATCATCAAGACGGAACACATTGCGGACCATCTCATGCTCGTGCTGTTCGATAACTCCCGCTTCAGAGCCCTCCTCAAGCATAGCATGAATCTCCTCTTCGGTAACGCTGGGATAGGCCTGGGGGCTTTGCCCCATAAGGCGGAGGATAGCATCAGTTGACGCGGAAAGAAGCCTTCCGAACGGACGGGTTATTGTCGAGAGGGTAAACATGGGACGGGAAACCAGACATGCGATTCCTTCCGGATCGAACTGGCCAAGCCTTTTGGGAACAAGCTCTCCAACAACAATCGTGATATAGGTGATCGACAGGACAACGATAGCGGTCGAAATGATATGGCTGATTTCCGGATCCATCCCGAATGCCTGAAACCTGACCGCCAGTGGTCCGGCAAGAGCACCCTCTCCGACAATACCATTAAGAATACCGATTGAGGTAATGCCTATCTGTATGGTCGAAAGAAAACGGGTCGGCTCCTGACCAAGCTTGATGGCGACCGCTGCCGATTTATCCCCATCCTCGGCAAGTTTTGCAAGACGAGAGCGTTTAGCCGTCACCAGGGCTATTTCCGACATGGCAAAAAGGCCGTTAACAACAATCAGTGACAAAAGAAAGAGTATTTCCATAAATTCATTTTTGAACATTCCGGGAAGAGAAAAAAATTCAGCTAAAGCACCCGTCCACCAACAGACGGAATCGCCCCGGAGAGTTCTGTTCTTGCAATAGAGGCATTACATCAAGCTTATCATCTACACGTTTAAACTGCAATTTCCAAACAGGAGCCAGCAACATGCAAAATTCCCCTGAATAAAATCCGTTTCCACAGTGTACCTCCATGAATTATAAGTATTAACCGGAAAATACGGTAAAAGATTCTTGCATTCGCACCGCTGAAGCCTGAGCATGAGATAATCATCAGGAAATTCGCGGATGTTGTTGATCTCCGGAGTCACTCAACCGTGTGTCGAAAAAAAAGAGATTGCCGGAAAAGCGGAGAGAAGCAGCGATTCAACAGGGAGAATAATGGACCGGCAGCCTTAACCAGGGCTGCCGGCAAGCAGGCAGATACGGATTCAGATAACAAAAAACGATTTGACTTTTGCTATAAACTGCTTCTCGGTCATACGGTCACAGGCTTCAACCGCCTTGACTTTTTCATGCAGTGAGCCGACCTTGCTGATCGCCTTGGCAAGCTCAATCTTTGCTTCACCGGGACCGAAAAGAGCAATACCCGAAGAATCACCGAGCAGAGCCATCACTTTTTTATAAAATGCCTGATACTGGTGTTTTCGGCTCTCGTCAGCGGTCTGCTCTTTTGAAATTGACTGCGCAACCGACGTTCCGCTCGATTTCCAGCCCCCTGAAGGCCGGAAATGACTTTCCGCTTCGGACGGAACACGCTGAACAACCAAACTCTCGCCTTCTATTGAAACCAGAAGCGCCTCTTTGTGATCAATCCATAAACCGGTGTGTTTTTTCATGGCAACTGAGCTCCTTCGTTGAGAGGTTCCCTGAATGGAAGCACAAGATCATTGAAAACAACATCCTGCAGAACAAAAACATTCCCTCTCAAAACAACTCGCGCCCTTACATGGAATCGCGAATTTCCTTCTCCTTGTCCGACATGAGTTTCGCCTTGAGAAACCCCCGGTTCATGCGGGCAATATTGACTACGGAAATTCCTTTCGGGCACTCCGCTTCACAGGCATAGGTGTTGCTGCAGTTGCCGAAACCAAGCTGATCCATACAGGCTACCATCTTCTGCACCCGCTTTTCAGTCTCTATACGCCCCTGCGGCAAAAGAGCGAGATGAGAGACCTTTGCGCCGATAAAGAGCATGGCGGCAGCGTTGGAACAGGCGGCCACACAGGCCCCGCAGCCGATGCAGGCGGCGGCATCAAAGGCCGCATCGGATTTCGATTTCTCGACAGGAATGGTATTGGCGTCAGGCACACCTCCGCTATTAACCGATACATAACCGCCAGCCTGGATCACTTTATCAAACGCACTTCTGTCAACAATGAGATCGCGGATGACCGGAAAAGCCTTTGCCCGCCATGGTTCGATATGGATAGTCTCCCCGTCCCTGAAAGAGCGCATATGAAGCTGGCAGGTGGTTACCCCCTTGACCGGCCCGTGAGGCCTCCCGTTTATATAGAGGCTGCATGTACCGCATATACCCTCCCGGCAGTCGTGGTCAAAGGAGACCGGATCACCACCGCTCTCAATAAGCTGCTGGTTGAGGATATCAAGCATTTCAAAAAATGAGCTGTCGGAAGAGATCCCTGATACCTCGTAGGAAACCATACCGCCTTTGGCCTCCGCATTTTTCTGGCGCCAGATCTTCAGCGTAAAATTCATATTATCCTCTATTTATAGCTCCGCTGGGAGAGCTTGATCTCGTTGAATTGAAGTTCCTCCCTGTGCAGCACTGCATCACGGCCGGTGTATTGCCATGCGCCGACAAATGCGAACTTCTCATCGTCGCGCAAAGCTTCACCATCACTGGTCTGGTACTCTTCCCTGAAATGACCCCCGCAAGACTCTTTTCGCTGCAGGGCGTCGCGTACCATGAGTTCGCCGAGTTCGATAAAGTCAGCAACCCGGCAGGCCTTCTCAAGTTCAGGATTATATTCATCCAGACCTCCCGACACCTTTACTCCCCGGGCATACTCCCTCTTCAGCTCGGTAATGAGATAGAGGGCTTCGGTAAGACCCGCCTCATTTCTGGCCATCCCGCAATACTCCCACATGATCTTGCCGAGGCGGCGATGGAAGTGATCAACCGACTCCTTGCCCTTGTTGTTATGGAGTTGCTTCAGGCGGTCAGCAACCCCCTCTGCGGCGGCAGTGAATTCGGAAGCGGCAGGATCAAACCGCGGTGTATGAATCTCAGATGCAAGATAGTTGCCTATCGTATAGGGCAGCACAAAGTACCCGTCGGCAAGCCCCTGCATAAGCGCAGATGCCCCGAGACGGTTGGCTCCATGGTCGGAAAAATTGCACTCCCCGGCAGCAAAGAGTCCCGGAATGGTCGTCATCAGCTCGTAATCAACCCATAGACCTCCCATGGTATAGTGCACCGCCGGATAGATCATCATCGCGGTTTCATAGGGTGATTCAGCAACAATCTGCTCGTACATCTGGAAGAGGTTGCCGTATAAAGCATCAATGGTATCATGCCCCTTGCGCTTGATGGCATCGGCAAAGTCCAGATATACCGCCATTCCTGTAGAGCCGACACCATATCCGGCGTCACACCGCTCTTTGGCCGCCCTTGATGCGACATCCCTCGGAACAAGATTTCCGAAAGCAGGGTAACGGCGCTCAAGATAGTAGTCCCGATCCTCCTCGGCGATATCGGATGGTTTGATATCCTTATGGCGCAGCCGCTCCACATCCTTTAATTTTTTCGGCACCCAGATCCTTCCATCGTTGCGCAGGCTTTCACTCATCAGGGTCAGCTTTGACTGAAAGTCGCCGTGCACCGGAATACAGGTGGGATGAATCTGTGTAAAGGCCGGGTTGGCCATAAAAGCCCCCCGCTTGTAGGCACACCATGCCGGAGTCACATTGGAACCCATGGCATTGGTGGAGAGGTAAAAAACATTGCCATACCCGCCGCTTGCCAGCACAACCGCATGTGCGGCGTGACGCTCAATCTCGCCGGTAACCAGATTCCGGGTAATGATTCCCCGCGCCTTTCCGTCAACAAGCACCAGGTCAAGCATATCGCGCCGATTGTAGAGCGTAACGGTACCTGCGGCGATCTGACGGCTTAAGGCACCATAGGCCCCGAGCAGCAACTGCTGGCCTGTCTGGCCCCTCGCAAAGAAGGTTCTTGATACCTGTGCACCCCCGAAAGAGCGGTTTGTCAGAAGCCCGCCATACTCCCTGGCAAATGGGACCCCCTGGGCAACACAGAGGTCGATAATCTGGTTGCTGACTTCAGCAAGACGGTACACATTGGCTTCACGTGCCCGGTAATCGCCGCCTTTGATGGTGTCATAAAAAAGCCGGTAGGCACTGTCACCGTCGTTGGCATAGTTCTTTGCGGCATTGATTCCACCCTGTGCAGCGATGCTGTGAGCACGGCGCGGTGTATCCTGATAGCAGAATGCCTTGACATTGTAGCCAAGCTCTCCGAGAGAGGCGGCTGCAGAGGCCCCGGCAAGACCGGTACCAACCACGATGATGTCAAGTTTGCGTTTATTGTTGGGGTTTACCAGCTTGCATCCCGATTTGTAGGCGGTCCATTTGTCTGCCACCGGCCCTTCAGGGATTCTGGCGTTGAGGCGTGTCATTGAAACGTGTAGTGAGTGTTGTTTTCGGTAAATAACACAGTTAGCTGCTCTTGTTTACTTGATTAACAGGAGGTAGACCGGAACAAGGCTGAATCCTGCTGCAATGCATACCGAGTAGATCGTACTTGCAAGCTTGACTGCTCCCATATAGCGGCTGTGGTTCCATCCAAGGGTCTGAAATGCCGACTGTATTGCATGGTTGAGATGGATGCCGAGAGAAACAAAACCGGCAATATAGATCAGGGAGTACCAGGGCGATGAGAAGAGCAGCAGTGCGCGATGATAGAAGTCGTGCCGTTCGATGCCGGGAGGCGGGGCGACAAGACCTGTCTTGATAAAGTAGAAATCTATAAAGTGAAGAAGCAGGAAGATGAGTACAATAATGCCGGTGTGGAACATGTACTTTGAAAAAAAGGAGGTGTCCGAAGCGTTGGCACACTCATAGCGGGTCGTGCGTGCAGCGCGGTTCTGGCCGGAGACCAGCATACCGAAGAAGATGTGAAGCAGAAAGCCTGCAAAAAGAACAATTTCAAATACCTTTATGATCGGATTGGTAGCCATAAAGGTTGCCGCTTCAGTAAACGAAGCGCCTCCATCGGATTTCAGCAGCAAAAGATTGATACCGAGATGCACGAGGAGGAAGGTAACCAGAAAAAGCCCCGCAAGCGCCATAAGCACTTTTCTGGTAATCGAAGAGTACATGAGCATAGTAGTGGTACGAATTACGAACCGTAGTTATTGCGATGATAAAGAACAGTGGATTAAATCCTGTGTACTCAAAGGTAACGCCCTCTCAATTAACTTCCAATTAAATAATCTTTGCTGACCCCTTTTATCCAACAAGGGCAACCGCACGGATCGGTGAAGCCTCAGCTCCGGCTATTTTCAGCGGAAAAGCGCAAAAAGTGAAGGGAGAATCGGGAAGTGACGACAGTGCAGTCAGATTCTCGATGAGCACAATCCCTTTCCCGAGCACTCTTCTGTGAACAGGGAGATCAACTGAATCCGGAAGATCCACAGAGATCATATCCACCCCGATCCCTTTCAGATCAAACTCTGTGAGCCAGTGTGCGGCTTCAACCGAGAGCGCCGGATATCCTTTAAAATAATCCGGCCGACCCCAGTTTTCGCTCCATCCGGAAGAGAGCAGGAGAAAGTCACACGAACCAATCAATGCAGAGAACGGTTTGAGCTGCTCTTTGCTGATAACCCCTCCGGCGGCATCGCGAACATCCATGACGACACCTTTTCCGGCAAATTGTTCAACCGCAAAAACATCGGGTCTTGTCATTTCGGAAAGAATATGGGAGGGGAGGTCGATATGGGTGCCGGTATGGGAGGAGAGTGTGATAAGCTGCTCGGAAAAGCCCTCTTTATCAAGCGTTGCAAGCGGCTGAAATTCCGGTTCGGGCGTCCCCGGATAAACCGGCATTCCGGGCTCTATGGTATGCGAGAGGTCAATAACCCGCATGATGCCGATCTTTTTTCATAGCAAACAAGTTGCGGAACATTAGGACACCTCTATTAATAGAGCCATGAAACCCCGGCGATAATGGCGTTGGAGTTTATGCCCATATTCGAGCGGTCAACAAGACCTGCGTGAGAGATGTGACGCCAGCGGTAGCCGCCAAAAAACGCCGTTTTGTCCGATACCCGGTATTGAAGGCCTGAACCGAAATGATCAAGAAAGTTAAACCCGGCTTTGCCCTGCTCTATCGAATCAACACTTAAAAACATGGGCGCAAAGCTTGCCTCAAAAAAAAGATCCACCGGAGAGGCGAGTTTGCGGAAATAGCGCAGACCGATACCGCAACCGGCTTCCACACCATCCTGCGGACCGGAAATCAGATTCACCTGCGGCTCAAGTGCCAGCTGCAGGGTGCTCTTTGCGCCCTCAATACCCAGCAATCGGTTCATATTGAATCCAACTCGTGCAATGAGCGGATACACGGTAAAGTTATCCGCTTTTCTGTTCAGCGAACCCCACACATACCCTGAAGCGAAGCCAAGTTCGTTGAGCACAACCGCCGGTTTTTTCCCGCTTTCCGGTGAGCCGTCAGGAGCACTCGCCTTCAGCGGCAGAGCGTGAAACAGCATTGAAAAGAGCAGGAGAGAGGTGGAAACCGCTCTGCAGATAAACGTATTCATTTCTGTTTGGTTTTAGGTGCAAGAGAATAATGAACGCTCCGTTCAGGAATATAAAACCGTAACCTGCATTCTTCAACATGACGCGCATGAATCGCAAAGAGCCGTTCAAAAGCTTACTCCTTTCGACCGGTTCTGTCTGCTATATACGTCATGATAGTGCGAACCGCTTTATCACGTTCACAATCACAGAAAATCTGGTGTCCGGAACGTTCAAACCAGACAATTGAGCGCTCCTCCGGAGACGTTGCCGCCCGATTGCAGAGCAGGGTTGCGCTATTTGGAAGCACGGTTGCCTCCTTTCTGTTATGCAGAATCATGAAAGGTACGTTGACTTGATCAAGCAGCCTCTCGGTAGTCCGGATCAGATCAAACAGGGAGAGAATAGCATTGGTCGGAACCCAGGCGTAATGGGGAGCCAGGCACTGAGGCCGCAACTCCTGCAAATCACTTTTCAGATCCCACTTTTTGATCATCATACTGACAAGCCGAGCTGCAAAATGAAGCGGTCTGCCAGGTGCAAGCAGAGAGACAAGCCTGAGTGCCGGTGTTGCAAGGATAAGAGAATCAACCTGTTTCGGGTAGCGTACCGCAAGATTAAGGGCAAGCAGTGCACCCATACTGTGCCCGATCACGATAACCCGCTCCACCTCCAGCGAGAAATCCTTAAACGCCAGCTCTGCATCCTTAAGCCATGCCTCCCATCCTACGCCATCAAGTGCATCGGGAGACGTGGCCCCATGCCCGGCAAGCAATGGCATGCAGAAAGGGATACCCATTTCCTGCAAGGGCTTGCGCAACGCCTCCACACTCTCAAGTGTTGCGGTAAAACCATGTATGATTAAAACGCCGAAAGGACTGCGGGCCTCAGGTTCTGCAACCATGTTCACACGGGGTAAAGTCTCTCTTTCCAACTGCAAAAACCTTTAAGGCTCAATACCGGAAAGTTAAAAATAGTGTCAATAGAGGAAGAATAAGCGTAAATTGACATTTATTAAAATAAAAGGCACCATAAAAGGCGACATCCATGAACGATTCAATGCGCAAATTATTTCTGGCCGGATGCCTGCTGCTGCCTCTGGCACTCAGTTCATGTACCTCTTCCCGATCCTCATATATAGGCGGGATTTCACCTGAAGAGGCCTACCGGACAGGAAAACTGAAAAACACCCCCTACGTCATCAACGGCAAGGTTTATGTCCCAATGAGCTATGAAGAGGCGAACTCCTACGAGGAGACAGGTTTGGCTTCATGGTATGGTCATGAAACCCTGAGGCAGCATAATGGACAGCCGACCGCATACGGCGAAATATTTGACCCTTCAAAACCAAGTGCCGCACACAAATATCTTCCCCTGCCTGCTCTGGTAAAGGTAACCAACCTTGAAACCAATGCTTCGATTGTAGTCAGGGTCAATGACCGCGGCCCGTTTGTCGGTGACCGGATTATCGATCTGAGTGCTGAAGCGGCCAAAAGGCTCGGTTTTTATGACAAGGGTACCGCCAAAGTAAAAATCGAGGTTGTCAACCGCTGATAAAGCCTTGCTTTAAAATACAAGGCAATTTTAATATCCGGGTTTATTTAAAGGGCTCCACTCTCAGGGCAGCCTCTATTTTATCACGTTGCGACGGACTCACGCGCGACTCCTCCGCATACTCCCTCCATCGGGAGACGACCTTCATCACCTCATCAATAATCGTTTCTGCTCGCCCGCGCTTCATGGAAGCACTCTTTGAACACGCTTTGAAATCCTCCAGGGTAAAGCCACTCCGCTTGCCTTGCATCGTCATCTGATGAGTTGATGTCCATTTACCGCCCGGCTGATAGCTGTAGGTCATGTCGAAAGCGGGAGAGAGCGACCACTTTCCACTCTTGTCCATCAGAAAGGCAATGTTCTTTACGTGGTCATCCTGATTACGGGCCACAATATTGAAAACCATCCGCCGGAACTGCTCCTCAATGGCCGCCATCGGCAACCCCAGTCGGCGGATTACCTGCAACGCCTGCTCGTAGCCGTATGCTCCCGCCTGATTGAAATCAAAATGCGCCATGCCGCAAAGTGACTGCATGTGCAGCTTGCCTCCGCCTTCCTGCCGGTCGAACCGTTTCGTCATGAAGTGGCGGCGTCCGTTCTCCTCGAAAAGGCGGCACGGAGTCATGGCAATTCCCGCATCCACCGCCATCCTGTAATAGGCATACTCGATTGCGCCGTAACCCTTCGGGTCGTCCAGCTCCTTATCCCTGTTTCCGCTGACACCGTCGAACTTCATCAGCCAGTACTCAAATCCACTGCCAGCCTGCACCTGACCTGAACGAACTTCGTTCGTTTCCGGATTCCAGGCAATCACCGCCTTGGCCCGCGCACCGCCAGCCGAAGTGCCGACCCGCAAAATATCCCGTAGAGCTGTTTGCCTTCCCTCCTCGTGGAACCAGACCTCCAGGTTGTCACGATGGGTCAAAACCTCTGACGCCAACGCTACCAGCTTGTCAACCTCAACACGGGAAGATGCGGGTGCACCCAATCGGATTGCCGGAGCATACTCCAGCGCACCCATGCCGCGCGAACCGATGTAACAAAGGCGCTCCACCGCATTGAACGACTCCGGCATACGTCCGGAACGGGCAAGCCAGGCATCAATCAACGCACTGCCAAACCGATCCGGCAGTGAATCCGCCAAAAGCCCCGGAAGAGCATGGAAGGTTTCCCGTTGCAGCGATGGGAAGGAGTATAGCCTGCCTGATAGCGGCATCATCAGCGGGGCCACCTCAATACCGCTGCTGATGAAAGCCGGATCATATTCAAAGGAGGCTGTCGCAGCATTGTCGTCCAGCGACACCGCACCGATCGTGCGTCCCCAAAGGTTTACCATTGCTGTCGTGCTCATGCTTCGTCACCCCACGTCCAGGGCTTTTCATCGGTTGGTTTTCTCCTGCCACTGGCTCGCTTTCGCGCCTTGCCTTTGAGCCTGAGCAGATCCATCGGACGCGCTCCGGACTCGGGCACCAATGCTTCCATCCGATCAAGCAGCCCCAATACCCGAAGAATCCGGATCATGGTCGACATCTGCGCCGTAGCTCCAGCCTCGACACGTTCCACGGTCCGCTTCGATACTCCCGCCTGCTCCGCAAGCATCTCCTGGGTAAGCTGAAGTTCCAGCCGCCGCTGAGCCAATCGCTTGCCCAGCTCTCCCAGAATCGCCTCATCACTCAACAAGCCTTCAATCTTCATCACGAATCTCCGCTTTTCCTTATATCATAAATCGCAATCAGTGGCGATATAAAGAACAAATATAGATATTTATATCAATTTTTGACGAATTAATAGATGCATTTATTGATAGATATTTCAATTAATTGTCGTGAGCGGTTAGGGTGCGAGGCGGACGGGGCTCCGTCCGCGCAGAGAGAAGAGATTTATTGCGGTGTCCTACAAGGTCTGTTCAATGGAGCTGGCCGTTACAGCCATGACGGCACGTGCCCATGCAAATTTAGCGTGGGTTGCATCAAAATCAGGCCCGGAGGTCTCTATGCTCGCCGTGCCTTTAATCAAAAATCCGGTGCCAGGCCCCATATTTCCTGCGACCTTGCGGCTGCCGAGTGTAATCAACACCTGATTGTTAAACGCAATGTTCGCTTCCGTATGTTGCATGTAGCCGACTGGAATCAGAATGCGCTCTGCTTCGGTAATTCGTACATAACTGTTCCAGGTATTGACCATATGAGGGCCATCCTGCCCCAGAGTTGCAATCGCAACCACTCCGTCATGCTTCAATACTTCCGTTAATTTCTCTGGAATCATCCCTATGCTCCCGATTGTGTTTGAATTAAATATGGGGAATCCTGCTGATTCGCCTCCATTATGGTAAAGCTTTTACAATAGATTGCCAACCGTAGAGATCTGCCGGATAATTCAGCGCTTGTAATTGACAACCTGGGCAGGGTTCAGGTTTTTCGGGGTCACAGCCCTTGCGTATTGAACCAGCGTGGTGATACCAATCAGAAAAATGAGCACCAGAACAAGCTTCCTGAATTTTTCCTGCGGAATTCTCTCAAGCAGCCATTTTCCGACCCATGAACCGGCAAAGGCAATTATAATCAGACCGGGAATGTAGAAAAAGTACTTCAGCTCAAGGGAGCTGTGGTTTAAATAGATTACCATCCGGCTGATATCCACCCCAAAGTCAATCGCCGCAGAGGTGGCAATGAAGATGCCTTTCTCAAGGTTGAATGCCGCCAGCACCAGTCCTCTTATGGCGCCACCCGTCCCGATAAGTCCTGCCAGAAACCCCGCTATGCCACCTCCTATCACGGCATTGGGCTTGCTGGGTGGCAAGGCGATATGAGGAAAAAGATAGAGCAGCAGGCTGAACGCGATAAGAAATATGCTCATGGCCAGCTCGACATATTGCACATCGAGCTGGGTACTGAGATAGGCGCCGACAATCACCAGCAGGATACTGGGAATACCCATAAGCAGAACCAGCCTGAAATCAATATGACGACGAAACAGCAGCAGCTTTGACGAGTTGCTGAACACATGCAGAATGCTTGTCAAAGCAAGCACGGTATGGATATTGAAAAAAAGTCCTGCAAGCGGAACAAAAAACACCGACGAGCCGAACCCGCCAATCGTTCCTGCTATTTCCGAAAGGAAAGCGGTAACAAAAAACAAAAACTCAAACATACTTGAACACCTTTATGGCAGGAGTGTAAAACAAGGATAAGAGGAATGGCGCACTATTTATTGCGCGTCTGAGGGGCAGAGCGCTTACTTAAAACCGATAAAAGATGCTGGTCCCGAGTCAATAGCTCCAGCCCAAAACAACGTGTGGTTGCGGCAATAAGAGTCTGTAAGATAAAGTGTGTAAACGGTCATAGTTTCCTATCATTACAAAAGGAGAAAAGCTATGGCCAAAAAGCAAGAACAGATTCCCGACAGCCAGAAGGCACTGATCGACCAGCTCATCCGTG